>CAZNRN010000087.1:0-2581 GCA_964575605.1 uncultured Micavibrio sp. | reverse complement strand
AGACGGGGTCGCGAAAGCGGCCCCGTTTCTTTGTGCAGCGCGGGACTGGCGGATTCTCCGCCTTGCGCAAGCGCCGCGGCGGCCTGGGCTACGCCGGCCAAAGGAGTCCTTTGGGCCCGTCAGCTCTTTTGGAGCGCGGGACTGTGTCCCGTATTCCGGATTCCGATCCAAAAGGAGTTAACCGAGTCAACAGAGTTCAACAGAGTCCAAGACAGGCAAAAGCTTGCCACACCGTCAAGCCTGAGCATGCTAACCAGGAAGTTGTTCGCTTTCCTCAGTTAGGCTCTGCTAACTCTGTTAGCTCCATTTTTGGATCGGAATCCGTATTCCGGACGAATACAGGCGAGGACGCCAGCGCTCCGGTTCATCCGGTCAGCGCGCTGCCCTGAGCTGCCATTGCGGTATGATTTCCCCACGATGCGCTGCCTGAGTTTCGCAGCTTTGGTCTTGCTGATCCTGGCCCTCGCCGCCTGTTCAGGCGGCGCGGCAGCACGCCGGCTGCAAGATGAAAGCACTACCCCGGCCTTTGATCCTGCCTCTGGCGAAACTCCTACAGCTGCTCAGCTCGAAGCACTGCTGCAGGCTGAGTTCGCCCGCCTCGGTATCGACCCGGCGAAGGTCACCGCGGCAGCGGCCAGCGGCACTGAGAACGCTGTCTTTGATCTGTCCGCCAGCTTGGTCGACCCCGATGGGCCGCCGGATGGCCAGGGCGGCGGAGTACTGCCGCCGACGGGGATCCAGCTCAAGTGGACAGAGCGGCACCAGGGCGACTATGACGGCAACGGCATCGTGGCGGTCAACGACCTGACTCCTATCGGCCTGGAGTTCCAGAGCAGTGTCAGCTATGACGCACCCGCGCTGCACGGCGGACTGAAACACTGGCCAACCGGGGACCCGGATGACACATCGGGGGGAGCCAGCAGCGGCGCCGCTAACTGGGCTCTGGCGCGGGTGGACGGCAACGCCGATGGCAAGATCACGGTACAGGATCTGACACCGATTGCGGTGCACTACCAGCAGCGCATCTATGGCTACCGTGTGTATCGCAAGGGTCCAACCGACAGCGGCTTCGTGTTGCAGGAGGCACTTTCCGGGCCGCCCCCCAGCCCTGGCAGCGAGGACAGCCATGTCACGCTCAAACACCCGTCCAGCGTGCCTGCGGCACAGCCCGTGCGCTATGACTACGAGAACAGCCCGGACAGCGGTGGCAGTGGCGAGTTTGAAACTGGCGTCTATCAGTACTTCGTCACCAGCTGGGATTTCGAGTCCAACTCCGAAGGCCAGCGCAGCCCTGTGCTGAGCATTGATGTGGAAACCGGGGAAGTGAATCAGGCCCCCATCGCCAACCTGACTGTCACCCCTGACTTTGCCGGAGCGCCAGCCGTGATAACGATGGATGCTTCCGCCTGCGTGGACTTCGATGGCACTATCGTCGAGTACCGCTGGGACCTGGACGGTGATGGGACCGTGGACTACAGCACGCTTGATCCCGATCCTCCAGTGCAGAGCAGCAGTGGTAAGGTCGTGGAGATAACGCCGGGCGCTACTGTCACAGAGCTGACGGCCAAATACACTCAGCCAGCGGATAGCTACTACCATCCGACAGTCCAGGTTGTGGACAACTTTGGCCTAGAGTCGAATGCTGCCGAGACTCAACTTGGGTTGGCGGGGTGGATTGAAGACTCGATAATCGACGCTACAGAAGAAGCCAATGATCCCCCCTGGGGAGGGGTGGACTGGCTTAACATCGATGATATGAAACTCGAACCTTCCACTGGGCAGCTCGTTATTGCTGGTATGGGCGAATACGATCCTGAGACCTACGGCACATACATTGCACGGCGCAACAACGATGGCTCTTGGACAAAGGAACGGGCCAGCGCGCAGGACGAACCAGTTTGGTATGAGTTGACCGGCAACCCAGAAGTGACGCCAACCGTTTCAAACCTGCATCTATTATGGGGGAAAGACGATCAGCCTGTGATTATCTGCTTGGGATATCACATTGCAGGCTCTGACTTTCACTCCTGGACCTTCATACTAGAGCGCCAGGAGGATGGCGTCTGGAGTGTTTCTAAGCTCTTTACTGATGAGGAAAGCAGCTTTAGTGGCACACCGCGCGGAACTGGGATTATTGCTAGTCAACAGGTCAGGCAAACAAGGTGGTTGGCTTTGCTATCAATTGCCGTTCCTGATCCAGAAACAGTGATCGGAGAGGCCTTTTACTTAGCGAGTAATGAGAGCGGCTCAGTCCTGGTCGAGAGCCTTAACTGGAACACCGTTGAGAATTGGAGTTATCTTACCGATATTCAAGAAGATAACACTGGTAACTGCTACGTCTTGCTGGGCAGCCATCCGGATTTTCCATACCGGATGCGTGCCTTGAAGCGTGCATCGGGGGGAGCATGGGGACTGGTATTCCTGGACGACGGCGACGTCAGCCACGACGGACTCTTAGTCGGAGCCCTTGACCTTGCCTTCGACAACAACAACCAGCCCGTGATATACGGGAGTCGCTTCCACGGCGAGTCGTTAGAGACCGCAACAGAAACAATTACTCTTTGGCAGCAGACCGCATCTG
>CAZNRN010000086.1:0-2640 GCA_964575605.1 uncultured Micavibrio sp. | reverse complement strand
GCAGACGGTCATGGCGGCCCGGTAGGTCCGGGTCATCGGCTCGCGGGGGGTCATGTCCCGGATGCTCGCATGAAGCGCCGGCGCGAGCCTTCACGGTTCTACCAGCGGGAACGCGGGGTACGGGCCCGGATCGATGGACACTTCCGTGCAGCCGCCCGCCGAGACCCGGCTCATCGAACGCGACACCGAGCTGGAAGCGCTCCGCGCCGCGCTGGCGAGCGCCCGCGCCGAGCGCGGCGGCCTCGTGCTGGTCGAGGGCGAGGGCGGGATCGGCAAGACCCGCCTGCTGGCCGCGACCGCCGCCGACGCCGCGGCGGCCGACGTGCAGGTCCTGCGCGCGACGGGCCGCATCCTCGAGCAGGACATGCCCTTCGGCGTCGTCCGGCAGCTCATCGACCCGATCCTGCGCCGCGCCGGCGCCCAGGAACGCGAGGAGCTGCTCCAGGGCGCCGCGGCGCTCGTCCGCCCGCTCATCGAGGACGCGCAGGCGGGGTCGGCGACGTCGGTGCAGCACGGGTTGCTCTGGCTGCTCGTCGGCCTCTCCGAGCGCGCGCCCCTCGCGCTGCTCGTCGATGACGCGCACCTCGCCGACGAGCCGTCGCTGCGCGCGCTGGCCTACCTCGCCGCGCGGATCGAGGACCTTCCGGTGGCGCTCGTCGTCGCGCACCGTCCGGCGCATGGTGCGGCAGCGGACGTGCTGCAGCACCTGCGGGCGCTTCCGGCCGCCTCGCGCCTGCAGCCCGAGCCGCTGACCCGCGCGGGCGTCGGCCTCCTCATCGCCGACGCCGGGCTGGCCGGGGCGGCTCCGGGCTTCGTCGAGGCGTGCACGCAGGCGGCCGGAGGCAACCCCCTGTTCGTCCGCGAGCTGCTGATGGTCGCCGCCGAGCGCGACATCCCGGCCACCGACGAGGGCGGCGACCGGCTGCGCGGCGTCGGCCCCGCAGCGGTCGCCGAGGCGGTCCTGCTCGCCCTCGGGCGTCACGGCCCCGAGGCGACCCGCGTCGTCCGCGCGCTGGCGATCCTCGGCGACGCCGCGCGGCTCGCCGACGTCGCCGCGCTCGCGCGGGTGGACCCCGGCACGACGGTCGACCTCGCCGTCGCGCTGACCCAGGACGGCGTGCTGCGCAGCACCGGCGACGACGTGAGCTTCGCCCACCCGATCGTCGGCCAGGCGGTCCGCGATCACCTCGAGCCGCTCGAGCGCGCCCGTGGCCACGGCGAGGCCGCGCGCGTGCTCCACGCCGCCGGAGCGCCCGACGAGCAGGTCGCCGCGCACCTCGTCGCGTCCGCGCCCGCGGGCGAGGCGTGGGCGGGGGACGTGCTCCGGGGCGCTGCCGCACGGGCGTCCGACCTGGGCCAGCACGACACGGCGGCCCGGCTGCTCTCCCGCGCGCTCGAGGAGCCCGGCGCGCACGACGACACGATCGTCCGGCTCGCGCGTGCCGAGGCCGCGGCGGGCACGCCGGCGGCCGCCGCGCGCTTCGACCTGGCGATCTCGCGCACGCCCGACCCGGTCGCCCGCGCGGACCTGCGGCTCGGGCTGGGCCGCGCGCTGATGCACCAGGGCCGCTTCGCCGAGGCCGCCGCCGCGTTCGCCCACGGCGCCGCCGAGGCGACCGACATCGATCCCGGGCTCGCCGCCGAGCTGCGCGCGAGCTGGGCCGGCGCGGCGCTGTGGAACGCCGACGAGGGCGCGGAGGCGATGCAGGCGATCGTCTCGACGATCCTCGACATGACCGACCCGGCCGGCGCCGGCGAGCGGATGGCCCTGGCCCATCTCGCCGGCGGCATGATGCTCCAGGGCGGCGACCACGCGACCGCCCGCGAGCTGGCCGAGCGCGCGTGGGGCGACGGGGCGCTGCTGGAGACCGTGGGCCCCGAGGACCCGACCATCTACTCGTGCACCGCCGTCTTCATGGAGGCCGACGCGCGCCCCAGGGCCGACGAGGTCTACACCCGGGTGCGCGAGACGGCGCGCGAGCGCGGCCTGGCGCTCGCAGCGGCCACCGCGACGTACGGCGTGAGCGCGCACCGCCAGCGGATCGGCGCGCTGGCCGAAGCCGTCGCCGAGGCGACCCTCGCGCTCGACGCCGAAGCGCAGGGCTGGGGCCTGTACGCCGCCGCGACGCGCTGCATCCTCGTCCGCAGCCTCATCGACCTGGGCCGGCTCGACGCCGCGCAGGCCGCGCTGCAGGTGTCGCCCGAACGCGCCGCCGAGCTGCGACAGGGATCCGATGGCGGCGCGCTCGACCTCGCGCACGCCGAGCTGGCGCTCGCGCGAGGCCGGGCGGCCGCGGCCCTCGACCACCTCCGCGCGGTGGAGGCCGCGATGGCGCCAGTCGGCGTCCTGCTCGGCCAGTTCGACTGGCGCCCGCCGCTGGTCCGCGCGCTCGTGCTCGCCGGCGAGCGCGAGGCCGCCGCCGAGGTCGCGCAGGCATGCGTGGCGGCGTCGCGCGCGTGGGGCGCGCCGACCGCCCTCGGCATCGCGCTGCGCCACGAGGCGATGGTGCGCGACGGCGACGAGCGCCTCGCGGCGCTGCACGAGGCGGTCGCGCTGCTCGAGGACACCGACGCGAGCCTGGAGCGCGCGTTCGCCCTGACCGATCTGGGCATCGCCCTGCGCGAGGCCGGTGACGCGGT
>CAZNRN010000085.1:0-2693 GCA_964575605.1 uncultured Micavibrio sp. | reverse complement strand
TTGTAGGGCGAACCGCCTGGCATCAGCTCCGAGCTGTGGAACATCAACATGACATAGGGGAGCGATCCTGCCCGCGCGGTGTCAACCATGCCCAAGAGCTCTCCCAGGTCCGTGTCGTGCTTCGCCCGGAAGGGCTTCGCCGTCCATCCGAATCGGTGCATGAGCTTGCCGGGCGGAGTGTAGCGGACTCGGTCGACCCATTGCCAGGCACCCTGCCATCGAGCGAGCGGGCCGCCCGAGAAGAGGACCGTCATCGGCAGCTCCAGGAGCTCTGTCATGCCCGGGTTACGCACGTCCTCGGCGTCGACCCAGTAGGGTTCGCTCGGGGCGCCTCGGAAGTCGGGTCCACCTTGGCCGCCGCGCTTGCCGATCTGCCTGCGCCACGAAATCCGCGGGGTGACGGAGCAATCGACCCGGATGCCGCAGTCGAGCAGATGGGGGATTTGGCGCTGGTCGAAGCCCCAGCGACCGGCGCGATAGCTGGTCGGTCCGATCCCGAAGGCGTGCAGCGTCGCCTCGACGACTCGATCGAGCTTGGCCCTGAACTCCTCCGGTGGGATCTCCGTCGCGTAGAACTGCTCCGACTGGTCGGGCAATTCGTCGCCCGGAAAGGGAGGGCAATTCCACGGATGTAGGTGGGCCCCCACCTCCGCGTTGCCGTCGGCCACCACCTGGCCCAGCGCGTCCCGGAGGCGAAGGTCCCTCAGGACCGGCTCGGTGCAGAGCCAGGTCGGCTTCCACCCGTAGCGCGTGGCCAAGGCCTGGAAACGCGGGATACACGTCACGTTCTCGGTCGTGACCGCGGACCTTCCGGCCCAAGCATCGTCTTCTTCTGTGTCTATGGTGATGAGGAGCTTCATTTTCCGATCCTGGCCCGAGCCGGAGCGAACCTGAGTCGGCGATGCGGACGCGGGGATGCGTCGCGGAAAGCTCGATCCCGCTTTGCCCCCGTCCGATGTCTTCTCTAGAATCCGAAGCCCGGCCGATAGTCTACGCTGTCCGGCGGTGCGAGCGGAACCCACCACGTGGCCAAGGAGATCGCCATTCCCTCAGTCCGGCTCGATCCTGACCTCGTTGCACAGCTCTGTTGCCCTGCTTGCCGCGGGAGCCTCTCCCGTGATGTAGGTCCCACGCAGGGCTCCGCGGATCCGGACCAGCGCTTCGCTGGGCTCGCCTGCGTCGAATGTGGTCGCCGGTATCCGATCGTCGACGGCGTGCCGATCTTGATCGCGGAGGAGAAGAGCCTCTTCGACCTGGCCGACTACACGCAGGACCGCGAGACCTACTTCAAGAAGCCCCGGCATCCGCTCCTGCGCGCGCTTCGTCGCGTGGTGCCCGAGATCAGCGTGAACGTGAAAGCGAAGCGGAATTTCGCTCTCTTCGAACGCCACGTGGTCGATCGCGCCACGAAGCCGGTCGTCCTCGTTCTCGGCGGCAGCATCGTCGGCTCGGGGATGGAAGAAGTCGTGGCGAGCCCGCGGCTCCGTGTGGTCGAAACCGACATCGCCCTCTCCGATCGCGTGCACCTGATCTGCGATGGACACGACATTCCCTTCGCCGAGGGGACCTTTGACGGCGTGATCGTGCAAGCGGTGCTCGAGCATGTCCTCGATCCCTATCGCTGTGTGGACGAGATCCATCGCGTGCTGAAGCCGGGAGGCGTGGTCTATGCGGAGACCGCCTTCATGCAAGGAGTGCACGGCGGGCGGTACGACTTCATGCGCTTCACCTGGCTGGGGCATCGCCGGCTCTTCCGCCGCTTCTCCGAGATCGAGAGCGGCTCGAGCTGCGGCCCTGGGATGGCGCTCGGTTGGGCGCATCGGTATTTCTGGCGCGCGGTGGCCGGACGCGGCCCGGCTCGCGCTCTCGCTCGTATTTTCGTCCACTTCACGGCGTTCTTCTGGAAGTGGTTCGACTACATGCTGGTCGATCGGCCGGTCGCCTGGGACGGCGCGTCGGCGGTCTATTTCCTCGGCACACGCAGCGAGACGATGCTCTCCGATCGCGAGCTGTTAAAGCTCTACCGAACCGGCGTCGACTGATCGCTCGCGCGCTCCGCTTCCCTTCGCTCGCTCTACTTCGATCCCACCCTAGACACTAGCCGTTCGCGCGGCACGGAATCGGCTTCGCCTCTCGTGTAGATGTTGGCGGGCCGACGGCCGGACGCGGGGCGATGTGGTGGTGCGACTACCTCATGTGCGGGAGCGTTCCGGCCGTGGCTCGGCACGAACGGTTCATGCCTCTGCGAGCGAGGTCATGTCGATGGAGCGCGTGCGAAAGCGGAAGTCTCGCGGCCCAGGCCGCGCGGTGGTCGACTCCTTCACGCTGTCGGGCGTCGATGCGCTGCCGGTCGAGGTGCAGGTCGCGGCGGAGTCGGGGTATCCGAGCATCGCGCTGGTCGGTCTGCCCGACACCGCGGTGCGCGAGAGCCGCGAGCGCATTCAAGCGGCGTTCAAGGGGCTCGACGCCAAGCTCAACGAGCGTCGCTTCACGGTGAACCTCGCGCCGGCGGAGCTTCGGAAGGAGGGCGCGGCGTTCGATCTTCCGATCGCGCTCGGGCTCCTGCTCGCGCTCAAGCGCATCCGCCCGGAGTCGTTGCGCGGCATCGCGGCCGCGGGAGAGCTCACGCTCGATGGCGGCATCCGTCCGATCCGCGGGGCGCTTGCGTTCGCGCTCGCGGCCGCGCGCTCGGG
>CAZNRN010000084.1:0-2709 GCA_964575605.1 uncultured Micavibrio sp. | reverse complement strand
TCCTCCTTGTCCGCGTACAGCTTAGACGGTTGGGGGGAAGGCACAACGGGTGGGGGTCGAGGGCGGAGATTTCTCCATGGATATAGACACCATGTTCGATTGTGGATTTGCGCGCCGCGGGGGGAAAGAAATTACGAAGTACGAATTGCGAATTACGGAAAACGGGCACGGAGAAGGTAAGAGGTACGGTGGATGTGGCGGGAAAGTATTCCTTTAGCGGGAGGTGGGAGAAGGGGTTCCCGCGCCGGTTCCAAAATAGGTTTTCATCGCAGAATAGACCTCGCAGTTGTGCAGTTATCCATCAGAAACTAGATTGGTAGTTTCATTTTTGATGTTTCGGCGCACACGTGTGCGGAATATTCAACTTGGAGCGAACAGCAATGGACCATTCAATTCCCGAAAGCCAACTGTGCGATCAGAGTTTCAAATACCCTTCGACACACGCCCGGAGCCGATTCGGATTTCGCGCGGCGCGAGTCGGTTTTGTGTCATGCCTGTTCGTTCTCGTGAGTGTCTTTGGAGGGTGTTCGCGCCAGGAAAAAGCCACCGATCCTGCAGCGTCGACCGAAACGCAGTCACCGCCGCAGGCAGCGTCGCAGTCGCAGCCACCGTCGACATCTCAGCCGCTGGAAGAGACAACGGCGCAAATGCGCGAGCGATTCCGGTCCGAGCTTGCCCAATGCGATAAGAATGTGACGGCTTCGCCTCAAGATCCCCAATTGCTTTATGAACGGGGTCGTGCACGGCGCAAGCTGCGCCCGTTCACGGATGCAGAAGAGAAGTCGAGGCTTGACGTGGAGGCCCTTGCTGATTTTGAAACCGCCAACAAGTTGAGCAGCGCACCGGGTATGGCGCTCGCCCTGGTTGAAGCAGGACGGGTCAAGCTTGAATCGTTTGATTTCAAATCAGCGCTGGATTTCTTTGATAAAGCTGAGGGCATCGACAGCGATAACGTTGAGGTTCGGGCCGAAATGGCCAAAATGGAAGGACTGTTCACGGGGGAGTGGGGTGGGCCGATTGCGGCGCTGATCAAACTCTCGTCGGAGGATACCGGCGCGAAGTCTCCGGGAGTATGGCAGGCATTGGGTGTTGCATACCGGGAGACCGGAAAGCCGGACGAGGCCGAAAGAGCGTTTCGCAAAAAGCTTGAACTGACCCCGGATGATATTCGAGTCTGGGCGGCAATCGCGAACGCCTTGGAATCTCAAGGAAAAACAGATGAAGCGGCTGCGGCGCATCAGCGATACCTGGCGGCAGATCCCACGGACATCTATGCAGCGATCAACCGCGCGAACCAATTGATCGGAAAAGACACCGACCGCGATGCGCAAGCGGCCATCGACTTGCTGTTGCCGGCCATCAAGAAAGTGCCGGGAGTGCCCGCAGCCTGGAACAACCTGGGAAATGCGCATTCGAAACTCAAACAGTTCGACCAAGCAAGGAAAGCCTATCAGCGCGCGATTGATCTGCAACCCGAGTTTGGTGATGCCTACAGCAACATGGCCAAACTGTTCAACAAGCAGGGGCGTCACGAAGATGCCATTTCCTTTTACCGGCAAGCGCTGGAAATCGATCCGGATCATGCCCCCTACCTTTATGATCTTGGGGTGAGTCATATTAATGCCAAGCAATTCGTCGAGGCCGCGGCGACGTATGAGCGGCTTACGAAGCTTGGCACCGATGACCCGCGGGTATGGAACAATTATGGAAGCGTGTTGTTTGAACTGGGTAAGAATGAGGAAGCCCGTCGTGCGTTCAAGAAGGCGCTTCAACTCAATCCGCGTCATGCGAAGGCGCTGGCCAATCTCGGACGGCTGGCCCTGCAAAGCAAGGAATTCGACAAGGCGCTGGAGTATCTGCAAAAGGCTCTGGCCATTGATCCGAACGACAGCAGTGCCGTTGAGAATCTGGGAAATGTCTACGTAGCGAAGCAGGAGTTCGAACCGGGACTCAAGGCCATCGCCCAAGTTCGGGACAAGATGCGCGACCCGGGACCGGCGCTGGTGGTGCAATGCAGCATTCATTTTCACGCGGGAGAGGTCGAAGCGGCGATCAAGGATTGCAATGCGGCCATTCAATCAGACTCCACCCGATCGTGGCCATTCGTTCAAAGAGGACTGGTACATTTTTCCAAGGGAGATTACAACGCGGCGATTGCTGATTTCACACAAGCGATAGAAAGAGACTCTTTGGAAGTCTATGCTCATCTGCTGCATTGGACGGCACAGTCGCGGAGCGCGCAGCAGAAGGGCGATTCGGCCGCCGCTATGACATCGGAGTTAGCGGAGCGCTGGCCAAAACAATCCTGGCAGAATCATCTTGTGGCATACGTTGCAGGAATTATCGACCAGGATGCCTTCCTTGCCTTTGCAACCAATGACGACCAGCGATGCGAAGCGTACTTTTACATTGCGGAAAAGATTCGATCGACGGGTGGAAGCGCGGCCGCAAAGGAGTGGTATCAAAAATGCGTGGCCATCCATAATTTTCATTTCGCAGAACATGCGCTGGCGCGAAGGGAGCTGGCGGGAAAATGAGAGGTGAAGATTTCCATCCAATCTCGAAGGGAGGCCTTCATTCGATCAAAGTCGTTGGTAGCGGTTAAGGGCTGCTCGTCAAGTGCCAAGTCGATGGCATCGCAAATTTCATCCGGCGAAATCGTCGGCGGGTCGAGTTGGGCGCGCTCCGGGACGTTTAAGTGGAATGTGG
>CAZNRN010000083.1:0-2715 GCA_964575605.1 uncultured Micavibrio sp. | reverse complement strand
GGAAATCGTTCACAGCGGGGAATTTAGGGGGCGATGGAGGGTGGGGGTAGGCGTCGGCCGGGGGACCTGCCCCCGGGGAAGCGGCCGGGCGGCGAGCCGCAGACCGCGACGCGAGGTTGGCTCCCGCCCTGACAGAGCGGCGCGCCGGCATTGCGCCGCTCGCGACGGGACTACCGGCCGCAGGACTGACGCCGCTTGCCGCCCCCCTCCGCGACCGGTAGCTTCGGCCACCCCTCCCCGCCCGAGTTCCCCGTGCGCACGCGAAGCTTCGTGGCCGCCTTCCTGGCGCTCCTGCCCGCCCCGGGCGTGCTCGCGTCGCAGGCGGGTCCCGTCACCCGACAACCATTCCTGTGCGCGTCACGCCCGCTGGGCTCGGGGACCGGCCTCGTCCGGGAGCGCCTTGCGCGCACGCCGGATCAGGCGCAGATGCCTGAGCGCGACTTCCGCCTGTTCGCGGCGGTGGCCGAGGGTGCCAATCACGTCGAGGTGGAACGCCTCCTCCGCGAGGGCGCCTCCGCCGAGGCGAGTGACGCGGCCGGCGAGACCGCCCTCTCCATGGCGGCCCGCTTCAACAATCCCTCCGCCGCCATCGCGCTCCTCGCCGCGGGGGCCAGCCCGAACCGGCGCAACGCCAACGGCCTGAGCCTGCTCGCGCTGGCATCCCTGTGCGGGCAGGAGCAGGTGGTGATCGCCCTGCTGGCCAACGGCGCGGTCGTCAACGAGGAGGGGGCCCCGATCCCGCCGCTCCTGGCCGCGGCCGCCGCGGGGCGCGAGCGGATCGTGCGAGAATTGCTGGCCCGGGGCGCCGACGTCGGTTTGCGCAACGCCAGCGGGGTGACCGCGGTGGCGGCCAATGCGGCCGCCTTCGTCCGCCGCACGATGGGCCCGTCGGCGGTGGACTCGATCGTCAATGCGGTGCCGGCCGCCGTGCGGCTGTCCATTTCCGCGCTCTTCCGGCGTGCGCCGGCGACGGCCGCGCTGCTGCGCGCCGCCAGGGCCAACGACCTCGCCGGCGCGCGGACCGCCCTCACGGCGGGGGGTGATGCCCTCTTCCACGGCCTCACGGAGCCCTCCGCGCTTGGCATCGCGGTGAACCTCGACAACGCGGCCATGGTACGCGCGATGTTGTCCGCGCCGGGGACCGACCTCGTGGCGAAGGGGGAGGACCTCGAGACGAACCGCCCCCGGGCCAGGAGTGCCGAGGTGCTGGGCCTGCTGGTCACTGCCGGCCCCAAGCCGGCGGGCGAGTCGCGCCAGCGACTGCTGGAGTGGGTGGCGAAGACCGGCTCCCCCGCCCTGGTGCCCGGCCTGCTGGCGCCGGGGTCCGGCATCACGGCTGCGGACGTGATCACGGCGGCCATCGTCGGGCGCAACCTCGCGGTCGCCCAGGCGCTGATTGCGGGACCGGACACCAGCTGGTTCGCCGCGGCGGGGGACGTCGCGATCACCGCCTCGGGGCCCGGCACCGAGGCCCTGCTCCTGGAGATCACCCGGCGCGCCGGCCGGAACGCCGACCGGCGGCTGCAGAGCGGCCCGCCGACCCTGCACTACGCGGTGATGGAGCACCGCGCCGCCCTGTTCGAGGCCGTGCTCAACGCCGGCGCCGATCCGAACGTGACGTACGACGGCATGTCGCTGCTGCTGCACGCGTACCGGCGCTTCCCCTCGGCGGTGCCCTTGTTGCGCGCGCGCGGCGCCGCCGCGCCGGCCAGCGACGGGGCGCTCGTCGCGGCCGTAATCGACTTCGATGATGGCGAGGAGATGGCGATCCTGATGCGCGGCGGCCTGGACGTGTACGGCAGCGGCCCCGGCGGCCCTTCCCTGGTCCAGCGCGCCGTCGACCTCGGCAAGGGCGCGGTGGTGCGCGCGATGCTCGCGGATGCTGGGGTGGCGGCCCGGGTGACGGGCGCAAGCGATCACGGCTATGCGCTCGTCGAGCGCGCCGCGACCAGTCCCTCGGCCGGCTACGGCCGCGCGACGGTGCTGGGTGCCCTGCTCGCGATCGGCGCGCCGGCCGTCCCGCCGGACCGCCCGGGGCTCAGCCCGATCGTGGCTTCGGCCGCACAGGACCTGACATCCGACGCGATCACCCTGCTGGTGCGGGCCAAGGTGCCGGCGTCCGGGGTCATGCCCTGGGGCGACTCCGCCGTCTGCCTGGCCTTTCGCGCCTGGGCGGACCGGCGCGACCAAACGCCGGAGTACAGGGCCCCGAAGCTCGAGGCGACGCAGTACGTGGTCCTCGCGGCGCTCGAGGGCGGTGCCGACCTGAACGTCGCCACCTGCGTGCTCCCGAACCGCACCCGGGGGACGATCCTGCACCTGATCGCCCAGCGCGGCACCACCAACCGCACCGAGGCCTATCGTCCGCTCCGCGAGGACGAGGCGGCGTTCGTGCACTTCCTGCTCGAGCGCGGGGCCGATCCCGGCATCAAGTCGAGCGCCGGCCAGCGCGCGGAGGACCTCGCCCGGGAGCGGAAGGATGAGAGGCTGGTGGCGATCTTCCGGGCGGCGACGCGGCACTGACCGCTACCGCGCGCCCTCGCAACGCCGGCGCCGGCCCGGGTGTCGGGTGTGGCGCGGCGGTGACGCTTCTGTCCCTTGGAGGCGTCACACCCGCTGGCGCCCCGTCCCACGCCACGACTCACCCGAGGGAGGACGTCCCATGATCCCCGGTGCCCGCTACGGCCACACCAACCTGATCGCCGAGGACTGGCA
>CAZNRN010000082.1:0-2742 GCA_964575605.1 uncultured Micavibrio sp. | reverse complement strand
GGCGATGGAAATTTCCGGCGCGCGGTCCTTGGCGGAATATTTCAGCGCGTTCGAGATCAGGTTCTGGAACAGCTGCTTCATGCACATCGCATTCGCCTGTATGACGGGCAGCTGGCCCAGCTTTATTTTAGCACCCTTTTCCTTGATGTCCTGCTCGTGGATTTCAAGCGCCTCGGCCACCACCGTGTTGCAGTCGACGGGTTCGCGCTCGTCCTTCGCGTTCATCACTTCGGAATAGTTCAGCAGGTTTTCCACCAGCTTTTGCAGGCGGTTGGCGTTGACGATGAGGCGTTTGACGTAGCCCTTGCCCTCTTCGCTGAGCCTCTCGCTTTCGTCCTCCTGCAGCAGCCCGCAATAGGACGCGATATGGCGCAGCGGCGCTTTCAGGTCATGCGCCGCAGTATGCGTAAATTCCGACAGCGCGGCGTTCGAGCGCACCAGCTCGCTCTGGTAATTGGCGATTTCTTTTTTCAGGCGCGCGCGCTCGATCGCGTTGATGACGCTCTGGCGGAAGAAGCCGTCGGGGATGCTGTCCTTGGTGATGTAATCATGCGCGCCCAGCTTCATGGCCTCGACGGCGGTCTTTTCCTCGCCCTGTCCTGTCACCATGACGATTGCGGCCTGCCCCGCCAGCTGCTGGCTGCGCAGGGAATGGATAAAGCACATGCCGTCCCCGTCAGGCAATTTATAGTCGACGAGGATGCAATCCATCTTCTCCTTCTGCGCGAGGGCAAGGCCGTCATGCACGTTCCCGGCTTCGAAAAATTCCACGGGCCCGTCCTGCCACTGCAGGGCGCGGCGGAACAGCTCCCTATCATCCGGGCTGTCTTCAACGATCAGGACTTTCATGGCACCCTCTGGCTGTAATGGCTGTGTTGCTGCTGTCATGGCAACCTCGTTTTCAGGAATACTATAACACGCGTTCATATCTTTTATGACGAAACGCTTACAAAGCTTACAAAAAAATTTTCACTGCCTTCATGGCACCAAATCCGGCCAGATGCATTGTCGCGGCGGCGGCGTTGGATACAAATCTAGGAAATATTCAGAAGCCGTTAGCCGGTATAATGTTAAAATAAATCAAGGGCCCGGCATGACAAGTGGGCCTGATTTTTGCATAAACGGCGAAAAATCGAAAAATTTTTTGAACCAAAAGCGCTGCTCGAGCATAAGCGCTGTTAGTGGCAGAAAATCAGCGAGGAGAGGCATCAATGAACCCCGTGTACATTCCCGGTACCCCGGAAGAAATCCTTAAGCTTTCAATGGCCGACCGGATGACCCTTGCCTCGGACCTGCCGAAAGACACCCAGAAATATACTATTTTCCTGGTCGAGGACGATTACAGCGACCGCGACGACATCGTGCGCCTGCTGGCGCGCTCGCAGCGCGTACATAACGTGCACTGGTTCGTCAGCGGCGACGATATGCTGAAAAACTTCGTCAGCGAAGGCTATTTCAACCGCACCCTGATCCACAACATCCCCACCCTTATCATGCTGGATATCACCATTCCCGGCACCGACGGGCTGGAGGTCCTCAAGCGCCTGAAAGACAACCCGTTGACCAAGGATATCCCGGTTGTCATCATCACCGGCGCGACGACGGACGAGAAGATCACCGCGGCCTTCCGCAACCATGCGAATGCCTTTATTTCCAAGCCGCTGAGCCTGGAGCGCATTCACGAAGTTATGTTCACGGGCAACAGCTGGCCGGGCACAAAAGACAAGCAGACGGCGTAAAATTTCCGGCAATTTAATCAATCACTTGCAGGGCGTAATGCGTTGGAGAAAAGAGAGTTCCATCAAAAGGTGAAAATATAATCCGCTCCTTTTCACAGAAAACCGGACTAATTCCTACACTAAACCCCCAGTTGTCTGTAATTTAGCTGCGATACACGTACTTATTTAGGGCAATATCCAGTTTGAGAGGGAATTTCCATGTCTAACGCCGCCTTGGTCGAGACCACGGAAGAAGCCGCTGCACCTGTCACTCCCGAACACGAAAATCACGCCACGCGCAACGGCAATACCGGCTACGACAGCGAAATGGTGGCGCTGCTCTACGCGCTTTACGGCCTGAAGCGCGGCCAGCCCGGCGTCAGGCTCCCTGCCGAATGGTCCGGCCTCGCGGGCAAAGTCGCCGACGCCTTCAACGACGTGATCGAGATGAACGAGCGCATGGCGACCGAGCTCGGCCAGCTCAGCCAGTCGGTCGGTAAAGAAGGCCGCATCAGCCAGCGCCTCTCGAACGTCGAAATGGAAGGCTTCTGGCGCGATTCCGTCGGCCATGTGAACAGCCTCATCGATGACCTTGTCCACCCGACGTCAGAAACCGCGCGCGTGATCGGTGCTGTCGCGCAGGGCGACCTTTACCAGACCATGGCGCTTGAAATCGACGGCCGCCCGCTGCAGGGCGAATTCCTTCGCACCGCGCGCACGATTAACACCATGGTGGCCCAACTGGGCTCCTTCGCCTCCGAAGTGACGCGCGTCGCGCGCGAGGTGGGTACCGAGGGTAAACTGGGCGGCCAGGCCAAGGTGAAGGGCGTCGCCGGCACGTGGAAAGACTTGACGGATAGCGTGAACATGATGGCCGGTAACCTCACCGGTCAGGTCCGTAACATCGCCGAGGTGGCGACCGCCGTCGCCAACGGCGACTTGTCCAAAAAAGTGACCGTCGACGTGAAGGGCGAGATCCTCGAGCTCAAGAACACGATCAACACGATGGTCGATCAGCTCCGCT
>CAZNRN010000081.1:0-2760 GCA_964575605.1 uncultured Micavibrio sp. | reverse complement strand
CGAATGGCCGTGAGCTACGACGCTACGTGCCTTGGACTTCAGGCGCACAAGATCCTGACCCCAGCGGTCGTTCAGATGCTGCGCTCCGTCGTTCCGAAGAAGTCGAAGCAGCGCGTGCTGCACGACCACGAGCCAGAAGACTGGCGCGGACATGTTTGGCAAATCGACGAACACGACGACGCTTCATCGATCGAAGCAGGGCCGAATGACTTCTTCGTAGCGGAGCTCTTGGAGCGTAGTGGATCCGGGTATCTGTGGGACGCCGACAAGGCGAAAGCGAACGGGTTCGCCGTGGTCGCCGACGTCACGGTACCGGTCGCTTCCAATGTTATTGGTGGCGATAGTCGACGTCGCCTAGTGCTCCGCCCCTCAGCTCCCGGGATGCACAGTCTATCGCTCGCTGAGCGCCGTCCGTGGGAAGCCAAGGGCACTCCGCTTCGGTTCCTTAGTATCGGCGTGTCGACTTTCGGCCCCGAGAGAACGGGCCTCCCACGGCGTTTGCGATCTGCGACGCAGCAAGCGTCGTTGCAATAATGGCGTATCCAGCGATCGATATGCGCTCGCGCTTGCCTGGCGCGCGCGACCAGGGACCACGTCCGACGTGCCTCGCATCCCCCAGCGTCAGGATAGTTGTCGCGTGAGCTGACACGGACGTGTTGGGGCGAGACAGCGATCTCAAAGTGCGACCATCAAAATACTCAGAGTCCTATCGCGAACAGTTTCTTCGTGAGGCGCTGCGGCCTGGCGGGCCCGGCGTGTACGGGCTGGCGCGTGAACGGGGGATCGGGAGCAGCATGGCTTACCGCTGGGTTGACGCAGCTCGTAAGCTTGGGGCTATGACCGACGACTCCCGCCGCCCTGAGGACCGTAGCCCGCTGGAAAAACTGCGTGTGGTAAGCGATGCGTCGCGCCTAGATGATGCGCAGCTAGGCGACTTTCTGCGACGCGAGGGCATTCATGAAGCAGACCTTGAGCGCTGGCGCGAGGAGGCTTTGGGCGGGCTTGCGGGGCCACGTCCAGGTCAGCCGCCGTCCAAGCGCATTCGCGAGCTTGAGCGCGAGCTGAGGCGCAAGGACAAGGCCCTCGCGGAGGCGGCGGCGCTGCTCATCCTCCAAAAAAAAGTCCGGGCGTTGTTGGGGGACGTGGACGACAACACGGGCGAGGACTGAGGCAGCAGCTGATGACTCTGGTCGACGACGCCACCGTGTCCGGTGCGCGTCGCGAACGCGCGTGCAAGGCGCTCGGTGTAAGCGCGCGCAGCGTCGAGCGTTGGCGCAGCGAGGCTGGCGGCGACGATCAGCGACGCGGGCCCTTGGAGCCTCCTGCGCATACGCTCACGGCCGAGGACCGGGCTCAAGCGCTCCGAATTGCCGACAGTCCTGAGTATCGCGATCTGGCGCCAGAGCAGATTGTGGTTCGTCTGGCAGACCAAGGGAAATACGTGTGCTCAGAGCGCTCATTCGACCGCATCTTGCATGAGCACAGACAGCACAAGCATCGCGAACGAACAAGGCCCCCCGAGCATGCGAAGCCGCGCGAATATGTGGCGCACGGCCCCAACCAGGTGATGACTTGGGACATTACCTACCTGCCCAGCCCGGTACGCGGCCAATATTACTATCTATACCTTTTCCTCGACATCTGGAGCCGTCGCATCATGGGCTTCCAGGTGCGCGAGGTGGAGGACTCCCAGCTCGCGGCCCAGCTTCTCAGGCGCATCTGCGGCGAGCATCAGCTCGAAAATCTCGACATGGTTCTGCACTCGGACAACGGCCCTGCCATGAAGGGCAGCACGATGCTCGCGACGATCAAGGCACTCGGCATTCGCGGTTCTTTCAGTCGTCCCGGCGTGAGCGACGACAACGCTCACGTCGAGGCCCTCTTTCGAACGCTCAAGTACCGGCCCGGCTATCCGCGCATCTTCGATAGCCTGGAACACGCGCGCGCCTGGGCCACCGATTTCGTGCATTGGTACAACCACGAGCACATGCACAGCGCCATCGGCTTCGTTACCCCACACGACCGACACACCGGTCGCGACATCGCGATTCTAGAGAACCGTAAGCTCGTCTACGCAGCTGCGAGACTGCGTCATCCACGGCGTTGGACCGGTGCAACCCGCAAGTGGCATCGCCCGCGTGTCGTCATGCTCAATCCAGAGACCGCTACAAAGGTAAGACTCAAGGCTCAGGCCATGGTGGCCTGACCGATTCATGCGACAACTCGCTTGACGGCTACCGCTCTCTTCACCGCCAAAAAACCCATCTCCCTAAGCAACCGTCTCTCACTCACCGCCACCCGAGCAATCTCCCCCCACTCGAGATACCAATTCCACATAAGCTCCTCCGCCTTAGCCTGCGCCTCCGGATCCGGCGTCACCGCCGGTTCCGCCGGCCCGAGGCTGCCGAGACCCGCCAATAGATCCTTCGCGACTTGGATCGTCCCGGCGTTCAACCCGCGCAGCTTGAGCAGCTCGAGGGCCTGTGCACCTTCTGCGCCGAGGCTTGGCTCACTGCTCATGCGCGCGATGCGGTCGAGTAAGGTGGTGACGGAGATGATGACGGCTGCGCCTTCGGTCTGACCGAGATTCAGAAACAGCCAGTCGTGCACGTTGGGGTAGCGAGAGCGTAAGGATGCACTGGCGATGGGGAACCAGCGGTTCTCCCACGCGTCGAGGGCGGCGAGTTGCGAAGGGTCTTGCTTCTGCGGCGCGCGCGCGGAGAGCCTGCCGTCGGTGAGCGACTTGAGTAGGCGCCAACC
>CAZNRN010000080.1:0-2760 GCA_964575605.1 uncultured Micavibrio sp. | reverse complement strand
CTCATACCATGGCCGTGCTTTCGGCAAACTGTCCGGATAGCCGTCGCGCAAAACGCGCCGACCGCACAGGGGACGGCGCACATACCGCGGCCGGAAATCAGAACAGCAAACCGAGCCATCCATGCGCGACTGGCATTTTTACATCCTGCGCTGCGCCGATGGCAGCCTGTACAGCGGGATCACGACCGATCTCCAGCGCCGGGTGCGGGAACACAATGAGGGCGCCACGGGCGCCCGCTATACTCGCGGCCGCCGACCGGTCAGTCTGGCCTATAGTGAGCGCCTGCCGGATCGCGCCCAGGCGCTGCGCCGTGAACACGCCGTCAAACAGCTCGACCGCGCGGCCAAGCTGCGACTGCTGGCGGATGCCACTCCCCCACCGGATGACCTTCACTTACCGGACAACAACGACATGAGCTTCGCCACTCTCGGCCTGATCGAACCCCTGCAACGCGCGCTCGCCGAGCTGGAGCACCGCACGCCGACGCCGATTCAGCGCCAGGCGATTCCTGTGGTGCTGGCCGGGCGCGACCTGATCGCGGCCGCCCAGACCGGCTCCGGCAAGACCGCCAGTTTCGCGCTGCCGCTGTTGCAGAAGCTGAGCGCCGGCACGCCGGCCAGCTCGAACTGCGTACGCGCGCTGGTGCTCACTCCCACCCGCGAGCTGGCCCAGCAGGTGGCGGACAACCTGAAGACCTACGGCCGCCACCTGTCGCTGCGCGTCAGCGTCGCCTACGGCGGTACCAGCCTGAACCCGCAGATGATGGCGCTGCGGCGCGGCGCCGACATTCTGGTCGCCACGCCGGGCCGCCTGCTCGACCTTTGCGAGAAAAACGCCGTGAAGTTCCACGAGCTGCACATGCTGGTGCTCGACGAAGCCGACCGCATGCTGGACATGGGCTTCAGTCGGGAACTACAGGAGATCCTGACGCTGCTGCCCCGCCGGCGCCAGACGCTGCTGTTCTCCGCCACCTTCTCCGACGCCATCCGCGAACTGGCCGCCGGGCTGCTGCACAAACCCCAGCAAATCGACGCCAGCCCGCGCAACACCACGGTCGGCACCGTCAAACAATGGCTGATCCCGGTGGACAAGCAGCGCAAGCTGGAGCTGTTCTGCCACCTGCTGCGCAAGCGCCACTGGCTGCAGGTGCTGGTGTTCGCCAAGACCCGCAAACGGGTGGACGAGCTGGTCACCAGCCTCAGATTCCAGAACATCGCCACCGATGCCATCCACGGCGACATCACCCAGGCCGCCCGCCTCGCCGCGCTCAAACGCTTCCAGGCCGGCGCGGTGCGGGTGCTGGTGGCGACCGACGTGGCCGCGCGCGGCCTCGACATCAGCGCCCTGCCGCTGGTGGTCAATCTCGACCTGCCCGTCGATGCGGAAGGCTATGTGCACCGCGTCGGACGCACGGCGCGCGCCGGCGCGGCGGGCGAGGCGATCTCGCTGGTGTGCGCCGACGAGGCGGTCCAGTTGAACGCCATCGAAACCTTGATCGGCAAGCTGTTGCAGCGCCGGGAAATCCAGGGTTTCGAGCCCAGGCACGCGGTGCCCGTCACCGGCCCCAACAAGCGTCCGCCCAGCCTGAAAGCACTGAAGAACACCGCGAATAAAACCGGCGCCAAGAAGAAACGAGTCAGAGCCGCCAAGGGTGCTCCGGCCGGCAAGCAAAAATCCGGCGCCAAACCCGGCCCCGGCAAGGCAACCGCTGCCCGCAAACCGCGCAACACTCCGGCCTGATGGTCGGACGCTGCCACCGGCTCGGGTTATCCGGCGGCGTCCGGGCGTGTATCATTCCGCACGACTCTGCCGCCACCCGCGGGATCTGCATACCAGCATCCCGTGGCAATGCGCGGAGAGGTAGCCATAAGAACATCACCCGAACCAAATCTGGCCCGCCGAGGATGCTATGACCATCAAAGTTAAAGCCGTGGTGCTCACCGCGAAAAACGAATACTCCGTACAGGAAATCGAGCTGGATCCGCCAAAAGCCAACGAAGTGCGCATCCGCATGGCCGCGACCGGCTTGTGCATGTCGGACCTGTCGGTGATCAACGGCAAGCTGCCGATGCCCATGCCCATCGTGCTGGGCCATGAAGGCGCCGGCGTGGTCGAGGAAGTCGGCGCCAATGTCACCAACGTGAAAGTCGGCGACCACGTCATCACTTCGTTTATCCCCATGTGCGGGAAATGCCATTTCTGCCAGCACCAGGAACCCTGGCTGTGCACGGCCACCGACCTGTTCAGCGGCATGCAGCCCGATGGCACCAGCCGCGTGAAACTGAACGGCAAATACATCGGTTCTTTCGCCGCTCTAGGCAATATGGCCGAACAGGTGGTCTGCCCCGCCATGTGCGTGGTGCCGATCAAGAAGAAGTACAGCCTCAGCGCCGCGGCCTTGGTCGGCTGCGGGGTGATGACCGGCGCCGGCGCCGCGCTCAACACCGCCAAGGTACAACCGGGCAGCAGCGTGGCCGTGTTCGGCTGCGGCGGCGTCGGCCTGTCCGCGCTGCAGGGCGCGAAGATCGCGGGCGCCAATCCGCTGATCGCGGTCGATCTCAATGATTCCAAGCTGGAAGCCGCGCGCGATTTCGGCGCCACCCACACGGTCAACGCGGGCAAGGATCCGGTGGCCCAGATCATGGAAATCACCGGCGGCGTCGGCGTGGACTACGCCTTCGAAGTCATCGGCATTCCGTCGGTCGTGGCGCAAGCCTATGCGGCGACCCGGCGCGGCGGCACCTGCTGCCTGGTGGGCG
>CAZNRN010000079.1:0-2762 GCA_964575605.1 uncultured Micavibrio sp. | reverse complement strand
GCGTCTGGTGGTGTGGCAAATACCGGATCCAATCCCCTCTTTGTTCAAACGCCAACTACCGAGCCCGATCAAACGCTTAATACCCCCGACGATTACGGAGATCTCCGTCTTCAGGCAGGGTCGCCAATTATTGACGTCGGCAATAACGCTCCCAATGGCGAGCCAGTCATTGGTGTGGACTTGGATGGGAACGTGCGTCGAGTGGACGACCCATTGACGGCCGATTGCACCATTGCCCCGGGCACTTGCGGAACTGCACCAATCGTGGACTTGGGTGCCTACGAGTACGGCGCAGGGCCGATTCCCGGAACGCTGTTTGTAAACGGCTCGTCCGCTGGATCAGGCACGGGCTTGAGCTGGGCCGATGCCTTCTCGCAACTGCGATGGGCATTGACTACTTCGCTCGCCTCCAACGGAAGAGTTACCGAATTGTGGGCTGCAGGCGGCACTTACACCCCTTCGGGCGTTTCCGCGGATCGCAGCGCTTCGTTTCGGCTCATAAACAACCTCGCCGTTTATGGCGGCTTCGCTGGCGGAGAGACGCTTCTGACCCAACGCGATCCAATTGCGAATGTGACCATACTTTCCGGCGACATCGGCACATCCGGCGTGACGACGGACAACAGTTATCACGTAGTGACTGCCGGCGGCACCAATGAGTCGGCAACTTTGGATGGATTCACCATTCGCGATGGCAGTGCAACCGGCGCGCCGCCCTCCGAACGTGGCGCAGGTCTCTACCTGACCGGTGACCGGCCGGCACTGCGGAACATCCGGTTGGTGGGCAACAGCGCGGCAACACAGGGCGGCGGCCTGGACAGCAATCTCGGCAAACCACAGATCGATAGCCTGACCATCGACGCCAACATAGCCCCCGCTGGCAACGGCGGCGTACTGACAAAGAGCCGATGGAATCTGACCGGTCCGCTAGTCCTCACCGGTGGAACAGCACAAGCACCTGTCACACTCGAATTACGCTCAAGCCTGCTTGATGGTTCAGGGGGTATCCAGCTAGCGGATGACACAGAACTGAAAATCTCGAACAGTCCCTCCTACGATCCGACGGTCATTCGCACCTCAGTCACCGGGCTTGGCGACTTGTCCATCGATTTGGGCCAGCAATTGAACTTGGAAGGAATCGATGGTGGTCCAGCGGTTATGGTAGACCTGTCTGGACAGACCATTGTGGACTGCTTAGCCCCAACGCAGTCCGCCAACTGGGGTACAATTACGATCAATGGCGCGTTGCTGGTGCAAGACGCCACGATTCGAAACAGCAACATCAATGTCCTGCTGGGCAACATGCAGGGCGCGCCCCAAATCATTAACAACGACATCCACTTGTTGCAATCGAGCGCCGGGTATGGCGGGCAATTCTTCGTGGCCTCGGGGGCCACGGTCTCCTGCAACGTCATTACCTCTGACGGCGACCGGTACTTGGACCTTGATCCTGACCCGAGCCTGCTCAATCCACCTGTCATTTCCAACAACAGGTTTTATGTGTTCATCAGGCAGGGGCAATTGAGCGACCAAGGCGAGGTGTTTGAGTTGCGATCACAGGATTACGACATTGCATGGAACGGCGGACAGTCGGGGGCATATCTGTTGTCCTCCAGCGCCGGAGATGGGCAAGGCGGCGGGTATAACGGCAAATGGGCGATTGACAAGCTCACGTTGGAACCGTCGACCAAAGTTAACCTGACCAATCGCCCGGGCTTTTGCTTCCAGCCCGGCGGTTGCGCGATTCCCGAGTGCCTCTATGTCAAGGAACTCGTGCTCGGTGCAGGCAGTATCCTCAACACTGGCCTGCAGCGGCTCTACTACCAGATCCTGACCAACAATGGCGGGACGATCGTAGATCATCCACTCTTGGGCTTCTCATTAAAGATCATCGCCATGAATGATCAAATCGAGTTCGACGTGCGGGTGCAGAAACGCCTGCGGGACCCGGCCGATGAGCAGCCCGCAACACCTCCCTTCAAAGAAGGCTCGATTAACCGCATCAACACCGACCCGGATGTGCCCTCGACGCCGATTCCCTCCGGCGCGGGCGGCGTGATGGACATGCGCACGAAGACGACCACGACCAGCGCAGCCTCCTCCATTTCCGCCAAGGGGGCCTTTGCCCGGGCCGGTGAGGACGAGATCACCGTGGCCTTCAAATACCTCTTCCTTAGCGATCCTGCGGCTCAGATCGTTGTGTATCTCAGTGACTCTCCTGATGTCGGACAGAATCTTGTCGAGCTGGCGCGGGTCAATCCGCCGGCAACGGGTTCAGCGGGTGCCATCGGCAGCGGCCAGTTCGCGGAGTTCTCAGGCCGCTTCCCGAGGGGGGCGCTGAACTTCACCCGCGGCACCTATGTGGAATTGAAGCTCACCGGCCCCAATGCCCGGGTATGGATCGATGAATGGGATCCAGTGGTGTGTCCATCATGTCAATGCGGCGACTTCGATCCTTCATCTCAAGACCCCAGTTGCAGTGTGACCGATTTGGATTATTTGTATCTCCTTAGTGAAGTAGGGAACACCGTCGGCGCGAGCAACTCCTGCGCCGACCGGGCCAGCGACGACCACTACGTCGATATTGGCGACCTGCTGGCCTGGAGCACCGCCCTCCACTCGCCGGGACTGAACCTGTGCAACGGAACGGGGGCCAACGCCACGGGAACCACCCACCCGGTCACGGGGCTCTCAACCCCCCAGCTTCTCATCTCCGGTAAAGCCGAAGAGCAATATCACACGCAGCCAGACCAGCTTTACGC
>CAZNRN010000078.1:0-2767 GCA_964575605.1 uncultured Micavibrio sp. | reverse complement strand
ACTCGCCCAGCTGCTGGCCGAAATCGGCCGCGGGTTGCAGCACCACGGTCTGCGGCTGCTGCGGGCCGACGACAGCTTCCGCCGCCGCATGCGCCAGCGCACCCTGAAGCATAAGAGCGATAGCAAAAAGAACGGCGATGTAAGAGCGGGTACGCATGATGTCCTGATTATAAGCGGCCGCTGCAGGAAGTTCGAGCGCCGCTGGTAATAATATTACAACTTATTTACCAGAATGCAAGCGTCAATTCTTTAAAATGACGCGTTCTTCCGGCTTCACAAAGCCCAGCACCACCCGCGCGCGCTCGTCCAGCATGTCGAGATCCAGGCTGTCAGGGCGCAGCAGCTTGACGCGGTTTTCAAGCGCCTGGCGCTCGGCCACGGTGTCGTCGTATTTCGCTTCCGCCACCGCCAGTTTCTTCTCCAGCCCCTTCCACGCGAAATATCCGCGGTCTCCGTGCACCAGGTGATACGCGAAGTAAAAGAACAGCCCGAAGCTCAGGAAAGTGGCGAGAAACTGCGAGATTGATTTGTTTTTTGGCTCGGAAACCCTCATATCCCTATGGAATCATACGGGAGTCATAACGTCAAGAAAAAAGACTATGATTCAACGGGATATAGGCTAAAATTCGCGATATTCCAGAAAATCAGGGTTGAACTTGAAGGCCCGAGCCATTACATTCACTTCAACGAAGAAAAGGATGAAGGCACATGACGAAACAACATCATATCTCCCTGCAGAATTTCAGGATCGGCAACGACCTGCCCTTCGTCC
Organism: uncultured Micavibrio sp.; assembly: GCA_964575605.1. Classification (GTDB taxonomy): domain Bacteria; phylum Pseudomonadota; class Alphaproteobacteria; order Micavibrionales; family UBA2020; genus JAPWJZ01. The sequence continues at coordinate 1,995 of CAZNRN010000078.1, read as the reverse complement.
TCATCGCCGGCCCCTGCGCCCTCGAAAGCCGCGACCACGCCTTCGACATGTCGGGCAAGCTGAAAGAACTGACGCAGAAGCTTGGCCTGCCGCTGATTTATAAAACCTCCTTCGACAAAGCGAACCGCACCTCGCTCAAAGGCGGCCGCGGCATGGGCCTCGAAAAGAGCTTGCCGATCCTGGCTGACATCCGCAAAGAAATGAAGCTGCCCGTCGTCACCGACGTGCACGCGCCCGAACAATGCGCGCAAGTCGCCGAAGCCGTCGACGTGCTGCAGATCCCCGCCTTCCTCTGCCGCCAGACCGACCTTCTGGTCGCAGCTGCGAAAACCGGCAAAATCGTCAACGTGAAAAAAGGCCAGTTCCTCGCCCCCTGGGACATGAAGAACGTCGCCGCGAAACTGACCGACAGTGGCAACCCCAACGTCATGCTCTGCGAGCGTGGCGTTACCTTCGGCTATAACACTCTCGTCAACGACATGCGCGCACTGCCCATCATGGCCGAAACCGGCCTGCCCGTAGTGTTTGACGCAACGCATTCCGTGCAGCAGCCGGGTGGTGCAGGCGCCTCCACCAGCGGCGACCGCCGCATGGTTCCCTATCTCGCCCGTGGCGCGATCGCAGTGGGCGTTGCCGCCGTCTTCATCGAGACGCACGAAAACCCCGACACCGCCCCCTCAGACGGCCCCAACATGGTCAAGTTCAACGAACTGGGCGCAATTCTCGAACAGCTGATGGCCATCGACCGCGTCATCAAGCCCGAGGCTTACGCGGCTGCAAGGAAAGCGGCTTAACGTTCACGCCGGCGGTAGCAGCATGTTCATCACCGCCATCGACTTCGAAACCGCCTGGTACCGTCCGCACAGCGCGATAGCGCTCGGCATTACGCGGATTAAAGACGGCGTGATTTACGATTCACATTCGTGGCTGTTCCGCCCGCCCGGCAACAATATCTATATCCGCCCCGAATTCATCGACATCCACGGCATCCGCCCCGAGCACCTGCGCGGCAAGCCTAACTTCGAGGGCATCTGGCCTGAAATCGCGCCCTATTTCGAAGACACGCAGATGCTGCTGGCCCACTACGCGCCCTTTGACCGCAATGTGCTCTATTCGACGGCCGAACATTACGGCATCAACCTGCCGGCCTTTGATTGGGTCTGCACTGTAAATGTCAGTCGCGTGAAATGGCCCGACCTCGAGAACCACAAGCTCAACACCGTCTGCCAGCATCTGAATATCGAGCTGCAGCACCACGATGCAGGCTCGGACGCCCATGCCTGCGCAAACATCTATCTGCGCGCTTGTGAGCTCGAAAAACAGGTTGCCTGAAGCCTCTGAAATTATTGTTTAATTTCAATTTATGTTGACAAAACTCCCTATATTTTACATAATACATAAATTCGGTTTTCAGGGTACAGGGGTTTTTGATGACTGATGCTTTCGACCATTCAGCTTTTCTAACGCAAAACAATTCCAAGCCAACTCTCAGCCAGAAATTTGCTGACGCCGTTACCGGCGGCATGGGTTCCTGGAGCTTCGTCATGGGTCAGGCCATCGTCATGGGCGCATGGATCGCCGTGAACACTACCCGCGTTATCCCCTTCATCCCGCAGTTCGACCCCAGCCTTATCCTCCTTAACCTCGCGCTTTCTACCGAGGCCGCGCTCGGCGCCGCTTTCATCCTGATGAGCCAGAACCGGCAGACAGAGCAGGACCGCCTTATCAAGCAGCATGACCTCGCGGTCGACAAGGCCGCCGACGCGCGCGTCAACGGCCTCGACAAAAAACTCGACGCGATCCTCAATATCCTCTCGCCCGAACAGCTGAAAGCCCTCAAAGCTGCCCATCATGACAGCGACGATGATGTTCCGGACAGCCAGGAAGAAGAATAGAATCCCTCACTGCGCGAAAAATTCTCCGATGCCGTGACGCGCGGGATGGGTTCGTGGAAATTCGTTTTCGGCGATTCGCTTTTTATGGCGGCCTGGATGA
>CAZNRN010000077.1:0-2796 GCA_964575605.1 uncultured Micavibrio sp. | reverse complement strand
ATCGACACGATCATGACACTATGGCGATGTGGCGGCGATGTGGCGGAAACGCAACATGACGCACACGGAACAGGCGTGAAGCTAAGCCATTCCTGTAGGGCAATTCGTGAGAACCCGGAGCATCCTCAAGGCAGCCGAAGTCGCAAGACTTCAGCTGCGGCAAGATGTGTGGGCAAATGACGAGCGATGGCGTCAAACACCCATGAGATGAGCGCTGCGGAACGAATTCCAACCGACGGAGATGTGGAATAAATTCCACACCACGGTGATGTCGGCTACGGTGATGTCGACTACATGGACGGGACCTGGGGGATGCGTTCGGCCAAGCCGTCGACTTCCGCCAGATACGCGAGCAAGCGGTCCCGCTCGTTGGTCAGATGGCGGACCCGCAACAGTGATCTGACGCGCGTCGTCAGTTCGAGCTTGTTGACCGGTTTCGAGAGAAAATCGTCAGCACCGGCGTTCACGGCTTTTTCGATGTCACCCGACTCGTTGAGTGCCGTCACCATGATGATCGGGATGTCGCACGTGGACTCGGCCTTCTTCAGCCGGGCACACACTTCGTAGCCGCTCATGCGCGGCATCATGATATCGAGCAGGATCAAATCGGGCTGCTCTGCTTCGACCTGCTTCAATGTGGCTTCGCCGTCGCCGGAGAAGTCAATGATATAGCCCTCTTCAGCCAGATACGCTTCCAGCAACTCACAGTTCTGCTGATTGTCGTCTGCTATCAGAATGCGCGACGGTCCCGTCGAATAATCGAGACGCATAATGGATCCCCAACCACCAACGGATTAAAGGCATGACAAAATCAGGATCGCAGACGAATTGGGCTCGAAGTGTCATCCCAGCAGACACACGCTGCGAAAACACTTGTCGCGGAAAGAACCGGAAACGGTCAACCGCTGACGCTCGACCTATCCTCTGCTTCTGATTGCCACACAGCCGCTGATCGTTATCCCATAGAATTTGAAGTCAAATAAATCAGGCCCATTTCCGCACGCACTTCAAAAGGTTCCCAGCCTGTGAAGTCCGTCCAGAAAAACGATCCCCCAGTTTACCATGTCCAATTCAGTTTGAATACCCCAACCTCGTCGGACGCAGGGCCATGGGTGCAGTCCGCACTTTGCAGTTGGCTTAAGATTTGCGATGCTATGGTCCGTGTGAAATCGGTCTGATTTCCGGAACTTACATGCGAACGGGGGGAATAGGTCATGGACGACCAACTCAAAAGGCAGATTCGGGAGCTCGCCCAGCAGCTTGTGGCGCAGCAAAAAGGCACCTTTCGCAAAGCCCGGACATTGTTGGAGCTTGAGCAACTGACCGCCGAGATTGGCGATGAGTTGACCCGGCAAATGGCGAACACCGACCTCGCGGAACGGGCTGAAGAAGTCGCTGAGATTCTCGAACACGCCTGTCCCGACTGTGGAAGGAGATGTCCGGTCGAAGCGGACCGCGAACCCTTGATCCTGCAGGGTCAGCGGGGTGAGATCGAGTACTCCGAACCGCGTTGCCATTGCCGGTCTTGTCGCCGGGATTTTTTTCCCTCTGGCGCGGGAACTCCAGCGGCCAGTCCGTGAGACGGTCACCTCCGCGATGCTCCAGCGGATTGTCTGGGCAGGAGCCAATCTGAGCAGCTTCGCGCAAGCGAGTACCGCACTGGAGATGCTGGCGAGCATTAAGTTGTCGTCCAAACAGGTGCGCCGCATCACCGAACAAGTGGGCCAGGATCGGCTCGCGGAACGCCAGCAAGAAGTAGCGACATTCCAGGAGCGACCGCTGATGGAGCGTGTCACGTCGCGCACCAAGGCCCCGCCCGTGAAACTGGGGGTGGTGGAACTGGACGGCGGTCGTTACCAGCGTCGCGATCATTTTGGCGACGAGAATTACACCGGCTCCCACTGGAAGGAAGATAAGGTCGGGCTGGTCCTGCACATGACCAGCGAGGTTCACGACAGCGATCCTCATCCCGAGTTCCCGGAGTGGCTGGCCCATGCGGACGTGGTCCGTGAGATCGCGGCACTCGGGACACTTGCCCCTGGAGAATCCGGTGTTTCCGAGCCTCTCGCAGAAGCGATCGAGCAGCGGGCCGATGATCGACAACAGACTTCGGGATGGTCCGAGTTTGCTCCCGAACTGGTGTCGCGCGAAGTGATCGCGAGCAGTGAGTGCGGTGAGGACTTTGGCCATCACCTGGAGTACCTGGCTTGGCAACAGGGTGTGGTGGATGCTTCGCGGACGGCGTTCGTGGCGGACGGAGCCAGCGTGAACTGGACGATTCATAGTCGGCACTTCTCGCAGATGACGGGCATTCTCGATCTGATGCACGCGCTCAGCTACGCCTGGAAAGCCGCCAGGGCTTGGAATGATCAGGCGGCTTACAAACGCTGGGCCACCGGAATCTGGCAGGGACGGGTGGCCGAAGTCATCACGGAATTACAAACCCGACTGGCGGAGGAACCTGTGGCCGACGAGCATCGCGAAGCCGTTCAGCGGACAGTGACGTATTACCAGCATCACTGCTCGCGAATGGACTATCCCAAATATCGACAGCAAGGCTTACCATTGACCAGCAGCCACATTGAATCGACGATCAAACAGATCAATCTGCGGCTCAAGGGGAGCGAGAAATTCTTCCGGAAAGACACGGGTGAAGCGCTGCTGCAACTACGGGCTGACTCGTTGAGCGATAGCCAACCCCTTGGGGACTTCTGGTCACGATGGTTCAACCAACAATCCGGAGCCAACGTCTATCGAACGCAGGCCGTCTAAACCTACAATCCGGGGAATGCACCC
>CAZNRN010000076.1:0-2798 GCA_964575605.1 uncultured Micavibrio sp. | reverse complement strand
CCGGCCATGTTGCCCCAGAACAGATTCACGAAGCTGCCGCGATCGAGGTCGAGGTGTAGGTTATCGCGCCCGCGGTAGCCGCTCAGGATGAGGTTGTCGTTCGCGCCGTAGCTCTGGTTCACCCGCGCGTTCAGGTCGTAGAAGTAGTAGTCGGGGATCTCGTCGCCGCCTCTTCGCGCCGCGTCCAGGATCGGATCCAAGTAGGTGCGCCGCGCCGAGAGGATCCAGGAGCCGGTGCCGACCGGCCCCTCCATGGTGAGCTTGCCCGCGATCACGCTCATGCCGCCGCGGCCGTGGAATTCCTTCCGATTGCCGTCACGATTCGCCACGTCGAGCACCGAGCCGAGACGCCCGCCGTAGGAGGCCGGATACGCCCCCTTGTACAGCGTCACGTCCTTGATCGCATCCGGGTTGAAGGTCGAGAGAAATCCGAACGCGTGGGTCGGGTTGTACAACGGAATCTGGTCGAGCAGGATCAGGTTCTGGTCCGGGCCGCCGCCGCGGATGTAGAGGCCGCTCGAGATGTCGGACGCCGACTGGATGCCGGGAAGAAACTGCAGGCTTCGAATGATGTCCTGTTCCACCGCGCCAGGCATGCGTTGGAGCCGCTTTGCCGAGAGCTCGGCGAAGCCGGTTTGAAGCTCCGCCTCCTGCTTTTTGGTCTCCGCGGTGACCTCGACCTCTTGCTGAGCGAAGGGCTCGGGCTCCATCTTGACGTCGTAACGCAGCGGGGCCGAGGTGCGCAGTTCGACCGGCGCGGTGAATCGCTTGTATCCGAAAGCCTGGCAGAGGAGGTCGAGCCGCCCCTCCGGCAGTCCGCTCAGCGCGAAGTAGCCGCCTTGATTGGTCATCGCCCCGATCGGCGTCGCGCTCGAATCGACCGTGACCGACACGCGAGCGTAGGCGAGATACTCCCCACTCTCGCGATCGGTCACGAAGCCATCGATCGATGCGGCGCGCGCCGGGGACGAACAGCACGCGAGGCATAGGACCAGCGAGAAGAGTAGCCGTCCCGCTCCGATCACAGGCCGCTCGAGCAAGGGCGCCGGACTACGGATTGGCGGCGCAGCGGAAGCCTCCGGTCGGGTTGGCCACCGCCGGGTCCATCGAGAAGCGAGAGCCGGCGCGAAGGTAGCCTTCGACGTCCCGATAGCTTCCTCCACGAAGGACCTTGAGGGTGCCGTTGCTCGGCGGTTGATGCGGCGAGTGGTACGACGCGGACCAGTCCGCGCACCATTCCCACACGTTGCCCGCCAGGTTGTGGATCGGAGTGCCCCAGAAGGTCTGCGCGCCGCTCGAGAAGGAGTCGACCGCGCGAGTGCCTCCGAGGAAGCCACCGTAGTTCGCGAGCCCGGAGGTCGGAAGCGTCATGCCCCAGGGATACTTCATGCCGTATCCGTTGCCGAGGTTGTCCATTCCTTGGTCCGTCGAGGTGCCGCGCGCCGCCTTTTCCCACTCCGCTTCGGTCGGTAGGCGACGGCCGATGTAACGCGCATAGGCATCGGCGCCGTACCAGGTGACGCCGACGACCGGGTGCTGGTCGAAGCCGCTCACGATGGTGAAGAGTCCGGAAGGCGCGTCGAACTTGATGCGGCTCGCGTTCATGCTCAAAAGCACCTGGCCGTTCGAGTTCACCGTCTGGTCTTCCGTCGATACGCTGACCGTGCCTCGCGTGTAGGTCTCGAGCAGGAACGCGAGGTACTGCTCGTTCGACACCTCCATCGTCTCCAGGCGGAAAGATCCGACAAAGACGGGATTGCCCGGGTGCACCTCACTCCCCCAACCGGTCGGCGTGTTTCCCATGATCACACTCGAGGCGGGAATCAGCACGAGCGGCGTCAGGGTCGTCGGCACCACCATGTTGGAGAGCGCGGAAGGATTGCCTTCCTCGTTCTCGAGGTTCACCGCGGTGACGTAATAGCGATAGCGATGCGACTCCATGCCGGTCAGGTCATAGCTCAAGGTCGTCGGACCGAGCGGCTCCGCTTGCACCGGCGCATAGGTCGCGCCGTTGTCGCTCTGGTAAAGGATGTAGCCGCGAATCGGCGCGTCGACCGGCGGGGCGACCCAGCTTACGTGAATCGCGAAGGCCTCGCCCTCGGTCGCGATCACGTTGGTCGGTGCGGGCAGCGGGATCGCGTCCAGCACGACGTCCTTCACCAGCTCAAGCGTGGAGAGCTCGATCGATTCGACGTGCTCGGCGTAGCCCGGCTCGGTCACGCGGAGGGTGTGCGCGCCATACCGCACCTCGAGGAACTCATAGCGTCCGTCGACCGTGGCGGTCGTGCGCACGGTGTCGAGAGCGCAGGCCGCGGCCGGAACCGCCTCGCCGAGAGAGTTGGTCACCTTGCCGCTGACGCGGCCGTGCGGCACCAGCACGAGCAGCTCGAAGTCGTGGCTGAAGGTCTGATCGGCGGTGATGTTTATGCCGACGTCGTAGTCCTCGAAGCCTTCCTTCTCCGCGTGCAGGAGGACGATCCCGGCCGGAAGATCGTCGATCTGATAGTGGCCTTCAGCATCGGTCGTCGCCTGCGCGTCGCCGAGCGCGACCACGACGCCTTCGATCGGCGCCTGCGTATCGGCGCGGGTCACCGTTCCCTCGATCGAGCCGGTCGGCGGCACGACCACGACGCTCACATGCGAAGCAGCGCGCGCCTCGCCATCCGACACCTCGACCGTGAGCTGAACGGTCGAGGCAGCGAGCGGCGCGCGCCACTGCACGTGCGCCTCGGTCGAGTCGACGCCGATGAAGCTGCCGCTCGGCGCGCTCCAGGAATAGGACAGCGAGTCGCCATCCG
>CAZNRN010000075.1:0-2816 GCA_964575605.1 uncultured Micavibrio sp. | reverse complement strand
TCATTGATGCGTGCCGGGAGATTGACACGTTGCGGGAGCGGATTCGGACGGGGCGGTAGGGAAGGCAAGGGAACTGAAGAAGGCGCTGAGGCGCGGCGGCGGGCAGGGACGCCCGCCCCACTTTTTGGAGTGAATGATGAAGACGCGAATGCGATGGATGGTGGTGGGGTTGGTGATGGCCGTGGGTCTTGCGCCGGTGTGGTGGGCTGCGTGGCAGCGGACGCCGGGCGATGAGGCGCGGGCGGCGATTGTCTGTCCGGCCGATCTGACGGCGACGACCGGCACGATCAACTCGATCAAGGTCTTCGGCGATGACGGCCGGACCGGTCGGCATCATGGCGTGGTGATCAATGGGACGGTGACCGCGGGCGGGGCGTTTGAATGCACGATTCCGTATCTCAACGGGCAACTGCGACTCGTCTATGTGAATGAGGTCGCGGCGAATCCGATGGGCACGGCCGGCGTGGCCGTGACGGCGGTGTATGACAGCAACGCCTCGGTGTCGGCGGTTACGGCGGGCACGCTGTCGAGCGGCGCGGTGTTCATGAGCACCGGCGCGGAGACGGGGAACCCGACTTCGACTAATGCCATGATGCTCATGGGGGCGGCCAAGATCACGATCTCGTCGGCGACGGCCGGAGGAAAGTTCACGCTGGTATTGATCGCGCGAGTGACCGGGTGAAGCATGAGCTACGCGACGCTGGCACAATTCAAGACGCATGTCGGGCAGCGGACTTCGCCGCCCGGACTCTATGAGCAGATGACCGATCGCGTCTCGGCCACCACGGCCAGCGACACGGTCGGCCAGATGCTGCTCGATGATGCCGAGGCCGAGGTCAATGGCTATCTGGCCAAGCGGTTCACCGTGCCGGTCGATGTGTCGAGCGACAGCGTCGTCGCCGCCTACCTGAAGCGGTGCGTCGTGGTCATCGCGACCTATCACGGGTGGCACGACCATCCCAAGGTGTCGGCCAATCGGGAATCGTCCAAGGCGGCCTATGACGCGGTGATCAAGGAACTGACCGCGATCGCACGGGGCACGATGGAACTGCCGGCGGCCAGCGAACCGGCGACCGCGACCGGCGGGACCAGCAGCGCCGCCGAGGCGATCGGGAGCACGAGGATCTTCACCGAGGATGGGATGAGCGGGATCTAGGGAAGGGAACAGGGAGTGAGGGCGACCAAGGCGGGAGCTCGAACAAAATGCAGCGGGCAGGGACGCCCGCTCCACTGTTGGAATGGATGACGTGATGCGTGGCTGGAGCGAACTTACTATCGGCGTGGATTGCGGTGGACGACCGCGAGGTGCGCGCTGCCATGCAGCGGTGCATCGCCGTCGGTGGGAAGCTGCGTGGGCCGCTCGGTCGCACGGGGCTCTTTATTATTCGCGAGATTGCGCGGCTCTTGCGGGCACGCAAGAGTACATGGGGGCCTTCCACCGGGAAGCTGGCCAAGAGCTTCACCATGCTGCTCGACGAGATGAGCGTGGTCATCGGCTCGCGGCTGCCCTATGCACGTATTCAGCACTTCGGCTGGGTGGTGCGGCCCAAGGGGCACAAGTATCTGGCGATTCCGGTGCTGCCGCACTTGCGGCGCTCGGGCGCGTGGCCGCGCGATCTGGGCAGGGACTCGATGCGGTTCGTGCCGAACGCGCGAATCAGGATCGGGTCGCATTCGTGGGTGGGGCCTGCGCTGGTGCGGGCGGCGGACACCGATGTGACCGGCAGCTTCGAGGGAGCAGGCATTCAGGGGCGCGACTCGCGCGGGCAATTCACCGACGACGTCTCGAAACAAAAGCGGGCAGTGCGGGCGGCTGGCGAGGTGATGTTTGCCCTGGTGAAAAAAGTCACGATTCGGGGGCAACCGTATTTGATGTTCAGCGCGGCAGCGCGGGCCTTTGCATTGACACAGGTGGCGCGGGAATTCACGCGGGCGTGGAGCGGGAGGCGGTGAGACATGCCCGCGGCTAATGCCCTGACGCTGATTCGCGAGAACGTGCAGACCATCGTGGCATGGGACGAACTGACCGATGTCGTCGCGGCCGAGGACATTCAACTCCACGATCGCGACGTCGACATTCGACCGGCCGATGGGGGAAGCGAACTGGCCGGGCGGCGGATCGATGTGCGGCTCAGCCAGCGGAGCTTCCGGCGATTCTCCAGCCACTCGTGGGGATTCAGCCTGCGCTTCGTGGTGCGCATCCGGGTCGATCATCTGCCGGTGGCCAACCTCGAAGCGATCGAGTGGCTGATCATCCGGGCGGTGACGTTTCTGGATGCCGGGCTGGTGCCGGGGACGGCGACGGCGCTCACCGCGACGACGCCGGCGATTGTCGAGGAGTACCTCGTCGCCGACATCGACCCGGAACTCGACGTGAACAGCATCTTCGAAGAGGGATGGGAGAGCGTGGTGGCGATCGTGGTGAATGGAACGATTGATTTTGCGAGCCTGATGGAGGACTGATCATGGCAAAAAAGAAACAGGGTGATGCGATGGATGAGACACAGACCACTGGTGAGACACCGGTGTCACAACACGGCGCGGGGGTGAAGGTGAAGAAGGTGAAGGGCGGCGCGGGCGTGAATCATTCGCTGGGCTGCTTCGTGCAGCTCGGTGGTGAGTATGACGTGAGCGTCGAGGTCGCGGCCCAGTGCATCCTGGGCCGCGAGTTCGAGCTGGTCGACCAGGCCGATGCCCAGCGCGTCGGCGCGGCGGTTGAGGCGATCAAGGCGCGGGACTTTCCGAAGGTGACGACGTCGGCGACTGAAACAGGGAACTAAATCACTCGCCGCGGCGAGTGCCACACAAAACACAGG
>CAZNRN010000074.1:0-2817 GCA_964575605.1 uncultured Micavibrio sp. | reverse complement strand
TTCCCGCTCCGTCTGCCGTCATCACGCGTCCTGAGATCGAAGCATTTGCTGCCGTAGATGAGAACAACTCAAGTCCCCAACCGCCGTTAACACAACCCGTGATCGCATTTGTGAACGCACCAGCGTCGTCTCTCATGTAGAGGTTCCACGCTCCGTTGCCACTAACGCCACCGAAGTTGCCGAGCAGTGTCTGCGTTCCGGTTCCGCCAACTGTGCTGCCCGGTTCGTTGTACGGTGCAGCAGGTGCCGGTGCCGGGAAGCTGGTCTGTCCGGGCTCCCATGTAGTCGGCTCGAACACTCCTGTGGACAGCGGTGCCGAGTTGGGTAGCACCTGTCCCGCTGCATCCGAGAAGGTGAGCGTCACAGGTGTTGCCAGATCAAGTATGCCGCCCGCATCGGCCATAAGGATAAACTTCTGTCCACCCGGTCCGACCAGCAGGAAGTCCATGCTGTCCGGCGTCTGGTGAACCACGTCAAACAGGGTCACACGCAGCGAACCGATATTACCCGGGAAGTTAGCGACCGTGATCGTCGATGGATACGGCGATGCAGGCTGTCCAAACGTTGTGCAGATGGATCCCGTATTTCGGAATGCACTTGCCACGTCGTTAATGTTCAGAACAGCTGTTCCGGGCGAGCCTACCGTGCCACCCGTCGCTCCCGACAGCGTCATGTTGATCGTCTGCGAAGGCTCGGTCAGCGTGTCGCTGCAGATAGTTACATTAACTGTCTTCGATGTATCGTTAGCGTTGAATGTGACCGCCTGATTCGTCACGCTGATGTAATCGACTCCCGCTGTGCAGGACGCACCGCCGGTCGCCGAGCCATCTGACGTCGAGAAGTTCACTGTCGAAGAACCCGTCACAACTCCAGTTCGGTTGATCGTGATAGCAGCTACCTGAGATTCATCCTCGGTGTACGTCGCTGAGCTGAACTGCATCGTCGTACCTGAGGGCGTACCCGTTGCAGTAGCCGTAGCTGTTGCACTCGGAGCAACCGTCGACGTTGATGTCGGTGTCGCACTTGGTGAACTGCAGGCTCCCTCTGAGTTGAAGACCAGCGAGAATGCTCTCACTGAACCAGTGTCGATCGCTGCGTTATCGCTGATGTTGATAACCCACGTACCGTTCGCATTCTGTCCGTCGAACGCACTTAATGGGTTGTTCGGCGAGAACGATCCCGTCGGGAATGCATTGTTTGTCTGCGTTCCCGTCGTGTTGCACTGGCTTTCCACCGTCGGCAGTCCGCCGTCGTCGTTCAGAACGATCTGTGCCAGATTGTTGTTGCTGCATCCCACTGTCGAGACTGGCACGCCGGGCCTATCGTATGCCGATACCGTCGTTCCACCCGGAGACGTGATCTTCACGATTATGTCTCCTACCCACGAGTGGCTTATGCCTGGTGTCGTAGATGCAGGATCAGCACTTTGCACACCGTCAAAGCTGAAGTTGAGATCTGATATAGTTCCCACTCCGCTGACCGGTACATTGATCGTGATTCCCGCTGCAGCGTTATCAGGTATCGCTACTGCCGGGCCTGTGTAGCTTGCCGTCACTCCGCAGCTTGGCGTTCCCGACGGTGATGCCGCCGGTGTTGCCGTGTTCGTAGACGTTGCCGTCGCAGTTGATGTAGCTGTAAACACAGGTGTTCCCGTCGACGTTGCCGTAGGCGTACCACTTGGGCAGCCGCCCGGGCTGAGTAATTCGACGTTGCTCGTTGCCGTGCTTGCCGTGTTAAAACCATCAACGACTATCACGCGTCCATCAGGCAGCAGCGCCTGTGCATGACCTGCTCGGCTGCCAATCATCGCCGGGCCGGCGCTGAATGTACCGGTAGCGATATTAAAGAAGTGCGTTGCCGTGGTTGAGGCTCCGCTCGCGTTCGCTCCGTCAGTGATCAGCAGTTGACCTGAACCGAAAGCTGACACCGCTCCGTAGTTGCCACGAGCACCGACCGTTCCGGCAGAACCGAGGTTTGTCCAAGTGTTCGCCACCGGATCGTAACGCAACAGCGTGTCGGTCGTTACGAAAGTCGTTCCGACAATGTTCACGCCGCCGTAAACGTAGATCAATCCATTAACTGCCGTACCGTAAGTGTTGGTACGGGCGTCAGGAACCGCTGCACCTGTAGTCCAGGTATTGGTAGCAATATCGTAGATAAAGGTGGTGTTGACTCCGTTATTGAAGTCGTCACCGCCCATGACATAAAACTTGCCATTGACGATCGCTCCCGCAGCTGCTTCGATCGAGGCAGGCATATTTGCACCGCTGCTCCATGTATTTGTAGCAATATCATAGATGCGCAGGGCGTTCGTCACGCTGCTTCCACCTATGAAGCCACCGGCAACATAGATCTTGCCATTAGCCCCAGCCGCAGTCCCCTGACCAAGCGCAACCGGTAACGAAGCAAGGTCGGTCCAGGTGTTCGTTGCCGGATCGAATCGCGAGAGCTGGTTGGAAAGAACAGGCGTCGTGTCAGCCGACTGGCCACCTGCTATGTACAGTTTGTTGTCACTACCGAGCACGCCCTGGATCGCATATCGACCCGGAGCCTGAACCGGTCCAGCGGACCAAGCTGCAGGACTGCAAGCCGGTGTTGCTGTCGCAGTCGCGGTAGCTGTGGCTGTAGCCGGCGTTCCAGTAGATGTCGCACTTGGTGAACCGCATGCTCCCTGTGAGTTGAAGATCAGCGAGAAGCGTCGCATCGAGCCTGTGTCAATGCCTGCATTATCGCTGACATTGAGCACCCATGTGCCGTTTGCATTCGTTCCGTCGAATGCCGACAGCGGCCCTGTCGTCTCTGGCGAGAAGTTGCCTG
>CAZNRN010000073.1:0-3208 GCA_964575605.1 uncultured Micavibrio sp. | reverse complement strand
ACATCGTCTCCATCCGGCAGGCCAAGACCGGAAAGTCCTTCGCAGCCGCCATGAAACGAATCCCCGGTGCCCGCTTCGCGGAGGTGATGGCATGACCGCCGACAAAGCCAAGAGCATCATCACCGAGGCCCTCGCCAACACGAGCCGTGATTGTTCCACCGCCGACTATCTCGAACTCCTCGGAGATCTGATTGATGACATGACCGCCCGGTTCAACGCCGCCAGTTGCGATGTCAGTTGTGATGCCGCGGAGGACGACGAATGAACCTCCTCACCGACTACTTCCGCGACGATGTCCCCACGCGCCCCGGCTTCATCCTCGAAGACGCCGAGCGCGAACTCATCACCCGCGCCCTCATCCACTTCGACGGCCACCGCGAGCGAACCGCCCAATGCCTCGGCATCGGCGTCCGCACCCTCGCCATGAAGATCAAGAAGTGGAACCTCCAAGCCGCCGGCCGAAAGGAGGTGGCCGCATGATGAATTGCGTCTACTGCGGAACCGAGCTCGACATCGATCGTCTCTTCAAGGGCAAGTCAGTCGGACAGCGAATCCTCTGGCTCAGGGCCGCGCGCGGAATCTCGTACTTCACCATCTGTAGCAAGACCGACATCGGCGAGCGAGCCTTCCGCGAAATCGAATTGGATCTCCGCGCAGCCACGATGATGCAGTTGAGCCGTATCGGCGAAGTGCTCGGCGTCACGGCCGATCAACTCTTGTTCGGCATTGCGGCGGCCAATACCCCCGCACCGGAGGTGCCCGCATGACCTTGCAACAACTCCTCACCCTCGCGACCACCACTCTCTCGCAGATGCCGCACCACGAGGCCGTCACCCCCGAACTCCTCGCCGCCATCTGCTGGCACGAATCCACCGGCAGACCCGATGCACGCGGAGATCACGACAAGAAGACCGGCGAATGGAAGGCCCTGGGCCTTGCCCAATTCCATGTTGCAACATGGAAGCGCTTCGAGATGGGCGCCGCGTGCAAACGGCACGATCGAGAATACACCATGCGCGACTGCGCTCATTGCTCCATGCGCGTGCTGATCAATGAACTGAATCACGTCGTCGAGAAGTGTAAGAAGTCGCTCACCGCGCCGGAGGCGACCGACCTCACTGCGTACTTCGCCAATTTTCACAATCGCGGCAAAGCGATCAGCAGAAGAACGGCCTACGTGCTGCGAGTGACGCGAACCATTAAATCGTTGGCACCCGCGAAGCCCCGGAGGCCCGCCTCCAAATGACGCTCGCCCTGCACCAACACGACGCGCAGCACGCCGACTGGATTCCCCTCCAGCTCGCCGCCCAGCGCCTTGGTTGCAACGCCGAGAACCTCGCCCGCCGCTGCCGAAACGATCTTGCCCCGCGCAGCCTGGCGAAAAAGATCACCGGCCAGTGGTTCATCAGCCCCGCCGCCGACCCCCGCCTCCGCGACCGCGTCGATGCCAAGCAGCGCGACCTCATCGCCATCGCCAACCTCCGCGCCAATGGAACGCCCACCCGCTACATCGAACTCGCCGAACTCCGCCGCAACATCGTGCTGGATTTCGACGCCTTCCGTCTCGCCCGCGCCAAGGATGATCCGCGCGAGTGCGTGCGTCTCTACCTCGGCGTCCTGCAACACGATCGCCGCGTCGCCGCCGATGCCCCGATCAAGAAGCTCTCGATCACCACCTTTTATGAATGGAAGCGATGCTACGCCGACGAAGGCCTCGCCGGTCTCGTCCCGCAATACAGCGTCGCCGAGCGTGATAGCGCCAGCATCGGCGATTGTGCATGGGCCGATTTTATCTTCCGAATGCGCGAGCCCGGCTCGCCGCGCCTGCGCGATTGCTGGAAGATCACCGGCGCCCTGGCCGCCGAGCGCCATCAGGATGATCCCCAGTGGGCATGGCCGAGTTACAACACGGTGCGCCTGCGTTATCTCCGCCTGGTGCATCCGATGCTCCGAAACGAACTGGCCATCGGCCCGCACAAGACCGAGGCCACTTTCCTGCCCAAGATCACCCGCTGCCTCGAAGATGTCGCCGCCGGCAGCGTTCTCTGCGGCGATGAGCGCACCATGGACTTCGTCGTCCGCGTGCCCTGCAGCGCCGGGTGGCGGCTCACCCGCCCCAAGCTCACGGCATGGCTCGACATCCGCTCGCGGTTTTTCGCCGGGTGGGTGCTGGGCGAATCGGCCAACTCCGACACCATCCTCTCGGCCTTCAAGCTGGCCGTCGTCACCACCGGAACCCTGCCCGACGAGATCATCGTCGACAACGGCGAGGATTACCGCAGCGTGGCCGGCCGCTCCAAGCGCGCCCGCAAGTGGGATGAGTTCGACGCCGGCCGCGTCTCCAGCGCCTTCGAGCGCCTCGGCATCGAGCGCCACTTCGCCAAGGTGCGCACGCCGTGGGCCAAGATGATCGAATCGCATTTCGACCGCGTGAAGGATCGCCTCGATCGCTTCATGCCCACCTTCTGCGGTGGTTCGCCCGGCGAGCGTCCTTACAACCTCTACAAAGAGTTGGAGGCCGATGTCGAGGCCGTGCCCACCATGGAGGAGGCCCGCGAGCAGCTCGCCGAATTCTTCAGCGCCCTGCACGAAGAGCGCGTCACCGGCGACGGCACCTTCAACCTCTGCCCGCGTCAGTCCCTGCGCCAGCATTACACCGCATCGCCGCGTGTCGTTCCCGCCGAGACCCTCAACGTGATCTGCTGCCGGATGCACGGCGGCGATCAGGGCGTCAAGGTCGGCCGCGACGGCGTGCGCCACCGATCGATTCGCTATGGCAAGTGGGATGAGTCCGTCTTCGATCTTCAGGGTCAGCGCGTCTGGTTCCTGGAAGATCCCGAGAGCGCCAGCTTCATCACCCTCTGCAATCAGAATGGCGTGCCGATCTGCAAGGCCTACGCCGACAACAACCTCGGCCAGACCCGCGATGAAGTCCGCGCCGCTGAGAACTTCCGCAAGGGCGCCAAGCGCCGCCTGAAGCGCGTCAGCGAGGATCAGCTCGCCGTCCTGCAATCGACCACCGAGACGGTCGCCGAACTGCGGGCCATCGCCGCCCGCGCTGAGCAGATCGCCGATGAGCGCCTGCCCGCGCCGCCCCAGCCCGACACGTTGCGCGTGGTGCGGGCCGATGCCGAGCCGGCCATCGAACAGGTGAAGATCGCGGCCGGTTCGAACGCCATTCGAAGGCTCAAGGAATTAAACGCCGGAG
>CAZNRN010000072.1:0-3316 GCA_964575605.1 uncultured Micavibrio sp. | reverse complement strand
GGCGAGATCCCGCGCCGTCCGATCGACGAGAGCGCGCCCCCCTCGCTCGCGCAACAGCGCCTCTGGTTCCTCGATCGCCTCGAACCGAACGGCGCCGCCTACAACATCCCGAACGTGCTGCGCCTGGAGGGCGAGCTCGATCACGGGGCGCTGACGCGCGCGCTGGAAGAGATCCTTCGCCGTCACGACACCTTGCGGACGCGCTTCCTCGAGGATGCGGGCGAGGCGCGAACGGAGGTGCATCCGCTCTCGTCCTTCTCGCTCGCGGTGGAAGAGGTCGAAGGCGACACGCCGGAAGCGCGTGAAGCAAAAGGGCGGCGCCGCGTCGAGGCGGAGGCGCTCCAGAGCTTCGACCTCTCGAGTGGGCGGCTCCTGCGTGCTCGCCTCTTGAGGCTCGACGCGCGGGATCATCTGCTCTCCCTGGTCGCGCACCACATCGCGGCCGACGGTTGGTCGATGGGCGTGCTGGTGCGCGAGCTCTCGGCGCTCTACGCCTCCTTTCGCGCGGGCGAGCCGAACCCCCTGCCCGATCTCCCGCTGCGCTATTCCGATTGGGCGGCGTGGCAACGCGCGTGGCTGCTCGAAGGCGAGCTCGATCGCCAGGTCCGTTACTGGAAGGAGACGCTGGCGGAGGTCCCGCCGCTCGAGCTTCCGCTCGACCACACGCGCCCGGCGCATCCGAGCGGGCGCGGCGCCGCGATCGAGCTCTCGCTCGATGCCGCGCTGATCGACCGCGCTCGTGCTCTCGCGCGCGCGGAGGGCGCGACGCTGCACATGGCGCTCCTCGCCTCCTTCGGCGCGTTGCTCGCGCGGTGGTCGGGGCAGGACGATCTCGCGGTCGGCACACCGGTGGCCGGACGCACGCGCGAGGAGACCGAGGGGCTGGTCGGCTTCTTCGTCAACACCCTCGCGATTCGCCTGCGGTCGCTGCGCGGCGCGAGCTATCGAAGCCTGCTCGCACAGGCGAAGGACGCGGCGCTCGGCGCCTACGCGCATCAAGATGTGCCGTTCGAGCGGGTCGTGAGCGAGCTCGCGCCCGAGCGCGACACCGCGCGGAACCCGATCTTTCAGGTCCTCTTCGCGCTCCACAACATGCCGCTCGGCACGCTCGAGCTGCCCGGCCTGACGCTTCAGCCCTTCGATCTCGAGCCGGGCACGGCGCAGTTCGACCTCGAGCTCTCGCTCTTCGAGCACGACGGCGGCATCTTCGGCCGACTGCACTGGAGCACCGACCTCTTCACGCGCTCGACGATGGAGCGCCTCGCGGCGCGCTTCGAGCGTGTGCTTCGCGCCGTCGCCCGCGATCCCGACACGACCATCGGCGCGATCGAGCTGAACGACGAGGCCGAGCGCGCGCTCCTCGCGTCGTGGAGCGAGAACCCGCGAGCGCTCGCGATCGAACCGGGGCTCGCGGCGATGTTCGAGGCGGCATGCGATCGCACGCCCGACGCGATTGCGCTTCGCCACGGCGAGCGCGTGATCTCCTACGCCGAGCTCGACCTCTGCGCCAACCGTCTCGCGGCCTTTCTTCGCGCGAACGGCGTGCGACGTGGCCTGCGGGTCGGCCTCTGCCTCGCACGCGGGATCGATCCGATCGTCGCCCTCCTCGCCGTGCGGAAAGCGGGCGCGACCTACCTGCCGCTCGATCCCGCGTACCCTGAGTCGCGGCTCGCGCTCATGCTGTCCGACGCGCGCGTCGACCTCGTCTTGACCGATGACGCGTGCGAAGGACGGCTCCCCGCAGACGCGCCGCGCCGCAACCTCGATCGCGAACGCGCCGCGCTCGAGCAACAACCCTCGCGGCGACTCGCACTCCCTTCGCACCCGGAAGAGCTGGTCTACGTGATCCACACCTCGGGTTCGACCGGGCGACCGAAGGGGATCGCGATGCGCGAGGGGGCGCTCTCGAACCTCATCGCCTGGCAGCGCGAGCGAGGCGATGCCCGGCCCGGTCGACGCACGCTGCAGTACGCCTCGCTCTCCTTCGACGTCTCCTTCCAGGAGATCTTCGCCACCTGGGCCGAAGGCGGCTGCCTGGTCGTGATCGACGACGACACGCGGCGCGACTCGCGGCTCCTCCTTCGCGCCCTCGAGCGTGAGCGGATCGAACGGCTCTTCCTCCCCTTCGTCGCGCTCGACGCGTTGGCGGACGCGGCGCACGAGCGTGAGAGCGACGGCATGCCAGACCTCGCGCTGCGCGAGGTGATCACCGCCGGCGAGCAGCTGCGCGTGAGCCCCGCGATTCGCGCGTTCTTCCGACGCCTGCCCGGCGCGACCCTCGACAACCAATACGGCCCGACCGAAACCCACGTGGCGACCGCGGATCGACTCGAGGGCGATCCTTCCGCATGGCCCGAGCTCCCCTCGATCGGCCGCGTGATCGCGAACGGTGCGCTCCTCCTCCTCGATCCGGATCTCCGAGCCGCACCGATCGGCTCGGTCGGAGAGATCGCGATCGGCGGCCGCCTGCTTGCGCGCGGCTACCTCGATCGACCCGACCTGACGGCGGAACGCTTCGTGCCGCATCCGACGGCGCCCGGAGAGCGCGTCTACCTGACCGGGGATCTCGCGCGCCATCGTATGGACGGCCGGCTCGAGTTCCTCGGACGGCGCGACGCGCAGGTCAAGGTGCGCGGGCATCGCGTCGAACCGGCTGAGGTCGAGGCGGCGCTGACGGCGCTCGACGGCGTGCGCGCCGCGGTGGTTGACGCGCGCAACGTGCAAGGGCGAGGCGTTGAGCTCATCGCCTACATCGTTCCCGACGCGACGATGCGCGGCGCGATCGGAACGCTTCGACACGACCTCGCGCGGCGCCTTCCGGACGCGCTCATTCCGTCGCGCTTCATCGAGCTCGATGCTCTGCCGCTCACCCCGAGCGGGAAGATCGATCGACGCGCGCTGCCCATGCCCGCGATCGAGCAGGGTCAATCCTCGGCCGAGCTCTCGCCGCTCGAGTCGATGGTCGCGGCGGCCTACGAGGAGGTTCTCGGCTTGCGCGCGCTCTCCCGCGACGCGCACTTCTTCGAGCTCGGCGGGCACAGCCTGCTCGCGACCCGGGTCCTCGCGCGGGTGAGGCGCACGACCGGCGTCGATCTGCCGCTGCGCGCGATCTTCGACGGACCGACCGTGCGCGCGTTGGCGGCGCGCGTCGAGAGCCTCCTCGGCGGTGGCGACACGCGGCGCCTCGAGCCGATTCCCCGTGCGTCGCGGGCATCGGCGCGTCTTCCGCTTTCGTTCCAGCAGGAGCGGCTCTGGTTCTTGGAGCAGCTCGATCCGGGCGGCGCCGGGTTCAACCTCAGCGCCGCGCTCAAGCTGA
>CAZNRN010000071.1:0-3390 GCA_964575605.1 uncultured Micavibrio sp. | reverse complement strand
CGGCGGGAACACCCCCGCGGTTCGGCATCATGAAGTCCTTTCGTGAATGGTGTTGCGAATCTGAAATGACATCGCCCGGCAGAGGTCGGTGAAACCATCCTGCCGGGCGATGAGTTCTCTTATCCTTCCTGCCCAGGCCAGTGAGCAGACGCAATTCAGGCAGGCAGCGGATGACTGCCTCCTGGCGTCTTGACGTGGCCATTTTTGTTGCGTGGAGTCCCCCGACGCAGGCGATACTTTGCAGTTGCACTCGGTTTGCTCATCGGCGCCGCCGATTTCCGGATGCAGGCTGGTGGCTCATAGCCGTGCCGCCATAGGCACTCGGATAGGTTCCGCTTGATCTGGCTGATGCGGCCCGGTGATAACTTCAATGCACGGGCCAGTTCCTTCTGGCTGCCGGCACCATGAGTCTCGGCCAAAAAGCCGAACACGCGGCGGGCCTTGAGGCCGACATGCTCCATATCCAAGATGGCCGGATAGTCGAGGTTGCGACGGGCATGCTCGAAGGGTGAATCCTCCCGGGTATCGGCCAGCACCTGAGACAGTAGTGCCACGCGCTCTCGATCTTCATCGAGGATGCGCGTGGGTTGATCCAACGAGGTGGTCTTCGTTCTGGTGGCTGAACAGGCGTCGGCGCAATAACTTCCAGCCAGCCTCCGGCCTGACTTGACCATGAAGCAGGCATACCGGGCCAGTGAGTACGTGGTGAATGCGCGATTGCGGCGCTGGGCCGAACACCAGATCTGGAAGGCAAGGGCCATGGCCTCGGCGACCCACTCCTCGCGATGGTCGGGATCGCGTCGGGGGCTGCGGCGGTACAGCAAGACGGTCAGTTGCGGCAGAATTGCCTCAAAGGGGTGAACGGGACGGGTGGTCTGGATCATGGCGATCTCCTTGAGAAAGGGGACCACCGAGAACTCCGCGCGCAGGGGTGCCCGGGCGGAGGCGGCGGTCCGGTGAAACGGAACGACGCCCCCGCACATCGCGGGAGCGAGCTATGACAATGACGAGGGCTTGATCAACTCAATGGAGAGGTGATCAAGGGGAATACGTAGATGGCTGGTGTTCGGCCTGAATTCGCATTCGATGGAAGCTACACAGGCTCAGCAGACGCTAAACCTCGCACTGGTGGACAATGTTTCCCTGGCTTGGTGGCCCGTGCTGTGGCGGATTCGAGGTGCCGGGTGCGTGGGGGCAATGGTGCTTCCTTCAATAGGCCATACAAAAGACGACGGCCATCAGTCCATGGGGACGGCACCACGAAGGCGGCGCGCACGGGCACTGCCTCTCCATTCCTGAAAATTAAACTTGGTCTAAAATTTGAACGCGGGAGCCTGCCTGAGTCTGAACGTGATTCGCAATGGCTATCCCTATCAAATTATAATAACACGAAACAGCGATTAATTTAGGCGGAATCGTAATGGGTCCGGCCTGGTTCGGGCGGTGTGCGAACCGCTACTGGGCGAAGGACTTGCCCTGCGTTCGATGGATGCAATGGTCGATCACCTACACGTCTACCGTCCGCGCTAAAGAATGAACAACGTCTTTTTCATATTGAGAAGCACTCTTGGTGAAGTGCTACCCGGCCTTTACATCGCGAGTCATAAGTGGCACCATGTGTGAAAAAGTTCCATCGCGAGCCTCTTTTCCTTAATCGATGACAAATGTGTCTCTTATGCGTTCCGACATCAGAAAGTACAGGATCGAAAAGATGCCCTGGGCAATACTTGTGCCAACCACAACGAAACTCGTTGTGACATTAAGCCCGTCACAAGAAATGCAATAATCGATCAAAGTGAACGCCAGCTGTGACCTTCCCTCGTGGTTTAGTCCAGTCTCTATGTTAGTTCGAGACTGTTCCGGACACACGCCGTGGGCGGGCGGAGCGGAGCCTGCCCACGGCGATCCTCGCTCCGTGTGAACTGGCGGTGAATGGAATGCACCGCGACATCCCGGTTGAGCTGATTGATCAGATCGGCCGTGGCCTCAAACTTGGGTCTTCCCAGGTCGTCGTCGAGATAGCCCTGGGCGCCGAGATTGGCGGTCTCCACGACGTCGTGATCGATGAGCGTCAGTGGACTCACGCCCATGACCGCCAACTGCAACGCCACCTGCCGACCGATGGCACCGACACCGATGATGGTGGCCGGACAGTCTGCAAGTTTCTCGGTTGGCAGGATCGCCGATTGCCGGATGTACCGGTCAGTCGAAGACGCCATGCAGCACCTCCGCGATTTGTCTGGCATCCTCCTGATCCGCCTCGGTCAGCGCGGGAACGGTGGGATCATCCCACCACTCCGGCCACATCTCCGGCGGATGTTCAATCAACGCCCGGACATTCGACTCGTACTCCATGGCCCAGGCCTGCTCATCGATCTCCTGCAACGGCTCTTCCCAGCGCACGCCCACGGGGATCATCACCTGCCCACCGGGTCCGGCGGCAAATCGAAGCCGCGCATAGGTGGCGCCGCCTCTGGCGAGGATGAACATGATGGCCCAGTCGCAGGAACCGAAGACCCGCTTGAAGGTGCGCTCATCGGTCCCGCTGGGGAAGGGTGAATCACCGGGATGGGTATGTAACCAAACGCGGGCGAACTGCTCGGGCTTGTAGCCGCCATCCACCATGCGCTCGAAGTAATCGGCGACCGATTCATCATCGAACGCAACCGTGACGGCCGAGCATTGCTGATTCACCAGGTGGAACTCACTAACACAGAGTTCATGCGGGTCTTCGGTCAGCCCGAATCCACCGATCTCGGTGTCACCGGCATGGGCAAGCCAGTTCAGCTTGATCCAGGCAGCGGGTGTGAACCACAGGGTGGGGACAGGCCGCTCATCCGGCAGCGATGGTTGCGCAGGCTTCAGTGGCCCCGGCGTTGGCAGGGACTTCTGATGGGGTGTTTTCATTCGAATCTCCTTCATCGGATGACCGGCACTCAGGGCACCGGCCATCGGGGTTGTTGGTGGTTAGACAGGGAACGCAGGTCGCCTCTCCGCACGCCGGACAGGGCTTCATGCAGGATCGACAGCAGGACTCTTCGCAGCAGGGGCACTCGACCAGGCAGGTCCGGCAGCGGCTGTTGGAACAAGATGAGCAGCAGGACATGCAGGAGTCGCAGAACTCCCGTGAACATTGCTCGCAATAAAAGGAATCTCCATCATCCACCTCATAGCCGCAGTCCCAGCAATCGATGGAAGATCCCCCATCCCATTGGTCGAGCCGGACATAGGGGGAGTCTTCGTTGTAGGTGTGCAGGATGCCGTCCACGAGTTGGAAGAAGTCGAGGATCCGTCCTTGCTTCAGGGCCAGCGCGATGGAGTCAGTGGCCTCGCCCGTGCACAGGTGATCGCCCTCGACGTGGGGATGGACCACATCCTCGCGCTTCTCGG
>CAZNRN010000070.1:0-3408 GCA_964575605.1 uncultured Micavibrio sp. | reverse complement strand
TCATTGATGCGTGCCGGGAGATTGACACGTTGCGGGAGCGGATTCGGACGGGGCGCTGAGGCGGGCTGAGGCACCAAGGCACGAAGGCACTGAGGCACAAAGGGAGTGAATGATGAAGACGCGAATGCGATGGATGGTGGTCGGGCTGGTGATGGCCGTGGGGTTTGCGCCGGTGTGGTGGGCTGCGTGGCAGCCGACGCCGGGGGATGAGGCGCGGGCGGCGATTGTCTGCCCGGCCGATCTGACGGCGACGACGGGGACGATCAACTCAATCAAGATCTTCGGCGATGACGGCCGGACCGGGCGGCACCACGGCGTGGTGATCAATGGGACGGTGACGGCGGGCGGGGCGTTTGAATGCACGATTCCGTATCTCAACGGGCAGTTGCGGCTCGTCTATGTGAACGAGGTCGCGGCCAATCCGATGGGCACGGCCGGCGTGGCCGTGACGGCGGTGTATGACAGCAACGCCTCGGTGTCGGCGGTTACGGCGGGCACGCTGTCGAGCGGCGCGGTGTTCATGAGCACCGGCGCGGAGACGGGGAACCCGACTTCGACTAATGCCATGATGCTCATGGGGGCGGCCAAGATCACGATCTCGTCGGCGACGGCCGGAGGAAAGTTCACGCTGGTATTGATCGCGCGAGTGACCGGGTGAAGCATGAGCTACGCGACGCTGGCACAATTCAAGACGCATGTCGGGCAGCGGACTTCGCCGCCCGGACTCTATGAGCAGATGACCGATCGCGTCTCGGCCACCACGGCCAGCGACACGGTCGGCCAGATGCTGCTCGATGATGCCGAGGCCGAGGTCAATGGCTATCTGGCCAAACGCTTCGCCGTGCCCGTCGATGTCTCCGCCGACAGCGTCGTCGCCGCCTACTTGAAGCGGTGCGTCGTGGTGATCGCCACCTATCACGGGTGGCACGACCATCCGAAGGTGTCGGCGAATCGGGAAAGCTCCAAGGCGGCCTATGACGCGGTGATCAAGGAATTGACCGCGATCGCACGGGGCACGATGGAACTGCCCGCGGCATCGACGCCGGCGGGGGCCACCACGACGAGCAGCGCGGCGGCTGAGGCGATCGGGAATACGCGGATCTTCAATGAGGATGACATGAGCGGGATTTGAGAAGGAAGGCACAAAGGCACTGAGGCACGAAGGCACAGAGGGAAGCGCACTGAAGTGCTCAGGGAACAGATGAGGCAGTGATGCGTGGCTGGAGCGAACTTACTATCGGCGTGGGTCGTGGTGAACGACGCGGAGGTGCGCGCTGCCATGCAGCGGTGCATCGCCGTGGGCGGGAGGCTGCGCGGGCCGCTGGGGCGCACGGGGCTCTTCATCATTCGCGAGATTGCGCGGCTCTTGCGGGCGCGCAAGAGCACGTGGGGTGCATCGACGGGGAAGCTGGCCAAGAGCTTCACGATGCTGCTCGACGAGATGAGCGTGGTCATCGGATCGCGTTTGCCCTATGCACGCATTCAGCACTTCGGCAGAGTGGTGCGGCCCAAGGGGCACAAGTATCTGGCGATTCCGGTGCTGCCGCATCTGCGGCGCTCGGGCGCGTGGCCGCGCGATCTGGGCAAGGACTCGATGCGGTTTGTGCCGAACGCGAAGATTCGGATCGGGTCGCATTCGTGGGTCGGGCCTGCCCTGGTGCGGGCGGCGGACACCGATGTGACCGGATCGTTCGAGGGGGCGGGCATTCAGGGGCGCGACTCGCGCGGGCAATTCACCGACGATGTGTCGAAACAAAAACGAGCGGTGCGGGCGGCGGGCGAGGTGATGTTTGCGCTGGTGAAAAAGGTGACCATTCGCGGGCAGGCGTATTTATTCTTCAGCGCGGCGGCGCGGGCCTTTGCACTCGGGCAGATCGCTCGCGAGTTCACGCGGGCATGGACCGGGAGGCGGTGAGACATGCCCGCGGCTAATGCCCTGACGCTGATTCGCGAGAACGTGCAGACCATCGTGGCATGGGACGAACTGACCGATGTCGTCGCGGCCGAGGACATTCAACTCCACGATCGCGACGTCGACATTCGACCGGCCGATGGGGGCAGTGAACTGGCCGGGCGGCGGATCGACGTGCGACTGAGCCAGCGGAGCTTCCGGCGATTCTCCAGCCATTCGTGGGGATTCAGCCTGCGCTTCGTGGTGCGGGTCAAGGTCGATCATCTGCCGGTGAGCGCACTCGAAGCGATCGAGTGGCTCATCATCCGGTCGGTGACGTTTCTGGATGCCGGGCTGGTGCCGGGGACGGCGACGGCGTTGACCGCGACGACGCCGGCGATTGTCGAGGAGTACCTCGTCGCTGACATCGACCCGGAACTCGACGTGAACGGCATCTTCGAAGAGGGATGGGAGAGCGTGGTGGCGATCGTGGTGAATGGAACGATTGATTTTGCGAGCCTGATGGCGGATTGAAAACCATGAGGCACAAAGGAACCAAGGCACTGAGGCACAAAGGGAGTGATGCGATGGATGAGACACAGACCACTGGGGAGGCACCGGTGTCACAAAACGGCGCGGGCGTGAAGGTGAAGAAGGTCAAGGGCGGCGCGGGCGTGAATCACTCACTGGGCTGCTTCGTGCAGGCCGGGGGTGAGTATGACGTGAGCGTCGACGTCGCGGCCCAGTGCATCCTTGGCGGCGAGTTCGAGCTGGTTGACCAGGGCGATACCAAGCGCGTGGGCGCGGCGGTTGAGGCGATCAAGGCGCGGGACTTTCCGAAGCCGACGACGGCGACTGAAACAGGGAACTAAATCACTCGCCGCGGCGAGTGCCACATAGAACACAGGCGACAGGGAGGTCGTGACACATGGCTCAGAGATTGAAACATCGCGTGCAGATCGGACTGGAGACCACGCGCGGCACGGCCGTGACGCCGACGCTGGAGGTGCCGGTCAAGGATGACGGCTTCGTCGCGACGATCAGTAACGCTGTCGGCGAGATCATGGCGTCGTCCACCTTTCCCTACACCACCGATCAGGTGCCGGTCGGGGTGACGGCGAGCCTGACGCTGAAGGGGCACATCCATCGCGACAACGTGCGCGACATCATCCTGATGGCCACCAAGCGCACCAGCGGGGTCTTGCCGGCGTTCACCATCATCGACGATCAGTACGGCGTCGGCGTGGCCCGCTATGTGGGTTGCGTGGTGAGCAGGCTGGCCATCTCGGGCTCGCGCGGCGGGACGCCGGACGGCGGTTCGATCCTCCAGTTCGAGATGAGCCTTGAGTGCATGGGCGTGGCCAACGGGGCCGGGTCGCTGGCGTCGCTCACCCAGATTTCGGCGCGGTCGCTGCAACTGCGGCACGGATCGGTGTTGGTGAACAACGCCGCCTCGACCGATCTGGTCGGCACCAGCATCGAGATCATCAACAACCTGTCGCTCGGGCCGGTCAACG
>CAZNRN010000069.1:0-3505 GCA_964575605.1 uncultured Micavibrio sp. | reverse complement strand
CACTACCGCGTCGGCTACTACGTCTCGAGCGAGCGTGATTACTTCGCCCAGCAGGTGCGCGCGCAGATCGATCGCGAGTTCTTCGATCGCACGCTCGATCTCTCGATCGGCTCGAGCTACGGCTGGGACGACATTCAGCCGCTGCGCGATGCCGATACGCCGGGCGCGAACGGCACGCGCTCGACCTGGCATTGGAACGCGGTCGTGACTCGCGTGATGGCGCCGACCTCGGTGCTCCGCGCCGGTGCGGAGATCAATCGCGTGGATGGTCTGCAGCACAGCCCCTACCGCAACGTCTACGCGGGCGGTGGACGCGTGCCGGAGCGACATCCGCGGGAGCGCCAGCGCCGCGACCTCTTCGTTCGCTTCAATCAGTACTTTCACAATCGGTCGAGCGTGAAGCTGCTCTATCGCTTGTACGACGACGATTGGGGAGTTCACTCGCACACCGCGGGGTTGCGCCTGGCGCAGTACGTCTCCTCGCGCGCGGTGGTCGAATATCGATATCGCTATTACACGCAGGGGAAGGCCGACTTTTATCTCGACGAGTATCCCGACCCGGACGGAATCGGCGGCTACCGCACCGGCGACTATCGACTCGGCGCGTTCGATGCGCACCTCTTCGGCGGACGGATCGATCTGGGATTGGGCGGCGTGATCTCCGGCCCGCGCTTCCTCGAGCCCTTGGCGATGAACCTGGGCTACGAGCGCTACTTCAACAGCAACAACTTCTCGGCGAACGTCTTCGAGACGGGGCTGTCGCTTCCGTTCTGATTCGATCCTGGAAGGAGCACGTATGGCGAATCGAAGAAGATTCCGGAGACCGCGCAGGCGCCACAGCGTGGAGCGTGACTTCTCATTCGTCGTCCCGTGCCTGCTCTCCTTCCTCTTCGCCACGCCGGCGCATGGCGCGACCTTTGAGTCGACGCCGATCTGGCCCGATGTCGCCGTGTTTGGGCCCGAGGCGGCGCAGGCCGCGTGGTCGAAGCAGCTCTTCGGCGATGTGTGGGCGGGTGCGGTCATCGCGCACACCGACCTCTACGATCGCTTCCCCTACGTCGAGCAACGCGAGTACCTCGTGGTGTCGGATCCGAGCTGGTCGCGCCTTCTGGCGGGCGAAGCCGGCGTCGGCTTGAGCGCGTGGGACGGTGCGGGGACGAGCGTGGGTCCCTTGCGCGAGCCGCGCGGCATCACGATCGACGAGAACGATCGCGTGCTCGTCTGTGACAGCGGCAACAACCGCGTGCTCGTGCTGCAGGCGCACACTGAAGGCGCGGAGATCACGCTCGAGGCGCTCTACGCGATCGACGACATCGCGCGGCCCTATGCGCTCGCGGTCACGGACGGCGGCACTCCCTTCGCGCCGGGCGACGATCGGCTCTATGTCGCGGAGACGGGGCGTAACCGGGTCGCGGCCTATCAGCTCGAGGAAGGCGGGGCGCGCTTCATCTCCGCGCTCGGCGAGCTCGGCAGTGGGCGCGGCTTTTTCGCCGGGCCGATGGCGATCGCGGCGCGTGGTGAAGAGATCCTCGTGTCCGACGCGCACAACCAACGCATCGTGCGCCTCGCCGATCGCGGCAATCATCTCGAGTGGGTGGATGACCGGCGATTCGACGCCGGCATGGTGAGCTCGCTCCAGATCGATCCGTGGGGTGGTGTGGTCGCGGTCTGCCCGCAGGCTTCGGCCCTCGTTCGTCTATCGCCCTCGCTCGAGCCCGTGGCTCGATTGGACCAGAGCCTCTCGCGTCCGCGCGGCGTCGCGCTCGTCTCTCGAGTGGTGAGTGATCATCGGAGCGGCCAGCGCCGCGTCGAGCCGGTCGATCGCGCGCTGATGGTCGATGAGTGGCGGAGCGGCTCCGGCCTCTCGCTCTGGAAGCTCGGCCTCGCGGTCGAGGATGTGCACTGGACGGACGACGGTGCGATCGATCTTCGTCTGACCGACGCCGCCTCGGTCACGCTCGAGCGTGCTGGAGAGGCGCTCGTGCAAGCCAACCTCGCGGCGGGGAGCCATCGCCTCGAGCTTCCGGCCGGGGTCAGTTCCGCCGACACGCGTGGCCTTCGCGTGGTCGCTCGTTCGCGCTACGCAGGCGGCGCGATCGCCAGCGCCGCGATCGAGCAGGGCGCCGTCGCGCGCGGCGGATTTCGTGTGATGAGCGCTTCGCCCAACCCGAGCTCCGCCTCGATCGCCTTCCAACTCGAGCTCGTGCCCGCGGCCGGCGCGGTCGAGATCAACCTCTTCGATGTCGAGGGGCGCAAAGTGCGTCACCTCGCCTCCGAGCCGGCCGGCACCTCGATCTTCACGGTTCTCTGGGACGGACGTGACGAGAGAGGACGGCCGGTCGGCTCGGGGTTGTACCTGTATAGCGCGCGGCAGGGATTGCAGGAGCGGTCGGGTCGCGTCGTCATGCTGCGTTAAAGCTTCATGCGCGGGGCATTCACTACGAGCGCCTGCTTCACTGGGGCGCTTCTTTTCAGCGTGCTCGCGACGAGCGGCTGTTTCGACGCGCCGCCGATCGAGGATCGTTGGACGCGCCTCGATCTTCGTTCGGTCGAGTGGGTCGACTCGGAGGAGGGCCGCACGCTCGAGGTGCGCGGCGAGGTTACCTATCGCGCCATCCTGACCGGCGCGGTTGCGGCCGAGCTTCGACGAAGCCCCCAGTTCGGTCGCGACGCGCTTCACTTCGACGACGATGACGATCGCCGCTTGATGGCGGCCGACGTCGCGCTCCTTCTGGACAGCTCGGAGGTGATCGCGGGCGACGCGCGCGAGGTGACCGGTTGGGATCACCTGATCCAGGGCTTCGACTTCCGCTTTCCCTCGCCTGCAGCGGATACGAGCGGCTGCTTCGTCGTCTTCTATCTCGGCGACGGCGAACGGATGGAGGTTGAAGGAGGCGGCGACACGCTCGTCGTCACGCCGTGGGGCTCGGAGGACCACGAGGTGCTGCCGACCGCGCGTTGGGTGGCGCCATGAGCGCGGTTCGTCGCGGCCTCTGCGTGCTGTGCCTTCTCCCGAGTCTCGCCTGGGCCGAGCCTGCGCTCGAGCTCGAGGCGGTGGGCGGTCCCGCAAGGCTCGATCCGCGGCTCGATGCGTTCGCGTGGGACACGGGCCCTCGTCCAGGACTCGGGCTCGGCGCGCTGCTCGACTTGGGAGCGCTTGCGCTCGGCGTTCGCGGAGACGTCATCGGCACCACACAGGCAATCGAGCCGATCGCTCCGCGCGTTCGCCTCACCCGTCGCGAGGCATTGCTTCGCCTTCGCCTCCTCTCGCTCGCGTCGACGCGCCTCTCGATCGAGGGGAGTTATGGGCGAACGCGAGTGGCGTTCGATCCCGATCGACTCGTCGTCTCGGGCAATGAGGTCGAGCTTCACGCGATCGATGCGCCGTCGGGGGCGTTCGGCATCGGGCTCGCGCACGCGTTCGGGCCGATCGTGCTCGGCCTGCATGGAGAGCAAGGCTTCGTTCACCTCGCGACCGCGCACCGTCGCGATGCCGAGGTGATCG
>CAZNRN010000068.1:0-3689 GCA_964575605.1 uncultured Micavibrio sp. | reverse complement strand
TGGGGATCGAGGAGATGAACGAGCTCGAGGACCAGGCGAGTGCGGACATCCTCACCGAGGTGACGCGGGGGGTGGACCAGTGGCTGTGGTTCGTGGAGGCGCACCAGCAGGAGGAGCCGTCGCGCTGACGTCGGCGTGCCGGGATCCTGGACGCCACACAGTGCCCCGACGCTTGCGTCGGGGCGCTTCTATTGGCGGAGGTCAATGGCGGGGGAGGCGCAACTCGGCATGCGCCACGGTAGGGCCGAGGGAGGCGGGGGCTGGTATCAGGGCGACGCGGGCCGGGGCGCAACCGTGCGTGCGACCATGGCCTGACACAGGATGGAGCCTACGTCTGGTTCGCCTCGTCCTTGAACGTGAGATCGAACGGCGACCGCGCCGGCGCGTCGGGCGGGGCGTCGGTGGGGGTGAAGCCGCCGTGGGTCCAGATCAGGTGCAGGGCGTGGATAGCGCCGAGGCGGGCGAGGTGGATGCGGAGGCGGGCGGCGCCGCCGGCGGCGACGAGCTCGTAGTAGCCGACGGGGAAGCCGCCGGTGAACTGGAACGGCTGGTAAAGAAGGAAGGTGACGCGGCGCGGGCCGGGCCCCATGAGGCGGACGCTGAAGGGCGTGACTCCTAGGGCTAATGACCGTTCTTCGGCTCGTCTAGAAAATCGAGGATCTCGTCGAGTGCCTTGTCCGCGCCCACTGCACGACGTCGAGCTAGCCGGTAAATCTCCTTCATCGCGCCGTAGGCGGTCACGCCTTGAGCGATATGACGATCAGGCTGCGCAGCCAGATCGATGTTTGAGAATCCCTCGATCTTCAACCCTGTTTCCCCGAAGATCTCGAATTGGTAGTCGGGGTCTTGGGGGTTCTCAGGATCCGGGGTGGGCTGAACCACCACAGCGTATCGTCCAAGCTGGGCTCGAACGGCCTCCGGTTCTCTTCCTAGAGCGAAGATATCGGGGCGAACGAGCTCCCACTCCAGCGACTCGTTCACGGTCAGGCTGTACAGCCTCTCCAGGAGCTTCCAAATGCGTAGGTCTGTCATCGTTGATCTCGCAGCTGCCGCTGCGCTCGCAAGAGGACTAGGTCAAGCGCGTCGATCTGTGTGGAAACGATTTGGTTGAGTTTGACAGGGTTTGGTGCTGCGTTTGGTTCAGCGATCGCCTTCTCCACTTGGTGGGCGATTTCAGCGAACTTTGCCCTGGCCCGAGCGATGGTGGCCCTTTCCTCCGGCTCCAGGTTCGGTCCGTTTGCTTCAACCCTCGATAGTCGCTGGCGTAAAACGACATAGCGATCGGCAAGGCTATGCCAAGCGAGAGCTCTGTGTAGCCTCTTTATTTCGTCGAGGCCAGCCATGCATGCAGAAAGATCTGCTATCAAATCCTGATGCTGTAGCACCGCGGCAGTCCTGTCGGCCGCTTGTTGTGCTGCTTCGGCGGCTCTTCGCGACTTCTTGAGGTTCCACAACGTGACGCAGAATCCTACAATTGTGAGGACGAATCCGAGAACACCGATGCTATTGCCCCAAATGTTCGACCAGGTTCGGAACCCGTCGATGAATGAGGGGGCAGTAACTGAGCTGTCCACCGTCAGCGCAAACACTGCAGGCGCGAACTGTATCATTGGCGGTAGGACCAGAACGGCAAAGTTGGACACAGCAGAGTTCTTCGCGTCACTTGCTCACCACCGGTCTCGTCCGGCTCTGATTGTGGCGTCGCTGCGGGTAGCGAGCGCATTGCCGAGTTTAGGCTATTTGTCGTGCAAGCCCTTCGAGTTCTAGCGCTATGGCGCCGAGCCACGTTGAGTTCGGGGGGGCGCCCGGTGGCTCATCTCTAAGAAAGCGGCCTGCGCGCGCGCCGGGGTATCGCCTGCCACACAGGAGCATGGTTGCACTGCCGAATTTCAGGCGGGCGTCCGCCTGTCCGTGCGCGATCCTGTGGCGAACTGCTGCAAAGGCGTCGACGCGGGCGCGGTGAGATGACAGAACGGTGTCGATCGGAGAGACCGCAAAACAGGCCCTGCACCGCTTGATCACCTTGTCGGGGTTGTGCCAAAGTACAAATGGCGCGCTTCCGTAAGTGAGCCTCGTCGCATCGGCAATTGTGGATGCGAAAACCTGTCCAGTCGCCAGCGTGCACCTCCCCGCGTGCGAAGAGTAGCCGCACCGGTATCGTAGGAATGCCTCCTCGAGAAACACCTCCCAGCTCACAAACATCTTGAGAAACGCGAGCTCGTAGAGGTATTCGAGGCGCCCAGGGTGGAGTGCCTTACGAGTAAGGGAGTGGGCCGGTGCTTCAGCTCTGGCCAGCTCCCCCGCATCGGCTAGCTCCTGGGACAGTACGATCTGGCGACTGAAGGATGTCGCCAGTGGAGGCATCTTCCTTGGCACGGCTATGACTTCGAAAGCCCATACAGAACGCGGAAGCGAATTTGCCGGGGCTTTAGGTTGTCAGTCTGTCGAGACGCGGCCCCGACAAACTGACTAAAGTTGGCCTCCACAAGATGTTCGGTGCGCGCAAGTTCCAGTTTCTCGGAGAGAAGGTCTACGGCATTTCGCAGGTTATGGCGATCCCTGCTCGAAAGGGCCTTCTTGCTCGTTGCCTCCTGCGTTCCCGGCAGGCCGAATCTCTTGTGGTAAACCACGAGGAAAAGCGTGTAGAGAAGGGGCGGCCGGTGGAACCCCGTCGTGCTCAGCGAATCGAACGTCTCTCCAATTTCGTCCGCGCATTCGGTGAAGCGGCGGACAACCTGAGCTTGCTTCGGAAATGAGTCGTCGTACTTCTCGTAGTAGTCGTCGATGCTCTTTTTCTTGTCCTGCATGCCGGCGAGTTGTGCGATTACTATCTCGCTCGCGAATTCCACCTCGAGCATGCGGGCGATGCTCTGCTCGCTGAATGCCTTGTGTCTCCGCCAGAACTCAAGGTGCTCATGTGCCAGGGTGTACACGACTTGCTTGAATGCACCGAAATACCTTCCGTTCCTTAGCTCCTGCGCGTTCAGCGAGACGCTATAGGTGTTGAGGCGCGAGAAAACCTCGAGGACCTCGAGATCCGAAATGCCTTGGAATACTTCGGCGCTGAATGCGTAGGAGTAGAGCCTCTCGCGTTCCTGCTTGGTAAGCGCCTCGACCGATTTGCCTGCCCAAGGCCCCCTGAGTGTCCGCGAGAGGCGGTACTCTCCTCCTATGTATGCAAGCACCGCCGAAATGCGTTGCTGACCGTCGATCACCTCACGGATAGTTCTCGCGTGGTTGTCCGACTGCCTCACGCGAATGTACACTGGGGGAACCGGCATCCCCCTAAGCAGGGTGTCAATGAAAAACGACCGAGCGGCCGGGGTCCACACGCCGCGGCGCTGGAACTTGGGAGTAAGGCTCAGGCTCTTGCCGGCCTGCCAGCTCTCGAAGTCCGATGTCGTGTAGGAGCACCTGATTGGGGCGTCCATGGGCTTGCTCGACAGGTTGGTGTATGTGCCGCGGACTTGCAAGGGCACGAATGTCCGGAGCTCCTGCTTGAACCTACGCGAGTCTCGCGCCCCGTCAAACTCGTGAGGTTTCTGGCGGCCGATAGCTCGGGGGCACCTCATCACGCGTCTTCTCGGTGCCCCCAAAAACAACAAGCCCCGCATTTGCGGGGCTCATGTCACTGAGTGGGCGATGAGGGGCTCGAACCCCCGACCTCGCGCATGTGAGGCGCGCGCTCT
>CAZNRN010000067.1:2273-3724 GCA_964575605.1 uncultured Micavibrio sp. | reverse complement strand
ATCGCGGTGAACGGAAGCATCGCGCGGCACGACGCGGTCGCGGGGGTCGCGATCTGGCGCGCGTTCGAGAACACCTTCATCGGCCGCTTCCTTTATGTCGACGACCTCGTGACCGATGAAGCGCAACGCTCACGCGGCGTCGGCAAGGCGCTCCTCGATCGCTGCGCCGAGATCGCGCGCGAGCTTGAGTGCCGTGAGCTCGTGCTCGACTCCGGCGTCCAGCGGGGGAGCGCGCATCGCTTCTACTTCCGCGAGGGCCTGATCATCAACTCGTACAACTTCAGCAAGCCGCTCGGAGAGTTGTCGGGAGAATGACCGCCTAGCCGCGAGCGCAGACGCCCCGCACGCAGCCGCGCAGCCAACGATGCCCCGGATCGGCGTCGAGCCGCGGATGCCAGAGCATCGACACGGTGAACTCGGGCGACGCGAAGGGCAACGCGAAGCTGTGCATCTCCGCGCGCAGCGCCGCCGTGTGCTTGTCCGGCACGCTCGCGATGAGGTCGGTCGAGCGGGCGAGGGCGATCGCGGTGGCGAAGCCGGCGACCGTGGTGACGATGTCGCGCTCGCGTCCGAGCGCCTCCAGGGCCTCGTCGATGGGGCCCTTCTCCGCGGCGCGCCGGACGTCGATGTGCCGGCAACGGAAGTAGCGCGGGATCGTCACTCGGCTCTTGCTCAGCGGATGTCCCGCACGCGCGACTCCGACGAGGCGATCGCGGAAGAGCGCCTGGGCGCGCACCTCGGGACCGATCGATTGATCCACCACGCCGGTCTCGAGGTCGACCGTTCCCTCGCGCAACGGTGTGCTCGCCTTGTCCGGCTTCTGCAGGAAGCGAAGGCGGACGCGCGGCGCTTCCGCGGCGACGCGGGCGATGAGCTCAGGCCCGAAGGTCTCGACGAATCCTTCGCTCGTCCGGAGCGTGAAGACGCGATCGAGCGAGCTCGGGTCGATCGCGCGCACCGGACGTAGCGCCGCCTCAGCTCCACGCACGAGCGGGCTCACCTGATCGCGCAGCTCGAGCGCACGGGGCGTCGGTACCAGCCCTCGACCGGCGCGGGCCAGGAGCGGGTCGCCGGTGGCGGTGCGCAGACGCGCCAGGGTCCTGCTCATGGCGGAGGCGCTCAAGTGCATGCGCCGCGCGGCGCGAGCGACGTTGCCTTCCTGTAGCAGGACATCGAGCGCGATCAGCAGGTTGAGGTCGGGCATCGACATGGGCGGACCATAGCCGCGAACCAGACATGGCGTCAAACGCACGATTGGAGTGCATCCAGTGCGTCTTCCGCCATAGCCGACCGGAGCCGATCCTTCTTTCAGGCGTAAACCCACGACCCGGAAAGGAGCGCTCCGATGACTCAGCGGAAGCAGACGAGTCGACTGGCCCTGGCGGCCCTGGCTCTGGCCACGCTGCTGCCTTCCCTCGGCTCCAGCATCGCCAACATCGCGCTGCCCACCT
>CAZNRN010000067.1:0-2173 GCA_964575605.1 uncultured Micavibrio sp. | reverse complement strand
GCCACGCTGCTGCCTTCCCTCGGCTCCAGCATCGCCAACATCGCGCTGCCCACCTTGGCCGCGAGCTTCCACACCAACTTCGAGACGGTGCAGTGGGTGGTGCTGGCGTACCTGATCGCGATGACGGCGACGATGGTCTTCGCGGGGCGCATCGGCGACCGCATCGGGCGGCGTCGCCTCCTGCTCGTCG
This sequence comes from uncultured Micavibrio sp., assembly GCA_964575605.1. Classification (GTDB taxonomy): domain Bacteria; phylum Pseudomonadota; class Alphaproteobacteria; order Micavibrionales; family UBA2020; genus JAPWJZ01. The sequence goes on along the minus strand of CAZNRN010000067.1, from coordinate 1,983 downwards.
GGCTGGCGTTGCTGATCGCGGCGTCGGCTGCCGGCAGCGCGGCGCCTTCGTTGCCGCTGTTGGTGGTTGCCCGTGCGGTGCAGGGGGCCGGCGCGGCGATCGCTCTCTCGCTCGCGATCGCGTTCGTGGGCGAGACGGTGCCGAAGCAGGAGATGGGCCGCGCGATGGGCCTGCTCGGTTCGACCTCCGCGCTCGGTACCGCGCTTGGCCCATCGCTCGGCGGTGTGCTGGTTCAGGCCTTCGGGTGGCGCAGCATCTTCCTCATCAACCTGCCGCTTGGACTCGCCGCGGCGGTGATGGCGCATCGCTACCTGCCGTCCGCTCGACCGACGATGGAGCGGGCCAGCGACCTGCGAGGCCACGTCGTCGCGCTGTTCGCGCCGCTCCGCGATGTGAGGCTGCGCTCGAGCCTCATCGCGAACCTGCTCGTATCGGCGGTGATGATGGCGACGTTGGTCGTCGGTCCCTTCTACCTCTCGCACGCGCTCGGGCTCGACGCTGCGGCGGTTGGCGCCGTGATGTCGGTCGGGCCGATCGCCGCGGCCTTGATGGGAGCTCCGGCCGGACGCCTCGCCGATCGCTTCGGTGCTCGACCGATGGTGCTCGCCGGGCTCGGCGGCATCGCGGGCGGCGCCGCGCTTCTCGCCCTTCTCCCTCAATCGCTCGGCGTGGCCGGGTACGTCGCGTCGATCGTGGCGATCACCACCAGCTACGCGATCTTCCAGGCGGCGAACAACACCGAGGTGATGCGCGACGTCGAGCCCGGTCGCCGCGGCGTCGTCTCGAGCACGCTCAACCTGTCGCGCAACCTCGGGCTCATCGGCGGGACCTCGCTGATGGGGGCCGTCTTCGTCGCGGCCGGCATGCACGCGACCTTCGCGCTCGGCGCCGCGCTGATGGTGGCGGCCCTTGCGATCGTCGGCGTTCGCGTGGCGTTGCCGACTCGCGGCTGGTGGACGCGACCGGCGCTCTTGATCGCGCTCTCGGCGGTGCCGTTGCTCTTCGGCGTGGTTCGGCTGGTCCGCATGAGCAGCGGCGCAAGCCCGACACCGGAGGACGCTCGCTTCATCGCCGCGCCCGTACCGGTCGTGGCGCACATCATCGCCGCGATGCTCTTCAGCGTGGTCGGCGCGTTCCAATTCGCCTCTGAGGTGCGCCGCCGTTGGCCGCGTTGGCATCGCGTCGCCGGTCGCGTGGTGTTCGCCGCCGGCATCGCCGTGGCCGTCTCCGGCCTTTGGATGACGGTCTTCTACAAATTCCCCGAGGGCCTGCAGGGGCCGTTGCTCTTCACGGTGCGCTTGCTGGTCGGCGTCGGGATGCTCGCGGCACTCGTCCTGGCACTCACGAGCATCCTTCGCCGCGACGTGCCCAAGCACAGCGCGTGGATGATGCGGGCCTACGCGCTCGGGCTCGGCGCGGGAACGCAGGCGGTCCTGATGCTGCCGTGGACGCTCGCCTTCGGCATCCCGAAGTACCTGCCGTACGAGCTTCTGATGACGCTCGCGTGGCTGATCAACCTCGGCGTCGCCGAATCGATCATCCGCCGGTCGGCGCCCCGTCCGGTCAACCGCGGCTGCGCGCTGACCAAGGGACTCGCTCCTAGTGGTACTTCTGCTTGATTCGGCCCCAGGTCGCCCTCTGGGTCGGTACCGGCGGCGGGCAAAGATCGGGTTCACACGGCGTGGAGTCACCCTGGTACTCGCCGCTCATCCCGAGGCATTCGCTGGCGGTCGTGATCAAGCATTCGCCGGTCGATAGGCAGCAGGCCCCGGTCGAAGGCGGTGGGCACGGTGGCGGCTCGCAGATCGAATCCGCACCGTACCACTGGCCCATACACTCGCTCTCGGTCGTGATCGAGCAGACGAAGTTTATACAGCACGCACCGATCGGCGGCGGCTGCAGGCAGGGATTCGGTGAACAGGTGGTGAGGTCGCCCTGGTAGAGGCCCTCGCAACCGGTCTGGGTGTGGATCTCGCACGATCC
>CAZNRN010000066.1:0-3743 GCA_964575605.1 uncultured Micavibrio sp. | reverse complement strand
GTGGTTGGCAGCCGGAGCACCGCCACGAGAAAAATGGGAACAAATGCATCACGCGAATAACGCGGTGACCCCCGCTCGATAGTGGGGACTCTTTCACCGCTGAAAAACGAGGAGCCCGTGCCGAAGGTGTTCAATCGAACGGCACGGACCCCAAAGGAGTTTAGATCATGGAAGGCTATCGAAAGAGTCCGCGTACTTCAACCCCTATCATTTCTATTCACGATTTTGTGGGCCCGTTTCTGGACGACGTCCAAGCCGCGGAGAAACGGTTTGTCGTCTGCGGGCTCCACCACTGCTACGTGGCGAACAACGCCGCTGCTGGTTGCCATCTGAGCAGTGCCTCATTCACATCTCCTGAGTGGCGAGAGCTTTTCGATGCCCTCATCTGCGCCGCGCAAACTGGCACGTCCGAAATCAGCTGGCAGCACTTGGTGGAGTTGAACGCGAGGAATCGCTCGGTTTGGGGGATCAACGAAGCAGAGTTGTGGGCGCTCTTTAGTACCGAATGGAATAAAGAGCTCCTGCCGACTCTGGCCTTGCGTGTCGCGGAGTTCTCCCGTCGGCTGGAAACCGTTAAATCTCTTGTTGCGTCAATCACTGCTCTCCTGAGAAAACCCAACATTCCCGATGTGGCGGATGCGGCGCGTACCGAAGTTTCATCGGAATTCCGAATCGTTGTTCCGACACATTTGGCCCGCCGGCGAAAGGGGTAGACATGACTAACATTCCCTTCAATCTCGAATTCCACCTCCTGGACCGACGCACGCTCATGGTGACGGCCTCCCGTGGAGCAGTAGTAGTCACTGAAAACTATCGCATCGGAAACAGCACCGACCGCCGGGAGGTCGGTGAGCGCTTGCTAGCCGATGGCCGACTTCACGAAAATCACCCCCTCGACTTGCAAGTCGTCATCGACGCGCTGGCCCGCGCTGAGGTGGAAGTCATGCGCCAAGTCGACACCAGGGACGTGGATTGCACAATGGCGCCAGCCTCACCGGTTGGTGACGAACCTCCCAAGCCCTCATCCGCCACGCATTTGGTGAATCTCGCTCTGGGCGCCGGCATCGAATTATGGCAGGAACTGGATGGGAAGGGCTGGGCAACGATTCCCCATGGTGATGGCTGGACAAACACTCCCCTTGCGTCCGGGAAGTTTCGTAAGTGGCTTAGCCGGACCTACTTCCAAACGGAAGCGAAAGTCCCGGCCGCAAACGCGCTTCACGACGCCATCCAAACGCTGACTGGAATCGCGGAAAGCGAACGCAAGGTATACGGAACGCACATTCGCATCGCAGCCAGTGACGACAAGATTTATCTTGATCTAGCGGACCGAGATGGTAATGCCCTGGAAATATCTCCAGAGCGGATTGCGCTTATACAACGGCCCGCGGTCAAGTTCCGACATTCACCGGCCATGATGCCTTTGCCGGCCTCATGTGGCGGTGGTTCGCTGCAAACCCTGCGGAAGTATCTCAACGTCGCCAGTGACGATGACTTCATCATGGTCGTCGCTTGGCTGCTTGGTGCTATGCACCCGCATGGTCCTTATCCCATTCTCCAGCTTCGCGGAGAGCAGGGAAGCGCCAAGAGCACCACCGCCAGTCTCCTACGCTTACTGATCGATCCCAACAAAGCGCTCCTGCGTAGTCCGCCGCGAAACGAACATGACCTGGTAATCGCCGCACGCAATTCCTGGATCCTCGCGCTGGACAATCTTTCCGTGCTTCCTGGCTGGCTAAGCGATGCCCTGTGCAGACTTTCAACCGGCGGAGGATTCTCCACACGAAAACTCTTTGAAGATGAAGACGAAGTGGTCTTCGACGCCAGGCGCCCCATGATCCTCACTGGCATCGAAGAATTCGCCATCCGTTCCGACTTGCTCGATCGAGTGATCGAAGTCGTACTCAAGCCCGTGGCGGAAGGTCAGCGTCGGGACGAAGCCACGCTCCGCGCAGAGTTCCACGACGATCGCCCCTTGATTCTGGGAGCACTGGTGGACGCCGTTTCCTGCGCACTACACCGGATCAATGAGGTGCGCCTCGCCTCGACCCCGCGCATGGCGGACTTCGTCCGTTGGATTGTCGCCGCCGAACCGGCGCTGCCTTGGCAGCCGGGCGAGTTTCTGGAGGCGTATGCGCGGAATCGACAGGGCGTGCACGATACAGCGCTGTGCGGGTCTCCCATTGGTCCCGCGCTCTTGGCCTTAATGAGCAATGTAGGCCGTTGGGAGGGTTCTGCATCCGAGTTACTGCGAGCGCTGGCCCCGTATGCCAATATGGACAACAACCGTTCCGCGCTAATCCAAGGTTGGCCCCGGAGCCCACATGCCCTTTCCAACATGCTCACGGCGCTGGCGCCTAACCTGCGAGCACGGGGAATCCGGCTTACTCGGCCGGCCCGTTCCGCAAACAAGCGCTGGGTGCTTTTGGAAGATGTCGGTGATCCCTCGTCACAGTCGTCATCCTCGTCACCGGACGCGGGAGTCCAGCCGAAAGTGGATGGTTCATCGGGAACCGTCAATGATGCGCAATCGTGCTCCGCCGTGCATCCTGACGCGGCCTGAAATCAGATGGACAATAGAGCAGGAAACTTGAGTGGATTGTGACGACTGTGACGACCGTGACGACTGTGACGGCTTCGGGCACAACTGCAATCCCCCGGTGTTGTATACGGGCGGGTTCCATGGTGGGGCCTGGATTGCCATAGTGTGCTAAACAGGATATCCTGATGCACAGACGTGCAGGTTGTACAGTTATGACCTTCCAAGAACAGATCGGACGGGCGCTCCAGACCAGTGGGATGTCTCGTTTTGAGCTCAGCCGCCAGTCGGGAGTTGCATACAGCGTCATTCATCGTTTCTTGGCTGGCCAGAACGACGTCAACTTACGCACCGCCGAGCGGCTATGCCGAGTCCTGAATCTTGGCCTCGCCCCTGTTCGCAAGTCTAAAAAACGTCCCAAGGAGTGAAACGATGCGCGTTTACAAACCTGAATACCGTGGCCGCGACGGTGTCGCTCGTTCGGTCAGCCGCTGGTATCTGGAGTTCCGCCATAAGGGCAAGCTGCGGCGCGTCGCTACGTTTCCCGATCGGAAGGCCGCTCAGGCGGCAGCCCGACAAGTGGAAAAACTCATGGCCCGGAGTGAATCGGGTGAAGGTCTGGATCTTGAACTTTCGCGCTGGGTGGAAGGTCTGCCCACGCGCATCGTGGTTAAGCTGGCGGAGATTGGAATTCTCGATCGGGAGCGTGCGGCCGTCACTAAGCCGTGGAACAAACACCTTGAGGACTATCAGGAATCTCTTCGGCACGCGAACCGATCGAAGGTATATATCGACAAGACGTACAACCGCATCACGGCCCTTTTGAACGGTATCAACCCCAACAGCTTGGCTGCCATTACGCCTGCTGCAGTGTCGCAGATTCTGGCTGAACTAAGGAAGAAAGGGTTGAGCGTTAAGAGTTCCAACCACTACCTCGCTGCGATTAAAGGACTTTTCAATTGGATGATTCGTGAGCGCCGGCTTTCGCTGAATCCCATCGCCACACTACAGAGCCTCAACGCACGGGCGGACCGCCGGCACGTTCGGCGTACGCTGGAAATCGGCGAAGTACAGCGACTCCTGGATGCTGCGCTGCACGGAAAAGAACGGTTCCACGTGTCCGGCCCGGAACGCTACTGGCTCTACCGCCTGGCGGTGGAAACTGGGCTGCGCTCCAACGAACTGCGCAGCCTGGACCGATCCT
>CAZNRN010000065.1:0-4021 GCA_964575605.1 uncultured Micavibrio sp. | reverse complement strand
TTCCGCTCTACGCTTAGGGAGACACTCGATGGCCGACTGCATCTTCTGCAAGATCGCGGCGGGGGAGATTCCCGCCAAGATGGTCGATCAAGATGACGACCTCGTTGCCTTCCATGACTTGAGCCCTCAGGCGCCGGTTCACGTGCTGATCATTCCGCGGAAGCACTTCGCAGGGGCGAACGACGTCACCGCCACGGATGGCGCGCTTCTCGGCCGAATCTGGGCGCGTATCCCGGAGATCGCGGCCAAGCTCGGCGTGCGTGATTCGGGCTACCGCGTGGTCAACAACTGCGGCGCGCCGGCCGGCCAGAGCGTCTTTCATCTCCACTTCCATCTCCTCGGCGGGCGTGCCATGGGTTGGCCGCCCGGCTGATCAGAAGGCGCGCACTCGCTCCGCTCGCTCCCGGCAACGACTAGCACGTCACTCCTTCGCTTCATTCCTCGATAACCCGGCCAAGAGGCCGTGCAACGAGGAACCCCAGCCCGACGCGGGCGACAGAAGGAGTGGAACGATGCGGATCGAAGGAAGCACCTATCCCGTGGGCGGACTGTGGGGCGACTCGGCCTCGGCGCCCGTGACCATCATGAGCGGCGGCGCTTCGGCGCCGATCCTGCCTCGCGTGACCTACGACATCGGAACGCCGCATCCGGACGTGACCGAGAACTGGTCGATGGTCCCGCGCCTCGATCAAGGCAAGGAGAACTCCTGCGGCACGACCGGCCTCGCCATGATCTACCAGTACCTCACCGGCCAGCCAATCTCACAGCGCGAGATCGACGAGCAGATCCGCCGCGTCAACGGTTACGGCGCGGCGCCGACGGCGTTGGTCGAGTTCGCGCGCTCGAAGGGCTTGACCGCCGAGATGTACAACAACGCCTCGGTCGACGACATCAAGCACCACCTCGCGCTCGGACGCGCGGTGCAGGTCTCGATCGACGACCCGTACGACACGGGCAAGAACTTCGGCGTGAACTACAAGGACCACTACGTGATCGTGACCGGCGTCGTGACGGTCAACGGTCGCGAGTACGTCAAGCTGCGCGACCCGAACGGTGACGACAATCCGAACGCGAACAAGTACGTCAAGGGCGGGAACGGCGACTACCTGATGCCGCGCGAGGTCTTCGAGCAGAAGTGGCGGCGGACCGGCGATGGCTACAACAACTTCATGATCGTCTACGGCAAGCCGGGCGACCGGCTTCCGAAGGGGAACATCGACGGCGCGGAGCACTCGGTGAACCTGGCCGAGAACTACTGGAATCTCGCGAACAACTTCGACCGCATCACCGATCCCCGCGACTTCCCCGACTTCGCGCACGGCGTGGTGGGCGGCGTCGGCTCGGCCTTCGGCTTCGCCCTCACCGGCCCCGGCTGGGCCCTCTCCGCCCTGGGCCGCGAGATCGATGACTGGGGCAAGGGACTGCCCGGCCTCTTCCGCGGGCCGGTCCGCTTTCTCGGCAACTGGATCGCGGCGCCCGGCCTCTTCATGACGCAGGTCGGGGCCGGGATCTCGGGCGCCTTCGATCACTTCGGCGCGGCGGCCGACTCGCTCTTCCGCGGCAAGGTCGGCGACGCGGTCGAAGAGGCGGGCAAGGGTGTCGTCCGCGCGGCCGAGGGGGTGGCCGACGGAGTGGCCAGCGCGGCCAAGAGCGTCTGGAAAGGGATCACGAGCATCTTCTAACCGTGCGCCTCGGGTGCTACTCTGCCGGGCCGGAACGCGGGAACCCTCGGGTTCCCGCTCGTGTTAGTCGCGCCGCACCCGCGGGCGCCCCGTCCCTCGACTCATTTCGGCAACTGCCTCGTTTGGGGAGCCCGACCCGCGCCATCTTTCAACGGCGAGCGGGTCGGGAGGGGCCAGCCTTGCGGGGATTTGGGCTCGGTGCCCGAGGCGCCCTTTGTTCGGTGCCGCAGGCACTGAACTTTCAATGAGCGGGGACGTGCGCCGCAGTGGCGCGCAAGGCGGGGGAGGAAAGCGGAGTGCATCCCGACATCAGGCAGATTCAGTCCGTGGTGGAGAGTGAGGCCGGCTTCGCGCAGGACGTGCTGCACGAAGTTTCGAAGGTGATCGTCGGACAGAAGAACCTCACCACGCGTCTTCTGGTCGGGCTCCTCGCCGATGGGCATCTTCTCTTGGAGGGGGTGCCGGGTCTGGCGAAGACCCTCGCGGTCAAGACCCTCGCGCAAACGCTCAACGTCTCCTTCTCCCGCATCCAGTTCACCCCCGATCTTCTCCCGGCCGACCTCACCGGCACCCTCGTCTTCAATCCCAAGACCTCCGACTTCGACACGCGCAAGGGGCCGATCTTCGCGAGCCTGGTCCTGGCGGACGAGATCAACCGCGCGCCGGCCAAGGTGCAGTCGGCGCTCCTTGAGGCGATGCAGGAGAGGCAGGTCACGATCGGGCCGTCGACCTATCCCTTGCCGCAGCCCTTCCTCGTCCTCGCGACGCAGAATCCGATCGAGCAGGAGGGGACCTACCCGCTGCCCGAAGCACAGGTCGACCGCTTCATGCTGAAGATCAAGGTCGGCTATCCGACCAAAGACGAGGAGCGCGCGATCCTCGAGCGCATGACCGGCACGGCGCTGCCGACCGTGCGGCAGGTGGCCGATCCGGCGCGGATTGCCAAGGCGCGCGACGCGGTGCGCATGGTCTATCTCGACGAGAAGATCCGCGAGTACATCCTCGATCTCGTGATGGCGACGCGGAAGCCGAGCGACTACGGCATGAAGATCGGCGATCTGGTCGCCTTCGGCGCGTCGCCTCGCGCGGGCCTCTCGCTCGGGATCGCCTCCAAGGCCCACGCCTTCTTGCAGGGACGCGCCTTCGTGACCCCCGAAGATGTGAAGGCGCTCGCGCCCGACGTGCTTCGTCATCGCGTGCTCCTGACCTATGAAGCGGAGGCGAAGGAGGTCACGTCGGAGGACATCGTGCGGCAGATCCTGGAGCATGTCCCGGTCCCCTAATCTCCCCATGGCCACTGCTTCAATGGATCGGACGAGAGCTCAACAATGAAGTCCTTCTTCCAAAAGCTCAGCCGCGACGCGGCGACACGCTTCGCGCGACCTTCGGCCGACGAGCCCTACTGGATCGACGAGGCGGAGTCGGCGCGCGATCTCGATGAGGACGCCGAGGCGCTCCGCATCCTCCGCGGCGTGCGCCGGGTCGAGATCAAGAGCCGTCGCCTCGTGCAGGAGGTCTTCGCCGGCGAGTACCACTCCGCCTTCAAGGGTCAGGGGATCGAGTTCTCCGGCGTCCGCGAGTACGTGCCCGGCGACGACGTCCGCCTGATCGACCGCAACGTCACCGCGCGGATGCAGCATCCCTTCATCAAGATCTTTCACGAAGAACGCGAGCTCTCGGTCGTCTTCTTAGTCGATCAGAGCGCGTCGACGCGATTCGGCTCGGGCGAGAAGACGCGCGCGGAAGTCGCGGCGGAGCTCGTCGCGGTGCTCGCCTTCTCCGCGGTGAGCAACAACGACAAGGTCGGCGCGCTGCTCTTCACCGACGGGCCGGAGAAGTGGATCGCTCCACGGAAGGGCCGTCGTCACGGGCTCCGTCTGGTGCGTGAGGTGCTCTTCCGCAAACCCGAAGGACGCGGCACCTCGATCGCGTCGGCGCTCGAGATGGCGGTGCGCGTGCTCAAGCGGAAGAGCCTCCTCTTCGTCATCTCCGACTTTCATGACCGCGGCTTCGAGACCGCGCTATCCATCGCATCGAAGCGACATGATGTCGTTCCGCTCGTCCTGGTCGATCCGCTCGAGCGGAGCTTGCCGAACGTCGGGCTCGTCGAATGGGAAGACTTGGAGACCGGACGACGGCGACTGATCGACACCTCCGATCCCTCGGTCCGTCGCGACCACGAGCTCGCGCGTCGTCGCTTCGAGCAGGAAGAGCTGCCGCGCCGCCTGCGAGGTTCGGGCGAGAGCCCGGTCTTTCTGCCGCTCGACGGCGATTACATCCAGCCCCTCTATCGTTGCTTCGAAGGGCGCGTGCGAAGGAGGGCGCGGGGCGGATGATGC
>CAZNRN010000064.1:0-4373 GCA_964575605.1 uncultured Micavibrio sp. | reverse complement strand
TATGTACTCCCGAGGACTCAGATCAATTTCCAAGTTCGCGCGCTCATCCGGCGAGAGCTCGCCCAGCCGCCGGTCGAGGATCGATTCCGCGGTCGTCACCAGCTGGAGAACGACCGATTGTCCACCGGCCAGGTGCGCCTTCACCGCAGCGATCACGGTCGGAAGCTTCATGCTGAGGAGAAGCTGGCCGAAGAAGCGCTGCTTGGTGGATTCGAAGCGAGATCGCGCCGACGCCTTGGCCCCGCTGTTGAGGGTCGCATTTTCGATCCCGTCGACCACGGCCGTCAGTTCGAGCGCATGTTCCATGTTGCGGTGAATGATGCCCCAGGCGTCGGCATAGGCATCGTAGATCGCGATCTGCTCGGAACTGAGCTCGTGGCGCAGAATCTCATATTCGACGCCGGCGAAGCTGAGCGCCCTCGCCGTGTAGAGTCCGAGCGCCTTGAGGTCGCGTGCGACCAGCTCCATCGCCGCAATGCCACCCTTGCGGATGCCCGAGATGAACTGCTCGCGATTGCTGAAGGCCGTTTCCGGGCCCCAGAGGCCCAGCCGCACCGCATAGGCGAGATTGTTGACGTCGGACGCCCCCGTCGCCGACGCATAGAGGACGCGCGCGCCGGGAAGATGGTTCTGGAGCAGCACGCCGCAGATTCCCTGCTGCGAGCCTTCCTTCTTGCCCAGCGCGCCCTCGCCACCGGCGACCCCGCCCATCTCATGGGCTTCGTCGAAGCCGATCACGCCCTCGAAGTCCTCTCCCGCCCAGTCGATGATCTGCTGCAGCCGGCTATGATCGCCACGCGCCGAGCGGAGCGTCGGGTAGGTGACGAAGAGCACGCCCTGTTCGAGCGGGATCGCCTGATCGATCTTCCAGTTGGCGAGAGGCTGGATGTCGGCGGCGAGGCCGCCCAGCGCGGTCCAGTCGCGGCGCGCGTCTTCGAGCAGCGCCTCGTTCTTCGAGATCCAGATGTTGCGCCGGCGTCCGGCGAGCCAGCTGTCGAGAATACAGGCCGCGACCTGCCGCCCCTTCCCCGCCCCGGTGCCATCACCCAGGAAATAACCTTTGCGATAGGCGCGGCCGTCCTCGGCATCTTCGAGCCCGACGCCCTCTTTGGCGGGCCTGAACTTGCCCGGCAGGAACTGATCCCAGGCGTGGCCGGCATAGACCACGGTCTCAAGCTGCGAGGCTGAGAGCAGGCGCTCCGATACGGTTCGTTCGGGAAGATTGGGGACATAGGCCGGGATAGGTGCCGCGATCGAGCCCATCGCGACGGATTCGACCAGCGCGGTCGGATGCTCGCCGGCGGCATCGAAAGCGATGCGGCTCGGACGATAGGGAAGATAGACGCCCACCTGTTCGAGCAGCGGCGCAGGCGTGTCGAGCGGCATATAGTCGACCGGCAGCACGTTGTTGCGCACGGGAGCATGATACGGACGGGGCTGAGCGCGGCCGCTTTTCATCGCTCGGAACAGCGAAGGACTGCTCGACCGCTTTGGTGCCGGTGCCGAGGGTGCGCCAAGGGGCCCGCGTTCGTGGATGGTGAGAGCGCTGATGAGCTCGCGGATGGAGCTGCGCTGGATCGTTGCGGGGATGGCTGTGCCGGGCATCTTGTCGATGACAAAGAGCCTGACGGCGATCGACGTGCCATGCTTGAGATAGCATTTCTCGAGACGCACGGATGTCCGGACGCTGACGTCGCGCAATGTCGTCTCGAAGAGATCGCGCATCCGCGCATTGGGCCCGAACCAGTCGGGCATGATCGCGACCAGCCGTCCGCCGATCTGCAGCCGCCGCAGCGCCGCCTGGAGATGGCGCACCGCGGCGTGGGCGTCCGCGCCCAGTCCTACCGAGCGGGAAAAGGGCGGGTTCATCAGGATGAGGTTGGGGCGCGGCGCATCGGCGAGGGTCGAGTTGATCGTGGCGCCGTCATGTCCGGTGACGACCGCGTCGGGAAAGACGTCGGCGAGCCGCGCGCGGCGGGCGGGCGCATATTCGTTGAGCTGGAGCGCGGAGAAGTCGCGGCAGTGTGCTACGAGGAGACCGTTGCCGGCGCTGGGTTCGAGAATGACATCGCCGGTCTGGACATTGGCGAGCAGGACCGCGACCGCGGCGAGATCGACGGGCGTCGAGAATTGCTGCCATTCGATCTGGTCCTCGCTGCGCACGGTCTGGGTGGGCAACCGGTCGAGCAGGTCGCACGCCGCCGCGACATCGCTCAGCGAGCCGAGCGGATAGGGCCTGAATTGGAGGTAATGCGCGAGAACGTGCTCCAGGATTTCGAAGCTGTCGCGCTGGGTCCAGAGGCCATCGGCATCCGTTCCGCCATAGCCCTCGACCATCGCGGCGTTGAGGTCGGCGCGGGTGATCGGCTCGGTCGAACGCAGACGATCGACGAGAATCGTGGCCGCGCGGCGCTCGGCCGCGGTGGTGGTATCGAAGAGATCGGACATGGTGGGGTCTCCGGACTGGCTGCCCCATCGGCAGCATCAATCCTTCGCTCCCCCTTCCCTTTGACTTCTCCGCCGCGGTGCCCGACCGCGCCGGCTGCACCCATAGGGTGGCAGACGCCCTGCCGAACAGCGCGCCGCGTCAAGGTTATTGATGTTTCAAACATCAAAACTCGCATCTTAACGATGCAGGCAAGCGTTTCGTATAAGGATAGGGCCAAACGATGGATCATGCCGATCGGACGGCAGTCCTGTGGGAGTTCGCCTTGCCTGGCCGGTTCGCGTCACCGTTCGATCCCCAATCTCTCGATAAAGAGGAGCGGAGCAGCGATGACACCGACACGCGCGCTCCGCGTGCTGGTGTCGGGATCCTACGCCGGCTGCGCTGGCCACGTCGATCGGGCGGGCGCCGCGCGGCCTGATGAGCACACCATCACACGCCTGCATTCCCACGCGTTCCGCAAGAAGGTAATCATGGTCATTTTCGCGATCATCGTCGTCTCGATCCTGCTGCTGATCCTGTGTTTCGCGGTCACTGTCGCTGGGGGACGCGCGCATGACCGGCAAAACGCGCGCCGGAAAAACGATGACAGATAGCGGCAGCCTGCTTGCCAACCGGGCATTCGTTCAGAGCGCGTTAGAGGGATGTGCTCAGCTCGAGTACGCGTGCCCAATCCTTGATGCGGGGCGGCGGCGGCATCCGCTCGATCACGAGACCGGCCCTTGCATAGGCGTCTTCGGCAAGATCGGCGGCTCGGCGACCCTCAGCATCATTGTCCTGCGCAAGAACGAGCGTGGTGACGTGCTCCGGTAGCAGGATCTGGTTGAGGCGCCGCGCGCCAAGGCTCGCCCAGCAGGGAATCGCATTGAGCAGCGTGAATGCGCGTGCGGTCTCGAACCCTTCGGCGAGCGCAAGCCTGCCCTCCTGGGTCCCGCCGCATTGCCATGCCCCCCGCAGCGGCCTGCCGAGCATCAACTTCATGCGGTAGCGCGCCGTTTCCGGAACGAGGAAGATCCGCTGCACCGCCGTAAGCGTCCGACCTTCCCGCACGGCCACGAGTAGGGCTGGATGATAGGTGGTCCAGGGACGCGGTCGATAAGGGCAGCGCGGATGGAAACGCAGGTCGCCAGGGATCGGCAGCAAGATACGGCCGCTCAGATAGCGCTCGGCCAGGGTTCCTTCGACCGGCAAGGCTTCGTCCCAGAGACGTAGCGCATTGCCCGCGACCGTGGTCGGCGTGTCGGTGTAGGCGAAACGGCGGCTGATCGGTATCCGGCGCAGCTCGCGAAGCACGTCCTCCCGGCTGCAGCCAGCAAAGCAGGTCACCAGGATTCCCCGATCCCCCTGCCTGATCGACAGGCTTGGTTCCCGGTCGGCATGGGCGGGGCAAAGGCACATGGCAGTACGACCGTGCCAGCTGCCTCCGAGGCTGCCGACGAGATCGATGAGGTCTTGGGTTGGTCGTATCGCGGTGAGAGCCATTGATCAGCTCCTTTCACCAGCGGGTCTCCCCCTCCCCTTTTTCAGAGCGCCAAAGATCGCACATGGGCAGCATTGAGGATGGTGGAATGTCGGAACGCCAGGCTCTTGGGCGAAAAAGGCGCTCAACCATCGAACCACGCTCCTCAATTCATGTCGTGCGTGCAAGGATCAGGCGTTTCCCCACGGTGAGTCGCAAGACATCGATTTGCGCGTCTTGGGCCTGCGCGATTCGGACGAGGTTCGTGATTGGGATCGCTGGTGGCTGCGGTCTTCTTTGGATAGGGGCTCGCGGAAATCTATACGCCGCGCCGCATGGCATTTGTGAGTATTGCCTGCCGTGTGTAGATTTTTGGGGTTATTTCGGCTGCTGGACGCGTCCTGAAAGACTCAGCCGTTCTCGGGTCTGTACCGGCTCGTTGACCCGCAATGGCACCAATTTGACTAA
>CAZNRN010000063.1:0-4381 GCA_964575605.1 uncultured Micavibrio sp. | reverse complement strand
ACGGAGGCGGGCAACTACGTCTGGCAGGCCGGAGCCGGCACGCAGGCGGCGTCCGCCGCGCGCATCATCGAAGGATGTGAGGCGGCGCTCGACTCGCTGGCCTCGAACGCGCCCTCGGCGGACGAGACGAAGCGCACGGTGGGAAAGCTCCGCGGGTCGAATCTCATGCGTCGCTCCACGCGCATCAATCTCGCCTACGCGACGGGACTGGCGGTGCTACGCGGCGAGGAGCCCCAGAAGGTTGAGGAGGCGGAGAGGGCGCTGCTTTCGGTCACGCCGGCGCAGGCGCAAGCAGCCGCACGCAACTATCTATGGAAGAAGCCGACGTTGGTGGTGGCCGCTCGATAGGTCGGGCGGCCCAGCGGCGGGCGACTTCGAGAGAGGTCGCCCCGTCGGTCGAGGACGCTGAACGAGCCGATCAGGACGCGGCCTTGATCTCCTCCATACGAACGCGGGCCTCGATCGCACGGGCGTTGTCGGGGAAGAGATCGAGCACCTGCTGGAACGCATGGATCGCCTGCGAGCGATCCCCCGCGCCCGCGAACGCACGTCCGGCCGAGATCCAATCGTCAACCGCGAGCGGGTTATGCTCCCGTGCGGCCGCGTCCGCGAAGGCCTTCCCTGCCTCCGCCGCCTTGCCCTGCGAGAGCAGAGTGGTGGCGAGCCCGCGCTGCGCGGCGGAACGGAAGACATCATCGCTGCCGGCGTGTGCCTCTGCCTTGCGGTAGGCCGACTCCGCTTCGGTGACGTTTCCCATGGCGAGCTGGCAGTTGCCGATGAAGAGCTGCGCCTGTCCTCCGCTCAGCGTGCTGCCGTAGCGGTCGGCCACGATCTGAAATTGGCTGAGGGACTGTGCGTAATTCCCGCCGAAGTAGGCGCCCTCGGCCTCCAGCAGCGCCGCCCCTGCCTTCGCCTCGGTCTGCTCCTTCTGCTTCACCCAAAACACGCCACCGAGCGCGAGAAGGAGAACCACACCACCGGCGATGCCGAAGACTCGGGCGTTCTTCCGCACCGAGTCCGACCACTCCGCCATCTTGAGCTCAAGCTGCTCGTCGGGCGTAATCTGGCCGCCCGTATTCGCCTTCTCCGCCACTGGAATATCCTCAGGGTCCGATGCCGCGGGCGTGGATCACGACCGCATGTCAAAGCGGGCAATGTAGCCGCGAATGGAGGTCCCGTCAATGCTTCGACCGTCGGACGCGAGCGTATCGCCCGGTTAGCGCGTGGGCAGAAAGGACTGATCGATCTCGTCGTAGTAGAGCTGGGCGCCGCCGGTCTTCGCCTTGCCCCGCGCTTTACGCGTGAACTTGAGGCGCGGTCGAAAGGCAACCCCGACGGCGGAGACGCGCACCTCGTGCTCGGGATGCCAGAACTGCTGGGCTTCCTCGATGCGCCGCTTCCAATCGAGCTGCAGCAACCGGATCCGATCGCCCCTCTCGTCCGCCGAGGAATTCCAGCGGCGACCGACGTTCCGAGTCTCGTGGATGAGCTGCTCGTAGTAGGTCTTGATGCTCTCGGTTTCGCGCGCCAGATGCTCGTCAGATGTCTTGCGCACGCGCATCACCCGCTTGCGCAGTCGCCGCTCGAGCGTGAGCAGCGCCGACTGTGCGATCCGATCCGGCACCGGGAACGCCGGCTCCACCGCTCGCCCGACTTCCGGCTGCGTCGCGAGCGCGCTCCAAAACTCGATCAAGTCCGGCGTCTCCTTCCACGCTTCGCCGGTCAGCCCGTCGATCGGGATCGTCTCCAGCTCATCCGGCATCTCTTCGAGGGAGTACTCCACCTTGAAGAGCAGGAAGTACACCGGCGTGTAGACCGTTTCGGGCGACGCGAAGCCGCTGGCTTCCTCGCCGAGGTGCTTCACCGGATCAGGGGTTGCCCTCCGCTTGGACGGGGCGAGCATGTACCGCTGTCCGGTGCGTCCGGTCTCGAGCGCGAGCTCGAGGATGCGCTCAAAGACAGGATTGCCGACCGTGGCGAGCTCCGACGCCGGATCCTCCTTCAGACCGTTGGGATGAAAGGCCAAGGACAGCTCGCTCGGGCCGAGGCGTTGCGCGAGCTTGGCCGGCGCCCTCACCTTGAGTAGATGCGCACCAACCTCTTCGACCACGCCGCCGCGAGCGGCGAGCAGGCTGCCGACGAACCCTCGGAGTTGGGTCGGCTTCATGCGGACTCCTCCTCTACGTCGACCGTCGGGGAGATCTCGAGGCGAGAGAAGATCGACTCGTCGAAGTCCTTCACGCGCTCGTGACGTTGCCGCGCGAGGGCGAGCTGATCGCCGAACTCCTCGAACGCGACGCGACGCTCCTCCGGATTGCGTACTCGAGTCCAGATGCGGAAGACCTCGTTCTCGAAGCTCTCGCGATCACTCCAGTGGCCAAGCACCATGTCCATCTCGCCGATCACGAGCTCGAACATCTGAATCTTCCGATGGAGGATGGCGAGGACGTAGTCCTCCACCGTATCGCGCGTGCTGAAATTCCAGATGCGCGTGTCGCGCGTCTGCCCCAGTCGGTGAACGCGGCCGATGCGCTGCTCGATCTTCATCGGATTCCAAGGGAGGTCGTAGTTCACCACGTTGCGGCAGAACTGG
This sequence comes from uncultured Micavibrio sp., assembly GCA_964575605.1. GTDB lineage: Bacteria > Pseudomonadota > Alphaproteobacteria > Micavibrionales > UBA2020 > JAPWJZ01. The sequence goes on along the minus strand of CAZNRN010000063.1, from coordinate 1,788 downwards.
AGGTTTCGTCCTTCGCCACCGGCTTCGGTCGAGAGGAGAACCGGGACATCGCCGCGGAAGGCGGCGATCGCCGCGTCCTTGGCGGTCGGGCTTAGGCTGCCATGGAAGGCCGCGGAGGGAATCGATTCCTCGCGAAGCCTCTCCTCGAGGAACTCGAGCGTGCGGCGAAACTGCGTGAAGACGATCACCTTGTCACCCGCCTGCTCGCGCAGAATCTCGACCAGCCCTTCGGCCTTCGATTGAACACGCACCGCCCGGCCCAACTCGAGCAGCCGCTTCAGCCGCCGCGATTGCCCGCCGCGAGCGAAGAGGGCCTGGCACCGCTCGAGCGTCTTCACCGCCGCGACGGCCGACGAGCCCATCTCCTTCTGCAGGACCATGAGCAGGAAATTCCAGCGCGGGAAATCCTTGTCCTCGGCCGCTTCGACCGAATCGCGCACCAGCTCCGCCACGCCGTCGTAGAGCGCGCGCTCCTCCTTCGTCATCTCGAAGGGGAGGATCCGCACCTCGCGCGCCGGGAACGGCAGCGCGGTCGAGCTTCGACTCGTTCGGATCATGACGCGCGAGAGCATCCGCGCCAGAGTGCGCGTGTTCTTCGGCAGTCGCTTGTCTCCGCGAACCATGAATTCCTTGCGGAAGGCGCGATAGGTGCCGAGCACGCCGGGCTTGAGCAAGGTCACGAGGTTGTAGAGCTCGCGCAAGTCGTTCTGGACCGGTGTCGCCGTGAGCAGGAGGAGGTACTTCAGGCTGAGCGCATCGACGAACTTCCAGCCTTGCGTCAGGTGGTTCCGCAGTCGATGCGCCTCGTCCACCACCAGCAGGTCGAAGCCCGCGTTTCCGATTTCATCGCGGTGCCGCTCGGTCTTCGCGGTGTCGATCGATGCAATCATGAACGGGTGAGCGCTCCAACCCTCGCCGCGCGATCGAACCTCGAACGGGAGATCAAACTTGTGCTGAAGCTCTTCCCGCCACTGGGACATCAGCGACACCGGCGTCAGCACGAGCGCGCGTCGTACGAGGCCGCGGAGAACGTACTCCTTCAAGATGAGGCCGGCCTCGATCGTCTTGCCCAAGCCGACCTCGTCGGCCAGGATTGCCCGCCCGCGCATTTGGCGCAGCACACGCAGCACCGCGTTCACTTGGAAGTCGTAGCGGTCGATGTCGCGCACCGCCGAGAGGCCGAGGAGATCGCGGAAGCCGTGCGTCAATGAGAGTCGCGCCGCCTGCACGTGGAAGAGGAACCCGTCGCCGCCGTCGTTGGGCGCGGCCGGGGTCTTGAGCAACTCCTCGAGCTCCGGCACCTCGAGCTTGAGTGAGCTCTCTTCGACGAAGCGGAAGCGGGTCTTCTCCGCGTCGCTCGGAAGCTCAACCAAGCTTGACGCCACGCCCTCGCCGTCCGACTCGTCGGCGTGATCCTGCGTCCCCCCATTCGTCGCGACCGCGCGTTGTTTGCTGGTTCCATTTCCGTTTCCGGCTCGCGCCACCTTCGCGGCCCGCGGGGAGCGCAGGGGCTTCGCCTCGCTGAGGGCGACGCGCGGCGGGACGTCCCCCACCTTCGGATGGTTCGAGTTGAGGCGACGGACGCCGTCACTGAACGCGACCTCGAGCACGTCGAAGAACGGCCGATGCCTGACCTCCACCACCATTCCCTCACCGTAGTCCTGGTGGTAGATCTTCTCGCCCACGTCGTATTTCTTGTGGGTCACCGCCACGTGTGCAGCTCCTCCGCTTTTCGCATTCCGTAATTTACGTGGATGCCAGATCCCACGATCGGTTGCGCCGGGGTCC
>CAZNRN010000062.1:0-4424 GCA_964575605.1 uncultured Micavibrio sp. | reverse complement strand
AGGGCAACTACGCCAAGGTCCGCGTGGCCGACATCACCGGCTTCGCGCCCAATCGACAGATCCAGGTCGTCTGGGCGTACCAGACGATCCCGAGCTATCCGAGCTTCTGAGGATGGGCGCGGGGGAATGCGGAGGCGCCGTGCCTGAGCGCTGCGCCCTTCCCTTCGTGAAGGCGATCGTCTGTCGTGAAGGCCGGCTCCTGCTGCAGCGCCGGCGGAAGGCCGATCGTTACCACGCCTTCTGGGAGCTCCCGGGCGGCCGCGTGCGCGCCGAGGAGTCGACGCTCGACGCGCTCGCGCGCGAGTTGCGCGAGGAGGCGGGGCTCGAGCTCACGCGCGTGCTCGGTCAGGTCGACTTCGCGGTGGTGGATCGATTCGGCGGTCGGGCATCGCTGCTTCAGCCGCTCGCGGTGGTCGAGGCTCCGACCGCGGAACAACTCGTCATCGGACACTACTTCGCCTGCGAAGCGGCGGGGGAGCCGAGCGCGACCGACGAAGGCGAGCAGCATCGATGGATCACGGCGCCGGCGCTTCGGCGCGAGCTGGAGGATGGGATCGACCTCGCCACCTTGGACGTGGTCGCGCTTCGCTCCGTGATCGAGAAGGTCGAGGCGCTGTTGGGCTAGCTGCCCATGGATTGATAGACCTCGAGCAAGCGCGCGAGCATCGTCCCTCGACCATGCTCGCGGAGCGCGCGCGTTCGCGCGGCCTGGCCCATCGCGGTGAAGGAGCATCGAACTCGCGCGTCGATCGCTTCGCTTTTCAGGGTCACGATCGCCTCGACCGCTTCGGCCGGCCGCTCGAGTGGATAGAGCCGACCTTCGCGACCCGACTCGAGCAGCTGCGCCACGCCGGGAAGTGCGCTCGCCACGATCGCGCGGCCGCTCGCCATCGCCTCCATGATCGTCAGCGGCGTTCCTTCCCAGCGTGAAGGAAGAAGCAGCACGTCCATCGCCGCCAGCCACGAGCGCGGCTCCGTCTGGAGGCCCGCCCAATTGACGCGGTCGCCGATCGAGTGCCGCTCGGCCGCCGCGCGCGCTTCGTCTCTCAGTGCGCCATCGCCGACCACCAGCAGCCGCGCGTCCAGACCGCGCGCGACGACCTCGCGAAGGATCTCGATCGCGGCGAGCGGATTCTTTTGAGGGGCCAAGCGTCCGAGCAGCCCGAGCAGAAGCGTTCGATCCGAGATGCCGAGCTCGCGACGCCGCGCGGAGCCTGCCTCGAGCAGCTCGCGGTCGTCGATCCACGGCTCGAGATCGATCCCCGGCGGAATCAGGACGGCCTTGCCGGCGGCGCGGATCCCGAGCCGCTCCGCCTCTCGACGATCCTCTTCGGCCACGAAGACGAGCGCGCGCGTGCGTCGGGCCTCGCGCCGTTCGAGCGCGACGTAGATCGATCGAAGGACTCCTGGCGTCTCCGGCGTGAAGCCGAATCCGTGGACCGTGTGCGCGATCGCGGCGACCTGCGCGCGCGCCGCCGCTTCACGTCCGAGGATGCCCGCTTTGCTGCTGTGAGTGTGAACCCAGTCCGGGCGTGCTTGGCGGAGCGCGCGGGAGAGGGCGAGGAGCGCCGCTGGATCGGCGGTCAGCGAAAGCGAACGCGTGAGCTCGGGAAAGACGCGAACCACGAGGCCGCGCGCCCTCGCCTCGTCGAGCAGGCTCCCCTCCGGCCCGCTCTCCGGTCCGGTCCATAGCTCGGAGTGGTGCCCTTCGGCCGCGAGAAACGCGGCGGTCTCGAGCGCGACCCTCTGTGCGCCGCCCCGGATGAGCCGGGTGATGAGCTGGATGATCTTCATGTAGCGCGCCCGCACTCTAGCAGGCGTGACGCTCGCGAGCTTGGGAAAGCGGCGGCCGGCCGCGCGGCGAGCGGCTATACTCCGCGCCCGTGACCTTCTTCCGATTCATTCTCTGCCTCGTGCTCTTCTCCGCCTGCGCGGGGAAGGAGCGGCCGATGCTCCTCGTGGTGTCGGCGCCTTCGACCGAGCGCGACGACTTCCTCGATCCTGATGGCGTGCTCGGCCGGCGCTTCGCCGACCAGGTGCGCCGGCATGGATGGGTGCTTCCGGCGGAGCAGCTTTCCTCGGAGGAGATCCGAGCGCTCGATCGCCGGCGGGCGGAAGGGCGCGACGACCTCGTGCTGAGCGGCCCGGGCGAGGAGGAACGCGCGCTCTACCTCGGCCCGAGCGAGGGGGGCGTGCTCGTGCGCGCGCACGGAAAGCTCGGCGTCGAAGACCCGCTTCGTGACCTCGAGGATGAATCACGCACCTGGCTCGATCATGCCGATCGTCTGCGCTGGGAAGAGGTGGTCGAGTTCGCGCACCTGCTTCCGGAGGAGAACCTCGCGATCCGAAACCTCGCGCTCGACTCCTCCGGGTTGGGCGGTTTGAAGGCGGCTTTCCTTCGCGACAAACGCGCCGCCAACCTGGCGCTCTACTTGATGGAGACGAGGGCGCCGCGCGTGATGCTCCTCTCGCTCCACCTGCCGGCGGCGCAAGCCGAGCTCGCGCGTGATCTCGCTCTCGGCGCGGAGTCGGCGCTTCCGATTCGCCTCGCCCTCGACGCCGAGCAGCGCCCTTCGCTCGCGAGCTTGTCTGTTCCGCTGCGCGAGACGGCGGACGGACGCTTCTTCGTCGCGCGGATGCTGGCGGCGGGCGCACGCGTCGCCGGCCGGTGCGATCGGATCTACCAGTCGCTCGCGGCGGGCGCGCCTCGCGGTTCGTGGATCGTGATCGACGCGCGGGATGCGGCCATCCCTTTCGTCGCGGTGCTTCGGGCCGGAGCGCGACTGGGGCCGGCGAGCGAACGAGGGAACGACCTACTCGAGGCTCTGACCCGCGACCAGTGACGCTCGACCACTGAAGCTCAATCAGTGAAGCTCGATCAGCCGGAGCTCGTCGTGAGCGCGCCCCGCTGATGCGCGGACGAAGTAGACCCCCGAGGCGAGCGCGTGGCCGTGGTCGTCGCGGCCGTCCCACTCCCACCACGTGACCCCGGCAGGCAATGCGCCCGCATGCAAACGCCGAAGCCGCCGCCCTCCCGGATCGAAGATCTCGAGCCGCGCGTCCTCCGCGTTCGCGAGCTTGAGGCGAATCGACGTCCGCTCGCGGAAGGGATTGGGCGAAGCCGCGAGGAGAAGTGACATTCCGCGCTCGCGCATCGGAGCGACCTCGCGCCTGAGCCAGAGCGCGCTCGAGGAAGACTCGAGCGTGAAGCGCGCGCCGAGGATCTCCGGCAGCTCGGGCGAGAGGTCGACGTGGAAGCCGCCCGGGACCTCCTTCGGCGAGGCGAGAGAGAGGAACGACAGCTCGACCTGCTCCGCTCGCACCGTGCTCAAGGCGACCTGCGCCTCCCAAGGAGCGCCGGCCGACTCGAGATAAGACCACGAGACCTTCCCGTCGCTCGGGGACCAAGTGCCGTCGAGTCGCCCGATGCACTCGTCTCCTCGGAGCCAGCGCTCCTCGATCCGGATCTCGTCCTTGGCGAAGCGCAGCTCGAGGTGAAGCGAAAGCTCGGTCGCGAGACTCGAGTCGAGTCGCGGACCGAAGAGCTTGAGGCGGATCGTCGTCGGATCGATCGCGGTTTCCGAGCCCTGCGATCTTCCGGCGGGCTCGGCGATGAAGTGGATCGTCCCGTCGGCTTCGAGCTTGAGCATCCGCGCGTCGATCCCGAGGATGCGCGCCGGGTGAAGGAGCGCCACCTCGGTCGAGCCGCCCGGAGGGAGGGTCGTGTCGATGTGCTGCGGCACGAGCCCGCGTCGCGCGGTTGCCGCCTCGACCAGGGCCACGTCGAGTCCGAGCCGTTCCGCCGCACGGACCAACGCGCGCCCCGCGTCGGGGAAGCTCGCGTTTGGGCCTTGCTCGATCAGAGCGGCCAGCGCCAGCCGCTCCGCGATCTCGGCGCCGAGCAGATGACGAAGGTCCCACAGGAGCCCGCTCCAAACCTCACCGTCGTGATGCGGTTGTCCCACGATCCAGTCGGGGAAGGTCGCCGGCTCGTCGACGCGCCTGAGGCATGACGCGCCGGTCGAGGTCGCGTCCCACTCCGCGAAGCAAGGATCGTCGGTGATCGAGGCGGCCCAGAAGTCGGCGAAGCCCTCGCTGATCGCCGGCGTGTCGCCCCCGCCGAAGCCCGGCACGAGCGCGTCGTGAATCGCGTGCGCGGTCTCGTGGAGGATCACGTCTGCGTCCTCCGCGTCGTCGACGCCGCCGTCGCCTAAGAACACGCCGCGCTGCACTCGGCTGTACCACGAGTTGTCGAGCGCGGTCGCGTGCACGACGAGGGAGATGGGGCGCGGGAAGAGTCGGTGGAACCCGCGTTCCTCGGCGCGCGCGAAGGAGCGTGTGCCGTGGTAGTAGGCCATCGTTTCCTCGAAGCGAGGATCGCGGCTCGAGTAGGCGAAGAACTCGCCCGGCTCCTCAGCCTGCAC
>CAZNRN010000061.1:0-5274 GCA_964575605.1 uncultured Micavibrio sp. | reverse complement strand
GAGGGCGATGCGAGTCGCCGTTTTGTTCCACGCTGAAGTCGGTCATTCGCGGGAGGTCGCCGTGGCGACCAACCCTACTGGTCAAGGCCCACCGAAATGAGCCGAATCATTCATCCCCGCGGGCGACGGCTAAACACGCCGACCGCGGGGACCATCTGAAGCAGGGCGAGTGCCGCAAAGCGCCTCGCCCGGTCGAACATTGACGGCCCTGACACGCTGTCAGTGACAACCGTCTGCGAACTCCAACAACCCGTTGAGGTTCGCGAGGGGCCGACTCTTCTCAGCCGGCCTTACGTCTGTTTGGGTTCCTTCTCGGAGGTGAGTCTTGTGTCGTGATGACGGGAACGAAGCGCTCAATGGCCCGCTCAACGAAGTCCTGGATCTTCATGCCGCAGGACTTCGACCGTTCTTTCGCGACCTGATGGGCAACCTTCGAGATACGAACCGTCGTAGTCATTAGGCATAATTTACTGCGATAACGCGAAACGTCAAGCGGAAACGCTAAAAAATTATACAAATTGCGAAAGACCCCTAAACTCCGCACCTGCCGTGACTTGGACGAACCGCCTGAATCTACTGCTCGCAGACCGAAACCTCTCCGCAGTCGCTCGCGCCTGTGGATGGCCGACGTATCGGGTGTCTCAAATGGTTGGGCGTGAGGAAATGCCGAACGCCGTCGATGCGATCATTTTGTGTGATTATTTGGGTGTGCGGGTTGAGGATGTATTCAGTGAAGACGCGGAGAAGAAGCTGGGACGTCCTCTGCTGAAGCGGCACAAGGCCCTGTCGCCGAATGCAGCCGGAGAAATGGCTCTTGCCGAGGCGACAGAGACCGCGAGGCGGCTGCCGCGCCGGAATGTGGTAAAGCGGGATCGGGGCAAAGATCGAAAAACCGGTTGACGAGCTGGGCGGCAAGCCACTGGTTGTCGATAGACATTTGGTTTAGTACAGCGACGATCTGCACCGCAGGCTGTGATAATTCACGCGTTACTGGTCGCCGCGCAATGAGGGCACGATGCGACATTGCTACGCCTCCTGATGAAAAAAACTCGCCGTGCGACGCCTCATCCATGAGGCCCGATTCCTTGGCCGAGTCGCAGGCGAGTGCCGGGCGGCATTCACCGAATGATGAATCGCCTGCATTGTAATTAGGAATTAGTTAGGTGTCAAGGGTGTGAGAAAAAAAATGGAGGCGGCGTATGCGAAAGGCGCTGTGTATAAGTTGTTTTTGGGTCACGATTTGCGTTGTGCCGAGCCACTTGGGCGGTGACGAGACAAAGAAAAAAGTGTCGCGGGCGAGCCTTTTGAGGGGCGAAAAGGCCGAGCTACAACGCATTCGGAAGGTGCTGGCCGCGTGCAAGAAAACGGCACAACGCGACTATGACTGCCGATCATGCAAAGGCTCGGGCGAGCAGGTGGTGTCGGTTAATGGGAGCAATAAGGGATTGAAAGGACAGCGTGGCAAACCGTGCGATTTGTGCAATGGATACGGCCTTGGGATGACCTCCGAGTTTTTCTCCGCGCTCAACACTTATTACGGCGAAGTGGCGCGGTGTCCCGAGAATCTTCGGCCGTTCATTGAAGATGCGCCGACACTCGGCCGCTGGATTCTTAACAAGATCAAGGGGCCGGAACTGGCCGCGGCGTTGAACGATCACTGGAAGCGGAGCGGGACGAAACTTGAAACCGGGGCCGCGTCGATCCTCGCGGTGCGCATCGTGAGTTCCTATCGAAACACTGATCCGAAATGGTCGATCTGTGTCGGTGAGACACTCGAAGGGCCGCGCGGTTCGCCACATCTGGTGCTGCTGGTCACGCGCGGCGATTATCTCCCATTCACTGATTTACAAGAAGCGACGGGAGAGGGCCGACTATTGCTCGTGGCCTACAGTGAAGGCGGGCACGCATACGGCGAACTGCTCAGTGAGTCCCGTGCCATGCTTGATCGGAAGAGGGTAACATCAATGGACAAGGACGCCGTTCATGAGAACGATGTGGCGTTGTCCCAGCTACAAAAAACCGTCAGTTATCTCAATGGAACCAAGGTAATTCTGACCGTCTCCGACGCGATTATTTGCCCGCCTCGCTTCTATCGGAAATGACCCGTTTGGGGTTGCCGAAAAAAAGTTGTTGACATCCTTCGGGGGGGCGGTCTAGGATTCCATCACTCTTCTCAGTCGGCCATCGCGCAGGGACGCTTTGATGGCCACCCACGGCACGGAAGCCAAGGGCTCTTCCCCGGATGATCTTAGCCTCGCGGACTTTGCGCGCTGCGATTCCGCACGCGCGGTCGCTCGCGAAATCGTCCTGACGCTCATCGTCTGCTTCGCGGTGGCCACGTTGATCCTGGTCGCCGCGCCGTTCTGGCGGACCGTCGATCAGCACATCGATTCGCGAATCGGCACCCTTCACAGCGAAATCACCTCCGACCGTGCGCACCTAGCTGGCGCACACGCACTTGCATGCAACCTGTCGCCGAAAGCGGTGCGCGCGGTCGGCGGCGAATCCGCCATGACGAGATATGAAAACTCTGCGGAAACGGAGGTGGATCATGGGCAAGTGAATTCACGGCATTCCTGTGACTGGAATGTTTCGACCATTGCCGCGCGGCGTTTTGTTGCCACGGCGCGTCGCGCGGTGTTTTCTTTTGCTGCGATCGACCGCGAGCATGGAGCGGGCACCTTCACGGACGGCGGCACCAATACGCCACGCCGACATGCGATGCTCGCGGTCGAACGCAGATCAGTCGCCAATGGCGACCGCCACACGTCTGTCGCTTCCTCGAACCGCCGGTACTCGGCATATCAAGACCAACTTGTGAGAGCCGCTTGCACGTGGAGCGATCTGCGTGCCGGCGGTTCGTGGAAGTTCACGAACACTTTTAGCCTGAAAGGGATTCCGTTATGAATTCGTCGCCCGTCACACCGACCATCACCACACTCGATCGCCCGCTCACCTGGTCGCAGCGCGCGGCCGCACTTTGCATCGGGCTGGCACTCGCCGGGGTGGGCGCGATGCTCTTCGGCGGCTGTGCCCAGAACACCGAGGGGCGGCTCAAGACGGACAACACGCAATCGACGCCGACGCCCGTCGCCACCGACCAAAGCGCGGCCACGCAGGGCTCGACCGTCAATGTCTGGGTGGTGAACGCACCGGGAAAATCGACGCTGCCGAACACCGGCGGCATCGATCTGACCACGAATGAATCGGCAGCGCTCGGCGGACTCGGCACCTGCGACCTGACCGATGCGGCCAACAGCGCCAACGCCAACAGCATCGCCACGGCCAAGGCGGGCTATCAGCAATCGGGCATCACCGTGAACGTCACCACCGGCGGAACCGCGCCGAGCCTGACCGGCAGCGCCACCGGCGCGCCGAATGTCGGGCTGACCTCCAACGCCAGCACCACGCAGAACCCCGAGCTGCGGGCGCGCGGCGAAGTGAGCGCTGCCATGCCGATCGGTGTGGCCATGCCCGGCGGCATGGTCGATCAACAGGCGACGGCGACGGGACGCGGGCAAACATCGGGCACCAGCAAGACCAGCGAAAACGAATTGACCTACACGCAGCTCAAGGGGCAGGTGGACCAACTGGCCAAGGCCCTTGAAACCATCAAGCAGTTGCAGGCGGTGAACCCGCTGCCGCCGGCGAATGACACGGTGCCGCCGGTGGTGGCGACGACGAATCAGTAAGGCATGGAGGCCTGACCGGGCTTCACTCGGGAATGGATGCCCGCGTGAGGCCCGACCTTAAGAAAGGAAAAAAATGCACTATCGAAATGGACGTGAAGCAAAAAACGGTGACCGCATGGTGAAGCTGGACGAAATGGGCCGCGTGACGGCCTACGGAGTCCTGCACAGCGCGGCCCCCGGAAACGATTACTGCAACGGAAACATTGCAGTCATACAGACGGCCAACGAAATGGCCTGCATGGTCGATTGCCTGCACATCGACGACGTGGCGGAGATTCTCAAGGAAAAGGGTTTGGACAAACGCCAAGCAGGCAAATAGCCAATTGGATTCCCGCGCGAGACATGAGGAGTGAACGAATGGCGGCGAGTGTGATCGATGCGAAGGGTTCGACGGTGATCGGGACGCTGGAACAGATTCAGGCGTTTCTGAAGTCACTCACCCCGACGCGCGGCGCTGCGGTGGTGAACATGCAGGGTTCGAACTTCGTGATCGCGAGCGATGGACAGGTCGATGCGATCATCGAGAAGGTCGTGAAGCGAAAGGGCACGTGATGGACTTTGACAAACTCAAGGCACCGATCGTGACGCTGGTGGGAATCATCACCGCCGTCGTGGTCGGATACCTCAACATCGATCAGATCACCGTGGCCGATCATGCCCTGTCGTGGACGGTCGGCGTCGGCGGGCTGGTCACGGCCAGCGCGGGCGCTGCGCTGGTCATCGTGCGAAACAAGAAGAGTAACTCCAACTGATGGCACTCGACCCGACACGCTATGCCGATCATCTTCGCGCCGCCTATGGGGCCGAGCAGAGCGTGATCGTCAAGAGCGACGGCTACTACCTCGGGGCGCTGGCCGCGCTCTCGCCGTTGGAGCGGACCACCATGATCCGCGAGCTGCGGGGCTGCGGCTTTGTCGCCGACTTCGGACACGGGACGCTCGGCGGCGAGTGTCTGCGGATCCGCTGCATCGACGGAGCAAAGGGCAAGAGCCTGGTCGAGAGCATGAACGCCGTCGAGGCCCGCAACCGCGAGGCCGATGAGCGGGATGAAGTCGAGCGAGTCAAGAAGGGACACAAGCGGTGAACGACGCGGCCGTGACAACCATGGACCCCATCGAGCAGCGCGTCTGCCAGGGCATCGCCGATGGCGCGGCCGTGAGCGCCGAGGCGATGCGCGTGTTGGCCGTGCTGCATCGGTTGAAGGCCACCCGGGCCGATGAGGCGGTCTGTGACGCCGTGCTGGCACGCGAGGCACGGGTGCCGCAGCGCAACGTGATCGAACTGGCCGAGGAACTCGCGGCCATCGACATCGCCGTGGTGGCCAGTTGCGGCACGACCCGCAGCGGCGGCGTCGGCAAGGGACGCTTCATCACCACTGATCCGAGATTGATCCGCGAATACGCCAATGGCCTGCATTCGCGGGCGGTGGCGATTCACGGGCGAGCCAAGGTCTATAGCGATCTGGCGGCGCGGCTCGATGCGAAACGAATGCCGGTGGATTCGACCGGGCAGGGGAGGATGTTTTAAGTGACGGGATACCAGTGGGCGAGTTTGGTTTTGACGGCGATCAACATCATCGTGC
>CAZNRN010000060.1:0-6814 GCA_964575605.1 uncultured Micavibrio sp. | reverse complement strand
TTCATGGCGGCTGCGAAGGACTTTCCGGTCTTGGCCTGCCGGATGGAGACGATGTTGCCGCCTTCGCGCTGGGTGGCGACATGGAGGCCGCAGTGTTCGCAGAGGACGGTGATGGTGCGCGTGCTGCCGATGATCTGGCCGGTGTCGAAATCCTCGACGGGCTCCCATTCACTGATGTGGTGCTGATCGTTGCCGACCGTAACTTTGCATTTGGGGCAATTCATCACGTGCCCTCCGGGGGTGAGAGGGGAGACTTGAGAGAGGAGAGAGTAGAGGGGCGCTCGCCGTAATTGCCGCGCATGACCAGCGGGGTTTCGCCGAGGTCGTGGAGGCGGATCAGGCCGCGGGCCTCGTCGATGGTTCGAAGGGCGCTCGACACATCGGCGAGGGACAGGTGCGGGCGCGACTCATCAATGATGGCGCGCAGGCGGAGGAGCTGGTCGGCGATCATCTTGCCGATGATGCCGACATGGATGTTGGGATCGACCGGGCGGTTGTTGTCGTAGCGAATCGAGAGCGGCTTGTGGCAGGCCGTGCAGGTATCCGCCGAGGCGGCGAAACGGCGGACGCGATTGCATCCGCATGAGTAGTGGATGATGGGCGCGGCGGAAGGGTCGTCGCCGGGGAGTGACGGACGCGGTGCCTGTTCCGTGAGGACAGACCCGTCACTCCCGGCGACGGACTGCGGCGCAGTGTTTCGAGGCTGCGCGGGGGATGTTGAAACCGCAGATTCCGCAAAGCCGATCCCGAAAAACTGCAAGAAGCGAAACGACTTCAGGCAATTCGGACACTCGAAGCTCGGCTTCGTGGGAGTGAGCACGTTATTGAAAGAAAGTCCACACTCGCAGTTGAGCGTGTACGAACCGTCCTGATGATTTTCTTGCAATGTCGAAAGCTGGCGCTGACGCGCCCGCGCTTTCGCTTTCGCTTCAATCCCGGATAGATCAGGCGCGGCGGTCGGTTCGCAGAGATCGACGTTCGACTTGCTCACTTCGCGGCCTCCTTGCAGCTTGGCTGGGTCGCGGCCATGAGGCGCGACAGGTTGTTGATGGAGTCGGCGGCGTGTTGGTGGAACTTCTCGATGGCCACCTTGTCAGAGACCGGATCGATGACGCCGTCCTGGGTGATGCGGGTCATGTAGTCCAGGGCATCGGCCGTGGCCTTCACCGATTGCACGGCGAGGGGGACCAGCTGGTTGACCGGGGGCAATGGCGGCGTGCGAGTGGCGGCGGTCTGCTCGCGATGGGCCGAGGGCGCTGCATTATGTTGATGCGCGACGCGCGACAAACAGTCGGGGCAGGCGCAGGCGATGTAGGTGGGTCGGGCGCCGACGATGAGGCCGACCAGTCGGAAGTCGCCGGTGAGTTCGAAGGCGGCTCGAATGACCAGCGAGGGGAGCGTGTTGCGGCCACTGAGATAACCGTAGATGGTTTTGTCGTCGAAGCCGGATCGGTTGGCGATGGCCGCGACGGTGAGCTTCTGTTCGTCGATGAGTCGCTGGATCAGTGCGGCGTCGTTTGGCATGGCGTCGATGTCCGCGATCATCGTGGTGCCTTCCGTGGCAGGCGGCGAAAAAACGCCGCCGAATTCTGTCATGCCGGGCGTCCGTCGCGCGGCATACTGTTCGCTGGCCGCCTCGTCACTCTCGGCGGTCAGAACGTCCGGCGGGGAGTGGCGCTGGGGGGAAACGCCTGTGCATCCCCGGCCGGACGATGGTTAAGACCGACGTGACAGCGCTGAAGGAGAGGGCGATGCGAGTCGCCGTTTTGTTCCACGCTGAAGTCGGTCATTCGCGGGAGCCGGATTTGCAACGACACCTCCGGGTTATGAGCCCAGCGCGCTTCTGGTTGCGCCATCCCGCTATCTCGAAGATCAGAACCCACGTGGTATTCAAGGCGACGCTTCGCTTTGCGCCTCGTGGCTCGGATCTGGACGTTCATCCCCGCGGGCAACGGGCTAAACACGCCGCACGCGGGGAAGCAGTATTAGCGAGCGAGTGCCGCACGATGGCATCCGCTCCTTCGAACTTGACGGCCCTGACAACGTCGTCAGTGACAACCGTCGTGCGATTCCAACAACCCGTTGGGATCGCAAGGGGCCGGCCTATCACTTCTGGCCGGACTGTTGGTGCGCACACACTCGGCGCATGAACCGAGGCCGAGTGCCGGTGAAGCGCTGGCCCACGACGTGTCGAAGCCATTCGGCCTCGGCTCGTGCGTCGAATCTGAGTGGGTTTTAGGACTGACCACATGCTTCACCTGCATGAAAGATAACACCAGAGATACATTTGTCAACTGAAATTACTTCAGAAACAAAGTTATTTTTCGGCCGGGCTGGCCGACAATCTGGGCCAATGAGCAAACCCAAGAGTCAAACGGTTCGCCTCAAGGAGGAAATCCTTTCGGCGCTTAGCGATTATTCGGAGACGCAGGGGGTGACCCAGCAGCACGTGGTGAGCGTCGGAGCGTGGTTCTACATGTGTATTCCGACCGAGCTTCGGGAGGCCTTGAACTCAGCATTCTACGGATGGTGTCAATCTGGGATCAGCCAAGCGGGCCTGCCGCGCGAGGTTTCTCCCTTGCTGTCAGCGGTCGTCGCAGCCATTCATGAAGAGTGTAAAAAGCACCGACCAAAGACGCCTAGTGTGGGCGAGCTGCTCAGGCGTTTGGCGGAGAAAAATGATCAGGGTGCAGAAGCAGCCGCACAGGAGGCGGCGGAGGACCGGAAGGGCGAAACTGGCGTGGCAAAACGTCGGGGCAAAGGTCGCAGAACCGCATGATCATCTTGGCAACTCGATGCTGATCGTCTGGCGACATGAGGCGAATTAGGGTAATTGATTCTACGATAGGATCGGCTGGAGGTTGGTGCGCATGGATAGCCGCCAACAATTCGTTGGATCGCATGGTACGGCCCTGAATGCTCGCCGAAACGCGCGTCATCCATGACGCCCGATTCCTTGGGCAACGCCCGGCGAGCGGGATATGGGTGCCATTCGCCGGGGCAACCCTCTCGCAGCTGAATAGCCACGACGCCTGAGGGCTGATCGACGAATCTGATGGTACTATACTTCGGTTTGTGTTAGGTGTCAAGGGATTAGAGAAGCAATTTGCAAATCCCTGTAGTGGAGGCGTTTATGGCTGGTTCTGTTCGCACCGGTGTTGGCCTAGCCTTTGGTCTTTTGATCGGGTTGATCCTGTTGGCTGTTGGCTTCTTTGTTGTTATTCCAGCTATGTGCATCACTGCAGTCGTCGGCACCGCCGCGATGGCGGAAAAGGGAGAAGACGCGAAAGAGAGCCAAGCACTGGCCCGTCAAAAAGAATTAGTTGGCAGTCAGCGGACCACCATGAAAAAGAACGAGCCAGTCAATCAGCGTGCCGCGACAACCAGTCCCGCCGCGCCATTAACGCTTGACGTGAAGAAAACACACGATTCGATTGCCTATCTCACGAACATTTGTCGCGACGCGGAACCAGCGATAATTGACGAGATTGCGAAAAAGGCTGTTGGCATGGAGGTTCGTTGGGAGGCGAAGGTTCGCATACCGTTTGCCGGGACCGAGTCCAAGGGGGGAACGATTCAATTGGTTCGAGGAAAGGCCTTTATCAACTGCGATCTAAATTTCTTCCCGGCTGATCGAATTGTGGCCCTGAAAAAACAAGAGGAAGCGGTGGTGTATGGCCGTATTTCAGCGTTGAAAAAAGACGCGAATGGCAGGCTGATCGTGCAGGTCAGCACAGACAAATTGAACGCGCTAATTGCTCGGAAATCGAAGACGACTTCGCAGCCAGATAAATCACCTTAAAAATCTTCTTGACACACACCGGGGGATGACTCTAGGATTCCATCGCCTATCACTTCTGGCCATCGCGCAGGGACGCAACGATGGCCATCGCACCGGGCACGGAAGCCCAGCGACAATCCCCACCGCAGCGAAGCCTGAGAGAATCCGCGCGTTGGCACGACGCCGTTGAGTCGGCGATTTGGTTCGTGTCGGATTTCTGGGTGGTCCTCGTCGTCGCCGCATTCGCGGCGTTTTTCTCCATCGAACAACGAGCCTGGGCGGTGGGCGGGTACCAAAGACCCGAGACCCTCCGTGAATGCAGTTCTTTCCAACCGCGGTACACGGTTCCTCTCGTCGCCCGTTCACGCGGGCTCGCGCGGTGCTCCGCGCCATCTTCACCGAGTCGTGACACTCGGCTCGCCCACACGCCCGAGGCTCGACGAATTCTAACCGCCCCCGACCGTGCGCACCAAGCTGGCGCACAGATGCACGTCGAAAAAATGCCGCCGAATGCGGTGCGCGCGGTCGGCGGCGATTCGAACCATACGAAGGGTGCGAACCTTTCACGACTGGAGGTGGATCATGGGCAAGTGAAATCACGGCATTCCTGTGACTGGAATGTTTCGACCATTGCCGCGCGGCGTTTTGTTGCCACGGCGCGCCGCGCGGTGTTTTCTGTCGCTGCTTTCGACCGACCGCATCGGTCATCCGAATACTTTTTCCACAACGGACCGGAGGCCGACACCTCCACCGCCGCACGCGCTGTCGGGCTCGTGCGGTTGGTCGAACGCAGACTTGCTTTTTTTAACAGGGTGGCCGCGGCGTTCACCGGATCGAACTTCGTTCTCCCGGTTCGCGTGACCATTCCTTTCCCGCTGATGCAACACGGCGGCGTAATCCCTGACGCCTCATCAAGCACAGGGATGAAGGAAATTGCGAGTAGGCGTGTGACCGCTGTCCTCGCGAGTTGCACCACTTCCACGAACACTTTTTCCCCGAAAGGAATCCCGTCATGAATCCGTCGCCCGTCACGCCGACCATCACCACACTCGATCGCCCGCTCACCTGGTCGCAGCGCGCGGCCGCACTTTGCATCGGGCTGGCACTTGCCGGGGTGGGCGCGATGCTCTTCGGCGGCTGTGCCCAGAACAGCGATCAGCGCACGCGGCAGGAGCAGGCCCAGCGCACCGAGCAGGGGACGGCCGTCTCGCCGATCACCACGCAGACGCAGGAGCAGATGGCACCGAAGCGCCAGTTCGTGCAGATCATTCAGCACCCCGAAGCGCCGAAGGTGCTCACCGAGGACGGCCTCAAGGATGGCGAGTTCCCCGGCATGGGTGCCAAGACGGCCGCCACCGATGATCGGTCGTACACCATCGGGGCCATCACCGTGAACATCACCGAGGGCGGTTCGCAGACGCCGAGCCTTTCGGGAGCGCAGACCGGAACGGCGACCGGCACGCAGACCGGGGCGCAGACCGGCACGCAATCGGCGACCCAAACGCCGACGCAGGACATCAAGCCGGAGATTTCGCTGTCACTCAACGCGGCCTTCGCGCCGGGCGGCATGATCGATCAACTCGCCGCGGCGGTCGGCAAGGGTTCGCTCTCCGACCTCACTAAAGAGAACCAACAGGATTTGCGGGCGGCCTACATCAAGGGCGCTCAGACGGGCGGCTTCGAGCAGTTTGCGCAGTTGTTCGCCGGCTTGTTCCCGCCGCCCGCGGCTCCAACCACGCAGCCGGGCACGCCATGACGCGGCGCGTGCAGGTCGACAAGGACCTCATCGTGCGAGCGCCGACGCAGAAGGAAGCGAAGGCGTTGCTCGATGCGGTGATCGGCGAAGGCGATGGATGGTTGACGGTCAACGGACAGATGGTGATCGAAGTGACGGGAGTCGAGAGCAAGGCGAAGAAACCAAAGTAGTGATGGGCATGGAGGCCCGGCTCGGGATCGCGTGAGAACGGATGCTCACGCGAGACCACTTTGCAAGGGAGTGCGTGATGGAGTTTGACAAATACAAGACCGCCATCGTGACGCTGGTCGGCGTGATCGCCACCGTCGTCGTGGGCTTTCTCAATTCCGATCAGATCGTCGTGGCCGATCATGCCCTGTCGTGGGTGGTGGGCGTCGGCGGCATCGTCACCGCGGCATCGGGCGCAGCCCTGATGGTGGTGAAGAACAAGAAGAGCAATTCGAACTGATGGCACTCGACCCGACACGCTATGCCGATCATCTGCGCGCTGCCTATGGGGCCGAGCAGAGTGTGATCGTCAAGAGCGACGGCTACTACCTCGGGGCGCTGGCCGCGCTCTCGCCGCTGGAGCGGACCACCATGATTCGCGAGCTGCGGGGCTGCGGCTTTGTCGCCGACTTCGGACACGGGACGCTCGGCGGCGAGTGTCTGCGGATCCGCTGCATCGACGGAGCAAAGGGCAAGAGCCTGGTCGAGAGCATGAACGCCGTCGAGGCCCGCAACCGCGAGGCCGATGAGCGGGATGAAGTCGAGCGAGTCAAGAAGGGACACAAGCGGTGAACGACGCGGCCGTGATGACCATGGACCCCATCGAGCAGCGCGTCTGCCAGGGCATCGCCGAGGGCGCGGCCGTGAGCGCGGAGGCGTTTCGCGTGTTGGCCGTGCTGCATCGATTGAAGGCCACCCGCGCCGACGAAGCGGTCTGTGACGCCGTGCTGGCACGCGAGGCGCGGGTGCCGCAGCGCGACGTGATCGATCTGGTCGAGGAACTCGCGGCCATGGACATCGCGGTCGTGGCCAGTTGCGGCACGACCCGCAGCGGCGGCGCCGGCAAGGGACGGTTCATCACCAGCGATCCGAAACTGATTCGCGAATACGCCAACGGCCTGCATTCGCGGGCGGTGGCGATTCATGGACGGGCCAAGGTCTATAGCGATCTCGCCGCGCGGCTCGATGCGAAAAAGACGCCGGTGGATTCGACCGGGCAGGGGAGGATGTTCGCGTGACGGGATACCAGTGGGCGAGTTTGGTTTTGACGGCGATCAACATCATCGTGC
>CAZNRN010000059.1:0-7019 GCA_964575605.1 uncultured Micavibrio sp. | reverse complement strand
CTTCGCGGGTACGCTCGCCCACGCCTGCGAAGACCGAGACGCCGCCGTGGTTAATGGCGACGTTGTTGATGAGTTCCATGATGATGACGGTCTTGCCCACGCCGGCGCCGCCGAAGAGGCCGATTTTACCGCCTTTTGCGTAGGGGCAGAGCAGGTCGATGACCTTGATGCCTGTGACGAGAATTTGGGTTTCCGTCGACTGGTCGATGAATTCGGGGGCCTTGCGGTGGATGGGGAAATGGGTTTTGGCGTTGACGGGGCCGCGCTCGTCGATCGGCTCGCCCACGACGTTGATGATGCGGCCGAGGATTTCGGGGCCGACGGGGACGGTGATCGGCGCGCCGGTGTCGGTCACGGCCTGGCCGCGGACAAGGCCTTCGGTCGCGTCCATCGCGATGGTGCGCACGGTGTTTTCGCCAAGGTGCTGGGCTACTTCAAGCACCAGCTTCTTGCCGTCGTTGTCGCAGGTCAGCGCGCCCAGGATGGGGGGCAGTTTGCCGTCGAATTCGACGTCCACGACGGCGCCCAGCACCTGCGTGATTTTGCCGACGTTACCCGTGTTGTTGCTTGCGAGCTTGACCATGTTGTATTTCTCCTTGTCCTAAACTTAAACGGCTTCTGCGCCGGAAATGATTTCGATGAGTTCTTTGGTGATGTAGGCCTGGCGGGCGCGGTTGTAACGCAGCGTCAGCTTGGCGATCATGTCGCCGGCGTTGCGGGTCGCGTTGTCCATCGCCGTCATGCGTGCGGCCTGTTCGCCCGCGGCACTGTCCAGCAGCGCGCGGTAGACCTGCACGCCGAGGTTGCGGGGCAGCAGGCTTTGCAGGATTTCCTCTTCCTCCGGCTCGAATTCGTAGGGCGTTTTCGGCCCTGCGGCTTCGGCTGCGGCGGCTTCCACCGCTTTCGGCACGGCCGGCACGGGGATCAGCTGCTGCGCGGTCGGGATCTGCGCGATGACCGACTTGAACTTGTTGTAGACGACCGAGCAGACGTCGAATTCGCGTTTTTCGGCGAGCGCCAGGATGGCGTCGGTCACCGATTGCGCATCTGCAAAGGTCAGGCGCTTGCGGCCGAGGCCTTCGAAGGACTGGATGATCTTGTCGGCGTGGTCGCGTTTCAATGAATCGCGCGCCTTGCGGCCGACGGTGACGATTTTCACCGTCTTGCCGCCTTCGGTCAGGCGGCGGATTTCCTGCCGTGCGAGGCGGGAAACATAGGCGTTGAAACCGCCGCAAAGGCCGCGGTCGGAGGTGATGACGACCAGCAGGTGGACATCCTGCTTGCCCGTGCCGCCCAACAGGAACGGCGACGAGGTGCTGATGTCAATGTTGTCCATCAGGCGCGACAGCATGCCCGCCATGCGCTCGGCATAGGGGCGGCTGGCTTCGGCCTGCAGCTGCGCGCGACGCAGCTTGGACGCCGCGACCATTTTCATGGCCGAGGTGATCTTGCGCGTGGATTTCACGCTCGCGATCCTTGTCCTGAAGTCCTTGAGGCTAGGCATTTCCGGTTACCCCTTATGCTGCCTTTTTGCCGGCGACGAAGGTCTTGGCGAACTCGCCTGCGAATTCCTGCAGCGCGGCGATCGTCTGGTCCGACAGTTTTTGTTCCTCGCGGATCGTCTTGAGGATCGTGCCGTTGCTGCGCAGCGCCTGCAGGTATTGCTGTTCGAAGGCCGAAACGTCTTTGATCGCAACCTGGTCGAGGTAACCCTTGGTGCCGGCGAAGATGACGGCGACCTGCTCTTCCATCGACAGCGGGCTGTACTGGCCTTGCTTCAGCAGCTCGGTCAGGCGCGCGCCGCGGGCCAGCAGTTTCTGGGTTGCCGCGTCGAGGTCGGATGCGAACTGTGCGAAGGCTTCCATCTCGCGGAACTGGGCAAGTTCAAGTTTAATGGTACCGGCAACCTGCTTCATCGCTTTCGTCTGCGCGGCGGAACCGACGCGGGAGACGGAGAGACCGACCGAAATCGCCGGGCGGACGCCTTTGTAGAAGAGCGAGGTTTCAAGGAAGATCTGGCCGTCGGTGATCGAGATCACGTTGGTCGGGATGTAGGCGGACACGTCGCCGGCCTGCGTTTCGATGACCGGGAGGGCCGTCAGCGAGCCCGCGCCCATGTCGTCAGACAGTTTCGCGGCGCGTTCCAGCAGGCGCGAGTGGAGATAGAACACGTCGCCGGGGTAAGCTTCGCGGCCCGGCGGGCGGCGCAGCAGCAGCGACATCTGGCGGTAAGCGACGGCTTGTTTCGACAGGTCATCGTACACCAGCAGCGCGTGCATGCCGTTGTCGCGGAAGAATTCGCCCATCGTGCAGCCCGTGTAAGGGGCGAGGTACTGGAGCGGCGCGGGTTCGGACGCGGTCGAGGCGACGACGATGGAATATTCCATCGCGCCGTTGTCTTCGAGCGCCTTCACCAGCTGGGCGACGGTCGAGCGTTTCTGGCCGACGGCGACGTAGATGCAGTATAGCTTTTTCTTCTCGTCGTTGCCCTTGTTGATTTCTTTCTGATTCAGGATGGTGTCGAGGGCAATTGCAGTCTTGCCGGTCTGGCGGTCGCCGATGATCAGCTCGCGCTGGCCGCGGCCGATCGGCACGAGGGCGTCGAGCGCCTTGAGGCCGGTCGCCATGGGTTCATGCACCGATTTGCGCGCGATGATGCCGGGGGCCTTCACGTCCACGCGGCGGGTTTCTTCCGACTTGATCGGGCCTTTGCCGTCGATGGGGTTGCCGAGCGCGTCGACGACGCGGCCGAGCAGGCCCTTGCCGACGGGAACCGACACGATCTGGCCGGTCTGGCGCACGGTGTCGCCTTCTTTAATGTCGCGGTCTTCGCCGAAGATCACGACGCCGACGTTGTCGTTTTCGAGGTTGAGGGCCATGCCTTTAATGCCGTTCGAGAACTCGACCAGCTCGCCCATCTTCACCTTGTCGAGGCCGTAGACGCGCGCGACGCCGTCACCGACCGACACGACCTGCCCCACTTCCGCGACGTCGGCCTCTGCGCCGAACTTCGAGATCTGGTTTTTCAGGATGGAGGAAATTTCTGCTGCGCGGATTTCCATGGTTTAAGCTACCTCTTTCATTTTGGCTTTACCGGATGATTCATTTGAATTCTTGAGAGCGCGGTGCAGGCGGTCGAGTTTCGTGCGCACCGAGCTGTCGATGAGCTTCGAGCCCACCTTGATGATAAGACCGCCCATGATCTCGGGGTCGATCTCGAGCTGCACCTTCACGGCCTTGCCCAGCTGCTTGCCGAGCGTGGCGGAGATGGCGGAGATTTGCGCCTGATCGAGCGCCTGCGCTGCCGTCACATGCGCCGTCACCTCGCCCTTGTGTTCGGAGAGGAGCGTCTGCACGGCGGCGGCTATTTCGGGCAAAGCACCGAGGCGGCGTTTTTGCGCGAGCAGGCCGATGAACTTTTCGGCCAGCGGGGAGAGTTTCAGCTGCTTCGCAACGGCGGAGAGCGCCTCGGCCTGCTGGCTGCGGCGCAGGATGGGGTTGTTGAGGAAGGATGCGAATTCGCGTCCCGAAGAGAGCACGCCCGCGAGCGCGAGGAAATCGGCCGCGGCCTGTTCCGTCTTGCCCTCGGCTTGGGCGAGGTCGAAGAAGGCGGTCGCGTAGCGCCGTGCGATTTCCTGGGTTCCTGCTTTGGAAGCCAAATTTTCCCCCTTAGTTTCTTATTCCCGACGCCACCGTTTTGGTAAGCGCCCTAGTATATATAGTCATTCCGAGGCGGGATTTAGCATGAGTCGCGGAAGCTTTGCAACTGAATCCCTGTACCCCATATTTTATTTTCCGTATTCCGCATTTTTATCCCCTCCCCCCTTGTGGGGGAGGGGGTGAGGGGTCCCGCGCGAATGCGCGGAGATATGTTTCAAATATTTATGGCGTGAAGAAATTTTTTTATGACGCGCGGACGGGCTTACCCCTCACCCTAACCCTCTCCCGCAAGGGGAGAGGGGATTCTTACTGGAGTAATGGTTTGATTTTTTCCAGCATCTGGTCGGCGCTGTCGGAGGTTTTCAACACTTCCTTCATCTGCCCGTCGGGGGCGACGACATAGGTGAAGCCGGAATGGTCCATCATGTAATTGCCGGGGGTCGCTTCCTCGCCCTTCGCGGCATAGACCTTGAAGCCGGCGATGGCCGATTTCACCTGGTCTTCCGTGCCGGTCAGGCCGGTGATGGCGGGGTTGTAATTGGAAAGGTATTCCTTCATCGCCGCCGCGTTGTCGCGCGCGGGGTCGACGGTGATGAACAGCACCTGCACCTTGGACGCATCGGCGCCCAGCTTATCCAGGGCCGTGCTGAATTTTTCCATCGCCGTCGGGCAGATGTCGGGGCAGTGCGTGAAGCCGAAGAAAACCATCAGGTATTTGCCGGGCCATGATTTCTCCGTCACCGCCACGCCGTTGTGGTCGGTCAGCAGGAACGAGGTGCTGACCGAAGGAGCGGACGATTGCGACAGGGGCGGCGGGGGCGTGACGGGCGCGGGCGCCTCGGCTGCGGATTTAAAGGCATCGGTATTGATGTCTTGCGCGGCACTTGGTTCTTCCGGCTTGATTTCGGAAGGTTTCACGATAACGGCGGCGGGCGCATCGTTTGCTTCGGGCGCATCGAAAGTCGCGTCGAGCTGGATTTCGCCGGAGCCTGTCAGGCTAGGCTCGGTCGCGGGCACCGAAACTTTAACCTCGGACGTTGCGGGTGCGGCGGGTGATGCAGCCGTCGCGGCGGCAATGTCGCCTGCCGTAGCGGGCGATGCGGCCACCGGCTGTTCGGTCACGCGCGGCTTCTTCAGCGTCGCGGCGATCGCGCCCATGCCAAAGCCCAGCACCATCAGCAGCATGATCTTGATAAAGTTTTTCATCGGCGCGCGTCCTTTTCGGTGATTTGGATGAAATATATAGGGTGAATCGATTTCTGATCAAGAACGAGGCTAATGCCATAACTTAGGGATCTCCCGCCCCTTGTGGGGAGGGGAAAAAGTGCGCTCAAAGATTGAAAGCCTTTTCCTGCGGCTTTTTCTTCAGCTCGAGGGGTTTGCCGATCTCGATATCGTCTTTGGTCGTCACGGCGTTCGCGAAATCCTGCGCGGGTTTGGAGGGCGGGGCGGCGGAACCTGCATCGGGCATGTTGCCCATCATCAGTTTCAGCATCTTCAGCTTGATGCGGTCATCAACGAAACTGTTGCTGTTCAGCTGCATCGTGCGCAGCGGGAAACTGCCCTGGTTGTCCTTGCAGAGCGGGTCCGCGCCTTTCGAGAGGAAATATTCCAGTTTCGTGCAGTCGTTGCTGCCGTAGCGGTCGTCGAATTGTTTTGCCTCGCGCAGCAGCACGGTCGCGCCGCTGGCGTCCTGCGCGTTGATATCGGCCCCCTTCGACAGCAGGTAATCGAAAATCGCCTTGTCGTAGTTGTTGTAGGCAAAGTGCAGCGCGTGATGGTCGCTGCCGGAACCGTCGGCCTGTTTGCGCGCACCGTTCACGTTCGCGCCGCCCTGCTCCACCGCCAGCTTCACCACCTCGCCCGCCTTTTTCTGGATGGCGGCAAAGAGCAGCAGGTCTGCAGAAGCGCCCTGCGCCAGCGCCAGCTGCAGCACATCGGGCATCAGTTTGGTCAACAACCCGTTGTTGTCGGAGGCAACGCGCCGGATAAAGGCATCGGGTGTCCCGCCTTTTTTCAGCGCCGCACGCATGGCGTCCTGGTCGTGCGCGGCTATGCCCATATTCATCACGGCATCGAGGGTTTTCTGCTGTTCGGGGTCGAGTGACAAAAGGGTGCCTTGTTAAAACGTTGATTGTCTTGAATTTATCATAACGCAGCACAGCGAGTCAAGTGTGTATACCATTGAAATAACTATATAAAATTGCAGTTGCAGGCCGCGGCACCGGATGATATCTTGATTGCCATAATCAAAGGCGGGTATATGTTCAAGAAACTGGCATCCCTGACCACCATCGCAAAAGAGTTTTTCACGCGCCGCGAAACAAGGTTTTCCACGCAACGCGCGGGGGCCGCGTCATCCCTTAAATCGTTCTATCGCATGATCGCGGTCGGGCAATCGCTCGACGAAGCGGGCGGCTGGGAAGTTGATTTCTTCCTCTCGGGCTCTGCCAAAAATCCGCATGCCTTCTGCCCCCTGTCGCCGCGCAAGCTCGGCGAAATGCTGCAAAAGCATCTGGGGAGCGATGCGCCGCAGCCGGAAAAATTTGATCGCAACCATTTCATCCTGCATGCGCCCGACCGACAGAAAGCGCGGCAGCTGGCGCGCAGGCTGGTGCATATCTTCCAGTCCGAGGGGATTTTGCCCATGGCCGATGAAATGCACCGCTTCAAGCCCGAAGCGCCGAAACGCTGATTTTGTATTCCGTCAAATAAGGAATCCAATCATGCCAGCCTCTTGCCTCCCCTTGCTTCTGTGGACAACGTGACGCATACTCTGCCCATCTTCATCACTGAGTCGCATTTTTTCCGGGAGGCACCCCATGCCCTTACCCAACCGCAAACTCAAGACGTCACATGACCAGGCTGTCGCAGGCAGCGCCTATTACACCATCGCCAGCATCGAGGAAGCACCCGATGCGCCCGGCAAATACGATGTCGTGTTTTTCGTCTCGGGTTCCAAAACCGATGTCGACGCGCCCTGCCCCTTGAGCGACCGCGCAATCAAGCACCTGCTGCGCCTCAACTACGCCTTCACGCCCGCGTCCGACCGCCCCGAAATTTCGGTGGGCGAAGGCAAGAACATGCACATGGTGCGCTGCGATTCAAAAGAACGCGCCCTGCGCGCGGCGTCCGAACTGGTCTACATCTTCCAGGACGCCGGCATCGATGCGATGAAAATCGACGAAAAGAAATTCGTCCCCATGGCGCCAGAGACCTCAAAGCCCCGCTTCGAGCCGCCGAAAAACCCGCCGGGGCATTTTTTCTACCGCTTCTGATTACTCCGCCAGCGCCTTCAGCGTAATCTCGTTGCCGGCCTGCAGATAGCCGTTATCGGGCGCATGTTGCGTGCGCGCAAT
>CAZNRN010000058.1:0-8163 GCA_964575605.1 uncultured Micavibrio sp. | reverse complement strand
AGGTGGGCGCCGCCTTGTTGGTTTTAATATCGTTGATTTCGGCGCGGGCCTGTTCGACCGCGTATTTGAATGCGGGCAGGTAGTGCGCGGGCTTTATTTTATTGAGCGGCGGGGCGCCATAGGGCAGGTCGGAGGGTTGCAGCAGGGGGTTGTTCGCAAGATCATCTTTGCCGGACATGAGGTCGCCTCTTGTAATATTAGAATGTATGAGCGCTGAAAGCTGTCAAAATATTACGTAAACCTGATATTTTGCGCAAGTTAAATAAAAATGAGGAAAATGAAGCGCTTGACGCTTCACTTCCTGTTTGTGTATTTACATAATATGCTCTTTTTGGAGATATATTGCCGAATCCCGCGCATCTAATCACCCGGTTTTGCGTGCGCCCGCATCGTCGCCCAGCAGCCCTTCACGCCTGAAGAGCGCAGAGGGGTCGGGCTTGCGGCCCATCATCTTGACGAAGATGTTCATGGGATCGTCGGTGCCCCCCTGCGCATAGATGGTATCGCGCAGGCGGTCGGCGGCGTCGCGGTGATAGAGGCCCTTGGACGTGAATTCCGAGAAGACATCCGCTTCCAGCGCCTCCGCCCATTTATAGCTGTAATAGCCCGCCGCGTAGCCCCCGCCGAAGAGGTGGCCGAAGGAGGTCGACTGCGCGCCCCCTTCCCGCTTGAACAGCCAGGTGGTGGCGATGACGCTGTCTTCCAGCGCCTCGACGCTGCGGATGTCCTTGGGCTCGGTGGTGTGCCAGACCATGTCGAGGCGGCCAAAGAACGTCTGGCGCAGGCCGGCATAGCCCGCATCGAAGTTTTCCATTTCGTTGATCTTTTTGATGACATCGGCGGGCAGAGCTTCGCCGGTTCTGTTGTGGCGCGCGAAAGTATCGAGCACTTCTTTTTCCTTCGCCCAGTTTTCCTGCAATTGGGACGGCAGCTCGACGAAATCCCATTTCACGTTGGTGCCGGTGATGGAGCTGTAATTGCCCTTGGCCAGCAGCGCGTGCAGCGCATGGCCGAATTCGTGGAAGACCGTGCGCACTTCGTCCATCGACAGCAGCGTCGGGTGTTCCTTGGTCGGCTTGGCGAAGTTGCAGGTATTGGTGACCAGGGCGAATTCGTTCTTGCCGGTTTCCCCGCACAATCCGCGGTTCCTGAAGGTGCTCATCCACGCGCCGTTGTTTTTGGCGCCGGGGCGGGCGTAGAAATCGGCATAGAACAGGCCGATCATATCGCCCTTCTTGCGGTCCTTCACTTCATAGACCTTCACGTCTTCGTGATAGACGGGGTATTTGCCCTTTGTTTCTTGCATTTCGATGTTGAAAAGCTTTTCGGCATGGGCGCGGATGCCGTCCATGACCTTCTCGAGGTCGAAATAGGGGCGCAATTCCTCGAGGTTCAGGGTGAAGGTTTCTTCTTTCAGCTTGCGGCTGTAGTAAAGGAAATCCCAGGGGCGCAGGTCGGTCAGGCCGTCGGTTTTGGCGGCGTAATCCTTCACCTTCTGCAAATATTTCTCGGCGGCGGGACGGTAGACCGCCTCGTTTTTGTCGAGGAATTCCATCACCGTCGCGGTGGTTTTCGCCATGCGGTCATCAAGAACAAATGACGCGTAATTGGTAAAGCCGAGCAGCTGCGCCTGACGGTCTTTCAGCGCGACCATTTCCAGGATGACAGGGCGGTTGTCGTACTGCCCGCCGTACGCGACCTCAAGCCGCGCTTTCTGGATTTCATGGCGCAACTCGCGGTTCTCGCAGTATTCGAGGATATCGATCGGCGGCGGCGATAGTTTGATGAGCCAGCCGGAGAGGCCTTTTTCTTCGGCGTAATGGCGGTAAAGCGCCTTGGTGCGTTCGGGCAGGCCTTTCAGCTCGGCCTCGTCCTTGACTTCGCGCGCATAGGCGTCGGTGGCCTTGACGGTGTTGTTCTTGAATGTGGTGGCGAGCGCGGCGAGGCGTTCGTTGATCTTGCGCAGTTCTTCCTTGGCCTTTTCGTCTAGGTCGGCGCCGCTGCGCACGAAGCGTTTATAGGTTTCCTCCAGCAGCATTTTCTCCTCGGGGTCGAGGTCGAGGCTGTCCTGACGCTGGAAAACTTCCTTGACGCGGGCGAAAAGCGCACCGTCCATCATCACGTCGTTGCCATATTTCACCACGGCGACGTCAATTTCTTCCTCGATCGCACGGATGGCGTCATCGGCGTTGGCGCCAGCGATATTGCCAAAGACGGTCGCGACGCGGCCCAACAGCGCACCCGCCAGCTCCAGCGCCTCGATGGTATTGGTGAAATCGGCGGGGGACTTGTTTTCCTTGATGGCCGCGATTTCCGCCATCGCGCTTTCCACCCCGAAATGCACCGCGGGCAGAAAATGCTCCACCTTGATGCTGTCCAGCGGCGGCGCGCCATGGGGCAGCGCGGGCGGATTGACCAGCGGGTTGGATTTCAGTTCTGCGGGGATAGGGGTGGCGGCCATAGAATCCTCTTTTTTCTACATTTCATCTGAATCTAGTCTAAAACCGGCCTTAATCAAGGGGAGGTTATGGGTAACGCGCTGAAAAACCTTACAGTTTTACGCGCCTGAGACGTAACGAGTTCACGATGACCGAGACCGAACTGAGCGACATGGCGGCGGCCGCGATCATCGGGTTCAGCATGACGTGGTGCAGCGGATACAGCACCCCTGCCGCAATCGGCACGCCCAGCGCGTTATAAGCGAAGGCGAAGAAGAGGTTCTGGCGGATATTCCGCATCATGGCGCGCGAGAGCTTGATGGCGCGCGTGATGCCCGACAGGTCGCCGTGCAGCAGCGTGATGCCGGCGCTTTCGAGAGCGATATCGGTGCCGTCGGACATCGCGATGCCCGCATCCGCCTGCGCCATGGCGGGCGCATCGTTGGTGCCGTCGCCGGCCATGACGACCACGCGGCCC
Organism: uncultured Micavibrio sp.; assembly: GCA_964575605.1. GTDB lineage: Bacteria > Pseudomonadota > Alphaproteobacteria > Micavibrionales > UBA2020 > JAPWJZ01. Next base: position 5,247 of record CAZNRN010000058.1, on the reverse strand, counting down.
TGCGTTTGGAGTTTTTTAATTGCAGCGGCTTTTTCATCCGGGAGGACTTCGGCAATCACCTCGTCGATGCCAAGTCTCTTGGCCACGGCCACGGCGGTGGCGCGGTTGTCACCGGTCAGCATCACGATTTTCATGCCCGCCTTTTGCAGCGATTTAATCGCGTCATGCGCCCTGCCCTTTACAGGGTCGGCGACGGCGATCATGCCCGCAATGCGCTCGTCGAGGGCCAGGAAGATAATGGTCGCGCCCTCTGCCTGCAGCGTCGCGGCCTTCGCGGCGAAAAAGCCCGTATCGATGCGCATTTCAGCCATCAGCGCGGCATTGCCGAGCAGCGCCTGCTGGCCGTTCACTTCTCCCTTCACGCCCTTGCCGGTCAGCGACTGGAAGCCGGAAACGGCGGGCATCGTCAAATGATAGGCCTTGGCGGCATCGAGCAGCGCACGGGCGATGGGATGGTGGCTGCCTTGTTCGAGTGCGGCGGCGATGCTCAGGATTTTACTGCGGTCATAACCTTCCGACAGCGCGACCTCGGCCACTTGCGGGCGGCCTTCGGTCAAGGTGCCGGTTTTGTCGACGACCACCGTATCTGCTTTCGCAAGACGCTCCAGCGCGGCGGCGTCTTTCACCAGCACGCCCGAGTGCGCGCCGCGGCCCACAGCGGCCATGACCGACATCGGGGTAGCAAGGCCAAGCGCGCAGGGGCAGGCGATGATCAACACCGACACAGCCGCCATAATGCCCCAGGCCATCGCAGGTGGCGGGCCGAAGGTCGCCCAGTAAATAAAGGCGATGATCGCGACCGTCACAACCGCGGGCACGAACCATTCGGAAACGGAATCGGCCAGTTTCTGCACGGGCGCGCGGCTGCGCTGCGCCTCGCCCACCATCTGCACGATGCGCGACAGCACTGTATCGGCGCCCACCTTGTCGGCGCACATGACGAAGCTGCCGGCCTGGTTCATGGTACCGCCCATGACGGCGTCCCCTTCTTCCTTGGTCACGGGGATGGGTTCACCGGTCATCATCGACTCGTCCACATGGCTGCCGCCCTCGACCACCACGCCGTCGACGGGGATGCGCTCGGCCGCGCGGATACGCAGCAGGTCGCCGACCGCGACCTCGGCAATCGCAACGTCTTCCTCGGTCGTGCCGCGGATGCGGCGCGCGCTGCGGGGGGCGAGTTTCATCAGCGCGCGGATGGCGCCGCCGGTTTTCTCCCGCGCCTTCAGTTCCAGCATCTGCCCCAGCAGGGCGAGCGTGATGATGACGCAGGAGGCCTCGAAATAAACCGCGTTCATGCCGCTCGCCGTGTGGCGGAAGGCTTCCGGGATAATACCTGGCATCACGGTCGCGACCGCGCTGTAAACCCAGGCAACGCAGGTGCCCAGTGCGATCAAGGTGAACATATTGGGGCTTAAGTGTTTCAGCGAGGCCGCGCCGCGCTTCAGGAAAGGCCAGCCCGCCCAGAACAGCACGGGCGCGGAAAACAGCAGCTGGAAACGCGCGGGCACTTCCGGCGGCATCAGGCGCATGTAATCGCCAAGGTAGCCGTACATATGCGAGGCCATTTCGATGCCAAAAACAGGGAGCGTTAAAATAAGCGCACCCCAGAAACGATTGCTCATGTCATTCAGTTCGGGGTTCGGCCCTGCTTCCGCCGTGACGACAGCGGGTTCGAGCGCCATGCCGCATTTGGGGCAGGCGCTCGGCTTGTCGCTGCCGACGCCGGGACACATGGGGCAGATATAGGCGAATTTTTTCGCGGCTTCCTGCAAGGCTTCGGGTGACAGGCGGGGGTGGCCGCCGCAGCAGGGTTTGTCGGTTCCGGTCATTACGCGGCCTTCTTGATAAGTTTACGCACAGCACCCGCCATTTTATCGGCGGCATAAAGCATTTCTTCTTCGGTCGACTGGCGACCGACGGTGAGGCGCAGGCTGCAGTCAATATGGGCATCGGAAATGCCCATGGCCTTCAGCACCGCCGAAGGCTTGCGGTTGGCGGAGGCGCAGGCAGCGCCCGACGACATGCAGACGTCATCGGCCAGTTCCATCATGATATCCTGCGCATTCACGCCGGGCAGGCGGATATTCAGCAGCCCCGGCAATCGCGGTTCGCCGCCGTTCACGATAAGCCCCGGGATGCCCGCCTGAAGTTTTTCCAGCAGCAGCGCGGCCATTTTCGCCATTCGCGGGATATGGGTTATCAGCCCCTCTTCCGCCACGCGACAGGCCTCGCCGAAGCCCATGGCCAGCGGCAGCGGCACGGTGCCGGGGCGTAGGCTTTGCTGCGCGCCGCCAAAGAAAACGCGGTCAATCGCAACGGGCGGTTTCTGGCGGACATAAAGCGCGCCGATGCCAAGCGGACCGTAAAGCTTGTGCGCGGAGAAACTGAGCAGGTCGATGCCCATATCGCTCACATTCACGGGTATCTTGCCGATCGCCTGTGTCGCGTCGCTGTGGAAATAGGCACCCGCGTCATGCGCGATTGCCGAGAGTTCTTTCAGCGGCTGGATGGTGCCAATTTCGTGGCTGGCGGTAATGACGGACACAACCAGCGTTTTTGCGGAGATGTGTTTTTTCAATTCTTCCGGCTGCACGAAGCCGTCTTTGGTGACAGGCACCGATTTGACGGTGAAGCCCTTTGTCGCAAGATAGGCCGCGGTATTCGAGACGCAATTATGCTCGATATCGGTAATCACGATTTCCCTGCGGTCCGCCGCCTTGGCGGCAAGCCCCATCAGGGCAAGGTTGTTCGATTCCGTGGCGCCGCTGGTGAGCGTGACGCCTTCGGGCACCGCGCCGATGATATGGGCGATTTTTTCAACCGCGCCCTCCAGCACCCTTGCCGCCGCGCGGCCATGGGCATGCGATTTCGCGCCGGGGTTGCCGAAGCTGTCCGCGAAGTACGGCACCATCGCGTCGACGACAGCCTTATCGCAGGGCGTGGTGGAATGGTAATCGATGTATACGGGTTTTTTCATGCCGCGCCTGCCTGTTGCTCGCCTTCCTGCACTTCAGCGCCGCGTGTCAGCCCCAGCGTCAAGAGTTCCGCCACGACGGAAATGGCGATTTCGCGCGGGTGCTTGCCGGTATTGCCGAGGCCGATGGGGCATTTCAGCGTGGCCAGCTGCGCCGCCGTTACGCCGTCGGCCAGCAATCGTTTGTCAAACCGCGCCCGCTTGGTCTTGGAGCCAATCAACCCGACATAGGCGCATTTGCCGTTTTTAAACGCGGCCTTCACCAGTTCGTAATCAAGGTCGTGGTTATGCGTCATGATGGCAACGTAGCTGTCTTCATCCGCATCGCGCAATTCGGCGACAGGTGCGGAGGTGACGATTTTTTCGACATTCTTCGGCAGGCCGGCGGGGAATTCGCTGTCGCGTTCATCGACCCATTTGATGCGCAGGGGCAGCCCCTCCAGCACCCTCACCACTTCCTTGCCCACATGGCCCGCGCCAAACAGCCAGAGCGTTTTGGCCGCGGGCATAAAAGGCTCGAGGAAGACGGTGACGAAACCGCCGCAGCACTGCGCCAGTTTGGGGCCGAGGGGATAATCCTTCACCTTGGGCTTCGCCGCTGTTTCCAGCAGCTTGCGTGCCTCGGCAATAGCCTCGAATTCCAGGTTGCCGCCGCCGATGGTACCAAACTGGGAGGATGCCGTCGCAATCATTTTCACGCCCGCCTCGCGCGGGGTGGAGCCCTTGGCTTCCATCACGGTAATCAATACGCAGGGCTCGCCCTTTTCGGTGAGTTCGGTCAGCACGGTCAGCCATTCGTGGTTGGCAGTCATTTCTGTACCGCCTCGATGGCCTTCAGCACGTTTTCGGGTGTGGCGGGCGCCATCAGCGGCGGGAGGCAGTTTGCGGGGCCCATCGCGGCAATCGCGTCACGGATGGCGAGGAAGGAGGAGATGCCGAGCATCAAGGGCGGTTCGCCCACGGCCTTGGAGCGGTAAATCGTGTCTTCGGGGTTTTCGCCCTTGAAAATCGCGACGCGGAAATCATCGGGGATATCGCGGCCGGTCGGGATTTTATAGGTGCTGGGGGCGTGCGTCTTGAATTCGCCCTTGGCATTCCACCACAGCTCCTCCGACGTCAGCCAGCCCGTGCCCTGCACATAGCCTCCCTCGATCTGCCCCATGTCGATGGCGGGGTTGAGCGAACGGCCGACGTCGTGCAGCAAATCGGCGCGCAGGAATTTGTATTCGCCGGTCAGCGTATCGACGATCACCTCGGTAATCGCGGCGCCATAGGCGAAGTAGAAGAACGGGCGGCCTTTTGCCTTTGCCCTGTCCCATGAAATTTTCGGCGTGGCGTAGAACCCCGTCGACGACAAGGAAACACGATGCGTATAGGCCAGCATCACGAAGTCCTTGAACGAAATCGGCTTGCCGTCGGCAATCACTGCGCCGCCTTTAAATACGATTTTATCGGCGGGCACGCCGTAATGCGCGGCCGCAAAATCGGTCAGGCGCTGTTTGATGGTCAGCGCCGCCGCCTCTGCCGCCTTGCCGTTGAGGTCGGAACCGCTGGAGGCCGCAGTGGCGGAAGTGTTGGGAACTTTTGACGTATTGGTGGCCGTGATGCGCACCTTATCGAGGTCAATCTGGAAGACGTCGGCGACGACCTGGCAGACCTTGGTATGCAGTCCCTGCCCCATTTCGGTGCCGCCGTGGTTCAGCTGCACCGTGCCGTCCTTGTACACATGCACCAGCGCGCCGGCCTGGTTGAGCATCGTCAATGTAAAACTGATGCCGAATTTGACGGGCGTGAGCGCTATGCCTTTTTTCAGCACGGGGCTTTTCGCGTTGAAGGCGCGCACGTCCTGCACGCGCCTAGCATAGTCGCCGGTTTTTTCAAGTTCGGCGAAGATGCCGCGGATGATGTTGTCTTCGACCGTCATGCCGTAATGGGTGGTGCAGCGGTCTTTTAAATTATCTTTCGCATCGTAGAGGTTGACTTTGCGCACTTCCTGCGGGTCTTTGCCCAGCTGGCGCGCGATGTCGTCGATGACGTATTCCATCGCCAGCATGCCCTGCGGCCCGCCGAAGCCGCGGAAGGCGGTGTTGGACACCTTGTGCGTAAAACAGCGGTAACTGGTGACCTTTGAATCGCCGAGGTAATAAACGTTATCGGCATGGAACATCGCGCGGTCGGCGATGGCATTCGACAAATCGGGGCTCATGCCGCAATCGGCGGCCTGCGTGAATTCGATACCGGTAATCAAACCGTTATCGTCATAGGCGACG
>CAZNRN010000057.1:3850-8480 GCA_964575605.1 uncultured Micavibrio sp. | reverse complement strand
CAATTGTGCGCGGAGGACAACTGGCAGGTGCTTAACTGCACCACGCCCGCGAACTACTTCCACGCGCTGCGCCGCCAGATGCGCCGCGACTTCCGCAAGCCGCTGGTCATCATGACGCCGAAATCGCTGCTGCGCCATAAGCTCTGCGTGTCCTCGCTCAAGGACATGACGGGCGACACGCGCTTCCACCGCGTCATCGGCGAAACGCAACAGCTTGATAAAGACGTGAAACGCGTCGTGCTCTGCTCCGGCAAGGTTTACTACGACCTGCTGGAGGCGCGCGAGAAAAAGGGCATCAAGAACATCGCGCTCGTCAGGCTCGAGCAGTTCTATCCCTTCCCTGAAAAACCGCTGGCGGACGAGTTGCGCAAATACCCGAACGCCGACATCATCTGGGCCCAAGAAGAGCCCGAGAACCAGGGCGCCTGGTTCTTCCTCGACCGCCGCATCGAAGGCGTGCTGAAAGGCCTAAAACACAAGGCCGGCCGTCCGTCGTATGTCGGCCGCCCTGCAGCCGCCGCCCCTGCGACCGGCTCGCTCAAAACCCACAACAAGGAACAAGAGGCGCTGATCAACGGCGCGCTCACCCTCTAAGGAGCAATTAAAATGGCAGTAGAAATCGTCGTCCCCGCGCTGGGTGAATCGGTCAAGGAAGCGACCGTCGCAAAATGGCTGAAAAAAGTCGGCGACAGCATCGCGGTCGACGACCCGCTGGTCGAGCTGGAAACAGATAAAGTCACGCTCGAGGTCAACGCGAAATCCGCAGGCGTGCTGAAGGAAATCAAGGTGCAGACGGGCGGTAACGTCGCCGTCGGTGCCGTGCTGGGCAGCATCGGTGAAGGCACCGGCGCCGCACCCGCGCCGAAAGCCGCCGAAGCCAAGGCTCCCGCAAAAACGGAAGCACCGAAAGCACAACAGGCCGCATCGAAACCCGTTTCCAACGATAGCTTCCTCTCGCCTGCCGTACGCAAGCTGGTGGACGACAAGAAGGTCGATACATCAAACATCCAGGGCACCGGCAAGGACGGCCGCCTGACCAAGGGCGACGTGCTTGAAGCGCTGTCGAAACCGGCAGCCGCCCCGGCCGCCAAAGCCCCCGCGCAGCCGTCAGGCCCGCGCAGCAAGGCCGACCGCGAGGAGCGCGTGCGCATGACGCGCCTGCGCCAGCGCATCGCCGAGCGCCTGAAAGAGGCGCAGAACACCGCCGCCATGCTCACGACCTTCAACGAGGTCGATATGAGCCACGTGATGGCGCTGCGCAACCAGTATAAAGACAGCTTCGAGAAGAAACACGGCGTGAAACTTGGTTTCATGTCCTTCTTCGTCAAGGCCGCGATACAGGCGCTGAAGGATTTCCCGGCGGTGAACGCCGAAATCGACGGCGACGATATCGTCTATAAAAACTATTACGATATCGGCGTGGCGGTTTCGACCCCCACCGGCCTGATCGTCCCCGTGCTGCGCGACGCCGATGAAAAAGGCTTCGCCCAGATCGAAAAATCGATCGGCGACCTCGGCCTGCGCGCCAAGGATGGCAAAATCGGCCTCGACGAGCTGTCGGGCGGCACCTTTACCATCACCAACGGCGGCATCTTCGGATCATTGATGTCGACGCCCATCATCAACCCGCCGCAATCGGGCATCCTCGGCATGCACAAAATCCAGGAACGCCCCATCGCCGTTAACGGGCAGGTGGTGATCCGTCCGATGATGTATATCGCGCTGTCCTACGACCATCGCATCATCGACGGCCGCGAAGCGGTCTCCTTCCTCGTCCGCATCAAGGACGCGATCGAAGACCCGCAGCGCCTGTTGCTGGATGTATAAGCTTTTCGCCGCGCTCTTTCTGCTGCTGGTGACGGCCGCGCCGGTGCGCGCCGACCAGGGCGACTACGTCGTTCTGCTGCACGGCATGGGCCGCACCGCGGCGACCATGACCAGCATGCAGCGGCACTTTGAAAAACGCGGCTATCACGTCCTCAACATCGACTATCCCTCGCGCAAATATACGGTGGCCGAGCTGGCCACGCGCATCAAACCGGCGGTCGAGGAGTTCAACGTTGATGCCACGAAGAAAATCCACTTCGTCGGCTATTCCATGGGTGGCCTCGTCATCCGCGCCTTTATCGCCAAATACCGCCCCGAAAACCTGGGCCGCGTCGTGCTGATCGGCACGCCGAATGCGGGTTCGGAGGTTGCCGATTACGTGCATGGCCGCTGGACGTATAAAAACTTCTTCGGCCCCGCAGGGCAGGAACTGACGACCGAACAGCGCACCGCCGGCACGCTGCAGGCCGTCGACTACGACATCGGCTGCATCGCCGGCGACCGCACGGTCGACCCTGTTTCCACCTACCTGCTGATCGACGGGCCCGATGACGGCAAAGTCTCGGTCAGATCCGCCACGGCGGTGAAGGGCGTGAAAGACACCGTCACCGTCCACGCCACCCATACCTTCATCGCCATGAACAGCGACGTCATCAAACAGGCGCGCTGGTTTATCGAGAACGGCAAGTTCCGGCGTGGCCCCAAAGCACCGTAAGTACCCTCACCCTAACCCTCTCCCAAAAGGAGAGGGTTAGGGTGAGGGTACTTACCGTTCCCGACAAAAGAGGCGCAAGTTAGTTCAAAAACAAAAAATCCCGCACCCTCATCAGGCGCGGGATTTTTTTTAAAGCCGCTAAAGTCTTAGAGGCGGTGGTTGCGCCAGTTGGCGGGCGCGCGTTGTTCGGTCACTTGCTCAACGCCGGGGATTTGCTCGATCAGCCCCTTCACGCTGCCGTTGGTCGCTTCGACCTTCATCGTGCGCTTGGCTTCGTCTTCCGACAGGAATTTCGCACCTTTGACCAGCAGCACGCCATCGCGCGCGCGGTCATAGGCGGCAGCGCTCACGCGCGTGTTGAATTCGATGGTCAGGGTGGGGTTTGCGGCTTTGGGTCCGGTGAGGCTCATCTGTAATCTCCTGATAAAAATAAGTGAATAACCTGGGCGTAACCTATTATAGAAAAGCAGTCCAAGTCAATACGGAAAACAAGCAAAAAAAAGATATACAAAACAAGGCGAACCCCGCATGCCCCACCCACATGAAAAGCATGGCGCAGGGGTTACCTCAGGAATTCGAGCGCTTAAGGCTTGAACAGGTTCTGCTGCTGCACTTGCGGCGCGGCTGCGGGCGTTTCCGCCTTTGCTTCCGCTGGCGTAGCAGGCGCAGCGGGAGCCGCTTCCATCTCCTCGATCGGCGTGAACTGGTGCGCCCCGACGACTTTCCAGCGGATGTTGACGAACACCGGCTTGCGGGAGGGCGTTTTCAGCGCTTCCTGCGCCGCGCGCACTTCCGTCAGGTCAACCGAGGGCGTGGCGAGGATATGCACGTTTTCGCCGCGCAGCGTCTCGCGGAATTCGGGCGGCACGTCGGCCACCTGCAGCATGATCAGCATGTTCCCGTTCGGGTAATGCACCTTGCGAGAGGTGCCGCGGATAAGCGCGCTGTCTTTCTCGCGCGTGTTCTGGGTCGCGGTGAACTTGATCAGGCGCGGGTAGTCTTTCTTGGGGCGGCGGAAACGCTCGGCGTCGGTGGCGGCCTTGGTCAGCGTGTTCAGCAGCTCGCGGTATTCCTCGCGGCTGTCGACCTGGAATTGCTTGACCGGCATCACGTCGCCCTTGTAGTTGACGACGGTTTTGTCGAGGCCAGCCTCGCCGCCTTTTTCGCGGATGTCCTGAATCAGGTCAAGCACGTCCTCGACGTTTTTCGCCGCGGCGGTGACGTAATTGCCGCGCTTGAGCGTGGAAGGTTTAAAGACGGCATCGCGGACAGTGGTGTTGAACTCGCCGGTCAGGTTCATGTTCACGTTCAGGACGATCGTCTTGCCCTCTTTCAGGCCCTGGTCGATGCTCTTCTTGCCCTTGGCGATCAGGGCGAAGTTTTCGTGTTCGGTGCAGTCGGCCTTGTGTTCCTTGATGGCCTTGGAAACGAAGGCGGCGGTGCGCAGGCTCTGCGCGCCATGCGTCAGGCTTTCGCGGCGGAAGACCATGCCGGCCTCGCAGTTGGGATCGGCGCAGCGCAGTTCGCAGCCGTGGGCTTCCTTGTTGTACTGTTTCGCCAGGATGACCTGACCGTCGGGAAGACGTGCTTTTTTCATTATAATGACCCTCTCAAAACTGGGGTTAACATAACCCAAAACGGGGTGGGGTACAAGGGTTTTTCTTTACATAATTTGGCTTTTAGGGGTGCATCAGAAGGCCTTCAGCGCTGCACCAGAACCCCATCAGGAAGCCTCTGAAACGGGTAAAAACAGCCTCTTACGCCGCATGTAACGCGCAAAAAAGACGAGAGGCCGGGGTTACGGGCCCGGCCTCTCTCTTGGTACACCCTGTATTACTTAAATCTAGAAACTCCTCGACGCCACGGAGATGGATTTTGTCGAAGACTCCCGAATATCAAAACGGCAGATTCGTGTCCAGAAATATGTGAAATTATTTTTGGATTATTGAATGATTTCAAAAGTAAAAGAGGCCGGGGTTACGGGCCCGGCCTCTTAACACACTACTCTATTGGGACGTTTGTCCTCTTGAGAAACTCTTCAACAACCACGGAGATGGATTTTGTCGAAGACTCCTGAATATCGAAAAC
>CAZNRN010000057.1:0-3750 GCA_964575605.1 uncultured Micavibrio sp. | reverse complement strand
ACTCTTCAACAACCACGGAGATGGATTTTGTCGAAGACTCCTGAATATCGAAAACAGAGATTCGGGTCAAGGAATATGTGAATCTTTTTTGTTAATTTGAATGATATCAATAGGATGCGCGGGTAAAAAAAAGAGGGCCGGGGTTACGGGCCCGGCCCTCGGATACACACTCTCTATTGAGAAACTTCCTCGACACCACGGAGATGGATTTTGTCGAAGACTCCTGAATATCGAAAACGGAGATTCGAGTCAACGAATAATATGAAAAACTTTCGGGGCGGGGCAAATTGACTCGATATAACAGGGGCTTTGCTATAAATTCGCGCCAGCAAAAAGAAGGATCAAGAACATGGATTATGATGTCGTTGTCATCGGCTCCGGCCCCGGCGGTTATGTCTGCGCGATTCGTGCGGCGCAGCTGGGCCTGAAAACCGCCTGCGTCGAAAAAGACAACACGCTCGGCGGCACCTGCCTGAACGTCGGCTGCATTCCGTCGAAAGCATTATTATCTGTATCGGAAAAATACGCGCAGGCGTCGCATGATTTTGAAAACCTTGGCATCGAGGTTGGAAAACCCAAAGCCAATTTGAAAAAAATGATGGCGCACAAGGATAAAGTCGTCGCCGCCAATACGCAGGGCATTTCGTTCCTGTTCAAAAAGAACAAAGTCGACCACCTGATCGGCACCGGTTCCATCACCGCGCCGAATACGGTTGAAGTGAACGGCAAGGACGGCAAGAAAACCGTCACTGCGAAAAACATCGTCATCGCCACGGGTTCCGAAAGCACGCCGCTGAACGGCGTCGCGGTCGATGAGAAACAAATCGTGTCGTCCACGGGCTCGCTGGCGCTGGATAAAGTGCCTGCCACCATGGCGGTGATCGGCGGCGGTGTTATCGGCCTTGAACTCGGTTCGGTCTGGTCGCGCCTCGGATCAAAAGTCACCGTGATTGAATATATGGACAGGCTGCTGCCCGGCTCCGACCTCGAAATCTCGAAAGAGATGAAGAAGATCATGACCAAGCAGGGCATGGAGCTGAAACTCTCCACCAAAGTCACCGGCGCGCAAGTTTCCAAAGACAAAGTCACGCTGACGCTGGAGCCCGCCAACGGCGGCGCTGCGGAAAAGCTGGAAGTTGAAAACGTGCTGCTGTCCATCGGCCGCCGCCCCTATACCACCGGCCTCGGCCTTGAAAAAGCGGGCGTGAAGGTCGACAACCGCGGCCGCGTTGAAATTGACGACCACTTCCAGACGAACGTGAAAGGCATCTATGCCATCGGCGATGTCGTGCGCGGCGCGATGCTGGCCCACAAGGCCGAAGACGAAGGGGTCGTCTGCGCCGAAATCATCGCGGGCCAGTCGGGGCATATCAATTACGATGTGATCCCCAGCGTGGTTTACACCTTCCCCGAGGTCGCCACGATTGGCAAGACCGAAGAGCAGCTGAAAGAAGCCGGCGTCGAATACAAGGCCGGCAAATTCCCCTTCATGGCCAACGGCCGCGCGCGCGCCATGGCGGCGACGGACGGCTTCGTGAAGATTCTTGCCGATGCCAAAACCGACCGCGTGCTGGGCTGCCACATCGTCGGCCCCGAGGCCGGCACGCTGATCGCCGAAATCGCGACGGTGATGGAATTCGGCGGATCCGCCGAAGACATCGCCCGCACCTGCCACGCGCATCCGACGCTGAACGAAGTCGTGAAGGAAGCGGCTCTGGCGGTGGATGGGCGTCCCATCCACATCTGACCATGACCGACATCCCCATCCGCACCAATGCCGTCGTCGTCTACCCCGTGCGGCACACGGCGCGGGGTGCGGAAGTCCTTTTGCTGAAACGATCGAAAGGCGACGCGCTGGATGAATTCTGGCTGCATTGCGCGGGCCGCATCGAAAAGGGCGAGAAAGCCTGGCAGGCCGCGCGCCGCGAACTGCAGGAAGAAACCGGGCTGACGACCGATAAATTCTACTCGGCCAATTTCTGCGAGCAGTTTTATTCGGCGGGAATGGACGCCATCTGCATCCTGCCGCTCTTCGTCGCCGTCGTCGACGAAGCCGCGGAAGTGAAGCTGAACCACGAACACTCCGGCCACGCCTGGGTCAGCTTCGACAAGGCGCGCCAGATGGTGCCCTTCCACAACCAGCGCCAGTGCCTCGACGTGGTCGAGGAATATTTCGTCAACCGTACCCCGTCCGAATTTTCACGCATCAAGGCAGGTAACCCATGACCGCACAAGCAGCATTAGCCAACAAACGCATCATACGCGCCGCGCACGGCAACAAGCTTACGGCAAAATCGTGGCTGACAGAGGCGCCGCTCCGGATGCTGATGAACAACCTCGACCCCGATGTCGCGGAGAACCCGGACGAGCTGGTGGTCTATGGCGGCATCGGCAAGGCGGCGCGCAACTGGGAATGTTTTGATAAAATCGTCGAGACGCTGACGAAGCTCGATAAAGACGAAACGCTGCTGATACAATCCGGCAAGCCGGTCGGCGTGTTCAAGACGCATGAAAACGCGCCGCGCGTACTGCTGGCGAATTCGAACCTCGTGCCCGAATGGGCGACCTGGGAGCATTTCCGCGAGCTGGATAAAAAAGGCCTGATGATGTACGGCCAGATGACAGCGGGCAGCTGGATTTATATCGGCACGCAGGGCATCGTGCAGGGCACGTACGAAACATTTGTCGAGGTCGGCCGCCAGCATTTCGGCGGCGACCTGAAAGGCAAATGGATTTTGACGGGCGGCCTCGGCGGCATGGGCGGCGCGCAGCCGCTGGCGGCCACGATGGCGGGCGCATCGCTGCTGGGCGTCGAATGCCAGGCCAGCCGCATCGAGCGCCGCCTCGCGACAAAATACCTCGACAAAAAAGCCACCACGCTGGAAGAAGCCGTGAACATAATCCACGACGCGCATTCGCGCGGCGAGGCAATCTCCGTCGGCCTGCTGGGTAATGCCGCCGACATTTTCCCCGAGATCGCAAAACGCGCGGCAGCGGATAAAAAATTCCGCCCCGATGTGGTCACCGACCAGACCTCCGCGCATGACCCGCTCAACGGTTACCTGCCGCTCGGCTGGACGTGGGAGCAGGCGGAAAAAGAACGCCGCGCCAATCCTGATAAAGTCATCAAAGCCGCGAAGGCGTCGATGGCTGTGCATGTGCGGGCGATGCTGGATTTGTACAAAATGGGCATCCCTACGCTCGACTACGGCAACAATATCCGTCAGGTGGCGAAGGAGGAGGGGGTGGAGCACGCGTTCGACTTCCCCGGCTTCGTGCCCGCCTACATACGTCCGCTGTTCTGCCGCGGCATCGGCCCCTTCCGCTGGGCCGCGCTGTCGGGCAATCCCGAAGACATTTACAAGACCGATAAAAAGGTCAAGGAACTGCTGCCCGACAACAAACACCTGCACAACTGGCTCGACATGGCCGGCAAGCGCATCAAGTTCCAGGGCCTGCCCGCGCGCATCTGCTGGGTCGGCCTTGGCGACCGCGCGAAACTGGGGCTGGCGTTTAACGAGATGGTGGCCTCGGGTGAATTGTCCGCGCCCGTCGTTATCGGCCGCGACCATCTGGACAGCGGCTCGGTCGCCTCGCCCAACCGCGAGACGGAGGCGATGAAGGACGGATCGGATGCGGTGTCAGACTGGCCGTTGCTGAACGCGCTGCTCAACACCGCCTCCGGCGCCACATGGGTGTCGCTGCACCACGGCGGCGGCGTGGGCATGGGCTTCTCCCAGCACTCCGGCA
>CAZNRN010000056.1:0-9720 GCA_964575605.1 uncultured Micavibrio sp. | reverse complement strand
TGGGGATCGAGGAGATGAACGAGCTCGAGGACCAGGCGAGTGCGGACATCCTCACGGAGGTGACGCGGGGGGTGGATCAGTGGCTCTGGTTCGTGGAGGCGCACCAGCAGCAGGAGCCGGCGTCATGACCCAGGCGCTTCAGGCGGGCAGGTCTTCTTCGGCAAAGAGGAATGCGAGTTCGGCGGTGAGGGGCGCTGCCGCTCCCGCCGGTGCCCAGCGCAGTCGCTCCGTCTCAATTACTGGAAAGCCGAGCGTCGGCGTCCACACTTCCACCTGCCTCGCCTCCGGATCGACCACCCAATACACCGGCACCGCCGCCTCCTGATAGGCGCGTCGCTTAGGGAAGCGGTCGTAGCGGGTGCTCGACGGGCTCAGGATCTCGACGACGAGCGTGGGGTGCTGGACGTCCTCCCAGCGCGTGGCGTGCGCCTCGGCGGGGGGGACGACCATGATGTCGGGCTGGAAGCGGGTGTCGTCGCCCCAGCTCAGCTCGGCCTTGGAGAAGAAGACCTGGCCGAGGCCATGCTTGCGGACGTACGGGAAGAGCACCTCGAGGAGGCGCGCGAGAATCCGCTCGTGCCGGGGCGCGGGCGCGGGCGTCACGAGCAGCTCCCCCCAGGCCAGCTCGTAGCGCTGGCCGTCGTCCGGCAGGGCCTGGACGGCGGCCTTGGTCCAGTAGGTGGGGGACTCGGCGGGCATGGCCATAGGGTACGCTCGGCGGGGGACGTGGCGCAACTCGGCCTCGTCGCCGCGAGCGCTCGCTAAAGCGAGCGCTCGGCAACTGCAAGTCCTGAAGGACTCGCGGTTTCCGGGACTCCGCTGCTGGCGGGTGGGGTTGGAGCTTAGAGGTGGGTCAGGGGACGGATGCCGTGTCCGGCCGCTCCGCGACCATCTTCGCCACCAGCCGGAGGTAGGCCGGGGGCGGGTTGTTCGGGTCGAGGAGGCGGACAGTGACGGTCCACTCGGTCCGGCCGCCGCCGAGTTTCCGGACCCGGACGCTGCCGGAGTCGGCGAGGAAGTCGTCGGCGTTCCAGCGGAGCCCGGCGTAGACCACCCGCGGGCCGGTGACGCCGATCGGGTAGGTGGTGCTGCCTGGCATGGCCGAGAACTCATCGCCGCGCAGGCCGACGACGAGGTTGAAGTCGTACTGGACGAAGTACACGGCGTCCACCTCGTAGGTGCCGCCGTTCCAAGGGACCGCCGTGGGGCCGGTGACGTAGGCGGTGTCGAGCAGCACCGTGTCCACCGTGCCGGCAGCGTCGGTGAGGACGAGGAGGCCGGTGCCGACGGGGAGCGGGGTGTCGGACGGCTCGCCGGGGCCGCCGTCGCAGGCCAGGGCGAGGGCCAGGGCGGCAATGAGGGCGGTTCGCATCAGCGCCGATCCCGCCAGATGAACGACTGGAACACGTACACCGACACCGGCCGCCCATTGGCCTTGCCGGGCCGGTAGCGGAGGCGCGCGATGGTGGCGCGCGCGGCCTCCTCGAGAGTCGGGGAGTCGCGGAGCACAATGTCCACGCTCTCCGGCGCCACGCGCCCGGTGCTGTCGACCACGAACCGCGCCCAGACTCGGCCCAGGGCGCGGTCGCTCGGCCAGAGGAGGGCGTCGGCGTTGCGGACGGAGGGTGCCTCGTCCACCTCGGCGGCCGGGCGAGGGGCGGTGGAGTCACGCGGCAATGGGACCCAGCGCGCGTTCCACGACTGGTCGTAGAGCAGGGAGAGAAGCCGCGCGGCGTCGGCCACGGAGACGAAGGTGTCCCAGCTCTTCTCGCGCTCGTCGGCGTCCTGCACCGAGATGAAGAGCCGGTCGCGGCGCTCGTAGGCGGGCTGCCAGTTCAAGGCCAGGCGACCGCCCTCCAAGCCCTCGGCGCGGAGCACCACGGCGCGCTGGCGGGGGGCGGGTCCGGTGCTCACGGCCTCCAGGAGCTCGTTGGCCTGGAGGACCCAGGCCCGCACCTCGTCGGGATGGAAGCGGAGCCAGGTGATGCGGGTCTGGGAACCCTGACGGGTGAGCTGGTTGGGGGAGGCGGCGAGCATGAGGCCGCCGATGGTGTCCGGCATGGCCACGAAGTCGGCGAACGGCAGCGCCACGCGGGGGCGGACGCCCTGGGGGAGCAGGGGGGCCGGGGTCAGAAGGAGGAGGGCGGCGAGGAGCCGGAGGTGCATCAGGGACTCCCGGCACGCTGGGGCCGCTCCGGTGGGGCGAGATCGCGCGATGCCCGGATGGCCGGGCCGATCCCCCGTGCCGCCACGACCACTGCCCGGAGCCGGTAGGCCACCTGCTGCTGCTGGTTCAGCATGCGGGCCGAAACGGTCCAGCGGATCCGGCCGTCCCCCACCTTCTCGAAGCGAAGAGTCCCCGAGTCCGCCACCAGCGTACTGGAGCCCACTATGACCCCGAAGCCGGTGCCCTCAAGGTTGGTGCCGCCCTGGCCCAGGACGTAGCTCCGCTGCCGGGGCACGACGGCGAGGTCCTGGTGCGCGAGGCCCGCGCCCAGGGTAAGCGCCGGGAGGTGGGGATTGGCGCCGGCGCCCGTGTTGGGGACGGGGGCCGCGAGGCGGAAGTAGTAGGTGGTGTCGGTCCCGTTCCAGATGGCCGGCGTGGGGCCATAGTAGGAAGCGGTGTCCGCGATGGCGGACTCCTCGACGCCGTTCGGGAAGATGAGCGTGACGCTCGTGCCGAGCGCAGGCGGCTCGGAGGGCTCTGAGCCGCAGGCGGCGAGGAGGAGGGCCAGCGCCAGAACGGCGGGACGGGTCACCGGGGGAGCCACGCTACTCGCCCGTGCAGGGCGAGGTGCCGTTGGGGCACGAAAACGTCCCGATGCGCACCGCGCTGTCATAGACGGTGAAGATGACCGTGAGGATCGGGGGCGGCGGGCCGTCGATGGCCACGGACCATTCGTAGGGACCGGCCTGCTGCCAGGTCCACGCGGGGAAGTCGCCGGGGGTGGTGATGTTG
This sequence comes from uncultured Micavibrio sp., assembly GCA_964575605.1. Lineage (GTDB taxonomy): Bacteria > Pseudomonadota > Alphaproteobacteria > Micavibrionales > UBA2020 > JAPWJZ01. Next base: position 6,761 of record CAZNRN010000056.1, on the reverse strand, counting down.
CTATTGATGGCGACGCTGGTGTTGTGCTTGTCGATCTGGTTGGCCCCGCGCAGGGTGACGATCGTGGCGTGGACGATGCCCTGGTTGTCGGTGGAGACGTTGCGGACGTACGGATCGGAGCGGCGGAGGCGCAGCGTGTCCACCTTGCCAGGCACCCGCGCGTACTGCCGGATGAACGGGAAGTAGGGGTAGATGCTTCCCACGCTGAGCCACAGCGGCTCGGGCGGGTCCGGGATGGTGAAGCTGCCAGCGTTGTCGGGGACGAGGGAGTCGGGCGCGAGCGAGTCGCCGTAGTAGACGACGAAGACGGCGCGGGGGTGGCCCTGCAGGGAGTCGATCACGACACCGCGGTACGTGCGGCCGCTCGGGTCGCCGGAGGATCCGCAGGCGAAGAGCAGGGCGGCGAGGAGGGCGAGTGAGAGGCGCATGGGCTGGCGGGTGCGGGTGAAGCCGACGGGGCATTCCTGGGGCCGGTCCGCGGCCACCTAGACGCCCGCCGCCGGCACTACAGGCTGGCAGTGCCTCGGCTGGTGCGCGATGACGGCCTTGAGGCTGACTGGGTGCCAGCGCGCCACGCCGTCCGGGTCGCGCACCTCGACCTCCGCCTCACGGATCGCCTCCAGGAAGACCCCCACATAGCCGGTCGGCTGGTCCCTCGACTCGAGGAGGAGGAGGGCGCAGCCTTCCTCCATTTCACCGATCCGGCCGGTCGCCCATTCACCCAGAAGGCGGATGCGTACGGTGGCACCCTGGTGAAGACTGGTGGCGGAGTCGGTGGGAGTGGGCGCGGGAGCGGGCGCTGGGTTGGCCTGCGCGGCCAGGAAGGCGGGGAGCGCGAGGAGCGCCGGGAGCAGGGCCAGTCGCATGAGGCCTCCGCGGGACGTGGAAACGGGCCGGCAGCGGGACGCGCGCCGGGTGCCTTACGATGCTGCCTGACGGGTCCGCCGTCAACTCACCCAGCCCTTCCAGCCGGCTCCATCCTGCCCGCTACTCCCCCGCCTGCCACGGCCGCCACGTGGCGCGGGGCTACGGCACCAGGCGAATGGTGTAGCCGATGACCTTGTTGAGCACGATGGCCGGCCGCTCGATGTCCACGATCGCCAGGCCGTCGGGCGGCGGGCCGACCGGGTTGGGGGTGAGGTTGATGGGGCTGGTCGGGATGATCATCCGGGGGACCGACGGGTCGGGCACCAGCGGCGGGCCGCCCCAGAAGCGCGCGGTGCCGGCCATCGTGAGGTCGAGGCGGCCCAGCTCACCGAGCGTGGTGGCGTCGAGCACCACGGCCTCCCAGTAGGCGTCGACGAGGAGCCGGCTGGGGGAAGGGCCGGCCCAGAGCGCCGCGCCGCCGAAGCGGCCCGCAGTGCGCGCCAGCACGTCACCGGTGAGGACGTCGTACAGCTCGAGGGTGTCGGAGCCTGGGCCGCCGCTCGGCAGCCAGTAGAGTTCCCGGTGGGTGCGGGCGCCGTAGACCCTGCCCGCTGCGGGGATGCGCACCGAATCCACCAGTTGCCCGCTGAGCGCGTCCTGCCACACCGCCCCATCCGCCGCGGGGGCGAGGAGCACCAGCTCGGCGCCCGAGGTGGCGTCGGGGATGCCGGGACCGATGAAGGTGAAGGGATGGGCCGAGCGGTGCTTCACGGCGAGGGTGCGCGGGTCGAGGGTCGCGATGGCCGGGGAGGACTGCAGCGCGCCGACTGCCACCAGGAGGTGCCGGCCGTCGGCGGTGAGCCGGGCCCGGAAGGCGGTGTTGGGGTCGATCCCGGGGGCGATCTCGACGCCGGCCTGGCGGGCCACCACCTGCCAGTCGGCGTCGTACCGCAGCAACTCCCAGGTATCGACCGCGGGCCACTGGCCGGCATACTGGACGGCGTAGAACCCGCCGCGCCGGTCCGCCCGGGCCAGCACGACGCGCGTCGTGTCGGGCGTGCTGAGGGGCATGCTCCGGCGCTCGCGCAGCGGCGGGGCCTCGAACTCGATGAGGCGCACGGCGGTGGTGCCGGCAGGGGTCACGGCGAGGAAGCGGAGGGCGGGGCCGTTGGCGGACGTACCGCCGTCGCAGGCGACCGTGAGGGTGAGGGCGAGGAGGAGGAGGGAGAGGCGGCGGGGCATGGGCTTACGGTATGCTCGGCGGGGGAGGGGCGCAACACAACATACGCCACTCCGAACCGTCGCGGCCGGGTACATCCGACCGCTGGATGGGCGTGCCACCGCTCCGGCGCTACGTCGAGTTCGCCTCGTCCTTGAACGTCAGGTCGAACGGCGACCGCGCCGGCGCATCGGGCGGGGCGTCAGTGGGCGTGAAGACGCCGTAGGTCCAGATGAGGTGCAGGGCGTGGATGGCGCCGAGGCGGGCGAGGTGGATGCGGAGGCGGGCGCCGCCGCCGGCGGCGACGAGCTCGTAGTAGCCATCGGGGAAGCCGCCGGTGAGGTGGAGCGGCCGATTGAAGAGGAAGGTGACGCGGCGCGGGCCGGGGCCGACGAGGCGGACGCTGAAGGGCGTCACCTCGAGGGTGGTCTCGAGCAGCGCGAGGCGGCCGAGCACCCAGACGAACGGGACGGCCACGCCGAGTCCGAGGAGGCCCACGACGAGGCGGGCCCAGCCGGGCAGGGCGGTGACGAAGACGGCCACGGCGAGCGGCACCAGGCAGGTGGCGCCGAGCCCGAGGGCCAGGTAGCCGTAGAGGCGGCGCTCGGCCCGGGGGAAGGGGAAGCGGGCGGTGCTGCCGTCCACCTCGTAGCTCTCGTCGGGGTCGAGCATCCGTAGGTAGAGCGAACGGAGGCCGCTCGGCCAGAGGGTGGCGAGGAAGGTCGCCTGCTGTTCCTGGCTCATGCCACGGAAGGCCACCACCTCACGGCGGGTGGTGATCATGTCCTAGATGCGGCGGAAGACCCAGAGGCTCCACATGGAGAGATGGAACGCGGCGACGAGCCAGACGAAGCGCTCGCCGAGGAGGTCGCCGAGCAGGGGCCCGCCGATGATGGCGATCAGGGCAACCGCGGCCCCGGCCGTGGTGCGCCACGGGGGGCGGTACTCCGGCATCAGGAACTGGGGGTCGACGGGCGTCGTGAGTGGAAGGTGAAGCACATCAAAGACACTTGCCAGCGCGGGCACGCTTCCTCAGTGGACCGAGAGCCGGGGGCGCGGACAACAGCGAGTATTGCTGGATGAACTCCGCGGTTCAGGCGGTTCGCTTCCCCATCATCCGGCGATCGCAAGCCACTCGTCCAGTGCCTCGGGGTCCTGTGCTCCCATGCTTTGCAGTTCTTTCGATGTCCAGTTCCAGATCGCGTCCAGTAAGTCCTTGGGGATATTGTTGAGCAGCTGGATGATCCGAATGCGCTCGAGAAATAGTGACACTGAATGTGCCACCTCGTCTCGAGCAGTGAAGTCCGGAGGAACAACAAACGGGATTGCTAGGCAGGCGGCTGGTAAGCAGCCGAAAACGATCATGCCATTCCAAAGGGTCGCATTGACGTCCCGGGCCTTAGGTAGCCAATCACGTTGCACGGTGCACTGCGCCAAGATCGCGAGATAGGCGCCTAGGGTGTCGCCGAACGCCCTCCACGCAACCACATCCACGCCACCGTCCTTTCGCTTGGGGCGTGGTTTAGCAGTACCTCGTTGCAGGCCGAGCCTTCCTGCTAACCAATCCAGTGCCTTAACGAAGCTCTTGGGGCGGCCATCAGATGACGGGAATGCGAAGCGAAGTGCCTCTCCACCTGCCCCGAGATATCCAAGGAGGGCTTGCTTGATTAGAAGGTCAAACGGGAGGTCCACTTCTTTGTGTCGGCGTTCCCTGCGCATGCTCGGACTAGTCGAAATGCAGAGCAAAAAGAGATAGGGCACACCTTGTGTGCCTTTCTGCACGGCGATGCTGCCGTCATCCGTACGGAAGGGGTAGGCCGAGCGCGCCAGGTGACTTCGTCGTGCGATCTCCGAGAGGCAGAACTCGACGCCGAGGTCGAGTTCGGAGTCAAGGTCGGAGGTGCCGGAGCCGGTCTCCGGGAAAACCACCGCTCGAAGTTGCTTGCGAATCCAAGTCTTCGACGCCCTGTTCTTGCCCTCGACGACTACGGCGCTCTCGAGCCAGTCTGCAAGGCTGACGGCGTCATCAACGCTGGGACGATCCAGTCGTTTGGATGTGGTTGGGCTCATTCGTCGATGTGGGCGATCATCTTCTTGATTGATATGCTGCAGGCCTTGACCTTGGCAACGATCTCCTTGTCGTCGACGTAATCGGGGAGTTCCTTCTCTGCCTTATCAAGGAAGGCGTTGGCGCGGTCCAGGTAGGTGGCCAGCCTGTCGCGAAGGCCCCCTGCGGCAGCGAAGGCCTCCTCCAAGTCTCCGGTCTTGCGGAGTACCTTGAGTGCCGAGGGAGATGCGACGACTTTGCCGAGTTCCCTAATCTTGCGGGAATCAGTAATGATTGGCTGTGTCTTGTCGTCGCCGAAGAGCCAGGTCAGCAACTCCTTGAGGGAGTTCTTCGACGAGTCGGGCAGTGGTTCCTTCCCCGATTTCACTTTGTCGCTGCTCGGGGCGCTAATGAACTGAAGTAGATCGGAGTCTTGCATCGCTCGAGTGAAGACGCCGAAGCGCTGCTCTACCGGCTTAATCGAGATGCCGAAGGTGTCCCGTGCTTGCAGTGCGATGCGATAGTTGCGGTAGTTCGCCCGGACATCGCTGACTGCCTCGCCTACCTCCGCCGCGGTATCCTTGAACTCGAGCTTGTCGTCGTCGATTAGTCCCGCTATGAAGCGCGCTTTGGACCATGGATCCCAGGGCTCGATGCCGGAGATGTGGCGGTAGCCAATAATGGGAGCTACTGACCTACGGTCCTTTGCAACAACGACAGGTATGGTCTCGGGAAGCGTCACCGACCCCGCCAAGTCGTTCCACTCCTCGGCATCATCAAGTTCCAAGTCAACTGCCAACGCGGGCTCCGCGAGCAGACGGAGTGCCGTAAGGCGGCGGTTGCCTTCAAGGACTGTGTACTTGCCCTTCGTTGCCATCGCGATCATGGGCTCGGAAGGGAAGTAGCCATAGAGGGCTATCGATCGCCCGATCTCGAGCGGTTCGTACTCTTCAGCGATGTAACGTAGGAGGTCCGCTTGTGCGGCCTTCTGCTTGTCGACGGGGAGTCTGGGATTTTGGGGATCCAGAAGGAGATCCGCGAGCTTCACCTCCTTTGTTTCTTCGGGAATGCGGGCCGCCTTCTTGGCCTTCTTCTTTTCCGTATCGGTCTTCTTGGTCATGTGCGCTCGCTTCACTGACGCCGAGAGGGATCTGGTCGTCGTGTCTCAGGTGACTAGGTCCTGTCGCGTTTCAACGCGGCTGGGCCTCGCCCGATGCCCGGATGCGGAGGATGCACTCCCTGCATGCTTAGGTATTTCTTGGGCACCGGACGTGTCGGCCCTGGTGGAGGGGTCACCTTGGCGCGCGTCAGGCCAAGGCTGGGCCTTGGCCTCCGGAGAGTACCCCCTAGCTGTGAGATAATGCTGCGCCCGAGGATTTCCGCAAGGAGCGGGGGAGTTGCGTTTCCCACTTGGCGAAGTTGCGAGGAGGGTGGACCCGAAACGTGCCAGGTGGACGGAAAGGTCTGAAGTCGGAGGAGTTCCTCTATCGCTAGCGGCCGATTATCCCAGTGAAACGGGCCCGTAGATGGGCCGGGGGATGCGGCGATCGTCCAAGATGGTGAGGCTTTCGCTAGCTTCAGAAGAAACGACCAATACCGGGTGCGCGCTCCGAACAGGGGCTTGCCGGGCCCTTCGGGGGTATGGAACATGTAGTTGGCGCCCTCCGGAATGGACGGCAGCAGCTCCGCCCATTTCCCTCGCAATTCTGGGACGTGGAGGGGCCGTATCCCTCGAAGCGCGTCGTAGGACGTGACTGGCGCCTCTGCGTGGGTCGATTGAGGCCAAGAGAACGCCCGACCGTCGCTATAGGCAACGACTATTGCGCGCTCTCGGCGCTGTGGTACGCCGAACTCATCGGCGCGGATCAACTTCACTTGGGCCGCGTACTTCGTCCCGTGCCGAGCGTTGATCGTCTGAAGGCGGGCGTGGATTGCACTTAGCGCTGAGTTGGCGCCGTGGACAAAGCCGGGAACATTCTCGATGAGGAGTGCCTTCGGGAGGAAGGACTCGAGGAGATCCAGAAAGGAGGAAAGACATCGACTCCTGGGGTCGGCAAGCCCTCGGACGGCCCCTGTTGCCCACTGCCCAGCTTTCGAGAAGGGCTGGCATGGCGGCCCTCCTGCCAGAAGAGCGAGTTCTCCTCTTCTCAGTCCGATCTCAGGTGGCGTCAGTACCTCGGCGAGCCTGCAGATGTCGGTTGGGTTTAGTAGAGGGCCATGACCATTGAGCTGTAGTGAGCGCCGCGCATCCTCGTCAATCTCGATGCAGCCTGCGCTTGAAAAGCCGGCGCACATCAGCCCGAGATCCATCCCTCCTACTCCAGCAAACGCCGATAGGAAGAGCGGGGTGGGCCGGTTGGTCATTGCGGAGTTGCAGGCGGCCGCCTGCGCTTGTCGAAGGGGGATGGTTGGCCGCTCGGGCTCGATCCTGCTGTACCGAGTGGGCGCGACACGAAGCCTCAGGTATAGGCGTGTTCGTCTTGGAATATTCTCACCGCAGCGGACGTGAGCAACCCTCCAACTACTCCCAACGAAAACGCAACTTCGCGAGCTGGACTCACGAAGTTGCGGTAAGTGGGCGATGAGGGGCTCGAACCCCCGACCTCGCGCATGTGAGGCGCGCGCTCT
>CAZNRN010000055.1:0-9924 GCA_964575605.1 uncultured Micavibrio sp. | reverse complement strand
GCAAGGCCGACCGCATCGATAAATCGGTGAACGGCGGCTATGCCATCATCGATTACAAATCCGGCTTCGTGCCGCAGGCGCGCGAGGTTGCGGAAGGATTATCGCCGCAGCTGCCGCTGGAAGCATTGATGTTGAAGGAAGGCGCCTTCCCCGGCATCCCCGCAGGGGGCGAGGTTGATGACCTTGTCTACTGGCGCGTGACGGGCAGCGGGCAAAAACCCGTCGAGCGCAAATCGGCGCTGGGGCGCGATACCGATATGGGCACGCTGCTGAAGGAAGCGGCGGCGGGGCTGCTGTCGCTGGTCGATAAATTCGATGACCCGTCAACGCCGTATTTAAGCCAGCCGCGCGCCGAGGCGAAATCGCGCTTTTCCGACTACGAACACCTTGCGCGCACCAAGGAATGGGGCATTTCAGGCGACGAGGAGGAGGCCGCATGAGCCGCGACAACCTCAAACGCCAGCCGCCGGTGAAATCGGCCAGTGAAAACCAGTCGGCCGCGGCGGACCCGCTGAAAAGCGTATGGGTCGGCGCTTCGGCCGGTACCGGAAAAACCAAGGTTTTGATTGACCGCGTCCTGCGCCTGATGCTGCCCCGCAACGGCATGCCCGCCGACAGCGCGACGCCGCCCGATAAAATCCTCTGCCTCACCTTCACCAAGACGGCGGCGGCGGAAATGTCGAACCGCATCTATAAAAAACTCGGCGCCTGGGCGGTGATGGCCGATGACAAGCTGAAAGACGATTTGAAAGCGCTGATGGGCGAAACTGCGTCCGAAGAAACGCAGCATGCCGCGCGCCGCCTGTTCGCACGCGTACTGGATACGCCTGGCGGCCTGAAAATCATGACCATCCATTCGTTCTGCCAGTCGGTGCTGAAACGCTTCCCGGTCGAGGCCGGGCTGCCGCCGCATTTCGAGCTGATGGACGAGCAAAGCGCCATCGAATACCTCGAGCGCTGCCTGCACGACATCATCGCCGAGGGCAAGCGCAACCCCGATTCCTTGCTGGCGCGGTCGTTCAGCCAGCTGGTGCTGCATGTCAATTCCGACGACATGAAAGACCTGATGTCGAAAATCATGGGCAAGCGCAGCCACCTTGCCCGTATCCTGAAAAACCACGGCGATAAAGAGGGGGCGGCATCGCAGACCATCACCGCCGTTTACCGCCATTTGGGGCTGGAGCCTTCCGACACCGAAGAAAAAGTGCTGGCGGGCGCAGGCAAGCTGCCGCCCGAGGCCGAGGCCAAGCTGAAAGACTGCCTGCGCGCGCTGCTGAACGGCACCGCGACCGACCAGAAGAAAGCCGCTTGCCTGCAGCCCTGGCTCGAGCAGGCGGAGCGCCGCGGGCATTTGTTCTTCGAATACCGCCGCGCGTTTTTCACGCAGGACGGCAAAATTTCCGCCCGCCACGCGACGAAGGAAGCGCAAAAGCATTGTCCCGATATCATCGAAACAATGCAGGCCGAGGCCGAGCGCCTGCAGGAACTGATGGATAGCCTGCGCGCCGTGCGCCTCGCCAGCCTGAACGCTTCGCTGCTGACCGTCGCTTCGGAAATGGTCGGGCGGTATGAACGGTATAAGCGCCAGACCGACCGCCTCGATTTCGACGACCTGATTTTGAAAACCTGCGAGCTGCTGGCCGAAAAGGAGATGGTCAGCTGGGTCTTGTATAAACTCGACGAAGGCATCGACCATATATTGGTCGACGAGGCGCAGGACACCAGCCCGCACCAGTGGCGGGTGATCGAGGCGCTGTCGCTGGAATTCTTCTCGGGTTACGGCACGCGCGGCGATATACTGCGCACGTTGTTTGTCGTGGGCGACGAAAAACAGTCGATTTTCAGCTTCCAGGGCGCCGAGCCGAAAAAATTCTTCGAAATGCAGAAGTTTTTCGGCTGCAAGGTGCAGGAAGTGCAGGAAGGCTGGGAAATTTTCCTCGAGCATTCCTTCCGCTCTACCCGCGCGGTGCTGGATGTGGTCGATGCGACTTTCGGGCCGGATGCCGTGCGTAAGGGCGTGGTGGGCGACATCACGCGCGACGTCCGCCACCTCGCCTTCCGGGAGGGGCAGGCAGGGCTGGTGGAAATATGGCCGCTGGTGCGCTCGTCGAAGCGCGAGGAAAAAGCCGCCTGGCAGATGCCGGTCGATATCGAACCCGGGGACAATTCCGCCAGCCGCCTCGCCAAGAAAATTGCCGAAACCGTGCGGGGATGGATTGAAAAGGGCGAAATCCTCGCCTCCAAAAACCGCCCCCTGCGTGCGGGCGATGTGTTGATACTGGTGCAGTCACGTGGCGCGATCGTTGAAATGCTCATGCGCGCGCTGAAGGAACAGGATGTGCCTGTCGCGGGCATCGACCGCATGACGCTATCTGAAGAAATTGCGGTGATGGACCTGCTGGCGCTGGCGCAATTCGCGCTGCTGCCCAAAGACGATTTGACGCTGGCCGCGCTCTTGAAATCGCCGCTGTTCGGCGTGACGGAGGAAGAGCTTTATACGCTGTGTTACGGCCGCGAGGGCGTTTCGCTGATGGGCCGCGTGCAGCAGATGCGCCCCGATATCGCGCAACACCTGCACCGCTGGCAGAACCGCGCGGGCAAGGCCACGCCCTATGAATTCTTTGCCGAGGCGCTGAATACGCCCTGTTTCGCCGATGCCATCAGCGGCCGCCGCGCGTTCTATGGCCGCCTTGGCAGCGATATCCACGACGCGCTTGACGAATTCCTGAACGCTGCCTTGAAGTTCGAGCAATCGCATACGCCGTCTTTACAGAAGTTCTGCGACTGGTTCATGCGCGGCGATACAGAAATCAAGCGCGAACAGGAACAGCACAAGGCCGACCAGGTGCGTATCATGACGGTGCATGCCTCCAAGGGCTTGCAGGCGCCTGTGGTCTTCTTGCCCGACACGGCCAAGAAATTGCACGACCACAACCGCGGCCGCATCCGACTGCTCTGGCCGCCCGAGAATGACAAAAGCAAAAAAGGCGTGCCTCTCTGGTCGCCGCGCGAGGAGTTTGATGCCGGCATCTACGCCGAAGCGCGCGACGTCGCCAAGGACGGGCAGGAAGAAGAATACCGCAGGCTGCTCTACGTCGCGCTGACGCGGGCGGAAGACAGGCTCTATGTCTGCGGCTACCAGACGAAACGCAAGCCGCCCGTCGATTGCTGGCATGCGCTGGTATCGAACAGTTTCCCGCAGACTGCCGAGAAACTCCCCTTCCTCGTCGACGGTGAACCCGTGATTGACGATGAAAAACAGGTGCTGCACGCACGCCGCCACGGTCATGCGCAGGAAGCGGCCTTCGAGAAAAGCGAAGACAAAAAAGCCAAACAGGATGCCTTGCGCGAACCTGTGCCTGCCTGGGCCTTCAAGCCGCCCGCCGCCGAGCCCGAGCCGTCGTTGCCACTGGCGCCGTCTAAGCCCGGCGAGGACGAACCTGCGGTGAAAGGCCCGCTGTCCGACAGTGACGATTACCGCTACCGACGCGGCATCCTTGTCCACCAGATACTGGAATTGCTGCCTGCGCTGCCGCCCGCGTCGTGGGAAAAAGCGCTCGACGCCTATCTCGCCCGCCCCGCGCTCGAGATCAAGCCGCCCGAGCAAAAAGCGCTGGCCGCCGAAATCCTGGCCGTGCTGCGCCACCCTGATTTCGCGCCCATCTTCGGCGCGGGCAGCCGCGCGGAAACGCCCGTGGTCGGCGTCGCAGGCGTCAAGCGTGTGCTGTCCGGCCAGATGGACAGGCTGCTGGTGACTGATAAAGAAGTGCTGGTGGTCGATTACAAAACCAACCGACCACCGCCGTCACGCGCCGAGGACGCGCCTGTCATTTACCTGAAACAGATGGCGGCCTACCGCGCGGTGGTGGAAAACATCTATCCAGGCCGCGCCGTGAAATGTGCGCTGCTCTGGACCGACGGGCCGAACCTTATGCCGCTGCCCGACAAGTTGCTGGAGAAATACCGGCCTTAAGCCCGTGGCGTAAGTTTAAGGGGTTTTGCGACCTTGAAGGTGCAGGGCGCGCCTTCTTTCAGCCCTTTCACCGCCTCTGCAATCCGGGCGTTGCGGGCCTCTTCCACCACATTGCCGCCGACGAGGCCCGCCACGGTGATGCCAGGCGCGTTTTCGTCAAGCGTTTTGACTTCGGGTGTTTCCGGCCTGCGCCAGATGCCGCCCTGCGCAAGGTTGGTAAACATTTCGCCGCGCGTGCGGGGCTGGTCGATCTTTCCACTGTCGTAAAAGCGCAGCGCGATTTCCTTGCCGCGTTCCGGATCGCTGTGCCAATAGCTGCTGCCATAGCTTTCGATCAGGCCGAGGAATTCGTCGCGCGTCGGGGCCTTGGTACCGGCGACGATTTTCGCGACCTCGGCCTCCTTGACGCTGCCCCGCAGGATGTCGCTGATGCAAAGCGAGAGGGAATAGCCGGTCAGGCCTTGCTCCTGTGTGTCCACACCTTGTCCCTCCGCTAAATAAACAATTTACATAATATACATATAATTCAATGTGAAGTCAAAGGTTTATTTGCTGCAAGCGGCTTCTTTCTCTGCATGAGGCAAGAATACTTACGTATTCAAAAAGATTGACGCTTTAAACCCTACCCTGATATAAAAACCTCCAATTATTTCACGTAATTAACCCCACAAAGAAAGCTAGCGGCATGGCTGCGCCCCCGCCTACGGATGGAGACGATACGCTTCCCGGCACAGCCGGCGCCGATACGCTCGCGGGCGGCCTCGGCAATGATACCTATAGCGTCAATGATGCAGGCGATGTGGTGGAGGAGCTGGCGGGCGAAGGGTTTGATACTGTACTCTCCTCCCTCTCTTACACCCTGCCGGATAATGTCGAGACCCTGACGCTGACGGGCAGTGCCGTCATTGCAACCGGAAATGCGCAAGCTAATAACCTCAACGGCAACGACGGCGGCAATACGCTCGACGGCGGCGGCGGGGTTGACGTGATGGCCGGCGGCGCGGGCAGCGATGTCTATATCGTCGACAATGCGCTCGACCAGGTATTCGAAGGCACGGACCCCAGCGCCGACGAGGTCCGCGCCAGCGTCACCTATACGCTCGGCGCGAATGTTGAAAACCTCGTGCTGACGGGCACGGATAATATCGATGGCACGGGCAACAGCCTCGACAACAGCCTTTTTGGCAATGCCTTTGACAATACGTTGCGGGGCGAAGGCGGGCGGGATGTCCTCGACGCCGGCGCGGGCAATGACTACCTCGACGGCGGTACGCTCGACGACTTTATGCTGGGCGGCACGGGCGATGACACCTATGTCGTCGACGACGCAATCGATTTCATCCTCGAACTGGCCGACGAGGGCGAAGACACTGTTATCTCCGCGGTCGATTACAGCCTTGCGGATACCGAGCTTGAAAACCTCACGCTGACCGGCCTGGCGCTGTCGGGCACGGGCAATGCCTATAACAACGTCATTACGGGCAACGCGCTGGCCAACGTGCTGAATGGCGGCGACGGCGACGATACGCTTATCGGCGGCGCGGGCGCGGATACGATGACGGGCGGTGCGGGACGCGACCATTTTGTCGTCGACGCGCTTGATAAAGTGCTGGATGCAGCGATGGAAGACACCATCTGCAGCGCGGTCAGCTATACGCTGGCGGCGGGCTGCGGCGCGCTCGAACTGATTGGCACGGGCAAGGTCAATGGCACGGGCAACGCGCAGGCGAATACACTGTCCGGTAACAGCGCGGCCAACAAACTCTCGGGAGGCGCTGGCGACGACATCTATATCGCTGGCGCGGGCGATACGCATACCGAACAGGCGAAGGCCGGAAATGACAAGGTCATCTCGGATATCAGCTGGACGCTCGGCAATAATATCGAGAACCTGCAGCTGACGGGCGCTGCGCATATCAACGGCACAGGAAACGCGCTGGCAAACATCCTCACCGGCAACGATGGCGACAATACCCTGAACGGCGGCACGGGTGCCGATACCATGGCGGGCGGGCTCGGCAACGACACCTATATCGTCGACAGCGCGGGCGATGTGGTAACGGAAAACGACGGCGAAGGCATCGATACCGTGCAATCAAAAATCACCATCACGCTTGCCGCCCATGTCGACAACCTTCTGCTGACCGGCGCGGTGAACGGCACGGGCAACGCCCTCGACAACAGCATCACCGGCAATACCGGCACGAATACGCTGGACGGCGGCCTGGGCGCCGACCACCTGCTGGGCGGGGCGGGCAACGACGCCTATATTATTGATGCGGCCGATACGATCACCGAGGATACGGGCAAGGGAACGGATTCTGTCTTTGCGGGGTTTGATTATGTGTTGGGGGCGAACCTCGAGAACCTGATTCTGACAGGCGCGCTCGATATCGATGCCACTGGAAACGCTGCGAATAATGCGCTGACGGGAAATGCCGGGGCCAACACGCTTGACGGTCAGGGTGGCGCCGATAAGATGAATGGAGGCCTGGGCGACGATATTTATTTCGTCGATAACACGGGCGACGCGATAACGGAAAATCTGAACAGCGGGACTGATACGGTGAAATCCTCCGTGACACATACGCTGAAAAGCAACGTCGAGAACCTGGAATTGACCGGCAGCGCCGCCGTCAACGGCTCCGGCAATGCGGGCAATAATGCCATCACCGGAAATGCCGGCGCGAATACGCTGAACGGCAGCGGCGGCGATGATGTTTTGAACGGTGGCGGCGGCGACGACAAGCTGACCGGGGGGCAGGGCGCGGATCGTTTCAAGTTCGACGGAAATTCCGGCGGCACCGACACCATCACCGATTTCTCGCTTGCGCAGCATGACGTGCTCGACTTCCACGACTACATCAGTGGTTACGACCCCGTCGAAGACGCGGTGACAGATTTCATCGAGATCGTGGTGCTGGGCAAAACTGGCTTTATCGCAGTCGACCGCGACGGTGATGGAGGCATCTATTCGATGACGCCCGTCGCCATCATCAACAACGCGAACATGACAATGTCGGACGAAGGCGCGCTGCTGTTCTCAGGCCATATCGCGCTCTGATATAAATTTCCCTAATCCAAAAACAAAACTGCGAAAATGCGCGGTAGTTTTCATAACCGCGAAATCAATTTTCCCATTCCGAGAAAATTCTTGACGGTTATTACGCATGCCCTAATGTGCGATTCATCAGTTCAAAAATAATTGCCCCCGAAAGGGGTATGGAGATTCGAAAGCCACGGGTTTTGCGCATCGCCCGCAGCACAAGAAAATCCTGATGAGGCACTGCAACTGCAATATTGCGCGTCACGAAAGGAAACTGAAATGTCCAAGTTCACTACCCCCGTCAACGAAAAGAACTTCGAAGACGAAGTCCTGAAATCCGACAAACTGGTCCTCATCGATTTCTATGCTGACTGGTGCGGCCCCTGCAAATCGCTGGCCCCCACGCTGGAAAAATTCGCCGAAGACAACCAGGCGAACGTGAAAGTCGTGAAAATCAACGTGGACGAGAGCCCGAACCTCGCTTCCGCCTTCGGCATCCGCTCGATCCCGACCCTCGTCACCATGAAGGGCAACCAGGCGCTCTTCGGCGCGGTCGGCAACCTGCCCAAAGAGGCGCTCACCGAACTCGTCGACAAGTCTTTACAAGCCGCCAACGAGAACAATATTGATCCTCCGGCAGCTCCCACGTCCAAAAAGCCGGACAACAAAGGGCCGACGCCGTAACTCATTGTCAAATAAGGAAACATGCCCATGGGCGCGCAACAGGTAAGCGATAAAGACTTTGAAACCGAAGTACTGAAGGCATCCGGCCCCGTGCTGGTCGACTTCTGGGCGGAATGGTGCGGCCCCTGCCGCGCCCTGGCGCCCAGCCTCGACGCGCTGGCTTCCGAAAAAGGCCAGCAGATCAAGGTCGTGAAGGTCAATATCGACGAAAGCCCGAATGCGCCCAGCAAATACGGCGTGCGTTCCATCCCCACGCTGCTCATCTTCAAGGGCGGCGAAGTGGTGGCGCAGACCGTGGGCTCGATGGGCAAATCCGACCTGTTCAAATGGGTCGAAGGCTCTATCGCATAGGGCTTAAAAGCAAGCTTTGCATGCAGCGTCCCGTGTTACGGCGGGACGCTGTTTTGCTTTTTAGGGCAAGGGGTTAGCCTTCGGGTGTTGACTCATACGCCTGTTTGGCGGGACAATTAAAGGGTAGGGGAGCTTTACCATTCGCATTTCATTGCCCAATTTCGTCTTCGCGCTGGCTATGGCGGCAACGATCATCTTTGCGGCACCCGTCAGCATGGAAGCCAAGCAGCGGCAGGCGGAGGCCGGCGCATCCATCCCGCACCTGACCTCGACCACCTTCAACTACGCGATCGCCGCGTCGTCGGTGCCGGTGCTGGTGCAGTTCGACGCCAAGTGGTGCCCCTATTGCAAGGGCATGCAGCCCGCGCTGGACAAGCTGCGCGACAGCACAGCTGATGTGATTATTTACAAAGTCGACATGGATAACGAACCCGCCATCGCATCCGAATACAGCGTCGGCACGCTGCCCACCATGATCATCTTCAGCCGCGGCCAGCCCGTCGCCCGCAACGTCGGCGCGCTTGATAAGGACGAGCTGTTCGAATGGGTTGGCGACGTGACCAAGACGGCGAAAGAAGATGCCGCCGCCGCGCAAAGCTATTAACCTGCTAACTCCCTTGAAATAACAGCATATTAAGGCATCCACGCGCCCGCGGGTTTGTATAATTTTCCATATTATGATAAAATACGCAGGTATTCAGGTGCGGGTTTACTCATGCTGGACGGTGAAAAGAAACAGGCGCTGCTGGTCGAAAGGCTGGCACAAACACATCCAGGGCTGGCGTTCAGCCAGCCCTGTACGCTGCGCGGCGGCACCGAAGCCGATGTGCTGGTGTTCCGCGACAGCGTTGTGCGATTCCTGCGCGCGCCCGATATAAAGCAACTCGCAACCGAGAAAATTTTTTCGGACGCGCTTGCGGGGCATGGCGGTTTCAACATTCCCGAGGTCACCTTTACCAGCGAAGACGGGTCTTTCAACATCCAGAAACGGCTGGCGGGGCTGCCTATCGTTCCCGAAGGCGGTACGGAAGAAGGCGTGAAAATATCCCAGCTGTCGCGGCAAGATATCGCGCAGCTTGGCCGCGGCATCGCCGCCTTTGCCGCGACGCTGCACGAAGCCTCGCGTCGTGGCGAGGTTGACGCGGGGCCGCTCGGTTCTCGCATCTTCCATGACCCTACGGCCAAGGGGGCGCTGGAGGAATTCCTCGCCCTTTGCACGGACGAAAAATTAAAAGGAGCGCTATCGAAACTGCGCGATGTGGAGGAAGACCGGCGCGAGGTGCATGTACATGGCGACCTCTGGTATGGCAACGTCTTTTTCGATAGCTGCAATAAATCCGCGCCTGTCAGTGTGCTCGATTTTGGCCGCTCGGGAATGGGCCCGCCTGCCAGCGAATTCGCGCAGATATCCTCCATCTGGCCGGCGGTATACCGCGAGACGGTCAGGCACTATAACGAAATGTCAGCCGAAAAACTTGATCCGCTGCAGCCCGTCCTGCACATGGTCGCAATCTATGCGCATGCCTATGTCCATTGCGGCGACGAGCCGGAGAAAAACCCTGGCGATCACGACCGGCAGAAAGCCCATGCCTTGTGGCGGCTGGGGCAGGTGGCCGAGGAGTATCTGGGTTATAAACCGCCCGCCACGCCTGCGCCGTCCCCGCTGCCCAAATAAAAAAGCCCCGGGCGATGCCGGGGCTTTTTATTTATCCGTTATCCTTTAGTGCGCGGCTTTCGCGGGCACCATGATCATCAGGATGGAGTTGCCTTCCTGACTCGCGTCCAGCTCGATCTTGCCGTCCTGCGCCAGCTCCTGCTTGATGCTGTTGATGAGCACCCAGCCCAGTTCGCGGTGCTCGTTCTCGCGGCC
>CAZNRN010000054.1:0-11484 GCA_964575605.1 uncultured Micavibrio sp. | reverse complement strand
AGACGTCACGGGCGGCAGCAACAACGGCGTGGACGGCAACGACATCAGCCTGACCACCACCGGCGTGTCCGGCAGCAGCACCAGCGGCCTGACCGTTTCGAACAACACCATTAACTCGATCCTCGGCTCAGCTGTGAAGCTGGCCAATTCAACCGGCAGCAACGTCGATGACAACACCCTCTCGGTTGCGCTGACCGGCGTCGAAGTTACCGGCGGCAGCGACAACGGCGTGGACGGCAACGATATCAGCCTGACCACCACCGGCGTCTCCGGCAGCGGTACCAGCGGCCTGACCGTCTCGAACAACACCATCAACGCTATCCTGGGTTCGGCGGTGAAACTTGCCAACTCGACCGGCAGCAACGTTGACGATAACACCCTCTCGGTCGCACTGACCGGCGTCGAAGTTACCGGCGGCAGCAACAACGGCATAGACGGTAACGACATCAGCCTCACCACCATGGGCGTCAAAGGCGACACCACCGACGGCCTGACGGTTTCGAACAACACCATTAACGCTATCCTGGGCAGCGCAGTCTTCCTGGGTAATTCCTCGAACAGCAGCGTCAACAGCAACGACATCTCGGTCGCGCTGACCGGTGTCTCAGTCACGGGCGGCAGCAACAACGGCGTGGACGGCAACGATATCAGCCTGACCACCACCGGCGTCTCCGGCAGCGGTACCAGCGGCCTGACCGTCTCGAACAACACCATCAACGCTATCCTGGGTTCGGCGGTGAAACTTGCCAACTCGACCGGCAGCAACGTTGACGATAACACCCTCTCGGTCGCACTGACCGGCGTCGAAGTTACCGGCGGCAGCAACAACGGCATAGACGGTAACGACATCAGCCTCACCACCATGGGCGTCAAAGGCGACACCACCGACGGCCTGACGGTTTCGAACAACACCATTAACGCTATCCTGGGCAGCGCAGTCTTCCTGGGTAATTCCTCGAACAGCAGCGTCAACAGCAACGACATCTCGGTCGCGCTGACCGGTGTCTCAGTCACGGGCGGCAGCAACAACGGCGTGGACGGCAACGATATCAGCCTAACCACCACCGGCGTCGAAGGCAGCAGCACCGACGGCCTGACGGTCTCGAACAACGACATCTCGCTGATCCTCGGCAACGCGGTTAGCCTTGGCAACACGACGAACAGCAACGTCACGGGCAACGATCTTTCGCTGGCACTGGCTGGCGTCTCGGTCAGCGGCGGCAGCAACAATGCTGTTTCGGGTAACGGCATCACCCTGACTACGGTAGGCGTGGAAGGCTTCAATACTTCGCTCTTCATGGTTTCCGGTAACGATATCAGCCTGACACTGGGCGATGGCGTACACGTCGAAAACTCGACCGGCATCAACCTTTCCGATAACGATATCCTGGCGTCAACTGGCAACGGCATCTTCGTCGATCCCTCGACCGGCAGCATCTCGGGCAACACCGTTACCGGCGCACTTGGCAACGGCATCGAAGTGATCGATGGTTCGCTGTCAATCACCGACAACACTGTGCTTGGCGCAGCGGGCGACGGCATCCGCGTCAGCGGCGGCTACGATCAGCTGATCGCCGGCAACACCACGCTGGGCGTCTTCGGCGACGGCATCAATGTCAGCAACGTGCTGGGCTATGCCCTTCTCGGCAACACCACCACTGTGTCGGGCGATGACGGCATCGACGTGAGCAACTCGGCCTTCGTCCTGTTCGCGGGCAACACCACCGGCGCTAACTTCGGCAACGGCATCGAACTGTCGAACGTCGGCGCAACCGGCGTGCTCGGGAACCTTTCGGGCCTGAACGCTGGCGACGGCATCCATATTGGCGGCACCTTTAACGCGGGCCTGCTGGTCAGCGGCAACACGCTGGGCGCCAACTTCGGCGACGGCATCGACGCGTCGAACACCCTCGGCCTCTTCATCAATGGTAACACGGTTGCAGTCGCCGGCGGCGACGGTATCCGTGTACAACAAAGCGGCCTCGTGACCGTCAACGACAACCTCGTCGGCGGCACTTTCGGTAACGGCATCAGCCTTGCCGATGTCGGCTTTGCGCAGGTCGATGGCAATACGGTCGCCATCACCGGCGGCCATGGTATCGCACTCGGCGGCACCCTTAACGCGGGCGTCGGCATCACCAATAACCTTGTCGGTGCAACCTTCGGCAACGGCATTGACGCCGCCAACACACTGGGCCTCAACGTCAGCGGCAACACTGTTGCAGTGACGGGTGGCGACGGCGTAAGCGTCCATGAAAGCGGCTTCGTGTCGGTGAGCGACAACATCGTCGGCGGCACTGCCGGCAACGGCATCAGCCTCGCCAACGTCGGCGCGGCGAAAGTCTCCGGCAGCCTGATCGGAATCACCGGCGGCGACGGCATCAACCTCGGCGGCTTCTTCAATGCCGGCGTGGAACTGTCGAACAACCTGATCGCAGCCGCAGGCGGCGACGGCATTGACGCCTCCAGCACGCTGGGCCTCGACGTGAACGGCAACATCGTCCTGCTGGCAGGCGGCGACGGTGTGCGCGTTTCCGACAGCTACAAGGTCGGCGTGAGCACCAACCTCGTGGCACTCGCAGGCGACAACGCGCTCGAGCTGAACAATGTCGCAAAAGCCGACGTCAGCCTGAACATCCTGGGCGGCTCGAAGAGCCACGTTGTGCTGCTGGATAACGTCCGTGACGCAACGGTCAGCCTTAACGCAATCGGCCTGACCACCGGCGCGGATGCAGACGGCATCCATATTTCGGGTGGCCGTGACCTCGACATCGCACTGAACGCCATCGGCCTCGTCAGCGGCGACGGCGTGGAAGTCAGCGGCGCCGAAGACGTCAACGTCGGCCTCAACGCCATCCTGGGCACGGGCGACGACGGCGTCGACGTCAACAACTCCGAAGACGTCAACGTTGCGGCCAACCTGATCGCGGGCGCAGGCGACAACGGCATCGAAATCGTCAACTCTACCAACGCAAATGTGCTGCTCAATACCATCCTGGCCAGCGGCAACAACGGCGTCTTCGTCGACCCCTCGACGGGCACCACGGCGCTCAACCTCATCGTCGGCTCCGGCAACAACGGCATCCATGTCGTCGACAGCGACGGCTGGCTGGTGGCAGGCAACGCAGTCCTTGGTTCGGCCAATGACGGCATCCGCCTCGACAACTCCAACGGTGCAATCGTCACGCTGAACCTCGTTACTGACTCGGGCCACGACGGCATAAGCGTCAACGGTTCCGCTGCCAACCTCATCGCACTGAACGGCGTCTTCGGCTCCGGCAACGACGGTATCCACGTCGGTAACGCGCTTGCCACGCTGGTGACGCTGAACGCGGTTGACGGCTCGGGCGACGACGGCGTCGACCTCGACAACACCGTGCTCTCCGAAGTGGCGCTCAACAGCATCACCAACTCGGACGACAACGGCATCGACGGCCGCAACACGCTCCTGACCGGCATCCACCTCAACTACATCAACGGCGCTGGCGGCGACGGCGTACACCTGAACAACGCCGCCTTCACCGACGTGTCCCTCAACCACATCGAGGGCGCGGAAGACGACGGTATCAGCCTGAAGAACGCGCTGTTCTCGAACATCGCGCTCAACAGCATCGAAGGCTCGGGCGACAACGGCGTGGAGCTGAAGAACACGGCAGGCACCCTGGTGTCGCTGAACAACATCAGCGGCTCCGGCAACGACGGCGTCCACGCTACCAATGCGCTGGGCACGCTGATCGCCCTGAACGCGATCACCGGTTCGGGCGGCGACGGCGTCGACCTCGACAACGCGATCGGGTCGGTGGTAACGCTGAACCTGGTTTCAGGCTCGGGTGGCAACGGCGTCGAAGTAACCGACAGCTTCGGCACGGTCATTACACTGAACGGCATCGACGAAAGCGGCGAGAACGGCGTCTACCTCGACAACGCCCACGCTACGCTGGTTTCGCTCAACGTCATCAATGACAGCTACCTGAACGGCGTTGCGGTGCAGAACAGCGATGACGTGAGCATCGCCCATAACCTGATCCGCGGCACCAGCTGGGGTGACGGCGTCGATGTTTATAACAGCAGCGATGTCAGCGTCCACGGCAACGACATCGGCGATGTGGCCCGTAACGGCATCAGCGGCGACGGCGTTTCCGGCCTTTCGGTCACCGACAACCGTGTCGATGGCGGCAACGGCGATGGCATCACGGTCTACAACAGCGACGGCGCCCTGATCGCGGGCAACCACGTCAGCGGCTTCTACAACGGTATCACCGCCTACTTCAGCAATGCCGTCGAGATCCTCGACAACTGCGTTTCCGACATCTGGAACGATGGCATCCAGGCCGCCTACACGGACAGCATCCGCATCATCGGCAACTTCGTTTCCAACTACGGCGACGACGGTATCCAGCTGGCCTACAGCAACGGCAATGCCGACGATGGCGAAGAGGAGGGTCCGCAGCAAGAACGCCAGGCCATCTCCGAAGGTGAAGGCGAAGGCAACGGCCTCTACGACGGCATGATCATCATCTCGGGCAACACCCTGATCGGCGACAACACGCCGACGCAGGAAGAGGGCCCGGGTGAAGGCCCGCAGAATATCCGTTACGACAGCAACACCACCGGCATCCGCCTGGGCGACAACGAGAACAACGTCCAGGGTATCGTCTACGGCTATCCGCAGAGCAACCCCTGGAGCGGCGTCGGCAACGTCATCGTCTCCAACAACGATGTCGTGAACAACCATGTCGGCCTCGATGCGCGCGCCAACAACAACGGTTATATCGACATCGACAGCAACCGCTTCACTAACAACACCGTTGGCCTGTGGATTGCGTCGGGCGATATCGACCTGCGCGGCCGCAACAACACCTGGAACGGCCAGCAGGTTGGCAACATCTTCACGGGCGGCGAAGAAGCGATGATCTTCGAGCCGAACGCGATGTACTATCCCGCCATCCAGATCAAGTGCGGCGAAGGCGACAAGTGCGGCGGCGACGAGCCCCAGCCGGTCTTCTCGCACCTTGCGCTGGTGGATGACACCCTGGGCGCAACGGTCTTTGAAGGGCAGAAAGACTACTACGTTGACCTGCGCAACGGCGCGTTCTTCGACCCGGGTACGCCGACCATTATCGATGGCACCCAGGCAATCTGGGACGGCGTCAACGGTGGCTACATGACACCCGCCCAGCTGAAAGCGATCGAGGACAAAATCAACGACTATGACGATGACCGCTCTCTCGGCCAGATCTTCCCGGGCTTTGCGCTGTTCGACGACAACAAGATCCTGCAAAAGGTGAAATCGAACAACTACAAGTCGGGCAAGGCCGGCGTCATCGTCACGGGCCTGCCCAACACGGCTCCCGCCCCCACGCAGCATTTCTTCACGCTGCAGGACCTGGCGGACCTCGCACCCGCAGCCGGTGGCAATGATAACGACACACCCACCGTGCAGGATCTCGCGAACCTGGCGCCCGCTGCCGGCGGCCCCGTCGCCAACGGCGCATGCTGGTCGGCAATCGGCCCGTCCACGGGTGTCGTGAACATCGACCTCGGCGACGACCCCACGGCCATCCTGGCTGACCAGGCGGCCTGCGCTAAGTAACCATAACTAACCTCACAAAAACCCCCCGTTGCATAAACATCACGCAACGGGGGGTTTTTGCTGCCCGCACTCTCCATAACGCGCTTTAAGCTTTTGGAATTAAAAGTAATTTAACTATACTCGGATAATTGAATCGCGCTTCTTTTGCTCAGGGCACATCCATGAAAATTTCATCGAAACTTTTGATCTCGGCCTGCGCTTTTGCATGGCTCGCGGCATCGGCACCTGCTTTCGCGCAGGCTGTTCCCGGCACCGCGGAGGCGCCCCGCGTCGGCGGCCAGATCGCGCCGCTGAAAACACAGCAGGATATAGTGCAAGGCGTCGGCAAGGTTTCATCGGGTGGTGCTACCACTGCGCCCAAGGGCGCAGAAAAGGTCAAGCTGGTCCTGAAACAGGTCAAGATCGAAGGCATGACCGCCTATGACGAAATGGCAATCGAGCAGACCTACCGCGACAAACTGGGCAAGGAAATCACGCTGGCCGATGTTTACGGCATCGCTGATGATCTGACCGCAAAATACCGCAACGAAGGCTACATCCTGACGCAAGTCGTCGTACCGCCGCAGACGATCGAGAACGGCACCGTGCGCCTGCGCGTGGTCGAAGGTTTCGTCGCGAACGTCAGCATACAGGGCGCTGCGCGCAAGAACACCGAATACCTGAACGGCTTCGCCGACAAGATCCGCGCGTCAAAGCCGCTGAATTCAAAAGTGCTGGAGCGTTACCTGCTCCTCATCAACGACCTCTCGGGCATGCAGGCGCGCGCAGTTCTTTCGCCCTCCAAAACCCCCGGCGCGTCCGATGTTACGCTGGTGGTCGAGCAGAAGCCCTATGACCTCTTCTTCCAGGCCGATAACCGCGGTTCGCGCTACCTGGGCCCGCTGCAAATCAACGCAGGCGCGCGCCTGTCCAACACCTTCGGCATGTTCGAGGGCATCAGCCTGCAGGCCGTCGAAACGCCCAACAACCACGAAATGGCCTTCGGCGCGATCACCTGGACGCAGCCGCTGAACCACGAAGGCACCAAGCTTTCGCTGGGCATCACGCAGACCAATACCGAACCGGGCCATACCCTGTCGCAATTCGATGTGGAAGGCCGCGCGCACGGCATCAACGTCGAGCTGAGCCATCCCTTCGTGCGCTCGCGCAACGTCAACTTTTTCGTGACCGGCAAGTTCAACTACCTGAACACGATGCGCCGTGACAACCTAGGCGGCCCCGAGACCGAAGACCACCTGCGCGTCGCGCGCGCCGCAGCCACGCTGCAGTTCGCCGACAGCCTGCTGGGCCACAACACCATCAACGCCGAAGTCTCCAAGGGCCTCGGCCTCTTCGGCGCCTCGGACGAGGGCGACGCCAACCTGACCCGCGCGCTGGGCGACCCCCAGTTCTCGAAAATCACCGCCGAGATCTCGCGCGTCCAGCGCCTGACCAACAATCTCGAGCTGTTCCTCTCGGCCACCGGCCAGGCGACGCGCGATACGCTGTTGGCCTCCGAAGAGTTCGGTGTCGGCGGCCAAAACTACGGCAGCGGCTACGACAACTCCGAAGTCACGGGCGAACACGGCTTTGCCGGCCGCACCGAACTGCGCCTGAACAACCCCATCGAACTGCCTGCGCAGCTGGTCCAGTTCTACGGTTTCTATGACGGCGGCCGCGTCTGGGACAAGGACAACATCCTGCAAAAAGACCGCCAGCGCTCCGTCACATCGGCAGGCGCGGGCGTGCGCGCCAACGTGAACGATAACTTCGCCGCCACGGTCGAGCTGGCCGTGCCGCTGACGCGCCGCGTCGAAGCAGAGCGCGACAACAACCCGCGCGTCTTCGGCTCGATCACCGCAAGGTACTGAGAGCTATAAAAGTTACAAAAAAGCCCGGCATCACCGCCGGGCTTTTTTAATGCCTGCACTAAAAGCTTATTTCTTCTTCTGCTGGAACATCCAGGGCCAGAGGGCGCGCGGGAAGAACGCCTGGTTGGAGCAATCGCGGCCCAGTTCCGGTATGCTCTTCCAGAACACGTTGCCGCCCATCTGCTGGATATAGGCGACTACGTTCATGCTAAGGCCGGGGGCGAAGAAACGGTCCTTGTCGCCATGCATCGCCCAGATGGGAACTTTCTTCATCTTGGGCGTGTCCTTGACAGTCCAGCCGCCACTGATAACGACGGCAGCGGCGAAGAGGTCAGGATAGTTCAGCGCGGCGCCGTAAGCGCCAAAGCCGCCTTCCGCGCAGCCCATCACATAGACGCGCTTCTGGTCGACGGGATAGTTGTTCATGATGTCCTGCACAAGCTGAACCGCGTCGCCCAGCCCCTGCTTCAGCTTCAGGTTGCCTTTCAGGCGCGGGTCATCCGGCAGGTCGGAGGGGAAAGCCCATATCATGCCCTTGGGCAGCACTGGCGCCACGATAAACGCAGGATAAGCGGTGCGCACATTCGATTGCAGCAGGTATTCGCCGCTTTCGGCAATGCCGCGCCCGTCATGCAGGACCAGCACAAGCGGAAACTTGGCGTCTTCGGGCCACTTCACGCCTTGGGGCGGGCGTGGCTTATAAAGGAAATAGGTGAGCGTATGGCGCTCGTCCTTGTTATCGACGACAAAAGTCTTGGGATAGAAGTAACGCGTCAGGCCTTCCATGGGTGCCGTGTGACGCGGCTCCATCTCCTTGACCGGAACCTCTTCGGCCATCACGCTTTCGCCGCTCAGTTCAAGATCGGAACCCGTGCCTGCGCCCGGGTTCTTGCCCCCGGTCGACGGAATGTCAAGGCCACCCGGCGCTTCCATTGTGTCCTGCGCGCCCGTGCCCGAGCCATTGCCCTGATAAGCGGACATATAATCAGATGGCTCCAGCTTGATGCCCAGTGATGGCGCGGCGCCGGTCGCCGCAGGATCGCCCATGACAAGTTCCTGGTCCGGGATGGCCGTGACGGGCTTTGCAACTGGAAGTATCCCCGCCCCTTTGACGATGATAAACCCGATCGCGCCCACGAATAGAATGGTGACGATCCAGAGAACCCCCGCACCCGATTTGGGCGGCGGCGGTTGCTGCTGCGAATAGTCCGACGGTAACTGGCTCATAAACTCCCCTTGTGCCTTATAAAATACCCAAAATCCGGCCCGCAGGCGACAGGGTTTTGCTGGAGGCTGTTTTTATGTCAATCGGCTTTGGCCAAGCATTAACCATTCCCGTGTTAGACGTAAATAAGGGGAACAGCATGACCGATTCAAACGCAAAGAAGAAATCACACGAAACAGTCGTCTACCGCGTCTTCCATAGCCCAGTATTCGTGGCGGCGACGGGCATTGCGGTCATCCTGCTGGCCTTCGCGTTTGACACGATCAAGGAGAATATCTCCCCGATGGGCCTGGCCGCGGGCGCGGGTATCTTCTCGTTCCTGGCCGTTATGAATATGGTGGTCAACGCGACAGTCAACAAGCTGCACAATCAGGAATATTTCGACCAGCGTCTGGAAGTGCTGAACAATATCATCATCAGCAACAACATGAACTGGCTGGTGAACCAGAAATACCTGCAGATGGTCGAGATGGGGTCGCAGGAAGTCTGGGCCTTCGCGCCCGAGTTGACTTATTCCATCCAGCCCGGCACCGAGATCTTCCGCGCTGTCCAGATGTCGCTGGCACGCGGCTGCCGTTACAAAATCTTCATGCCTAACCAGCCCGAAACGCACAAGATTATTTCCGATTACCGCCGGCTGCACAGCTTCCAGCCCGGACAGGTTGAATTTATCCTGGTGGCGCACGAGGAATACGTCTTCCACACCATTATCACGGTCTACGACCCCCATTCCGACCGCCCCCGCGCCATCGAATGGCTGCCCGTCGAAAACCTTGTCGCATGGCTGGAAATGGACCTGAAACACGCCAACCGCATGGTCGGCATCGGCGAAGTGCTGCTGAAACGCTACCTCGGCAACCAGCACGGCGCGCAGCTGGTAAAGGAAATCCCCCGCGGCGAAAACAGCGCCGTTGTGGTGGAATAACGCCGCCAAGGCCTTGAAAAAGCCCCCATTACTGCTAAAAATAGCCCCATGAGCAATGATACCGCAACATCCGGCGCCTGGACGCCGCCCTCGTCCTTCGAGGAAAAAGCCAAGCACCTTCTGGTGCCGCCCTCCGTCTATATCCGGCACCTCTACCGCCGCGAATGCAGCAAGGGCGAGAAAGAAATCCACCTCGTCCCGTTCCTGGCGAAGAAGGACAAACTCTCGCTCGATGTCGGCGCGAACAAGGGTGTCTGGTCCTACGCCATGCTGCCGCACAGCCAGGCCGTGCATTCGTTCGAACCCAACCCTAAATCGCTGGCCATCCTCGAAAGCTGGGGCAAGGGCAAGCTGTCCATCCACAACATGGCCCTCAGCGACCAGTCAGGCACGGCAACGCTTTATGTGCCCAAAGGCCTGCGCAGCAGCTACTCCAACCAGCGCAGCTCGCTTGTACTGACGCGCACCGAAGGCCACGGCAGCGTAACGGTCGAGACCAAAAAGCTTGATGACCTGAATATCAGCAATATCGGTTTCATGAAGATCGACGTCGAGGGCTTCGAGCAACAGGTGCTGCAGGGCGCCGCCGAAACGCTGAAACGCGAGCGCCCGAACCTGGTTATCGAGATCGAGGAAAAGCACACCAAGCAGCGTATCGAAGACCAGCTGGATACCGTATGCGGCTATGGCTACGACTGCTTTGCCCTGCTCCACGGCACGCTGACGCCCAAAAACCAGATCGATTTCGAACGCCACCACCGCGCACCGCAGACACGCGCCGACTACGTGTTCAATTTTATTTTCCTGCCGTCTTCAAAATAAACCATTGGAATCAAAGGTAAATATTGGCTTTTCCCGCCGTTGTCAGCACGGGGTCGGGATGCTAGGTTGAGCCATCCTCGTTTTATCGGAGCTTCCGCCGTGCGTCACCTGCCAGCCTTGTTATTCGTCATGTTTGTTGCTTTTTCCACCCCCGTCCTCGCACAGGCGCGTGACGAGGCGCCAGATGCGACACCTGCCGGCCCCATTTCTTCCGTAGCAGAAGAACTGACCGCAAAAACCACGGAGCCCGCCACCATACAGGAAGACAAAAAAGACGCGAAAAGGGAAACCAAACCCGCGAAAAAACCCGCGGCTAAAAAAGAAAAGAAAAAACCGGAGAAGAAACCCGTCGCTGTACAAAAAACAGAGCCCGCCCCCGTTTCCGCAGAACCTGTAAAAGAAGCAAGGAAACCCTCGACCGTACCTGCATCAGGCAAAGACCCCGTCATCGTTATCAATCCCTGCTCGGGTGACGTCTCCGCGGAACTGGTGGCGCCGAAGGCGAAGACTCAAGTGCTGCAGCCCGGCAGGGAACTGAGCTGCCTGAGCGAACGCCAGTGCGACGCACTGTGCCGCGCGGGCGAGGCCATCGGCGAAGGCGGCAACGCGCCGCGCCTGTCGCCGCGCGGGGACATCGTGTACAGTTCCGATCCCTACACTGATTTCGACAGCTGCGTGAAGGCTTGCGGGCCAAGGTGCAAATAGGAGATGCCCATGATCTTCCTCTATTTCGTGCTATATGCAATCGCGGGCGCGCATATCTGGCACTACTATCCGATGCTGCCCGAAAAAATGGCGACGCATTTCGGCGTTGACGGCCAGCCGAACGGCTGGATGTCCAAGGATCAATTCGCATTTTTTTACATCGGCTTTTTGATTGTTGTCTCGGGTGCTTTTGCGGTGACCGGAGCCCTCGCGACGAAACTGCCCGACCGGATGTTCAGAATTCCCAACAAATCGTACTGGTTTGCGCCGGAGCGCGCCGAAGAGACACGCAAGGGCCTGGGGCGCGACCTTACTTTCATCGGCTTGTTTATAGGCGCTTTCCTCATCGGCATCCACCACAGCC
>CAZNRN010000053.1:0-12644 GCA_964575605.1 uncultured Micavibrio sp. | reverse complement strand
AGCGGGGCGCAGGAGGTGATTCGGGGGACGTGGAAGTGGAGGCGGAGGTAGGCGGCTGCCTGGAAGCCCACACGAGCGGCGACCCCACTGACCAGCCGCTACTGCCGGGGCCAAGTCAACGCTCGTTGAACTTGATAGGGTTCCTGGTACCGGCTTTCCGATCGAGCTCCTTGGCGATCCTGACGATTGTCCTGGACTGCCCTAGCCTACACTCCCAGACACGCACGACGCGCCAGCCCATCTTTGTAAGCTGCCTCGTAACCCTTCGATCCCTCGCACGATTGCGCGCCACCTTCGCAGCCCAATACGAGGTGTTCTTCCTCGGCGGCTTGTAGCACTTCGGGCATCCGTGCCAGAAGCACCCGTCGACGAACACAGCCAGACGGTACCTCCGCCACACGAAGTCAGGCCTGCCCTCGATCTTCGCCCCCCGTCGCCAGCCGCTTAGCCCGCCCCGAGCGCGCATAAGACGAATCAGGACCACTTCCGTCGAGGCGTTCCCCTTCGACCGAATCGCCGCCATGTTGCGTGACCGGCCGGGAGTCGTTGGCAAGGCACGCGCAGACTTCAAGTCATTATTTTTCATGCACTTACGGAGATTTCCGAGGCAGAGAATGAGCCGACCGGAGATTCGCGTTATTTTGGTACAATGCCGGATACCCTCTGGGCTGAATCCAACGAACTGAACGTTCTAACCACCGACAGCGAACTGGCCAAAGTCCGCCAGGAACTGCTCGGGATCGCGAAGAGGCTGAAACGGCCGATCGGGATCTTGCTTGGCGACATCGTCCGCCAGGCGATAGATGAAGTGGTGGACGGGCCCAGGACTGGCCGCTGGGACATCGGCCAGCTTACCAAGACTGAAAAGACGTACATCGGCACCAAGGTCGAGATCATCGTCCGGAACGAACTAGATCTCGACGCAGGTCAAGGCATCGACACGATGGTGGCGGGAGTCGGTGTCGATATCAAGTGGTCTCAGTCTCTCGCATGGATGATCGGGCGAGAAAATGTCGGCCGCCTCTGCCTCGGACTAGGCCTGGAGAGCGATGGAGAGCACTTTTCTGCTGGCCTCTTCCGAGCATCGATCAGCAATCTTCGGAGCGGGCGCAATCAGGACAAGAAGGCCAGCCTCACGGCCGAGGCGATGGCGTCCAAAGTGAGCTGGCTTGCAAAGGGAGAGCGGCTACCAGCCGACTTCGTCGCCAGGCTCGACCCGAAAATCCGAGACTATATCCTGAAGGGTGGCAGCGCCCAGGAGCGTCTCTCCCGGCTGGCTCGACGGGTACCGGGCGTGTTCATTCCTCGCCACGCGATCTGCACGATTGCAAGGAACAACGACCCACTACGTCGCACTCGACGGGACAGTTACCGCGAAAGCCCGCTGGGCGACATGGCCTTCCTCAGCACGAAATACGGCAAGGACGACCTCCATCGGATGGGCTACAAGGACCTGCCGAAAGACCATTGGATCGCCGTACCGCTCGCCGATCTACCCTGAGAAAGACTCCCGGACACGCGTTTTTCCGGTTACCTACTCACGGGCCTGCCCGTTATCTTAGCGCACCTATGAAGCATACTCCCGAACTGACCTCCCTTGAGATTTGCGCTGGAGCAGGTGGTCAGGCCCTCGGCATCGAGCAAGCCGGCTTCAATCACCTCTGCGCTATCGAACTGGACACGGCCGCCCACGCGACCCTCCTGGCAAACCGCAAGAACTGGAACCCGGAACTAGCAAACGTGCGCGAGGTTCGGGGCACCCGGTTCAAGGGTGTTGACCTGTTCGCGGGCGGTGTGCCTTGTCCCCCGTTCTCTGTTGCAGGACGGCAGCTCGGCGCCGACGATGATCGCGATCTGTTTCCAGCGGCCCTCGAGTGGATCAAGGAGTGCGAGCCAAAGGCTGTCCTGCTTGAGAACGTACCGGGTCTCGCCACGGCTAAGTTCGCGCCCTATAGGCAACAGCTGTTTGACGGGCTCAGGCAGCTCGGTTTCAGCCTCGTGACAGGGAAAGTCCTCAACGCCTCGGACTACGGAGTCTGCCAGCTTCGGCCCAGGTTTCTGATCGTCGCCCTCAAGTCTCCGTATTCGGAGTACTTCGAATGGCCGAAGCAGCGACGCTGCCGCAAGACGGTTGGCGAGCTACTGTACCCGATGATGAAGGAGAACGGCTGGCGCGGGGCACTGAAGTGGAGTGAGCGCGCCGCCGGCATCGCCCCAACTCTCGTCGGCGGCTCGAAGCTGCACGGTGGACCGGACCTGGGCCCGACTCGCGCCAAGAAGGCCTGGAGAGAACTCGGAGTTGATGGCAATGGCATCGCAGATGCGGCGCCTGCAGCCGACGCGCCAGTCAGCCATGTGCCGAAGCTCACGGTTCCGATGACTGCGAAGATCCAGGGCTTTCCAAAGAACTGGAAGTTTTCAGGGAGGAAGACGGCTTCGTACCGTCAGATTGGCAACGCGTTTCCGCCGCCCGTCGCCAAGGCTGTTGGTAGAGCGATCCGGAGCGCCTTGCTTCAGATCCCCCCTTCTCGGAGCCAAGGGTGGCTACTCGCGAAGGAAGACGAGTAGTCCGCTCTCAGGTTGGATTCGATTACAGCCCAGGGATTCCGCCCTCACGTAGGTAAGCGTATGTGCGGACACAGCATTCAGGCTTTCGCGTAGCATCACGAGAACTTCCACGCGGGACAATCAGCACCCTGGCCGGAGGGGGGCGTATGAGCGGGAGCGCTTGGTCGGCTCAGCTCGCGCCATTCACAACCTGGCGTTCCACATTGTCCCGCTTATTGTATATGGCAACGGACCCCATCTTGCGGTACATCTCCAGTCTCGATCCCCGTGGCCAGAGCCCGCATCCCTGTGATTGACATCTTCGCCGGCCCTGGCGGGCTGGGCGAAGGCTTTTCCGCGTTCGAGGACAGGGTGGGCCGGCAGGCCTTCAAGATCCATCTTTCGATTGAGAAGGAGCCGACGGCGCACAGCACTCTCGAGCTCCGCGCGTTCTACCGTCAGTTCGAGCCGGGGCAAGCACCGCCAGAGTACTACCGCCATCTCCGCCGGGAGCTCACTCGCGGACAGCTCTTCGATTCGTCTCCAAGGCAAGCAGAGCGGGCCAGAGCCGAGGCCTGGTGTCACGAGCTCCGCGGGGAGTCCCGCCTGGAGGTGCGTACACGGGTCAGGGAGGCGCTTGGCACAAGCGACCGGTGGGTCCTCGTCGGCGGCCCTCCGTGCCAGGCCTATTCACTTGCGGGCAGATCCCGGAACAGAGGGATTGCGGGGTACGACCCTCTGAAGGACCATCGGCAGACGCTATACGTCGAGTACCTGCAGATCCTTGCCGATCATAGCCCGCCCGTCTTCGTAATGGAAAACGTGAAGGGGCTGCTGTCCGCCAGTCTCAAGAACCAGCGACTGTTCGACCGCATTCAGGAAGATCTCCAGGATCCTGCCGGCGCGTTGAAGCGCGAGAGCCGGGCTAGTCGGCAACGCCCGAGATACCAGCTCTACGCGATCGCGGCTGACGATGATGACAGTGGACGTGAGCCGTTCCTTGACCAGGCCCTGAACCCGCGAAGCGACAGCTGCTCACCAGCATCCTTCATCATCCGGGCCGAGCATTACGGCATCCCCCAAGCCCGTCACCGGGTCATCATCATCGGCGTGCGCTCCGACATCGGCCGAGCGCCGGCGCGCCTTGAACGCGCTGCGGACCAGCCAACGGTATTCCAGGTGATCCGGGATCTCCCACGACTTCGAAGCGGGCTATCAGAGTCGGGAGACTCTTGGGACTCCTGGAAAGGGGCCATCACCGAGGTCCTGGATGCATCGTGGTTCCGCCGAGCGGATTCAGCGGCCTCGCACGATCTGCCTGGTCGCTTGCGTGAGGTTGTAGAGGGACTCAAGCGCCCCCCCCTCGACCGCGGAGCCGATTTCCTGGGCCAGGAAAGCTCGCCTCGCTTCGCTGCG
Source organism: uncultured Micavibrio sp. (assembly GCA_964575605.1). Taxonomy (GTDB): domain Bacteria; phylum Pseudomonadota; class Alphaproteobacteria; order Micavibrionales; family UBA2020; genus JAPWJZ01. The sequence goes on along the minus strand of CAZNRN010000053.1, from coordinate 8,681 downwards.
GAATGGTTCCATGACCCGAAGATCGAGGGCGTCATCAATCACTCCGCGCGAGGTCACATGAAGCACGACCTCCACCGCTACCTCTACGCCGCGGTGTACGCTCAGGTAATGAAGCGCTCGCCGGAGCTGAAGGACTTCCCCAAGGCTCTCCTTCCGGCTCACGCCAACGTCGGCCAAGCCCTTACGGGCGGATACTTCGGAGATCGGTTCCGGGTTCAGGTAGGGGACCGTCCCTCTACGACGATCACGTCACATATCAGCAAGGACGGGCATTACTACATCCATCCAGACCCGTTTCAGTGCCGCAGCCTGACGGTTCGTGAGGCTGCCCGGCTTCAGACTTTTCCTGACAACTACTTCTTCTGCGGTCCCCGTACAGCCCAGTACATTCAGGTAGGCAACGCAGTACCTCCGCTCCTAGCCCGGCAGATCGCCCGTATCGTCATGGACACGCTCGCCTGACCGCCTGAATGGACAGACTGTCGTCAGCCCGCCGCAGCTGGAACATGTCTCGGATTCGGTCCAAGAACACCAAGCCCGAAACACTGGTGCGCTCATACCTTCATCGCCTTGGGTTTCGCTTTCGTCTGCACCGAAAGGACCTTCCAGGCACCCCTGACATAGTGTTACCGAAGCACTCCGTCGTCATCTTCGTACATGGCTGCTTCTGGCACCGCCACTCTGGGTGCTCGCTAACCGCGACACCCAAGACGCGGACCGCCTTCTGGGAGGCTAAGTTCCGCGCAAACATCGCACGGGACCGGCGGGCCAAGCGCGCCTTACGCCAGGAGGGATGGCATGCGGTAACCATCTGGGAATGTCAGACCAGAACCCTGAAACGTCTGGAGCGCGCTCTCCGTTGTCTGCCGCACCCGTGATACCAGGTCATCAACGCCCGGTAATCAATGGAGTTAGTACGGACACCCGTCTCGCTTCAGGCGCTCATACGCCGCCACCGCAATCGGGCATTGCTTCTCTGACGGCAGTTTGGATGGCACTCCCCTGCACACCTCCAGGATGTCCATCTCCTTGATCGACAGCAGCTTTCTTTCCGTGCCCCAGTCGCGCACCTTCTTCCAGAAGGCGCCTCCCTTCTCAAGAACGAAACGCTGAGCCTCGATTCCGTTGACAATCCGCTGACCCTTTGCCGCGTCCTTAGCGCGCTCGGCAGCTACGGCGGCGCCGATCATGCACTGCCTCAGTCCGTCCGGCCACTCGATCTTGCGATCCATCAGGGCCTCCCAGCACCCGCTCTTCTTGGCCCACTCAGTGACGTTTCGGACTACGCCAGCGGGGGGTGCCGCGAGTACAGCGTTTGCCAGCTCGGCGCTGAGGACCAGTGCGTCCTGAAGAGGCTCGGGCATGGCTTGCGCCTGCCACACGAGTTCGAAGGCGATACTTGCACTTGCGCGATGGAGGTCATGCGCAAGCTTCGCAATTGCGTAGGCTACGACCTGGGCCCGATACCCGCCTTGATACCATGGTTGCCGTGACACTAGCTCTTCGGTTTCACGGAAGATGATGGCTTTAGCGATAATCTCTCTGTAGTGCGCGTCATGGAAGACATTGGGATCCTCGTCCCATGCCTTGCCGATGTACGATGCGAACTCCGCGAAGTTCTTCTGGGCGCCCATGCTCACGATGTGCGGCTGACGCCTCCACACGCCAAGGAACTTTGCGAGGTCTGTCTTTGTGAACACCTGCGCTTTCGGGTACTCCAGATCGAACTTCTTCCGCTCGCCTTCAGAAAGCAGACTGCGGGCGTCCTGATACTGCCCTCGCGCCCGCTCATAGAACCACTTCGACTCACGAAACGTCCCATCCCGTGAAGGGGCAAAGAGTCGCTCCGAAAACTGCTTGATGCGCTGATGGTAAGGGTGGTTGGCGAAGAAGTCTGCTGCACTCACCTTGTTCTGGCTGTTCGCATACTCCGAGATCTTCGGCACCACCTTCTCGGCTCGCACCGCCGGAATGACCGAGAGCTTCATCTGCACAAATACCCTGTCGAGCCCTCCAGCCTTCCGCCTCGCGGCGGCGTGAATCGATGCGGTGGTCTGACCACCGTTTACGATCTGCAGATTGCGAATGGCCGTGATGAAGTGCTGGCCACGCTCCTGCTTTAGGATCACCTCTTCGGCGGTAGCGGTGATGCCGTTGTTGTAGGCGAAGAACATCTCCGGATCGCCGTCGATCGTGTTCTTGATTCCTTTGTTCACGGCCCCCTTGGCCTGCAGGAACACGCGTACATTCTGCTCCAGTAGGCGGGCTCCCCAGGCCTCATAAATCGAGGCGAGCTGCGCTCCCGGCAGTACGGCCAGATATGCTTCATACCCCGCGCCGTCGAGATGAGCTGGTAGAACGGGCACGGGGTGTCCGTGATCCGCGAGTTGAACCAGAATCTCCTCCCGTTCCCTTCCCGAGGCGACATACCGGTGCAGGCGACCGAGGTCCCAGACACTAAAGACGATCGGCACCCCATCAAGAATGCCGGCCGGCCGCCCATCGACGCGGGCACTGAGCAATCGATTGGTGATGAGTACAACGCGCACCTTCCGCACATGCTGCCAGGTGGAGGCGATCAGATCGGCGAGCCCGAATCCTGGCGAGGATTCCTCAAGAGAGCTGCGAAAGGCCGCTTCCAGGGACTTGCTGAGGAAGTTCGTGACCCGCTTCAGGATAGCATCCATCTCCGTTGCGGTAAGCCCCGCGATGGCCTTCTGCTGGCTGAACTCCGCGATAATGAGCGTCAGTACGCCATCCTGTGCTGTGGGGTCACCTCCATAGCCATCAACCCGCACACCCCTCACCCCGAGGTATGCGCCCCGGTGTGCGACGTCCAGCTCTCCAGCAGCCTCAAGTTGATCGCAGAACTTCTCAAAGAAGCTGTCCTCAGCGAAGCGCCCACCCGCCTCTGCTTCCCTGTGAACTTCCTGAAAGAACTCACGGTGGAACGCCTCAAGCTCAGCATCCATAGTTGGCGCCCCCGAGCGCCTCGCGAACTGAGTCCTCCGAACTTGCGAAGTCGTTGCAGACCGCGAGGTTTAGCAAGTACTTCGCCTCGAGTACGGCATCAGGTACCGTATTTCGCGTCAGGCCCGGAAAGCCAGTGCCGATGCGGTAGGTCCCATAGGCTCGAGAGCACCACTTCGGGGTCTCGTATCCCGTCTCCCGGCGCCACCCGGCGGCCGCAAGGAGAGCATCAAAGTGCCCAGCCTCCCCGGGGGCGTCGGCCACGATACGCGCGCGTGTCGCAGCGATCAATTCATCGAGACTCGTACCCTCTTCCCCATCCTGACTTTCCCAGAGAGAGAGGGCGTGGAGGAACAGCGAGCGACCTTCCTCAGCCAGCAATTGCCGGAGGGAGCTGATACGCACGACACCGTTGCCCTCTCTGCCGAGCGTCTTGCATTCTACGGCCGCGTGCTGCACCACGAAGTCCTGCGGCGCACCGGTGGGCCCCTTCCATGCCTCCAGGCTCTCACGGACCGACATTCGCTCAAGAACGAAGGCCCCAAGGAAGGCTACCTCACCGAACAGGCCGCGCTGTTCTTCCAGTGAGAGCCGTGCTCCGCCGCCTCCCCGAAGAAGATGGTGCCAGCTCCAGGTCCGCCTCAGTGCGGCGTGCACCGCCTGATTCTCTGAAGGCATTGCCTCCGCTGCAGATACGATGTCCCGACAGAAAAGGAGAAAGAGATCGCGCAGGGCCTTGTCCAGAAGCGTAATGATCAGCGTCGGAGGCGCCGCCGGTCCGGGTGCGGTTCTCGAGACCTGCACGCCGTTCAGCCTCGGCAGCCGTTCTCCTTCGTGATCGCCGGCGCCATGCCGCAGGGTGAGCAAACAGCGCCCCTCATGATCTCTTCCCCAGTAGAAGTTCCACCTCCCCGACTCGTGGACCCTCTTCCCTGTCACACGGCCGGCATCACCGGCTGGCGGCAAGTCCTTCCAAGGATCGTCATTCATAGTCTGCTTCGCCCTCGTCCTCTTCGGACTCATCGGGGAAGTTCTCCCGGAGCCATGTGGTGGTCACTACGTATTCGACCCGCCTCTCAGTTCGCCCCGTCGAGGGAAAGCTGATACTCCATGCGACGATGGGCTCTTCGCCCCATCGGGGTCCGTTCTTGGTCCTGCGGAGATCAAGGAGGTGAAGGATGAATAGAGGCCGCACTCTTGCCTTCCGGTAGATGCGGTCGGGATAGTTGACGGACTCTCCGTCCGCGGAGGCGATCCCCTTGTCTGCGCGATACTGGGCTTCCACCTTGGCGATGGCTTCCGGTCCGAGTCCCGTCCGTTCAACACCCCTGGACGCGACCCGTTGCTTGTTGGTTACGCGAATTGTCGTTTCATCGCTCCGTGTGCCGGCTGTACGCTGCTGGCACACAATCTCAATGCCAAGCGCGTTGTCCTTCAGCGCGTGTTCTCTGTCACTCACGCTAGGCAGAAGCACATCCCAGAATGCCAGCTCATCATTCTCCCGCTCCTTGATGTAGCGCGCGACCGGCCCCGGCTCGGTCAGCAGTGAACCTGGATGGTTGCGGAAGTTCTCCACGAACCGTCGGATCAGCATGGACGGGACATTGCGCTGGAGCAGTCCTCCCGGCACCGCTTCCGCCTTGCTCCATGGGACACCGGCGCTCGCCATTCCGGCCGCGAGCTCACGTGCGCACCCGCGATTATGCTCCAGGTTCGCCGGCTCAGCACGAAGCGTTGCCGTCTCGACGAACTCATTCGCAAGTCCGACGCTCACCACAACACGCTTGCCCGAGCCCATACGATTGCGAGCAGTGACGATTAGGGTATCCGGGTGAGAGCGCACCTTGAGACCGAACTCTTCAGGCGTGGCACCCGCCGCCGCCATAGACCTCAGCTCCTCGCGCAGCTCCTCAACCGACTCCGCGATGTGGGCGTACCAGCCTTCTGCGTCTTCTGGCATCCAGATCCGGCACAGATCCTGGTATCCCTCTCTGTATCCAAACCACCGGCCCATCTGCATCAGCGTGTCATACATGACGGAATTGCGGAGAAAGTAGCTGACCATCAGACCCTCCAGGGTCAGCCCGCGTGACAATGCGAAGCCGCCTACCGCCAGCACCGCGAGCCCTTCCTTCTCGTAGTCGGAGTAGTTGAGGACGCCGTGGGAGCGACTGTTGACCTCCACGATCCGGATGGGCTCTGCAGCCGCACGCAGGTGCTCGCGCACGTGCTCCCAAGTCCCCGCGGTGCCGTACTCCTGCTGCCACACCTTCTTTAGCCCCGCGATCTCGGGGTCGCGTTCGGCGGCCCCTCTGGGTAACCGGCCGTTTACCCGGATGCTGGCCTGAATATTCCCAAGATGGTCCTGCAGTAGCGCCGCCACCTGCGCCTGGACCGCGGTGAAGCGTGAAACGTTCACAAGCATGGAGGAGTGAGCGGTCGCCTGACCTCTGGCGATTCGTATGGCACGCGCTACGACATATGTCCGCAGAGCATCCACCAGACTCTGCGGCAGGAGGATCAGCGCATGCTCCTTCCTGTGCTTCAGAGGGAGCGCCGCATCTGCGTCATCGATGTGGCGTATATGCTGTGGCCCGGCATCCCGAAACACCGTTGAAGGCCCGAAGTAGTTGCTGGGCGGATCGAGGCTAACGATGAAGTGCCGCGGGAAGAGATCTTCCCCGAGCATCTCGTCATCCGTGTCAGGATCGATGAAGATGTTCGCGAATGGCGTGGCTGTGTAGCCCACATAGCAGTTGCGCACAAATAGCTGCAGGAGACCTCGAATCTGACTGTTTATTTGCGACACCTGCTCCTTGCTGTAAGCGACATTGATTGAGGCGTTATCGGCCTCATCGTCAATAAGCAGCATCGGCTCATCGATGGCACCACCGCCGCTACCTGAGTTGTGCTCACTCAGCCATTCCTTCAGGTTGCGGAGCGAGCTCGGGTTCTTCTTGACGACAAACACCACCGGTTCGACCAGCCCCTTCAGCGGCACGCCGACCCCAATGGCCATCTGCCGATTGAAGTCCTTCAGCGAGGTGGTGAACGTCACCGGCCGCCGGCGCGCATCCACCTTGCCGACGCCCACCCAGTGCTCCTCCTTCTTCGTGAGGAGCCGGGCACTGTCTCTTCCAACAAAGCCCTCGTCGATCCGCCTCTGGGTCTGGTTGCGAAGGCTGTTGTGGACCCCAGCAATCACGATGATCAGCCGGTAACCAGCATCGGCGGCCTTACAGATTAGTCCGGTGTAATTGGCGGTCTTCCCAGATTGTACATGGCCTACAACCATCCCCTTACGGCTCCAGGGACCGGGGAGGACCGGATTCTCGAGAAGTCCAAGGGTGCGCTCAGTATCCTTGTCCATGGCCGCAACGACCTTGCCCGACAGCTTCTTTCCTGCCAGTAGCTTCTTGTATCGCTCCCAGTAATAGAAGTCGATGCCGGCCCGAGCTTTTTCCAGCCAAGGCCGGAACTCCCGCGCCCTTAGTTCCGCACCGATGGACATCGTAACCACATGGCGGGCTTCTAGACGCTTGGCCAGCGCTTCGGCTGCTTCATCAGAGACGGCCAGTGGCGGCATCATCCTGAAGGTGGCGATCCACTCACGGATTTTCTCCGGAGTAATCACCGGCTCCTTGACTAGGAGTGCATCGACGGCGCTATCGAGGTTTTCGAGCGCGGACTCGTTCATTCTCACTCCTCCTCTTCGAGACCCTCGAGTACGTCTTCAGTCCGATCCCAATTGCCCCTGAACGGCTCCACGCCATGAAGCATCGTGTGGATCATCTCCCACGAGATGCCCTTGGCCCTCAGAGGCTCGACCGAAGACCTAATCATGTCCTCCAGGAGCTCGTCCGAGATTGGCCCGGGTCCCACGGCTTCCGGTGACCCCGCCAGATCCGCGAAAATGGCATCTACCGGGAGAGCTGCGCCAATCGCCTCTGTCAGTCCTTGGAACTCCTTGGCAGACGACTTGCCCAGACCCTTTATGAAGGCCTTCAGGATCTCGTTGTCGAGGTTCAGCCGGTAGTGAATGGAACCTTGGATCGCCACCCGCTGCCACAGTTGAATGGCTGGGTCATGCAGGCGCACCGCCCTCGCAGTGTAGACCCGGCGGGACGGCGCGCCCAGCTGCTCGATGATTCGCTTGAGGCGGTCCCTGACTGGCGCAGGGGGCCGAGCGGACGACTTCTTTACGTCGATAGCCCACTCCTCGTCCAGCCCGTTCGGGATGTCGAGACGTACTCGGCACAGCTTGGTCAGTTCCGCCTGCCGGGCCAATCCAAACCACGTGCCATGAATGATCAGCCGGCGCTCGCGGTACAGGTAGAAGCCCTGATTCCGCAGATATCCCTCGTGGCCAGCGAAGCGCTCCCACTCCGCCGCGCTAACGTTGCGATGATGCGGAAGAGTGTATGCCCGAATAGTGACGGAATAGTCGCCGACCTGTACGACCTCCTCAGGGCCAGCCTGCGTGGCCGTATGTGAAGAATGGTAGGGATCGAAGGCAGTGAGCGGCGTATTGTTCAGCCGGATTGCAACCCGCTTGTGCCCTGGCTCGCCGCTCAAGTACCTGTGGAAGGCCAGTTCAAGGTGTCGCCGCACCTCGTCCAATCGCTTGATGAACCGCGCCCGTCCCGCCTGCGAGACGTCTCCCTCGAGCGCCCGGTCCAGCCGCTGCCAGACTACAAGGGAACCTTCTCCGACCAGCTGATCCGCGAATGGAATAGCCCGGGGGTTGTCAGGGAGTTGGAGCTTCCACTCGTCGATCCGTTGAACGTGATCCAGGTCCCATACGGCGGCAGTCAGCTTGCCGCCTTTCCTCGTCACGACCGACAGTCGCCTGCACTGCGAGAACGACGCCGTCTTGAGACCCAGCCCAAACCTCCCGAGATCGCTGGGTGCTCGACGTTCCTTAGGACTTTTCGAACCCAGACGCATTGCCTGGATCAGCTCCGACTGGTCCATGCCTGATCCGTCGTCGAGTATCCCCAGCACCACTTCCGGGCCAGTGGTGTCGGCGAGTATGTGAATCTCTGTAGCTCGCGCGGAGATCGAATTGTCGATCACGTCGGCGAGCGCAGACTCGAGCGAGTAGCCGATGTCCCGCATGCTCTCGACCAGCACCCCTGCACGGGGGCCGGCATCGACTTCTGCCATTCAGGGTGCCTCAGCGAGTTGTGGTGTCGCCAACGTACGGCCCGCCGGGAACTACGCGCGGCAGCGCACGTCGGCCTTCGACAGGACGAGTGCCTTGAAGTTTGGCGCCAATCTCGAACCCCCGCTAGCCACGAACCCGGCGCGCCTCGTCGGTTCCATGCGTCGGAACGGTCAGAAGGGAGCTTGGCACCCTCAAATCGGGTGCCACTGGATTGGGCCCAGCTATCGCCGCCGCCGACGACGCGCCGGCTCCCTCCCGTCGCGCCGAGGGGCCGAGGCCGTTCCCCAGCTAGGCCGCTCTTTCGAACGAACCTCATCCCGATTTCGCGCGGCAACAGAGCCTCCCGCCGTACACACGGGAATCCGGCCGGCCCTGGCCCGCCCCCGCAATCCTCCACCGCGGGTGTGACAGTCCCGTTCCCGCCGGTTCCACACCACCCTGCCCTACGGGGAATTACACCCGAGACAACCCCCGGAACCGCCCATCGATACCGCCGCATCGCCCCTCCCCCCCGCCTCACGCTCACCAACCAGCGCCTCAGCCC
>CAZNRN010000052.1:0-13006 GCA_964575605.1 uncultured Micavibrio sp. | reverse complement strand
AGTGAACGAAAACGTACGCGGCACCAATTGTCGCATTGTGAACCGGCGCACCGACAATAATCCGATCGCCGTCGATTCCACACGTTGTTCCAAACTGATCCCCTGCCGCGCCATCCGTCGGGACAATCTCCGCGGTTTCACATTGCGCACGCGAATGAGCCACGAATGGGCCATTCCCCGCTATTAGCGCACACGCTGTACTCACTAGCCATGTTCTTGACACCATCCCACACCTCCCCCTGTATGCCTTCGTCGCAACAAAAGTTGTCATCACTACCCTTTAAACACCGATTTCCAAAGTTCGGCGGACGAAGTTCTCTAATTTCGTTGTTCGAATCTCTAAATCTCGAAACACTCTTTGGGGTATGATGCCGTCGACAATTAAATGTTATGGTCAGCCTTGTTTTTTGCCCTGATTTGTCATTAGGCCAAACGAAAATGACTTTCGGTCGTGATAGTCGATCTTAATCGAATGAATTAACGCGCAGCATGAATGTCGAGCGCATTTCAGTCGACAGGGCACCCCGCTTTCAATAGGAATGTCGACTTGAAGAAGCACTAACTCGGGAGGTTTCGCGCTATCTTGTGAGGCGGTGTGAATACGAGACCGTGGCTATCTTTTTCAGGAACATACGCACCGTCCGCAGAGTCCGAGCCGTCGAGACCGCCGTTTTCGATTTCTTTGGTCGAACGTTACCGCGACTCAAGGCCCGACCGCAACATTGGCATACCGCCTGGTCGCCCAGCAGCTTCCTCGAAACCGTGTACCGAATCCCCACCGACTAGATGGCTTGCGCACACTATCGCAAAATGACCACTGGGAATCTAATAGGGCCGAATCCGTGAAAACTCATCAGTACCGGAATCTAACCCACTTTCATCATGGCTTTGAAAATCGCATCGAACGCACGGATGGTTTTCACCAGGGTTTGATCCTTCTTTACACGCGGTTTGCGTTGCTTCCCGTTGAGTCTGGCGCGGCCACAATGCTGGCACACGCACAGATCACCCAACAGCGTCTTGGACACCGTATTCCGCAGCCCCGCAGCTTCAATGGTAATCCCGCGCCCGTCCATCGCGTTGGCAACGCATTGCGTGCAGTAGACCTTGCCGCTCGCCTTATCAATACTCCACTGAAAACCGCCGTTGGCCATCCACACCCGACTACCGAACTCATGGGGCGGCCGAACGAATGGCAGGGCGAGAATTTGTTCGAAGATGGTCATGGCCGAACCTTTCAATGGTCGTTATCCGGGATCGTGGTCGGAAACAATCTTGTTCGGGGTCGAAAGCGCGCTTATCCGGGGGCCCTTGTCTGGTGTTGTTGTCGAACCCGCACGGTCGAACCCGCCCGCCTCGCTTGGGGGCGGCATCTAGATTATTTTGCCTATTGCGCTCACCAGCGCCGCCAACTCGCGGGCGATTCGACCCGCATTAGATTTCTTGCGAGATCGCTTTTTCGGACCGGTCGCCGTTTGCCCACACCACGCGCACTGCGGATTATCACCGAGCAGCTTTCGCGATTTCGTCACCTTGATTCCCAGGTCTTGATAGCGATGCCCCTGCAGTCCCCGCGAGGCGCACGACCAACAATAGACCGAACCGTCAACGGTATCTATATCCCAAGGGAATCCATGATAATGCGGCAAATGCTCCATCGGCGCGGCCGCCATGAGCGCTTTCCGAAATGGTGTCATCGCTTGCTCCTCTTTTCGTTTTTACTCTTATTCGCCCGCGATTATCCGGGGTCCGGTCTGGTCATTACGCGTCACCACACCGCGCGCGTTTGCACCCCGTTTCCAGCAGGTTTGCATGCAAAGAAAGAGCGCGGCATCGGCCGCGCTCTGGTTGTCAATCAGACTTCGCACAACTCGCCGGCATCGATTCGGGAAAGCGCTTCGCGCAGACTTCCATTGCAATCGTTTACCAGGCGAGCGCACCGCTTGACCAGCTTCGGGCGATACTCTTCCATCGGCTCGCCAGAATATCCGTTCAAATTCTCGCGGATTACGATATCCGCCAAGTATTCACTGGCGGGAGCGCTCCAACCCTGGACAGACAAGCGAAGTTGCACGCAACGCCCTACCAGGGGATGCGAGTCTACATCGTCGAAAAGCAACTCTTCCCCTTCAAATGTCGTCGTGAAAATGAACGCCACATGGTCGGGCAATCCGCGTGCGGGTTCCAACACCGTCAATAGTCGCGTGACGACGGGCCCGCGAAGTCGGTGGACTTCATTGAAAATCCAAACGCGGCCGCCCTTGCCCAAACCATATTGGCCCATGTTCCGTTCAATGTCGCGCAGAAAATCCAGCGTAACATCCTGCGCGTCAATTTCGATAACGCATGAATCGTCGGCGAGTTCTCGAGCGATGATGCGCCCGATCGTCGTCTTACCAGTTCCCGATCGGCCGGTTAGCCAGTACGCGCGGCCACCGTATCCGTTGCGCGTTGCGACTTTCAATCGGGCAAGCGCCTTGTCTTGCCCGACTACCTGGTCAAATGTCTGCGGCCGAAACTTTTCAAACAATGAAATCATCGAATTACACTCCGTTGATAGACTCCGCGCCGACCATCGGCGCGCGATAGCGGGTCCGGCCGGCATCGACCGGGCCCGTTCATCGCGCGCCGTCAATCGCACGCGCAGAGCGAAAAGAGCGTTTCCGCTTCCGCCGGCGGCGCAACCAGCGCTAAATCGCTCATGCGGGTTTTGTGACACCGGCGCGAATTTGCAAGGCGGATTGCGCGGCGCAACTTATACAAACGGACGACGTCGTCGCGACTCCCGCCCCAATCGATCGTCGGAAGTTTCTGGAGTCGATCGATTTCCCCGGCCGCTGCGGACAGTGCCGCGCGGAATTCCGCAACCTGGCGCCGCGCCTTGCCAGTTTCGGGAATGTCCAACCGCTTCACCGTGCCGACTTCCACGATACGGACGCGGAGTCCGCAACCATGATTCACGCCACCGCATGCGCAATTACACTTCGGGCCCATTGCACTGGTGCACCGTTCATCGCATGGGCAATACGTTTCTTCCCGGAAAATCCGGCCGCCGTTCACTTGTCCAAGATATTCAACCGGGCCCGCGCAAAGTCCGCACTCCAGGCCGCGGAAGCAATTTTCCGAAGTCGCAACCGACAGACAATCGATGCATCGGTAGTAGTGCAATGTGCTCATGCTGCCACCGCGCTTTCCCCGGCGGCCGAATCCATCGCTTCAACTTCATCGATGATTGCCCGCGCCGTCGTGGCAATTCGCTCCAAACTCGCCTTCAGCGCTTTGGAGTCTCCTTGCCATATGGCGATGTAACGGGAACATCGAACGGCGCAATCCAGGCCGAAATGCGTGCACACAACGTAGGCAACCGACTCCGCTTCCAATTCCGCTTTGTTCCGATCGATGTTCAATTCCGCGCGAACCGACTTATCGAAATGCATTGCCGCATGCGCCAACTCATGCGCCAGTGTCTTCGCACGCTGACCGGTGGCATGGGTATCGTTCAAGGCGATAACGCCGGCCGAAGTCGCATATCCGAAATCAACCGTATTGTCGGTTTGCAGTGTAAGTCCGCGCTGCAGCGTCACGCGTTCCAGGCGGGAAAGCAATCCCGATGCATCGGCCACGATGTTCGGGCAATCGACTTCCGGGAGCGCTTCCCCGCCCGTCTGCGCAACGTCAAACACATAGACCGGCCGGAAGAAAATCCCCGACTCGGTTTCGCCGTCTTCCTTTTCCTTCGTCCAGGGGCGCGGCGCGAAAATCATAATCCCGCGCTCACCCTTGCGGACTTGTCTTCCCATGCTTTGCCAAGTCTTGAAGCCTGCAACGCGCGCCGCGGTTGGACGCTGGAGCAGAATCAACCAGGAATTGTGCCACGAGTAAGAATGGAAACGCGCCTGGAACTTCAGGAAGTCCTGGAACATTTCGGACGCGCGGACTTCATCGACCGCACGCGCGAGCGTATCCAATTGGGAATCGATGGACGCCCGCAACTCTTTCGCCTTGTCTTGCGCTGGGGAATTCGATACGGTTTGCATTTGTCAGACTCTCCACTAAAGGGTTTGACCACGAGCCCGGCGATTCGCAGTCGCGCGGGCTCACATTTCATATGTCTATTATACGTCACACATGGCGCGCGGCAAATGAAAAACGAGCGAATCACACATTTTATTTTTAGTGCCATGCAATTGGCACACTCCGAAAACCCCCTGAAAACAAGCCTAAAACCGCCTGTAAACCGGCCGCAATCCGATGCCAGTATCGTGGCACTCCAGAAAATCGGCGGGTCCTTCCAGGGGTTAGACCGCGCGCGGCTTCGCTACGTCGAGCTCCGGCTATGTAGAGTCGCGTTTTAGGCTTTCCGCGTAAATCTGGGAGATTGAAAACTGAGCAGCTCAATTTGAGAGTTTGACCCCCACCCCTATGGGTCCTTCCGGATCAACTGCCCCCCGCGGGTCCGGCATCTCGCGCCGGGTTCGTGTATGGGCTTTTTTTTCGACTTTTAACCTTGGGAATTTGGTTGGAATAATAATTACGGAAGTATGTACTTACCGCAAGGGGCCGATAATGACGCTGTAGGCTGATTCCAGTGATTTCACTAAATGCTCTTTGGGGGAGCGCCAAATTTCTTGCGAAGTGCGCTTACTGCATCGTTATCATCGGAAGTCCAAAGCAATTCAAGCGATTCTTCTGTCTTCGAGAAGACCGAACCCTGATATGACGAAAACCGGTAAGTTGTAACGGCATCCTTAGGGCGACTCTTTTCCTCTGCCTTTCCAAAGTCTGGACTAAACGAGCCACGCTCCCATCCTCTAGGGGTCAAGTGCCATTCAGCCCATTCATTGCTTGCAGACATGTCTAAGCCTTTCTCTTTTTCTTTGGCGACGGCTTCGCCTTGGGTGGCTTTGCCGTGAGCGCCTTCTTGACGGCAACTTCCCAGTTGCCGTCAATTTTAAGATGCTCGGCTGATTCACCAGCGGCAACATGTTTCTTATTTTTTGACTTCTTGTGGATCAAAAAGGTAACCATCCGCTACGGGTTCACGAATAGGAAAGCCCAGCCATTTGCTGTACTTATCATGTTTAAGCCTATTGTCGTATGTATTGAATTCTGTTGCTGACCAGAGCCGTGCAGTCGCCAAGTGCATTGCATCAAAAGGACTCGCAGAGAAGCCGTCTGGAAGAATTAAGCGAGCCAACTCCTTGGCGTGCTTAGCTATGTCTATTGTGGCTTCCACAATTCTTATTGGCGATCTGATAGTCCAAAGACTATCAATTTTTTCTTCCGTTTCCGGGTCCAGTTTGCGTTTTAGCTTTTCTACCGCTCCGTAAGCGACTTCCGAAATCGAAATGGCGGAAGTGTAAATCGTGCATTTTCCCATTTCACAATCATGCAACATGCCGTCAATGACGGTATGTCTTGCCGCCTCCTTGGAGACGTAAGATAGGAAAACGCACGAATCCCAATAGTAGACGTTCTTAGCCATTGCGGAGCTTGCGAATTATTTCTTCAGAGGAAACGCCAGAATCCTCTACCGCGCCCAACGCTTCCCTGAAATGCCTTAGATTTTTCTCTTCATCTTCTAAGTTGCGCACACTCTCAATGTCTCGAACCGCGAGGGGGGCACCGGTAGCGGTGTCTCGAATGACTATTCCGCGCACCGACGCAGTTTTTCCCCACACTTTACGCATTATTTCTTCGTTTCCTGGCTTCAAGTAGCACGAAACCGGAACATCATAATTAACGTCGTAGAGCGCAAATCGAAGTGTTCTGCGCTTACTCATGGCTTCAACAAGTCCTCGAATTTCACCATAGGAGCTAGTGGTCTCTGGCGAATTCTCGGCTTGCTCTGGTCCAATCAAAAAAGACTGCGATTCGGTTTCTAACTTGATCGACGTGACATGTCCATTTATCAAGTTCATTAGGCCGCGAACTGGTCTTCTAGTCAATCGCGGCAGAGATTCAACGTGCCCCAATTTCATTGCACGTCCGACATGCTCATAGCCTCGAATCACGTTTTCTACGGCAACGAAGTCGCCCTTCGTTTCTACTCCACGAACGACTGTAACGGCACTTCCACGCTGCAATTCATCCAACATCCATCGAATTGATTTTCCACGAGCGTGCTGCTTGGACAGCGCGCGCACTAAATCCCTGAACAGGATGGCACCCTGAACGAAGTCGTCCTGTTCAAGACGTTCGCCTTCAAGTGTCAGAGTTACCGTGTTCTTTGCCATTCACCAGCCACTCAACACGGCTCTTTGACGGCAATTCGTCATGCTGCCGGTTCTTTGTAATAGAGCCTCTTGCCTTCGGCTCCCTTTATCGCCTTTACCGTTCGCTCTCCATCGCTTAGGTCGCGTCCATTCCAACGGAACTGATACTCGGCAACGTAGCGGTGCAAGTGGTGCTTGCTGACGCTATGGTAAATTCCGTACATGCCACGCTTGACGATTGCAAAGAGCGATTCGGCGGTATTGCAATGCACGTCACCACGCGAGTATTCCTTACGTCCATGATTCACCGACTGGTGACCGCCACAAAACGACCGTCCGATAGGGCCGTACGCTTTGAAATCATCGGTCATAAGAGACGATTGGGATTCATCAACCATTTCCTTCATGACCCGGCGCAAATTCGGCGCGGTCACGCGGTTTACCACTTTGGCACGGGCTTCCCCATTGCGAGCGACTACGGCAAACACCGGAGTCTTGGCGGTCCCGCGACCACGCTTGTTCGCGCCCCTTATTCTAGGCTTCCCGCCGACATAAGTTTCGTCGGCCTCTACAACGCCCTTCAGCTTCGGCGCGTCGGGAGTCGCCATTGCAAATCGGATGCGGTGCATCATAAACAGTGCCGACTTATAGCTCAATCCGGTCTGTCGCTGGATTTCCAGAGCCGCGACGCCCTTTTTGGAAGTGGACGCACGCCAGAACGCATACGCCCAGTGTTTCAATGGGATGCGGCTATCCTCTAGAACCGTGCCAATCTTGACCGTGTATTGCTTCTTGCAATCGTGGCAACGCCACAAGAACCGACGATTGCGCTCGCCGGTCATGGAATCGACTATCGTATATACTTTCTTGCTTTAGCAATGAGCACACTTCGGCGTATCGCTCCAGCGCTGGCGCTCCATGAATTCGGTCGCTGCTGCCTCCTCTTGGCACGCTAACGGCAGTTGCAACACCAATTCTTCCGCACACTGGCCCACCTTACACGTTGATTG
The DNA here is from genome assembly GCA_964575605.1 of uncultured Micavibrio sp. Lineage (GTDB taxonomy): Bacteria > Pseudomonadota > Alphaproteobacteria > Micavibrionales > UBA2020 > JAPWJZ01. The sequence goes on along the minus strand of CAZNRN010000052.1, from coordinate 5,781 downwards.
CGAGCCAAAGGACTCTCTTCTCGCTCAGTTGCGTTAGGTGATATTTCCCTTATTCCTCCGTGAACCGTTGGATAGGTCGATTGAATTTAAGAATCGCTTTGGGTTTGGGCCCATTGCGGTTCTTGAGGGTGATGAGTGCGACATCGGCCTCGTCCTTTTCCTCGTCCTCGAGATTTGACCAGAGTGCGAAAATTTGATCCGCGTCCTGCTCCAATGCGCCGGAATCGCGCAGATCCTGCTTGCGGGGCGGTACATTCGCCCTGAGGGATTCGCGGCTAAGTTGTGAGAGCGCCACAACGGTGACATCGTGGGCATTCAGTTTCTTGAGGCGTGACGAAATCTTAGTGACTTCAATGTTGCGGTTTTCATGCCGTTCGCCTGTCACGATCAACTGGAGATAATCAACGAAAACCAGCTTAGTTCCCTTCCGGGCGTGACTCCTCGTGATTGTCTCGATGTCACGAATCGAATCGGCACAGTCAGTCAGCATTATTCGACCTGGTCCAATCGAATCGATGGCCTCTTGTGCTAACTCGTCTACAAATTTCGCCGTGAATTTGTCTCGAAGTGTTTGAATTGGATGACCGGAAATCATTGATAGGAGTCGCCGCGCCAACATGCGCTTTCGCATTTCGAGTGACAGAAAAAGGACATCAATTCCCGCCCGCGCCGCGGCAAGAGCCCAATGGAGTGCGATGGCCGTTTTTCCGACAGATGGGCCGGCCGCGAGCAAAACGTATGAAGGCCATTCAAGGCCGCCGATTGACTTCTCGAATTCGACAAGTCCCATAGGCAGGAAATCGGGCCGTGGCCCGTGAAGGTCATCCGGCACGCGACGCAGGACATCCCGAACGTCTTCAACCTCAGCGGACCTGCGATGCTCGGCGATCAGGTCGAGCCGATGGGCGAATTGTGATGGAAGCGCTGCGCCGTCAGTCACTGGGCTGATTGCCGCGTTCCATAGATCCTGCGACACCTTCATGAGTCGCCTCCGTTGCCACTTTTCGGCCACGACCTCGGCGTAGTGTCTGACACGCGTCCAATCGCCGTAACTTTCAGATAGCGGTACCAAGTATTCATGGCCGCCGACGAATTCGAAGAGTCCCCGACGGCGAAGTTCTTCTGAAACGAGTAGTAAGTCGATGGGCTGACCCTGTTCGAACATGTCACGCAATACAGCAAACAACTTGGCATGCGCTGGAACGTAAAACCCCTCTTGGGAATCCAGAACGGCCAGCACGTCATCGAATACATCGGCGCCGCCGGCGCACATTCCGCCTAACAGGGCCATTTCACTGTCGAGATCGGCGGGAATGTTTTCGCCAACAACGATTCCGGGGCGGTCACTTAGCATAGTTTGTCTCCAATAGGTCTTCTGGTTTGGCGTTGTCGTGTCTGACTTTCGCCTTGAAATCATCAAACGCACTGTGGGGGTTTGCAGGGTTTCCATTTTCGGTATGCGAACGGTTGTCCGGGTAAATTGGAGCCGTCCAGCCGTTTTCGATTGAGCGTTGAATCGAAGCGATCGCTAGTTCTGGACTGACCGCGGACAGCTTTTTGAGTTGCTGGGCTGCGGTGGATGGCGTAAGTGTCTTGTGGCCCTCGGATTTGTGCTTCTTCCAGGCCGACCAAGCTTGGCAGAACGCCGGTGTGTCTAGGGTTTCGGGAATGGTGTCTGGGTTCTTCTTCGCTGGCGTGCTCCCCGCGCGAGCTGTTGGTTTGTTCTTTTTTTGTTCCCTGGTTGTTAATAGTTGTTTGGGTGAATGGGCGTTCACCCCGTCGTACGCCAATTTGCACCCCGTCGTGTCGTGCTTTTCACCCCGTGATGTCGTGCTTTTCACCCCGTTTGAGTCACGGGGCGCAGGTACATTCACACCGTTCACGTCCTTACGGGGTGAATCCTCATTCATCCCGTTGGCACTTTCAGGCATAGTCAAATACAGGACATTTGGAATTCGGTCTTGACGATAAGAAGCAAACACCGTCGCCAACATCTCGGCATCGGGACGGCCTCCAATTACGTATCCCGCTGCCTTTAGGGAAGTGACCGCCATTTGCACCGAGCGAGGCGTGAGTCTGCTTGACCGCGCAATAGAGCCGATCGATGGGTAGGCTCGCACGTGCTTGTCGGCGCGAGCAAAAATGGCTGCGGCAACAACTTTGGTAGCTAGCGTAAGGTCTGATGCGAGCACAGAATCGAGCCACCTGAATCGAAATGCGCTTTGTGCCGTGGGTGAAAACTGATCATTCCGCGAAGCTTCGGGGCAAATTGGCGGTTGGTCTCCGGTCGTGGACGCGGTGTCGAGAATGTCGCATTGTTGGGTTTTCATATGCGGACGTCGTGATCTCGCCAAAAAAGCGGACAATCGAAATTTGGCAATCGCCCGCGAAAACCAAGGTGCCAGTTTGGCATCACCCCGAAGTTCTGCGCGACGACTGGCGGCGATCAGCTACTTTCGGCGCGATGGTTTTCTGTGGTCATTCGGCCGCGCAGCGGCAGCCGTTGCATGGCGATCGCCCGAGTACGAACACAGGAATTTGCGAGCTCCGTTGATTTGTCGTGCAAACAAGCCAGTGGTTGGCCAAGGTGTGGGTTCGCATCACCACCCGCTTTCCGGATGTCCGTCGGGCGCGGGCACTTTTTTTTCCGGGGGGATCAGGCATGGAATCTCTCCTAGTGAATGATTAGTGGCAATTGGCTGGCAGTTTTTAATTGAGGTCGGGGACTTCAAACCCCGCCGCGACGAGTTTCTTGGCATCCGCCTCATAGTCCCGCTTTCGCTGCCGTGTTGGTGGCTGTGATGTTTCGATAAGGCTGCCACTCAGCCGATTGAAGAAGCGCTGCAGCGCCTCGACGGACGTGCATCGCGTCGCGCCCGCCTGGATCGTCTCCAGTTTTTGCCCACGGCATCCGCATGTTGACCAGCGGAAAAGCGTTGAAATGTGAACCTTTTTGCCCCCACGTCGCTTTGGAACATATCTCACCGCGTCCGCCAGCGACACTACCGACTCACTTTGAATGTCTATCATAAATCCTCGCAATCGGCGGCGTACATTCGCCGCACGTTGCGAGATTAGGGTTTGAAAATCGTCCAACAATATGCGCAGACTGGTTCCCTAGTTCCGGGAACTACGGAACCTGGGAACTTGGGAACCTGAATCCGGTGGGAATCTCCAAGCTACGAAGGCTTCTTGAGGGTCCTCAGAATTTGAAATCCGACCTCATCGCGCACTCTGGCCGCACGGAAATACGCTCGATCCTTTAAGCCTGGTCCAAGCTCTTGCTTCGCCTGTGCAAGACGTAATTCCGGCGGCGGTTTTGTCTTGCTTTTCACGTCTTGAACCTGCTTTATGAACGATGGCATTTTGTCCGTAACTTTATACCACCATGTCGGCCATTCACCTTTGCCTAGCGCAGTCCAATGAGCGGCACATTGTCCAGGGCGACCCTTGTTCCACAGATACAGAGAGAACACGTCGGCTATCTGTGCGTCAGCGAATTTCTGCTTGTGTGACTCATGAAAGGCAGCAATTTCCCTCCGTGTCTGCGAGTCCCCCGGCATTATGGTCCGACTGAGAATTTCATCTGTAAATTCTCGTAATTCGCATACCATCGGGTGATACCAAACGAACCCTGGAAACTCTAGTCTGGGCAATAATTGTGGCAGCTCCAATGCTTGCATCTTGGCTTCGCGTCTAACGTCAAAATAGAGTTTGGCGACCTTCCCGAAACGCAAGGCAAATTCAAATTCGTCAACCATTTGGAGGATTGCCCCCAACCAACAGCACCACTCTGACCAATTCTTTAGTTCATTGAATCCTGCCCGCTCATCAAAGTCGTGCATAATCCAGTGCGGGTCACCTGCAAGGTATCGAATACTTTGATTGGCCTCTGGGGTAAATTTTGCCTGCTTCCCGTTGACCGTGACCCCTTGCCTCACCCTCAAACGATGGAAGTCTAGTGACTCCCGCGCTGGATTGGCGGGAATTATGGCGTTAAATATCAGCTTTTCGGAAATGCGATCCCGATCGGTGCCTCCCTTGTCAATGATTGACACGAGCTTGGCATATTGCTTTTGTGACATTTATTTTTCACCATCTTTCTGTCGGGAAAGCCACTGACCAGGCCAGCCGGATGGTGATACGGCGTAACACTGGTCAGCGGCGGGCGGGGCAATTACTCCCGCCTTTCCCGACGAATAAATTCTAACTTCCCCGCAGTTCGTCCGCGAAACCTTATCCTATTTTCAACGCCACGCTCGCGGCGAGTTGCTCGTTCTTCCGCGCGTAGAGTTCGGTTGCGGCCAATGTGCTATGTCCCAGCAAGACGGAGCTTTCCTCTATGCCGAATTGCCTGCGAATTTCGGTTCCAAATGTGTGCCTCAATCTGTGTGGGCTCCATTGATTTCCACGTCGCCATGCCTGGAGTTCCGTCCAAACACCGGATTCGATCATCCGCTTGCTCCAGCTTTGTTGTGACTCTCCATCGATTCGTGCGGCGCGTTCCTTGAGATGCCCGTCGGGAGGGAATGCCTTGGCGCACGCTACCGCAATCGCCCGGGTGTAGCTGGTCCTGTCATAGTGCTGGCCTGGCTTTTTGCGGGGATTATTCCTCCGGTTACTTCCGGGGCGGTTGCCACAACTGGCGTAGGTCTTGCGACCCGCGTGTAATTTGGCACGCCGCTCTTGATCCACTTCCGCTGGCGAAAAAAGAAATGCGTCCAGGCGAATGTCTTGGTTCTTAACCTTGCCCTGTAACCACGGCTTTAGAATCGACTGCGCGCGGGGGCCGATGAAAACCTTTCGGTCTTTCCCGCGAAAAGTGTTCTTGTGTCGCTCAGGGACGTAGATCCAAACTGGTCCTGTCATGTCGATATCGCATGCGCGAATGATGCAAACCTCGCCCGGGCGCATGCCGGTTAGCCGTTGCAATTTAACCATAGAAGCGACTTGCGGTGACATGTGCTTGATCGTTGCCAGAACAATTTCGTCATCGACTGGTTTCCGGCGTTCAGGCTCGCGAGCCCTTGATCTCCCTGCCTTGAGCGAGTCCAGTGCTTTCAAGCTTTGGTAAACCGACGCGGGGACCAGTTCTTTTGAAACGCCCCACCGGAAGACTTGGACTATGCGGAAGACCAGCTGATTGATGTAAGTTCGGGCATGGCCTGCCTGAATAAATTGCTCGCGCACTGTTTCCAGGGCGAGAGGTCCGAAGGAACCGGCAGGCTTGTTGCCGTAGAGCTTAACCAGCGGCTTCAAACAAACCGAGAAACGCTCGAAGGATGCTGTTGGGTTCCCCTCCGAGTCCGCGTAGTAGACTTGGGCGTGCTCCCGAAACCTTTGCGTCAATTGGGTGATTGTAGTCTCGTTTGGCTCGGTCGGGATGTTTCGGCCGGCATTGAGCCACTCGGCAATCAGGCGGTCATACTCATTCCGACTCGCCTTGCTGCCAAAGGGTCCAAGGTAAAAATCGCGCCCATTTAGAGTGACGATTCCCTGACCAGACGCGCGGTGCCTCCGGTAATTGGGCGTGCGGAGCCCACGGCGATCGGTTTTCGCGGTTGGTTTCTTGGCCATAGTGCGGGTCTCCTTGTTCTCGCGGTAGGTCGGGCGTCGGTGTCACGTTTGTGGCACCGAGCCGGTATCTACCGGATTCTTCAAGGTTTTTCAGAGCCGCACTTCCCGACGCGGGAAGGTATGCAAGTCCTGCATTCAGCGTGTTTTACGTCCAAAGCCGACTTTGGGAGTCGAACCCAAAACCTCAGCTTTACGAAAGCTGTG
>CAZNRN010000051.1:0-13062 GCA_964575605.1 uncultured Micavibrio sp. | reverse complement strand
CCAAAAAACGCCTTGCGCTGGCCGACATGGGCGGGCGCGGCGCCTGGCTTGTGGCCGCGCGCGGCGACCTTGGCACGGGCCAGACGGACCTCTGGGCTTCCTACAGCAAGGACAGGGTAACCTGGTCGCCGTTGCAGAAAATAGACGTCAATTCGCAAAGCCAGGATTTCGCGCCGCAGCTGGTCGAAGGCGAAGACGGCGCGGCGCGGCTGTTCTGGATTTCGAACCGCCGCGGCCTCGGCTGGGAATTGTGGACCAGCGCGATCGGCTCCGGCAACGCCTGGGGTGCTGCGCGCCGCATTCCGCTTGAGAAATTCATGCAACAGTCCAAAAAGGCGCGGGACGGGCAGAGCGCAGACCTGCTTGATTTTGCGGCCATGCAGGACAGCCGCGGTTTCTGGACGCTCGCGGTCACGCCGCCGGACGGGAAGGGCATCCACCTGATTGCGACGCGCGATTTCGACAGCTGGGAGGAGGTTTCGACCGTCGACGGCGGCCGCCGTTACTTCGACCCGGTCATGATGCAGGATAAATCAGGGCTTTACTGGCTGGGCGGCATCGACGGCGGCGCAAAATTCCGCCTGTTCCGCTCGGCCGACGCCCGTAAATGGGATGACGGAAAAACCTATGGCCTTGGCAGTTATTCGCGCCACTGGTCGGGCGGCAACGGCGATTACGGGTCGGTCGCGCAGGTCGCCGCCTATCCGCTCGGCCTGTTTTCAAGGCAGGCGGGCGAAGTGACGCTTCTTTTCTCCGACACCATGACGGGTCTGCAATATGCACGGTTCCAGCCCGATGTGGCGGAGCCCGCGCCTGACCTTGTGCGCGGCATCTCGCTCGAACCCTATGCCATGGCGCGGGCGGGCAGCGGCTTTATCGGCGCCGCCTGGCAGGGCGACGAGATTGTCCTCAAAAGCTATAACCGCTTCGCGCATCCGATGAACGTCGAAAACCCCGCCGACGACCCGCTTTACCATGAAACCGAAGCCGACGAGGCGGGCAATATCTGGGACCGCCGCATCGCGCGCACCCGTTACGTCATGCCCGACGTCACGGCGGTGGGCGTGCAGCCGGACGGCCGCGCGTGGTGGGGCATCGAAACCGGCGCGATGTCGCTGAAGGGCGACGACTTTTACGTGTCCGACGTTTCCATGGGCTTTTTCTACCATCAGGTGACCGATATCGTGCCCTGCGGCGGGCGCACCTGGTTCGCGGCGCGCAACCTGTCCGAGCCGGTGCTGGGTTTCCTCGACAGCGGCAACCTGTCGCGCGCGACCGATAAATTCCGCATTGAGGGGGCAACGGGCGCCGTCAGCGCGCTTTCCTGCGACGGCGGCATATTGCATGTGGGCACTGCCGACGGGAACATCGCGGCTATCGACCGCGCCGAGCAAAAGCAATCTTTCAAGCTGCCCGCAGGCCATGCCACGGCCCTCGTGCAGCACGACGGCGCGCTCTGGGCAGGCGCGGATGACGGCAAGCTTTACCGGTTCAACAGGGGCAAGGCGGAGGCGGTAAAAACCTTTGATGGCGCTGTCACCGGTCTTGCGGCATATGACGGCGCGCTCTGGGCGGCGGCGGGCGACGGGCTGCAGCGCTACAAAACCGCGTGGGAAAGCTTTACGAAAGGCATCCCCCCGGGCGGCATCGGAAAGCTCAAGGCCGCAAGCGACGGCCTGTGGTTCCTGCCGGGGCCTTATGCCGCAGGGGGCGGCATCGGCCATTTCGACGGCAGGGCCGCAACGGTCTTCAACCCGCCCAGCCACCGCATTTTTGACGCCATCGATTTTGATGTCGCGCCCGACGGCAGCGTCTGGATAGGATCTGAATCGACCGGCATCTACCGTTTCGAAAGGAAGGCGCCATGAAGCTTATCGCTTTTCTTCTTGTTCTCATGGCGGCGCTGCCCGCGCGGGCGGAGGATGTCAAAATCGCCGTGCTGCCCTTTGACAATGCGGCGGGGCCGCAGATGCAGGCGCTGGCCGATGGCATGCCCGACATCATCGCCGCCTGCCTGACGCCGCACAGCGACCGCGTGACGCTGCTGGAACGCGGCATGCTGGAAGGCGTGACGGCCGAACAGGCGGCGCAATACGGCACGGCGCTGGGCCGCGGCGAAACGCGCACGGCGCCGGGGGGCCTCGCGGCGGCGACGCATATCCTGCGCGGCAGCCTCGCGCCGCATGACAAGGGGTTTACGCTGACGCTGATGCTCTATGCGCTGTCGACGCAGGCGCTGGTGGCCTCGGCCAATGCGGCGGGCGGGGCGGGCGAAGCGGCGGCCGTTTCCTGCGGTGCGGCCGACACGCTGGCCGCCAAAATTCCCGGACTGTCAACACAGCCTGCGGTGCCCGTGACGGGCGAAACGGCGGATGAAGAAGCAGGCTGGTTCCAGGTCACCGAGGCCATGGGTTTTTATTATAACGGCGCGTATGAGAAAGCGGTCGCCTCCTTCCTCAAGCTGTCGAAGGAAAGGCCTTCCGACGGCGCCATGCGCTTCTGGCTCGCGAAAAGCTATATGGGCGCAGGCATGGACGAACTGGCGATCGCGGAATTTACGGCCTTCGTCAAAGAATTCCCGAAACACAACCGCGCGCCCGAGGCCCGCGGCGAGATGAAAAAGCTCGTGAAAAAGGCTGAACAACAGCCCGGACAAAATATGGAGAAAAAACCGTGAGAAAGCTTTTGCTCGTTTTTATTCCCGTGCTGGCGGGCATGATTGCCTGGCTGCAGTTTTCTTCCATGCCGCAGGCGGCGGCGCAGCTTCAGGTGACGCTCGAAAGCGGCAAGACCGTCAGCTGGCCGCCCGTGGTGGGCCAGCCCTATCCCGACCTCGAGCTGAAAGACCATCGCGGTAACCTCGTGAAGCTGTCCGATTTCAAGGGCAAGGTGATCCTGATCGAGCCGATCGGCATGACCTGCCCGGCCTGCAACGCCTTCGCAGGCGCTGATAAAAAGGGCGCGTTCAAGGGCATGGGCGTGCAGGGCGGCCTGGGCGCGATCGAAGACCACCTGCCGCAGTATGCGGGCGGCATCAAGCTTGACGATCCGCGCATCGTCTATGTGCCGCTGCTGCTGTACAACCTGTCGATGCAGGGCCCGACGGAACAGGACGCGAAGGACTGGGCGGAGCATTTCGGCATCGACAAAAGGCCCAACACCTATGTGCTGGCGGGCACGGACAAGCTGGTGAACCAGGCGAGCTACGACCTGATCCCGGGCTTCCAGCTGGTCGACCGCGATTTCATCCTTGTCAGCGACAGCGCGGGTCACCATCCGCAGCACAGCATGTGGTCGCACCTTATGCCCATGATCCCGAAACTGCTGGAGGAGAAAACGCCATGAGATACCTCGCCATCCTCGCCTGCCTTGCGCTGTTCATGTCCGCCTTGCCCGCCCGCGCCGGCCAGACCATGACCGTGGAAGAAGCCTACAAGGCTATCCCCCATGCCCGCACGGTTTTCGATTCAACACAAGGCCAGATGGGCGCGGATGAAAAAGCCTTCCTCGACAAGTTTTTCCAGCTGGTCGACCTTGCCGTCGTCGAACGCGTTGCGGCGATGCAGGCCATATCGTCGGGCAGGGCGGTGACGTTCAACTACGCCGGGATCGAAAGCAGCCTGATGGCGCTCGATGTGCCGGACAAGCTTAAAACCGCCCACGCGCTGGTCATGCAGGCGGTGGCCGAACATCGTCAATACCTTGAAAAATGGAAAGCCTCGGGCGGCGCCTTCAATATTTCCGACCCGCTGATCAGCAGCTCAAGCGCGAAGCTGGTGCAGGCCTATTCCGAATTGATGGCCGCCTATCCGGCGGAAGGCGCGCATAACAAGCAGGCCTTTTTCGACCACCTCTGCGCGCTTGATTTCAAGTAGGCTTATTTGCCGTCCGCTTCGATTTTGTCGAGCAGCAGCTGCGAGGGCAACCCTGTCACGGTCAGCCCCAGTTTCATCTGCCAGTCGCGGATAACGCCTTCGGTGCGCTGGTCGAGCACGCCGGTGGGCTTGCGGTAGGGCAGCTGGCGGCGCTTGATAAGTTCCGCCTGCGTGCGGGTCAGCAGGTCTTCGGTGGGCTCGGGTGTTTCTGCCGCGGTTTCTTCGGGCGGGCTTGCGTCGCCTTCGCCGTACTGGCCTTCGTCCTCGATATCCGAGGGGCTGGCGGCCTGCGCGATGGTTTCGACGCCGCTGGCTTCCAGCTGCGCGCGTACGCGGTCGGCTGCTGCGCGGGCCTCGAAGTGGCCCTGCGCCGCCGCAACGTCGTACCACTGCACGGCGCGCACGTAATCCGGGCGGCCGATGAACGAGCTTTCGTAAAGCACGCCAAGGTTATAGGCCGCGCCCGCGACGCCCGCATTGGCCGCGCGCTTGAAATAGGCGACGCCCTTGTCCGCGTCGCGCGCGACGCCGGTGCCGCCGACATAGGCGATGCCAAGGTTATACATCGCCTCGGGGTGGCCCTGCTGCGCTGCCTTGTCGTACCATGCCAGCGCTTTTTCCATGTCCTTGTTGACGCCCAGTCCCTGCTGGTACATGACGCCAAGGTTGTATTGCGCGTTCGCAAGGCCATTATCGGCCGCGCGCGTGAACCAGGAGGCCGCGCGTTTCAGATCCTGCGGCACCAGTTTGCCGGCGGCATAGATGGTGGCAAGGTCGTGCTGCGATTCAGCGACGTCTTCAAAGGCGCGCTGCTGCATCGACGACAGCTCGGGCGGAAGGTTTTCATCGGCGGCCAGCGTGATGGGCTTGGCCGGCGCTTGTGTTTCGGCAGGCTTCGAGACCATGACGGGCGCGCGGGAGGGGAGCGACTGCACCAGTTTTTCCTGCACGGCGGGGCTGGAGGTCACGCCGGACGAGACCATGGTATAGGGGCCCGACACAACGGTCTGCGGCTGCTGCTGCGCCTCGACGATCGAGGGCATGACGGCGGGGATATCGCCTGCGACATTGGTTTCGGGCTGCTGCCAGCCTTCGCTCGATGCTGCGGGCGCGGCGGTATCGGCAATCGCGTTGATGGCGGCCAGCTGGCGCGGCGTCAGGCTGCCGCTTGAAGGGGCATGGCCGTAAACTGCATAGGCGAGTGCAACCAGGGCGATCGCGGTGCTGCACAGCGAAAGGGCGAAGCTGCCCCCCTGCCGTGCGGGTTCCTGCGGCTGGCCGCCGTTGGTGACGACGGGCAGGTAATATTTTCCGGTCGATTCATCCAGCGTCGCGGCCCCCTCGATGGCGGCCAGGCGGCGGGCGAAATGGTCGCGCTCGCTCTCGGCGCGTTCCAGCTTGCGGCCCAGCGTCTCGATGGCCTTGAACATCTCGACGTTCACGCGTTCCTGCGGCGTCGCTGCCGCATCGTTGGTGGGGAAAGCCCCGAAAACCTGCGTCGTGCCGAATTTGTAATGCATGTTTACCTGACAGGCCTGCGAAGCCGTTGCGGGTTGGCGGATGGTGCGGACGAATTTTACTTATCTGCGGCTACCGTAGCAGATTCCGCCCGCCGCTTGAAGGGGGCAAACCGCATGAAGCGAGAGGCGCAAGCCTTGGCGCTTGCAGGGTTTTCCGGCCTTGCCGCGTGAAGGCTGCCCTGCAAGCCATTGTTTTTCATAAGCAAAAAGAAGGGGTTTATCATGCTTGCGGAATCACGCGTTTTTATATATTGTCCCGAAATTCCTGCGCATTGGGGTGTAGCCAAGCGGTAAGGCAGCGGTTTTTGGTACCGCCATTCCTAGGTTCGATCCCTAGCACCCCAACCAGCCTTCGCGCGCAGGAGCGCGCTACGGCTCGGCGAGCCAGTCTCTCCTCCCCAAATCGGTGATTTTAAAAGCCGCGTGCCGCGCTAAGATGGGGCATGACAGCCGCATTGAAAACCTATCCGCAACTCGACAGCCGTGCCCTGCCATTGCAGGGGCATATGCGGGAGATGCAGCGGGATACCTATGATTTCTACCTGCGCCAGCATGCGGCGCATGGCGGCTGCCTGAAATTCAATTCGTTCCCGGGCATGCATTTCTATTCGTTTACCTCGTCCGAGGCGATCCACCATGTGCTGATCAAGGCGCGCGCCAAATACAGCCGCGGCCGCAGGTGGAGCCATATCGTGTCCTTCATCGGCGGGCAGGGGCTGGTCACCAGCACGGGCGAGCTGTGGCAGGAGCAGCGCAAATTGCTGCAGCCATACTTCCAGCCCGCCTTTATCGACAAATACATGGGCACGGTGGTGAAGAACACCGTCGAACTGGCGGACGGCTGGGCGAAACTGCCGGCGGGCGCCGACATAAACATGTCGCGCGCCATGATGCGCCTCGGGCTTGTGAACATAAGCGACCTGATGTTCAACTACGACATCCGCGCCAAGGCCGAAGTGTTCAGCGAGGCGATGATGGACAGCTTCCGCTACATCAACCGCTTCGTGCAGAACCCGCTGACCCCGCCGCGATTTCTGCCCACAAAATTCAACCGCGATTTCAGGAAAAACAAGAAAATCGCGGATGACATCGTGCAGGAAATCATCGGCGTCGTTCGGCAGGAGCACGAGGACTGCATGGTGGCAGCCCTGGTCAAGGCCGGCAACAGCGACAGGCAGTTGCACGACGAAATTATCACGCTGCTGATGGCGGGGCACGATACGCTGTCGACCGCGCTCGCCTGGACATGGCGGCTGCTGGCGCAGCACCCCGATGTCCTGAAAAAACTGCAGGACGAACTGGATACGGAGCTGAAGGGCGCCTTGCCCGACGCGCAGAATATCGAACGCCTTGTGTATACAAAAATGGTCTACAAGGAAACCCTGCGGCTCTACCCCTCCGTCTGGGCGCTGCACCGCGTGGTGGAGGAACCGGACGAAATCGAGGGTTACCCCGTCAAACGGTTCAGCTCCGTCGTGCTGCCCGTCTACGCCACGCACCGCCGCCCCGATTACTGGAAGCACCCCGATCAATTCTGGCCCGAACATTTCTCGAAGGCGGAATCCGAAGGCCGCCCGCGCTTCGCCTACGCCCCCTTCGGCGGCGGCGAACACGTTTGCATCGGCCAGCACCTGGCGAATACCGAAGCCGTGCTAATCCTCGCGACCCTGCTGCAAAAATTCACGCCGGTAATAAAGGACAGCGCGGATATAAAACCCATCGTCAATTTCACGCTGAAGCCGGAGCGGGATATTATCGCGCTGCAAAGGCGGCGTTGAGGGGCTGGTATGCGGGCGAAAGTCTTTCAATTTACACTGAGCCTTTTGATCGTTGTATTGGTGGCGGCCACCTACTGGATTTTCCCATCTCCCACGCCTGCGCCCGCGTCCAAAACAATCTGGCATTATCGAATGACTGTTACAGTCGATACGCCGGAGGGAATGAAAGTGGGCTCTGCGGTGCGGGAGGTTATTTATGGCGGCCACACCACAGGTGGCGGTGGACCGGGGATGGATTTGCAATGCAAGGGAGAGGCGGTGGTTGTCGACCTTGGCAGCCGAGGTATTTTGTTTGGTATATTAAGGAACTGGGCAGGGCCCGATTATTGCACGGATATGCTCTTGCGTGTTTTTCATGGGGGCGTGCAGTTAAAACCAGACAGCGTGCCTTTGGAAGGAAAAGTGACGCTTACTACAGCCAACTATCCTACTTTTGTTTATTTTAGAGATATCACTGATCCTAAGACCGCAGAGCCTGTATTAGAGATGGGGGGAGAACAAAAATCTTCTATCGAGGCAGATCATTTCGAAAAAATATTTGGAAGCGGCGTCAGCTTAAAAGAAATTACTGTCGAAATGACAACAGACCCTGTCACGAAAGGGATCGAAAGGCATTTGGCATGGTTGCCTAAGTATTATAATCGGAGACTTGATGGAAATAGATACGGGACGGGCGGGCGTTCCGATTTTCCGTTTGCAAACAGCCTAGCGTCTGGAGATTTTTCAACAGGAGATTAATACGGACAACAGATCGAAGGATTCAGACTAAATTTAAAAAAAACGCCGCGCGGCGGCAGGGATTTTCACTGTGTTGCTCGCGATATCATCACTGAGTTGATTGTCTTGCCGCCGCGCGGCGCAAAGTTTAGCGGGCGGGGGCCTAAGGCTTTTTCCCCCGCCTTGGTAGTCCAGAATATTCACCATGTTCAACAACCCTGCGCCCCGTTCCGGACCCGCCGGTAAAGTCGGCGGGATTTTCCTTTTTCTGCATACTCGCGTATGAAATTTATGGCAGCATTTTAAACAATGTTTCTGAGGCAGAATTTTTTGAACATCAAATTGTTCCCACCTATGGAATAAGAAACCGATTTGCCGTTTGACGGCAATCCCGACTCGTGTTGCAATTGCGGCGCTGCGATATTCCGATTTTAGTCCCTGTGATTTTTGAAATAGAGGTGTTCATGGCTGAAAAGATTCAGGCGGACATTAACGACCAAAAATCGGCATCTGCGCTGCTTCCTTTTTGTTGGGGGGTGGTGTTTGTCGCGGCAATGATGTGGATATTGTGGCCGAAAAACCACGCAGACACCGTTTGGCATTACCGGATGACAGTCTCAGTTGAAACGCCGGAAGGCTTGAAAAGCGGCTCTGCAGTAAGGGAAGTCATTTACGGCGGCGCGACAAAAGGCGGCGGCGGGCCGGGGCTGGCTCTTAAATGCAGGGGTGAAGCCGTTATGGTGGACTTAGGTGAGCGCGGGAAGTTTTTTGCCTTGCTGGGGAGCGGTCATTGTACTGATGTTCTTTTGAGGGCTTTTAATGGTGGAGTCATTGACCCAGCCTCAGTTCCAAATACAGGCAAAGTAACACTTACTCCGGATAATTATCCAATTTTCGTCCGCTTCCGTGATGAGAAAGAACCAAAGACAGTTGAGAGTGTAACGAAAATTATTAAAGAGGGCGCTTTTGAGAAAGGTTATTTGTTTGATAGTGAAAAGTTTGGTGCCGGCGTCCAATTAAAAGAAATCACAATTGAAGTAACGAATGACCCTATCACAACAGGTATTACCCAGCTTCTTCCATGGCTACCAAGGTATCAGCATAAAATGCTCGATGGGGAGTCTGGCAATTTTCGGGGATCTCAATACCCCTTTGCGAATAGTCTAAGCGCTGGCTCCTTTACGACGGAGATAAACAATGGACGATAGATTATTTAAAGCTATTCTTGCATTGGATTCATATAACAGAGGTTACCAGGAGGGCATTAAATTTCAAGATGGTGCGTCTGTTGTGGGCACTCAGTTGGGAGTTGCGAATAACCCCGTACATTTATGATCTGTTTATCAGCGGGGGTAAATTCTCGGAATGGAAAAGGTCATGGGTCGTGTCGAGGGGCGTAAACTTTGATAAGAGCGACTTAATAAGAGGCTTTTAATCAAAGCGGCCATGCTAAATTAAAAAAAACGCCGCGCGGCGGCAGGGATTTTCACTGTGTTGCTCGCGATATCATCACTGAGTTGATTGTCTTGCCGCCGCGCGGCGCAAAGTTTAGCGGGCGGGGGCCTAAGGCTTTTTCCCCCGCCTTGGTAGTCCAGAATATTCACCATGTTCAACAACCCTGCGCCCCGTTCCGGACCCGCCGATATGTTGGCGAACGTGAACATTTTTAATGGCACAATTTATCTTACCATAAAAAGAACAAAACGAGAACAAAATTCGGGGTACAAGCGGCGGAGTCGGGGACATTTTCGAGTGTTTTGCTAGGATATGTACCGCGGCCTTGTGGTGCCGCGCTACCGCGTTCAAGAATTTTAATCCATCAAAAACAATCATTTACCCGACACCCTCGCGTAAAGGGGTTGCGCGGCGGTGCAACATTAGGTAAAACGATGCACCTGTGATTTTACGGAAAACACAGAGGTCATATCCCCCCACATGAAAGAGAGAGGTCTATGGATTAATCATGGCAACACGCGCGAAAAAAACGGAAACGAAATCCCAGCTACTGGCAAAAGTCGACGGCCCGATCGTGATGATCGGCTTCGGCTCCATCGGCCGCGGCACCCTGCCGCTGATCGAACGTCACCTGGATTTCGACCGATCGCGCATGGTGGTGATTGATCCGGACGAGAGCAACCGCAAGCTCTGTGACGAGCGCGGCATCAAGTTCATCAAGGCCGAAGTGACCAAGGACAATTACAAGGAGCTGCTGACCCCGCTGCTGACCAAGGGCGAGGGGCAGGGCTTCTGCGTCAACCTTTCCGTTGACGTGTCGTCGCTCGACGTCATGAAGCATTGCCGCGAGCTGGACTGCTTCTACATCGACACCGTGGTCGAGCCGTGGAAGGGTTTTTACTTCGACGACAAAATGGACACCTCCCAGCGTTCCAACTACGCGCTGCGCGAAGGGGTGCTGGCGGAAAAACGCGGCAACCCCGGCGGCGTCACCGCCGTTTCCTGCTGCGGCGCAAACCCCGGCATGGTGTCGTGGTTCGTGAAACAGGCGCTGGTCGACCTCGCGACAGACCTGAAACTTAAATTTAAAGAGCCCGAAACCCGCGAAGACTGGGCCAAGCTGATGAAACAGGCCGGCGTGAAGGGTATCCACATCGCCGAGCGCGACACGCAGCGCGGCAAAAACCCGAAAGACTTCGGCACCTTCGTCAACACCTGGTCGGTCGACGGCTTTATCTCCGAAGGCCAGCAGCCGGCGGAACTTGGCTGGGGCACGCATGAAAAATGGAAGCCCGTGACGGCGAAAGAGCATAAAGACGGCTGCCAGGCGGCCATCTACCTGATGCAGCCGGGCGCGAATACCCGCCTGCACAGCTGGTGCCCGACCGAAGGCGCGCAATACGCCTTCCTCGTCACGCATAACGAGGCGATTTCCATCTCCGACTACTACACCGTCGGCAAGGGCAAGAAGCCCGACTACCGTCCCACCTGCCACTACGCCTACCACCCGACCAACGATGCGGTTTTGTCGCTGCACGAAATGTTCGGCCGCGCGGGCGAACAGCAGCCGAAACATAAAATCCTCGACGAGAAGGAAATTGTCGACGGCAAGGACGAACTGGGCGTGCTGCTCTACGGCCACAAGAAAAACGCTTACTGGTATGGCTCGCAGCTCTCCATCGAGGAAACCCGCAAACTGGCGCCGTACCAGAACGCGACCGGCATGCAGGTGACCTCGGCCGTGCTGGCCGGCATGGTCTGGGCGCTGGAAAACCCGCGCAAGGGCATCGTCGAGGCGGACGAGATGGATTACAAACGCTGCCTCGAGCTGCAAAAGCCGTACCTGGGCCCCGTCAAAGGCTACTACACCGACTGGACGCCCCTGAAAAACCGCCCCGGCCTCTTCCCCGAGGACCTCGACAAGAAAGACCCGTGGCAGTTCAGGAACATCCTGGTCCGGCAACCCTGATAACGACGAAAGGTGCTTATGCGCGAAAACATTTATCAATTCCTGGATAAGCACCGCGTCGAATACTTCGAGGGTAAAGACGGCACCATCCTCGTGCCCGGCAACCTGTCGCTGAGGGGGCTGAAGCTGGAACAGCTTCCCGACCTCTCGCGCGTTGTCGTGGCGCGTGATTTCGATTGCTCCGACAACCTGCTGGCCTCGCTTTCGGGCGCGCCGCAGGTTGTCGGCGGCAACTTCCGCTGCTCCATCAACCAGCTTGAAAACCTCTCGGGCGGGCCGCGGTTTGTGGGCGGCAATTACGAATGCATCCGCAACCGCCTCACCACCTTGCGGGGCGTGGCGGACGAGGTGGGCGGCAAGCTCTGGTGCGTCGCGAACCGCCTTGTGCTGCTGGATTGCGTGCCGTCAAAGCTGGAATCGCTGGAAACCGACGCCGAAACCGACCGCGTCAAGATTAACAAGCGCCCGAACCCGCGCCGCCAGCATGAAACCATCGCCCGCCTGCTGCGGGAAAAGGAACTGGACGGTATCGGCGACAACATTGCGCTGGAGGCTGGCATCAAGGTCAGGAAGCCTATCAACCTCAAGCGGCGGCATAGTTTCGCGCGCTGAAATCCGGAAACAAAAAAGGGCGGCCCTAATAAGGCCGCCCTTTTCACGCGTTAGTTCCGTTACCTGTAGTAGCTGAAGCTTAAGATCTGCTGCAGCACCGAGGCCCAGATGTTGAAATCGCCATTGTCGTTGTCATACCCGCCGTACTGGTAGCTGCGGTAGTAACCGTCGCGGTAGCCGCGCTGGAAACCCTGGCGGAAGTAGTAGCGGTATTCGTCATAGCTGACGTAGCGGCCGTTATAACCGAACGACCCGTAGCCATAGGCGAAGCTGTTTTTATAGTCGTACCGCCAGTGGTCGAGCCTGTCGGCGCGGCCGGCGTTATAGCCCTCGCGGTAGCCTGCGTTGACCGCCTGGCGCAGGAGTTTCGCGCCGTAGGAGTTGGTCGTGTAGTAACGGCCGTCGCGGTAATAGCGGTAGTGCGAGGGCGTGTAGTAATAGGGGTCGTTATAGTAGTTATAGTTGCTGCGCCACTGGTTCTGCTGGCGGTACATGCGGTCCAGGTAATCCTGGTGCAGGCGCGAGTAGTAGCGGCGGTCGCGGTAAAGGCGCTGGTCGCGTTCCGCACGCGCGCGCTGTTCTTCCATGCGCTGGCGGAATTCGGCCTGACGTTTCTGCTCGGCCGTAATCGCCGCCTGCTGGCGTTCGCGGGAAACGCGTTGTGCTTCGGCGACGCGCGCGGTGCGCTCGAATTCGGCCTGCTGGCGCGCGGCTTCGCGGCGTTCCTGGTTCAGTTTCGCTTGCGCCTCGCGTTGCTGCATCACGCGCTGGGCCTCCGCCTGGCGTGCCGCGCGGTCTTCGGCGGCCTGCTTGGCGCGGGCTTCGTTTTCGGCGCGGGTTTCCTCGCGCTTGTCCTGCTGGGCTTGTTTGCGGGCGGCTTTCTCGGCTTCGGCGGCCTGTCTTTCGGCAGCGCGTTCGGCTTCGCGGGCGGCTTCGTTCTGCTGGCGCTTGGCGGCGTTTTCAGCGGCCTGCTGTTCGCGTTCCTGTTTGGCGGCTTCGCGGCGCTGCATTTCGGCGGCCTGTGCGGCTTCGCGTTTTTGCTCGGCTTCCTGCGCGGCCTGTTCGCGTTGCTGCTGTCTTTGCTGCTGTGCGGCTTCCGCTTCGGAGCTGGCGCGTTCGCGGGCGGCGTCAGCCTC
>CAZNRN010000050.1:0-13843 GCA_964575605.1 uncultured Micavibrio sp. | reverse complement strand
CCCTATCAAGTGCTGAAAAACGTCCTCTTGCTGCCAAAGACGGCGGCGGCGATGCAGGGGAGGATTCCGCCGATTGTCTTCCTCAGTCCGTATAAGGGTTCTTGGCGGCCTTGAGCACGATGCGGATGGGCACCGCCGGCAGGCCGAAATCGCGGCGCAAGCCGTTGACGATGAAGCGCTCGTGCGTGTCGGGGTATTCGTCAGGGCGCGAGAGCCAGAGGGCAAAGGTCGGCGGGCGCGCCTTGAGCTGCGTCATGTACCTGAGCCTGTTCTGGCGGCCGTTGACCAGCGGCGCCGGGTTCTGGCTTTCCATGCCGCGCAGCCAGCGGTTGAGCTTGTTCGTCGGCACGCGGCTGTTCCACAGCTTGTAGGCGTCCAGCACGCCCTGCAGTACGTTTTCGACGCGCTGCCCCTTAAGCGCCGAGATGGTGACAAGCGGTACGCCCTTGACCTGCGGCAGGGATTTGTCGAGCTGGTACTGCAGTTCCTCGAGCTTGGCGGCGCGGTCTTTCACGGCGTCCCATTTGTTGACGGCGATGACGAGCGCGCGGCCCTCGCGCGTTACCAGGTCGCCGATCATCAGGTCCTGCTTTTCGAATTCGTTTTCGGCGTCGATCACCAGCACGACGACCTGCGCCAGGCGTATGGCGCGCAGGCTGTCCTCGACCGCCATGCGCTCGATTTCGTTCACGATCTTCGACTTGCGGCGCAGGCCCGCGGTATCGACAAGGCGGATTTTGCGCCCGCCGTAGGCCCAGTCGACATGCACGGCGTCGCGCGTCAGCCCCGCCTCGGGGCCGGTCATCGAGCGTTCCTCGCCGACCATGGCGTTCAGCAGCGTCGACTTGCCCACGTTCGGGCGGCCGACGATGGCGATCTTGACGGGGTTGTTCAGGTCTTCCTCGCCCTCTTCCTCGTCACCGAAGCCTTTTTCGTCGCCTTCGTGGTATTTCTGGAAGTAGATTTCCAGGTCTTCTTCCTGCTCCTCGGTCAGCGGCGGGTTGGCGGCGTCGACATAGGGGCGCAGCAGGTCGTAAAGCTCGTTCATGCCCATGCCGTGCTCGGCGGAAACGGGAATGGGCTCGCCTAGGCCGAGTTCATAGGCCTCCAGCAGCCCCTCGTCCGACTTGCGCGTGTCGCACTTGTTGACGACGAGGGCAGATTTTATCTTCTGCTTGCGCAGCCAGAGCGCGAAGTGGCGGTCCATGGGGGTGATGCCGGTGCGGCCGTCGACAACCAGCAGCGCCATGTCGGCTTTTTCCAGGGCACGCTCGGTCTGCTTGCGCATCCTGGCCTCTATCGAGGCGTCGAAGTTCTCCTCCAGCCCCGCCGTGTCGATAACGCGGAACTTGAGGCCCATCAGGTTCGCCTCCGCCGCGCGCCAGTCGCGCGTCAGGCCGGGCGTGTCATGGACTAATGCGAGTTTTTTGCCGACAAGGCGGTTGAACAGCGTCGATTTGCCGACGTTGGGCCGCCCGATGATCGCCAGGGTGAAGGTCATATCAGCGCCACGCCGTCAGGGTGCCGTTGTTGGTCAGGACATAGAGCGTGTTCCCGGCCACCACGGGTGCCAGCTGCGCGCCGCCGCTGATCTCCTGCTTGCGGATGATTTTGCCGTCCTGCGGGTTCACCTCGGCCATGTCGCCGCCCGATGACACCACGAACAGCCTGCCGCCCGCCAGCACGGGGCCTGCCCAGACCATGGGCACGTCTTTTTCTTCCTCGTCCTCGAAGCGGCCGAGCTGCGTCACCCAGCGGATTTCGCCGCTGCCGCGCGTCAGCGCCACCAATTGTTGTTCGGATGTCATGACGAAAATGGTGTCGCCCGCGGGCCAGGGCGTTTCGGCCGAGCCGATTTCACGCTGCCAGAGGCGCTGTCCCGTCACCGCGTCCAGCGCGACGATGCGGCCCGAGAACGACACGGCATAAACCACCCCCTGGTCAATCACAGGCAGGCCGCGGATGTCGGAGATAGAGCCGAGCGAACCTGTGCGGCGCACGGCGGAAAGGTTGTCTTCCCAGACGATCTGGCCGTTTTCGGGGCGGAGGCCATAGATTTCACCGGAAGATAACGGCAGCACAACCAGCGACTGGTCAGCCGCGGGCGAGGCCGAGCCCAGCAGGTTCGTCGTTTCCGACACGCCGGCATAGTTCCACATCGGCTGGCCGTCGGCCGCGTTCAGCACCAGCAGGCGGTTGTCGAGCGTCACCACATACACACGGTCGTCCATCACCGTGGGGGCGGAGCGCGCGGGCGAGGCGATGGGCGCCTTCCACAGCGGCTTGCCCGTCGCAGGGTTCAGGGCATAGATGTATTTATAACCGCTGGCGGCAAAAAGCTTGCCGGAGGCAAACGACAATCCGCCGCCCACTGCGCCCGCGTCTTCCTCGCCCTTCGGCACGACTTTCTGCGTCCATCTTTTCTTGCCGCTCCCGGCGTCGAAGGCGGAAACCTTGCCTTCGGTATCGAGCGTAAAGACCATGCCCTCCGCCACGACGGGCGAGGCTGTGAGCGGCGTGCGGTCGTCGCCGCCCTCGCCCACCGAAACTTTCCATGCCTTTTTCAGCGCCTTGCCAAGCGCGAGGTGCCCCAGCGCATGGTTGGGGTAGCCGCCGCGCTGCGGCCAGAACTGGTTCTGCCATTCGTCGGGCAGCGCCACGGCTTCGGAGGCGAGGTCGGGGTTGGGGGTCAGTTCTTTTTGCAATTGCAGGACGGAGATGCGCTCGCCTTCCAGCGGCTTGCCTTCATGGTCGCCGAAGAACTGCTTGAACGTCGAGCAGCCGGTCAGCGCCAGAGAAACGCCAAGCGCGGCGATAACAGCAAGAAAGGTACGGCTGTGCAAGGCATTCACTCCTAAAGGGTATTACTTCGCGGTCGCGGAGCCGAGATAGAGCTCGCGCAGGGTGGAAGCGCGCATGCGCACGTCGCCGGGGGCGTTGGCGTCCTGCGTGATCTGCGTCAGGTTGTCCGCCGCTTCCTTCATCTTGTTCTCTCTGGCATAGAGCAGCGCCTGCAGCTCCAGCGCGGTAAAGCGCCAGGTACCCTTGGCCGCGAGCGGCGCCAGTTCCTTGTGCAGGTCGGCCGGGTCGTCGGCGCCGAGGCGCATCGAGATACGCAGCAGTTTCGCGAGGTCGCGGTAGGTACTATCCAGCCCCGTCGTGCCCTCGATCTTGCGGTAGAGGCTCACGGCTTCCGCGTCCTGCTTGCGTTTCGCGTGCAGGGCGGCCGCGGTGAACATGGCGATGGCTGCGTGGTCCTTGTCGCTTTTCAGGGCGAAATCGGTCAGCTGCTTGGTGTCGTTTTCCTTCATCACCGCGAACAGCTCGGTCGTCTGCGCCAGGTTCTGCTTGTATTCATGCTGGCGCCACCAGGTGAGCGCGCCTGTAAAGACGACGGCGAGGATGGCGCAGATGATGATCCAGCTGCCGTTTTCCTTCCAGAATTGCTCCAGTTTCTGCTGGCGCAGCTCGTCTTCGATTTCCTGTTCCATTTGCGTCATGGGGCGTCGATTTCCTGTAGAAAAGTCGCGCAAACGCGCGAGGGTAAATAGCTTGGTGCATACTCGCTAATGAGGGGGTGGCGGGTCAAGGAAAACCACCCCTTTATATTGCCATAATAGCGGCTTTCGCCGCCCCGTCTTGCCATTTGGGGCTTATCGGTTCATAAAAGCCTATCAGACAATTTCAAAGCCGCATTCCAAGGGAGTAAACCCCGCGATGGCGATCGAGTTTTTCAAGAAGCTGAGCGAGGCCGAAAAGGCCCGCCGCCGTGAGCGCCAGATCAACGCGCCCAATAACAACGGCACCAATATGTTCTTCAAGGCGATTGAATCGAACCGCCTGGAGGAAGTGACCAAGCTCTACCGCGAGGGCGCGGACCTGAACGCCCGCACCACGCAGCGCGGCATGCTGTCCTCGATGACCATGAACGTCGATTACTCCATCGGCGCGACGCCGCTGCATGCGGCGGCACTGCTGGGTAATGCCGAGATCGTCGCTTTCCTGCTGGAAAAAGGCGCCAACCCGCGCGCCAAGGACGACGACGGCCATACGCCGATGGATTACGCGATCCTCGGCCACCGTTTCTATGAATCCGATTTGCAGCGCAAGGAAGGCTCGCGCTTCACGCTCAGCTCGACCGTCAACAAGGCCGCCAGCAAACTCGGCAATTACGAGGAAATCATCGTCCAGCTGCAAAGCCACGGTGCCAAGCCCGGCATGTTCGCCCTGCCCGACCGCTTCCGCCGCGACAACCCCGACGGCCCTGGTTCCTTCAACGCACCGCCGATGCCCTGATTATACTGTGAGCAGGCAGTACCCTCACCCTAGCCTTCTCCCAAGAGGAGAGGGGACTAACGTATTTTGCTAACGCAAAACAAAATCAAAAATTTGTCATCTGTTTTGCGCCAGCAAAACTCAGGAATCCCCTCTCCCGCTTATGGGAGAGGGCTAGGGTGAGGGTACTTACCGGATGTTCCACATAAGCAGTAATAGCGCGCATGCAAGAAAAAGCACCGCGAACGCCAAGTTTATTTTTTTAAGGCGCGCCTGTGTTCTGCCACATTCCTCATCCGAAAATTTAATCGCCCGCGCGATCAATTCCTCCAAAGAAGGCGAAGCTTGCATATCATTACCAAAATGCTTTTGAAGGGCCGCATACAACCGCGCGGGCGACTTTTCTCCGCTAGGCCTTAGAATTCCGGGCGCGATCGAGACCGAAAGCCCGCTCCCGCCGCCTCCGGCAGGGGCGGAAACCGAGAATATATTTCCCTGTTCGTCAAAAGCTTCGAGATACTCGCCATTCAATATATCAGGCGATTCCATGTAATTTTCGGCGTCGGGCACTGTGGCATGCACAGAAACATCGCCATTTCGCTCAAACAAAAAGATAGTCATCGCTCAGTGATGTTGCGGCCAATTAAATCTCGTAATCCGGCCCCTTGGGCGGCGGGGCGTTCGGCGCTGCGGGGGGCGGCATTTTTGGCACTGACGGCTTTAACGTCAGCCGCTGCGGCGGCGCGTTTTGTTTCAGCGTGTCGCGGCGCGCTTCGGCGAGGGCTGCGGCAAAATCGAATTTCTTTTTAAGGCGCGTGGGCACGTCGTCCCACAGCTTTTCCATTTCTTCCGTCTTGCCCGCCCAGCTCTTGGGGTTGAAGATATCCTGCAGGTTGTCTTCGCGGAAGGTGATTTTGGGCGGCGTCAGTTCGGGCGCGGCGCCGCCATCGGACAACCCACCAATCGTGGGCGCGGCCGTGCTTTTCTTCGCCGCTGCCTTTTTCGGCGCGGCTTTTTTCTTCGGCTTCACGTCTTCGTCGTCGTCGAAGAAATAATCGTCGTCATCCCAGAAATTGCCGCCGCCGCGCGAGGCGCGTGGCCTGGTGCGGGATTTCGCCGTTTTCGCCTTGCGGCCGCTGTGCATCCAGTCGTCGTCATCGTCGAGGCCGACGTTGCGCGTGGCGCCTTCGTCCTCGAGGTATTTCGCGATTTTCGCCTGGTTGTAATAGTCGGCGGTTTCCAGCGCATTGTTGCCGAGGTAATCGGTGCGGTTGAAATCCGCGCCGGCGTCAGAGAGCGCCTTCACAATCGGCAGGCTACCGTTGCGGATGGCGGCGTGCAGCGGCGTGGAGCCGTAAGCGTCGTCGAAATCGGGGTCGGCGCCTTTTTTCAGGAGCGCCTTTACACGTTTGGTGTTGCCGTCATAAACGGCATCCATCAGCGATTCCTGGTCTTTGGTCAGTTTCATGACTCCAAGCCTTATCGAATCTTAATTATTGAACATAAAGACCATGCTATGGGTCGGCGGCAGCTTTGGCAATCCGCGATATCGCCTATTTCTTGAGGCCTTTTATCTGTATTTTACCATAAGACTGGAGTTTCGCCTGCCGCAGCTTGCCCGCAAAGCCTTCCGATTCCAGCCCGGTTTTGTAATTCGCAGGCGCGGCATCCCAGACCTGCATGAAATCATCGGGGCGGTCCATCCAGAGCGGCGCTTTCAGCAGCAGGCCCAGCTGGCCTTTCTCGCAGACCTTTTGCAGCACTGTGTCGCCGTCGGGGCCTTTGCCCAGCAGATCCTGTGCGGTGAAGCCGCCGCCCAGCTGCGCCAGCGTGATCACTTGCGGGAACAATCCCAGTTTCGCCAGATGATGCAGCTGGTTCACGCCCGTCTTCGCGCTCTCGGCGCGGATATCCTGCAGCGACGAAAAGCCAAGCGTGGCATGACCTTTTGTCAGCTCCTCGTCCTGCTGCTGCGCGTAAAGTTTTTTGGCCAGTTCCTCGCGCCCCCAGACCATCGCAACATCGGCGGGCGTTTCGGCGTTGTCGTTATGCGCGTAAAGTTTCGCGCCGCGCGTGATCAGCGCATCCGCCAGTTTCTCATCGCCCCAGATCGCGGCGTGGTGCAGCAGCGTGGCACCCCGCGCATCCTTCCACGCATTCGCGCCGAAGCCGCTATCTAGCGCAGCCAATACGCCGGCCGCATCGCGCGCGGCGACGGCCTTGGTGATTTCGGCGATATAATCGGGTTGGGACATGGGAGGGTTTTACCATAGTCGCAGAAACCTTGAAATACGCTATATTTTTTACATAATCCATAATTCTTGTCGTTGAATATGTCCTGCATTCACGATTAACTCCCGCTATCACAACAGAATCAGGGCATTCCCATGACCTCGCTTTACGCCGAACTCTCCGAGCTCGAGCACAAGGAACTGGCCGGCAACGGACTTTATAACCACGACCTCGCACCCGTGCCGCAAAGCGGGCGCAAATGGGGATGGCTCAGTTTTGCCGCCTTGTGGATTTCGATGTCGGCCTGCATCCCCACCTATATGCTCGCTTCGTCGCTGATCGACGGCGGCATGAACTGGTGGCAGGCGGTGGGCACTATCTTCCTTGGCAACGTTATCGTGCTTGCGCCGATGATTTTGAACGCGCACGCCGGCACGAAATACGGCATCCCCTTCCCCGTTTACTGCCGCGCATCTTTCGGCACGCTGGGCGCGAATATCCCCGCCATCCTGCGCGCGCTGGTCGCCTGCGGCTGGTTCGGCATCCAGGCCTGGATCGGCGGCGCCGCCATCTACACCATCTGCGCCACGATTTTCGGCTGGGAAGCGCCCGTGAAAATTGAAGGCCTCGGCATTTCGGCGGGCGAGCTTGGCTGCTTCCTGTTCTTCTGGGGCATTAATATGCTGGTGATCTGGCGCGGCATCGACACCATCCGTTTCCTGCTCAACATCAAGGCGCCGTTACTGATCGCGCTCGGCCTTGCGCTGCTGGGCTGGGCGGCGAAAGAGGCTGGCGGCTTTGGCGATATCCTCTCGCAGCCCTCGGCCTTTGACGCAGGCGGCAAGAAGGCGGGCGAGTTCTGGACGTTCTTTTTCCCCGCGCTGACCGGCATGGTCGGTTTCTGGGCGACGCTGTCGCTGAACATCCCCGATTTCTCGCGCTACGCCAAAACGCAGAAAGACCAGGCGCTGGGGCAGGCCGTGGGGCTGCCCGCGACCATGGCGCTTTATTCCTTCATCGGCGTCGCCGTGACCTCTGCCACCGCCATCATTTACGGCGAAGCGATCTGGGACCCCGTCAAGGTGCTGACCAAATTCACTAACCCCGTCGTGCTGGTCGTTTCGATGGTCGCCCTTTGCATCGCGACGCTGGCGACGAATATCGCGGCCAACGTGGTGTCGCCCGCGAACGATTTCGCGCACCTCTGCCCGAAAAAAATCTCGTTCCGCACCGGCGGCTACATCACCGGCGTCATCGGCATTTTGATGATGCCGTGGAAGCTGGTGGCCGACCCTTCGGGTTACATCTTCACCTGGCTGATCGGCTATGGCGCGCTGCTGGGGCCGATCGGCGGCATTTTAATCGCCGATTATTTCGTCATCCGCCGCTGCACCCTGAACCTGAAGGAACTGTACAAGCCGGACGGCGAATATAAATACTGCAACGGTTTCAGCTTTGCCGCCATTACGGCGCTGGTGCTGGGTGCGGCGCCCAGCCTGCCGGGGTTCCTGGTGAACATCGGTGTATTGGCGAAAGACGCGGTGCCCGAAGCGCTGAACCACGTTTACAGCTACGCATGGTTCGCAGGCTTCGCGATTGCCTTTGTGGTGTATATTGTTTTGCGCAAATGCGTCTCGCCGGCGCTCAAGCCTGCGGCTTCAGGTTCAGCGGCTTCATAACCTTGGCGCCGGTGTTCAGCCCCTTGCGGTAGGCGCCGTCGAGGCCCTCATGCTCGGCCTGTTCCAGCAGCGCGACGAGGGGCGCGTTGTTGCCCATGCGTTTTGCCAGCGCCAGCGCGGTCAGTCCGTTCCTGTCCGATTGATGCGGGTTCGCGCCGTAATCGAGCAGCAGCTGGATAATTTCAACGTTCTTGCCGTAGGCGGCGCTTAAAATCGGCGGCGTTTCGGAATTGTGGTGCGGCACGTTCACGTTGACGCCCGCTTCCAGCAGCATGCGCGCGATCTCGACACGCTCGCGCGTCGCGGCGTAATGCAGCACTGTCGCGCCCTCGGCATTGCGCGCATGGGCATCGGCGCCCGCCGCGAGCAGCAGTTTTGCCGAGACGTCGTCGCCAACCCAGGTCGAAATATGCAGCGGCGTGAGGCCGTAGTGCATGCAGGCGCCCAGCTGGCAGTTGTGTTCGACCCAGCCCTTGGCCTCGGCGCGGTCGGACAGCACCTGCGCCACAGTCTGGCTGTCTTTGTTTACCAGCGCCTCGACGAAACGGCGGCGCTGGTTGGCCTCGTGCATGAACGACCTTTCGCCCGTCAGGTCATAGCGGTGCCGCGGCCAGTGTACCGTGGCGAGGTCGCCCTTTTCTTTCAACTTGATGGTCACGCGGATATCCCCGTTGAACAAGAGGATATATTTAACATAATCCATGCCCCCTTTCAAATAAAAGGAGGATTACTGTTATATTTCAGTATGTTAGTTGCGCGTTATTTCTTCCACTTCACGCCGCAACCCATGGCGGCTTTCTGCTCGGCGGGGCCGCGGCCGGTCGAGGCAATCTCCATCATCGCATCATACAATTCCCGTTTCATGCCGGGCTCGGGCGGGCGGGACGGGCTGACGGCGTCAAGGCGTCCCCTGTACTGCAAATCGCCATGCCCGTTGTAGCCGAAGAAATCGGGCGTGCAGACCGCGCCATAGGCCTTGGCTGTCTCCTGCGTTTCATCGATGACATAGGGGAAGGTGAAGCCATGTTCCGCCGCGAAGGTTTTCATGTTCTCGAAGCTGTCGGCCGGATGGCTGACGGTGTCGTTCGGCATGATGGCGATGACGCCGATGCCGGCCTCCTGCAGCGCTTTTCCCTCCGCCGCCAGGCGTGACGCGATGGCCTTCACATAGGGGCAGTGGTTGCAGATGAACATCACCACGAAGCCCTTTTGCCCCTCTACGTCCTTGAGGCTATAGGTTTTTCCGTCGACGCCTTTGAGCTTGAAATCATGCGGTTTTGCGCCGAATTCGGTCGCGGGGGTGGAGAGGGGCGGCATTCGATTACTCCTTTAAATATTGTGCTTTTAAGCCTAGAATGCCCCGGAAACTAATCAAGGTGTGATTTACGGAATGCTTCTCTATTTTCGCGATAAAATTGCCGGCAAGGCCCGCTTCAGCCAGGGGGAACTGAGCATGATCCTGGGCGTTTACGGCGACCGCGTGAAGAAAGGCGAATGGCGCGACTATGCCATCGACAGCCTGCCCGACATGGCGCTGTTTTCCGTCTACCGCTCGTCCAAGGAAAGCCCGATCTACGCGATTGCCAAAATCCCCTCGCGCAGCTTTTTGAAACCCGGCAAGTTCGCAGTCTTTTCCGGCAACAAAACCATCCGCGAGAGCGACTCCCTTTCCGAGGTGCTGGATTTCTTCCGCGAAGAGGAGAAGCAGGCGTGAGGTTTCTGTTTTTGTTTGTAACGCTGCTCGCTTTTGCCGCGCCTGCGCTGGCTGACGGCATCAAGTATTACTCCGACCCCGTGTACCAGAAGCTCGCGCCCGAGGACGAGCACCCGATGGACGACCTCATCAAACTCGCCGAACAGGGCGACGTGCGGGCGCAGTACATTTTGGGCGACATGTTCGGCAAGGGCAAAGGCGGCCTTGGCCGCAACCTCGTCAAATCGCGTTACTGGTTCGAAACCGCGGCGCTGCGCGGCTATGATCCCGCCTTCGTGCGCCTGGCCGCGCTGGCCAAGCGCCAGAAGGACTGGGTCGAGGCCTACAAATGGTACACGCTCGGCGTCAATCACACGGGCGGCAAGCTGTCGCGCTGGTGCAAGAAAGCGCGCGAGAACCTGAAGATTTCGCGTGCGCAGGAAGACGAAGCGAAGAAAGCCGCCCGCGAATGGGACAGCCGCCAGTCGGCCAACCAGCAGGCGCTGCGCGAGAAAGAGAAAATGGCGCGCGACGCCGCGGCACTTGAGCTGAAAAACAGCCCGGATATGGTGAAGATCGAAAAGCATACGGCCAACGCCAAGCAGTACAAATACAACAACACCACGCAAAACGACAATCAGCAGCCCAGACAGGAGCATAAGTACAATGACTAAAATCAAGGTTAAAACCCCCCTCGTCGAAATGAACGGCGACGAAATGACGCGCATCATCTGGGACATGATCATCGAGAAGATGATCAAGCCCTATCTCGATGTCGAACTCGTTTCCTGCGACCTCAGCATCCAGAACCGCGACGCGACCGACGATAAAATCACCGTCGACGCGGCGAAAGCCATCCAGAAGTACGGCGTCGGCGTTAAATGCGCGACCATCACCCCCGACGAACAGCGCGTCGAGGAATTCAAGCTCAAGAAAATGTGGAAGTCGCCGAACGGCACCATCCGCAACATCCTGAACGGCACCGTGTTCCGCGAGCCGATCATCTGCAAGAACGTGCCCCGCCTGGTGCACGGCTGGAGCAAGCCCATCGTCGTCGGCCGCCATGCCTTCGGCGACCAGTACAAGGCGACCGACATCAAGGTGCCCGGCCCCGGCAAGCTGACCATGGTTTTCGAGCCCGCCAACGGCGAGAAGAAAACCTATGAAGTCTACGAATTCACCGGCCCCGGCGTCGCCATGGGCATGTACAACACGACCGAGAGCATCGAGGGCTTCGCGCGCAGCTGCTTCAACTACGGCCTGCAGCGCAAATTCCCCGTCTACCTGTCGACCAAGAACACGAT
This sequence comes from uncultured Micavibrio sp., assembly GCA_964575605.1. Taxonomy (GTDB): domain Bacteria; phylum Pseudomonadota; class Alphaproteobacteria; order Micavibrionales; family UBA2020; genus JAPWJZ01. The sequence goes on along the minus strand of CAZNRN010000050.1, from coordinate 2,660 downwards.
CCTGAAAGCCTATGACGGCGACTTCAAGGATATCTTCCAGCGCATCTTCGACGCCGAGTTCAAGGCGACTTTCGACAAGGCCGGCCTCACCTACGAACACCGCCTGATCGACGACATGGTCGCATCGGCCATGAAGTGGGAAGGCGGCTTCCTCTGGGCCTGCAAGAACTACGACGGCGACGTGCAGTCGGACAGCGTCGCGCAGGGCTTCGGCTCGCTCGGCCTGATGACCTCCGTGCTGCTCACCCCCGACGGCAAGACGGTCGAGACCGAAGCCGCGCACGGCACGGTCACGCGCCACTACCGCATGCACCAGCAGGGCAAGCCGACCTCGACCAACCCCATCGCCAGCATCTTCGCCTGGACGCAAGGCCTGAAATACCGCGGCAAGTTCGACAACACCCCCGACGTCGTCGCCTTCGCCGAGACGCTGGAAAAAGTCTGCGTCTCGACCGTCGAGGCCGGGCATATGACCAAGGACCTCGCGCTCCTCATCGGCCCCGACCAGCCGCACCTGACCACCGAACAGTTCATGGACAAGCTGATCAGCAACCTGAACGCGGCGATGGTAAAAGCGGCTTAAGCTTTAAGCGCTTCAAACAAAAACCCCGGCCTTAACAAGCCGGGGTTTTTTTATACCGCCATATTCACTAACGCCACCCCGCCGACGGGCGGGGTCTGGTAGCGTGTCCACGCGTCACATGACTTAATATACATCGCAGACGCGATGTGCCGGACCCCGCCCGTCGGCGGGGTGGCAAATGGTGATGCTATTTCCTGATTCCCGGCTTTTATGCTGAGGTTAACCCAGCCCCAGCCACTTCTTCTTCGCCGGTTTCTGCGGAGCCGCCCCCTTCAGCACCAGCGGCTTGCCCACTGTGATGCGCTTTGTCACTTCGGCCGCCGTTTCGGCGCGTTCGGCTTCCCGTTGCGCGCGGGCGGCGGCATCGGCTTCGACCTGTTTCTTTGCGGCGGCCTCTTCGGCGGCCTGTTTACGGCGCGCGGGCTCTTCCTGCAGCATTTTCACGATATCGGTATAGTAATGCTTCTTCGCCCATTCATAGGGCCATTCCTGCCAGTTTTGCGTGCGGCCGTGCTGGTCGGGCGGCACGCCGTGGTCGAGCAGCAGGCGCACCATGCGCGAATTGCCGTGATGCACAGCGAAGCTGAGCAGCGAGGTCCAGTCCCAGCCGAGCTCGCGGTTCGGGTCGGCGCCGTGCTGCAGCAGCATCGCCGCGTAATTTTCCTTGTTGTTGCGCACGGCCCAGGCCAGCAGCGGCAGGCCGCGGTCGCGGTCATCGTTGTAAATGCCCCTCCACGGCAGCTCGGGGCTGGCGCCTTTTTCAAGTGCGCGCTTGGCGGTGACAGGCAAGTCCTCCAGTAACGCCTTGAGCAGGCGCGCGTTCAGTTCGGACGACATCGGCGCCTGCTTCGCGTCGGCCTCGTCGTATTGCGCGGCAATGGCTTCGTCGCGCGTGCGGGGCGCGCGCCGTTTTTCGCCGTCCCTGAAAATTTTCCTGCCGAGCCACATGCGCGTTTCGCGTCCCACCCTTGTGAATCGCTGTTAAACCTTTTGGCCGACATCCTATCACGCACCGCCCCGACCAAACAATATGTAAATTGATTCCCTCTTTCTGCTCAAATCGAGTATAATTGGCGATAAAATATATCATTATAAATCAAATATTTAACTGTCATTTTTTGACAGCGGTTTTTTTATACGATAGCCTGAACTTAAGATGAAAAACAAAACCGCCGCCCTCGCCATCACCGCCACCGCCCCTCAAGGCACCCTCCTTTTCAGCGCCCTTCTTTTACAGTGCATCGTTTACTGCCTGAGCCGTTAATTCGTTTTTGACTTAGACATGGCCTCCTTTGCCCCCCGGTTCACACCGGGGGCTTTTTTTAAACCTCCTCTCCCGCCGGGAGAGAGGACTATTTTTTAATCTATATATATCAATATCATACATTGCAGTATTTTGGATGTTTAGCAGCTGTTTATAAATTTCGTGCCGTATCCTCACCCCGCTTCAACTTCGGAATGCTACTGATGAGACCAAACCGTTAACGTCCACAGGGAGATATATCAACCTATGCAACGAGGAGCAGCCCGTTAGCCACCATGTTGTTAGCGTCTCCCAATCCTATTACGCCCTGAATATTGGCAATCTGTACAAATCCAAACGCCGTTCCTGCGCCGTCCACATCAATGCTGATGAGTGTATTGCCCGCGCTCTGCGCAACCTGAACAAAGTTCAGAAGGTCGTCAGTATTCACGTTGAAATTGCCGTCCAGTACATCCTTGAGGTCGAGTCTGTCGCCCTCAGCTGCGCTGAAGTCCTTAATAATATCGACCCCAGAGTATGCCGTAACAGCAGTAAATCCGAAGGTATCAGCGCCGGTCTCTCCCCAAAGCGTGTCGATACCATCGCTGCCCCAAAGAGTATCATTATCGGCATCGCCATGGATGGTGTCATTACCGGTATCTCCGAAAATGACGTCGTCACCGCTACTGCCTCGAAGCAGGTTCGCCCCAGTATTGCCAGTTATCGTATTATTCCCAGAGTTACCCGTGGCATCAATCCCGGTAGTGCCGGACAGCACAAGGTTTTCAAAATTTGTGCCCAGCGTGTAATTAATACCGGAAATGACGGTATCAG
>CAZNRN010000049.1:0-14027 GCA_964575605.1 uncultured Micavibrio sp. | reverse complement strand
GCCATCTCGATGCCGTCTTCCAGCGTGTTGACGACAAAGGCGCCTTCGGCTTTGTAATCTTTATCGCGCGTGACGATGATATTCGCGCGTTTCGGCAGGGGCTTGCCCAGCGCCTCGAAACTTTTGCGCCCCATGACGATGGGGTGGCCGATGGTGGTGTCCTTGAAATACTTGAATTCGGACTTGATTTCCCAGGGCATCCAGTTGTCTTTGCCGATGACGCCGTTTTCGGCGACGGCCGCAATCAATGAAACTTTCACGCTCACACCGCAACCTTTCCTTTGATCGCCGCGTGGTGCTGGTAACCGGTGATTTCGAAATCTTCATACTTGAAATCGAACAGGTTTTTGACGGCGGGGTTCAGTTTTACCTTCGGCAGCGGCATGGGTTCGCGCTGCAGCTGCAGCCTGCATTGCTCGATATGGTTCACGTAGATATGCAGGTCGCCGAAACTGTGGATGAATTCACCCGGCTCCAGCCCCGCCACCTGCGCGATCATCAGCGTCAGCAGCGCATAGGACGCGATGTTGAAAGGCACGCCCAAAAACACATCGGCGGAGCGTTGATACAACTGGCAGGAAAGTTTCCCGTCCTGCACATAGAACTGGAACAGGCAGTGGCAGGGCGCCAGCGCCATCTTGGGAATATCCGACGGGTTCCACGCCGTCACAATCAGGCGGCGGCTGTCCGGATTGGTTTTGATTTCGTTCAGGATGTTTGAAATCTGGTCGATGGCGCCGCCGTCCGCGGCGGGCCAGCTGCGCCACTGCGCGCCGTAAACGGGGCCCAAATCGCCGCGCTCGTCCGCCCATTCGTCCCAGATGCGGACGTCGTTTTCCTTCAGGTACTTGATATTCGTGTCGCCCTTGAGGAACCAGAGCAGTTCGTGGATGATCGATTTGGTATGGACTTTTTTCGTCGTCACCAGCGGGAAACCTTCGGCAAGGTCATAGCGCGACTGGTGGCCGAAGGTTGAAATGGTGTCGATGCCGGTGCGGTTCTTTTTCAGCTTCCCGTTATCAAGGACATGCTGCATCAGATCCAGATACTGTTTCATGTTTTCCCCCTTCGCTGAGACCCGATTCTAGCACAAGGCAATATAGCGATGTGAGCGCAAAATAGAAGCAGCGGAAGGCGTTAAAACCTTCCGCTGCTTAAATATTAGCCTTAATTACGGCTTCGGCTGGCTGGCCGGCGCTGCCGGGGCGGGTGCCGCAGTGGGTTCCTTGGTTTGGCCTGCGTTCGCAAAGGCCTCGACCGCCGCGCCCTTGGGCGGCAGCTGGGCGCGCTGGGATTTGTAAAGTTCCTGCGTTTCGGCCAGCTCGCGCTCTTTCGTGTCCAGCACGGCGTGGTAGCGCTCGGTCAGTTTGCCGTTCTCGATGTCGGCATCCAGCGCTTTTTGGGCGTTGTTGCTTTCCTTCACCATGCCGACGATGTTGGAGACGCCCGCCACTATCCATGCGCCCAGCATCGCGATGCCGACGGGCGGCGCCGCAGCCGTCACCAGCAGGGAGCCCAGCAGCAGAACGCCGGGGCCGCTCAGGCCCGCCTTGCTCGTCACTTTGTCGGCCTCGTTGAAGACCGCGCGCGACATTTTGACGAGGCCGCCTGCCTTCGCTGCCTCCGCCTTGCGGTATTCGTCGAAGAAGGCTTCGGTGATGTCTTTTTTCAGCTGATCGTCCATGTCTATGACCCTCGTTTATGAATTAGGTAAAATCGCACCCTTTATAGGACAGGCGGTGGCAGGTGTCAATTTTTCTCTATAATATGCTTATATTTCAACTTTGTATCGGAGCGTGCCTGCGCGGGAATCTCATTTGACATAAGAATTTATCCCATGCTAGGCTCCTCCAACCGTACTGCAATGCTTTCAAGGATGCCCATGGCCGGCAACGACCAGATACCGACCGAAACAGCCGCCGCGCGCGCCAGCCTCGCGCGGGCCGCCGCCGTCGGGCGGGTGAAGCAAAACTGGCGCCGCGCCGATTTCCACAACCACCAGAAACGCAAATCGCCGCAGCGCCTTGAAAAAGACCGCGCCGCGCTGGAAAAGGTTTTCGCCGAAGCCGAAAACATCCCGATCTTCAAGGAGGCTCTGGCCTGGGCACGCGAACACGGCATCGAGTTTTTCGTCGACCGCACCTGCACGAAACAGGTGGGCGCCTATTACATGGGCGGACGGGGCATCATCGGCATCAACCAGCGCGTGCTGCAGAATCCGCAGCTGGCCGCCGTCTACCTGACGCATGAAATCCGCCATGCGTGGCAAGACGTGCACGGCATCATGGCGCACAGCCAGAAACTGGATTACGTCGAGCAGGCCGTGCGCACCGCGCTGATAGAGGCCGACGCCATGGCCTTCGAAACCGTCGCGGCGCACCAGTCGGCGCGCGCGACGCTGAAAAAGCGCGAAGCGGAACAAGGCCTGCCGAAAGACCTCGCCATCCGCCTGAAGCGCATCGAAAAATACCTCGAGAGCGAAAAAGACGACCTGTGGCGCGGCTTCCGCGGCTGGTTCCACAGCCCGCGGCCGTATTTCTACGGCAACGCGGTGGCGCAACGGCAGGCCGAAGCCTTCGGCATCAAGGGCGCGAGGGCCGAAGACCACAAGTATGAATTCAAGCCGACGCTCAGCGTTTATCCCAGGCGCGGGCCGATCGACGCAACCGATGACGCCGATTACCGGAAGCTGGGCACGGCCTTTTCCGGGACGAATTACCTGAACGATGCGCAGCGCCGCGAGTTCGTGCAGCGCACCGTCATCAGCCCCGCGCAGGCGCGCAGCTTCTGGTCCGGCAACAAGCCGCTGAAGCTCTTGGGCGATATCAGAAAACGGGAACTGAAGATGAAGCTCGAGGAAGCGACCTTGCGTTTTTCCGGCTATGGCGCGGCGCAGGATATCGACGCGCTGAAAAATTACCTGGGCCCGCGCTTCGCGGCGGTCTCCGGCGTCAAGGATGTCGGCCATAAAATCACCGAAGGCGTGATGCTGGAAACCACCGTCACTTTCAGGCGCGGCACAGACCTGACGCAGGCGTTCAACATGATCTACAGCCAGGCGCGCGGCTGGGACGATATCGCGCCCTCCGTCGACAACCTCGACATCCTCGCCAGCTCGGCCAAGCTGCAGCAGTGCAGCGGCCGTTTGCCGGCCCGGCGCCCGCGCAAGCCCGCGCCCTTGGCCTGGTAACTGCCTGATATTGCGCCGAAACTGGCAAAGCCCCTGAAAATACTGGTTTTTTAACTATTTTGCGTTATATTGAAGCTGTCCGGAGCAATCCGGACTATGACGATAAACGCGCTGTGGAATAAGCGATACGGACCCGGGGGCGGTACCCGGCGGCTCCACCATTAAAAAGGATTTGCGGAAAGTTGTCCCGCATCCGGTCTGGGGCCGAAATAGGATCGACGTGCGTAGTAAAGATGGTTGCTTTCGTCCGGCATTGTACCGCCGTTATCGGGCTACTTTTACAAATGCTAACGACAACATGCCCGCAAGGGCTGAACTCCGCCTCGTTGCTTAACAGCGACAACAGCGAAGTTGGCATTCAATCCCTAAGCTAGTAATAGCATAGGTGGGGCGCGGGGGCGGGCCTAGCAACAGAACCGCCCCCATTTTCTTTTCACATTTTCATTCTTGCTGTAACCCCGGCGAAGGCCGGGGTCTCGGGCAGTTGCAAGCGCCCGTTGCCTATCGCTCAGGTGGCTTTAGACCCCGGCCTTCGCCGGGGTTTTGTTCTTTTTACGGGGCTTTTGTTTTTGCCAGTTTCAGCGGCTTAGAAATTTTCGTTGCGCTTTCCAGCTGCATCGGGAAATCGACGGCGCCGTTCTGGTCGCAGGGCAGCCAGGTCTGCCAGCCTTCGCTGCGCGCTTCCCGGCGGCGGACTTCCGGCTGGCCCGTGTGTTCGCTGCGCGTCACGTAATCGCCGGGCTTCACGACCTGGTAGAGCGAGCCGGTGCCGGTGGCGAATGTGCTGGCCGCTTCCCAGGCGCGGAACGGCGGGGAATGGGTATAGACGATATTTTTCCCTTCGCTGCTGTCGATGTGGACGACGGCGGTTTTCGACCTTTCGTCGATGAAGCCTTTTTCGTACTCGGCGGCCGGCGAGACATGCGAGAATGAAATGACCGTGGCGCTGCGCGGGTCGAGCGCATGGGCGGGGGTGAGCGCGTCGAGCATGCCGCGCTGGTCTTCCCAGACGACCAGCACCTGGCCTTCTTCGGCGACGCCATCGTGGAAATCAGGGGCACCGTCGTTAAAACCCTGCCGCAGCGTATAGGCCTGCCCTTTTTCAAGCGGCACCACAAGATAGCGGCTTTCATCGCGGTAATAGGGGCAGGCGGAAAAATCGATGTCCTTGAGCGACATGAAGGGCGTGTCCGGCCTGCCCGGGTAATCGAGCGGCACGGAGCGGTTTTTGCCGTCGACCACTTCCTGCACGAAGACCTGTCCGTCGGGATAGGCGAAGGTCCAGACCCGCGCCATGCCCCGCATCACCTGCAGCGGATTTTCAAAGCCTGCCTTGCGCAGCGCGCCATAGAGCAGCTGGTCATTCGTCGTGACCTTGACCTGCGGGAAATCGGAATAGCCGGGGTCGGTCTGTTTCATGCGCCGCACCAGCTCGGCGGTAAAGGTGTCGCGCTGTTCCCTTGTGATCGCGGCGCCTGCGAATTCGGCGGGCAGCTGCTTCGCCCACCAGCCTGCCAGCGCTTCAAGCGCGTCTTCGGGCCAGAGGCCTCCTTTTCGTTTCGCGGCGTCGTTGAAGCCGTTCATGCGCCGCCCCCCGGCGTTTTCAGCTTCAGCGGGCGGCTGGCGGTGACGGGCTTGTCGAGTTCGGTCAGCACGGTCAGCGTGCCGTCTTCGGCGCAGGGCAGGTAGATGCGGCGGTTGGCTTCCATCCAGTCTTTCGGCACGATCGCATGGGTGCTGCCGTTCTTGGCCGGCGTACGCGTGATGAAATCGCCCGGCTTCATGACGCAATAATCAAAGGCATAGCCCGTGCCAAAAGGCTCTTGCACCGTCATCAGCTGGCAGGGGTCTGACAGCAGGCGGCATAGCCCTTTTCCGTCGAGCGCCTGTATCACGCCGCCGCCTGATTTTTTCGAGCCGTCGGCGTAATCGGCCGCCTTGGCGATGAAAGTTAAATGGAGGCCCTCGCGCAGGTGCAGCTTCCTGGCCTCGGCTGCCGTGAATTCCTCGAAACGCAGGCCCTTGCGCAGCGGGATAACCAGCGCATCGCCTTCTTCCGCCGTTGTCTCGCGATACTCGGCGCCGCCGTTCTTACTGAGGTGCAGGATGGTGGCGGTTTCGCCGGCTTCGAGCGGCAGCACAAAATAGCGCGTATCCTGCCGCATCCAGGGGCAGCCGGTGAAATCAAGGTTGGTGAAACGGATATAGGGCGTCGCGGGCGTCGCCGTATGGATGATCTGCTGGCCCGCGGCGAAGGCCTGGCCGTCTTCGTAGATATAACCCTTGATGAATTCCATCTGGTCGCCCGCCTGGGCGATGCCCAGGGCGTCGAGCGCGGCCCAGATGGGGGGATCGGGTTTATCGAAGTCGCGGGAACCGGTTTCCACCTCGATATATTTCATGCCGTACTGGTTTGTTGCGGGGGTGAGTTTTTTGAGCTTTTCGGTCAGCGTTTCGACAAAGGCCTGCTTCTGCGCCGGCGTGATGGCGCGCTCTTCCTTTCGCATGTCGTGGGCATCGAATTCGTAATGCGTATAGCTGTCCTTCAGCTGGTCGCCGAACCATTGGGCCAGCGCGGCAAAGGCCTCGGGCGGCCATTGCTGCGGCGCCTCGCTTGCCCTGTTGAATTCCGGCTGGAGTGTTTCCGCCACGTTTTCCCCCTTAGTGATTGATAATTATATGCTTTTTGATTAATTATGTCAATTAAAGCAAGGGCGCGGGGAAGTGGCTGTTTTCCTTTGGGGATTCAAGACTGCCAGAGCGCGGGCAGGGGGCCGTCAGCGCCATAAAAGGGATCGTTATCTGGCACCTTCACCCGCGGCTGGGCACTGCCCCGGTATTTTTCCGGGCGCTTCATGGTGTAGTGCGACTGGCCTTTCGGGTAGCAGCCGATGACCTTCAGCCCTTCGTCATTGCCTAACAGCTTGTGCCCTGTGCCGGCGGGCAGCACCAACAGGTCGCCTGCCTTCAGCCGGACGCGCCTGCCATTTTTGCCGCCCAGCTGCACGGTCGCCTTGCCCTCGGCCACGCCCAGCGCTTCATGCGCGTTGGAATGGAAGTGGGTGTAATCGTAAATCGTATCGGTCCAGATGCCCGTCCAGCCGTTTTTGGCAAAGATGCGCCGGAATTTCTCCGCGCGTTTTCCCGCGGGCAGCACCGCCCGGTAAAGCAGCACAGGCAAGGGGCTGTTCGGCACATCGGCCGCTTTCTTCAGGTATATCTTGCGCGGCTTTTTCATGTGGGCTTTTGACGGCGATTAACCTTTTGCAGCGGCAGGGTGCCGGTAATTTCACCGTCGCCTTCAAGGATGATGGTTTCGAATTCACGATATGAATCGAGGCCGTATTCACGCGCCGCCGTGGCAAGGTCGCTTTCGTCCAGCATCTGTTTTTTCATGGCGCGGCGGTCCAGCCGCCCGTTTTTGTAGATGACGACGGGGCTCGACTCCAGAAGCTTCCTGAGCGGCTCCACCTTTTCGCAGAACCAGCCGAGCAGCAAAATGGTGACAACGCTGGCGACCGTGCCCCAGTATCCCGCGCGCTCGTCGGTGAGGCCGAGGTCGCAGGCCTCCGAAATCAGCAGGAGGATAATCAGGTCCTGCGGGCTCAGCTCGCCGAAGACGCGGCGGCCGACGGCCTTCAGCCCCAGCAGCACAAGGATGAAGAGGGTGGCGGTCTGAAAAACCGAGAGCGCGACCGCCGCGGGCGGCGGAACAGTGAATATGCCGGCGTAATCCATTTTCAGGCTATCCTCCGCCAAACCAATGCGGCAGCGGGCGCTTAGCTCCCTGAATTATTCATAATCGCCCGAAAAGGGGGTGACAGCGTTAACGACTCTCTTTAGACTGGCACGGTAATATTTGGGAACACCGGAGCAAGAATAAGAATGGCACCCCCGCGCAACAGAGAAGACGCCTTCCGCTACGACAAGATGGTGGAGAAGGCTTTGCGCGGCGTCGTGAAACAGGCGCTGGCCGAAGTCGTCAAAGACGGCCTCGTCGACGACCACCATTTCTACATCACTTTCTTCACCGACCGCCCGGGCGTGAAACTGCCGCCCTACCTGAAAGACCGCTATCCCGGCGAAATGACGATCGTGCTGCAGCACCAGTTCTACGACCTCGAGGTCGATGACGAACGCTTCACCGTGATGCTGAGCTTCAACAACGTGCCGGAGCGCCTGACCATCCCGCTGTCCGCCATCACCATTTTCGCCGACCCTTCTGTCAACTTCGCGCTGCAGTTCCAGCCGCTGTCGGAAGAAGACGAAGACGAAATCCAGTTCGAGGCCGAAGAGCTCGAACTCGACAAGGACGACAAGGCCAAGAAAAAAGGCGAAGTCATCTCGCTCGACTCTTTCCGCAAAAAAGACAAAGACAAGACCGAGAAGTAAGAGGGCGTTTTCATGCCCGCCATTACCGTCAAGAACCTGACCAAGCAGTACAAGACCGTCCTTGCGGTCGACGACGTTTCCTTCACCGTGAAAAAGGGCAGCATCACCGCGCTGCTGGGCGGCAACGGCGCGGGCAAGACCACGACGATTGCGATGCTGCTGGGCACCTTGCAGCCCACATCGGGCAGCATCACCATCCTCGGCCACGATATGCTGAAGAACCGCTACCCCGCGCTGGAGCGGATGAATTTTTCTTCGCCCTATGTCGATTTGCCGCGCAAGCTGACCGTGCGCCAGAACCTGCGCGTCTACGGGAAGCTTTATAACGTGAAGAACCTCGAGAAGCAGATCGACCGGCTGTCGAAGGAGCTTGACCTGACGGATTTCATCGACCGTCCGGTCGGCAAGCTCTCGGCGGGGCAGCAGACGCGCGTCGCGCTGTCGAAGGCGCTGATCAATACGCCGGAATTGTTACTGCTCGATGAACCCACCGCCTCGCTCGACCCCGATACGGCCGACCGCTTGCGCGGCTACCTCGATGAATTCCGCAAGGAACACGGCACGACATTCCTGATGGCCTCCCACAACATGAAAGAGGTGGAGCGCCTGTGCGACAACGTCATCATGATGAAGAAGGGCAAGATCGTCGACGAAGGCACGCCGAAGGAATTGATTAAACGCTATGGCCGCAAGGACCTCGAGGAAGTTTTCCTCGATATCGCGCGCAACACCGGCACAAGGGAAAACGCGGCATGACCCCTTCGCTCAACCGCATCACCGCCGTCTTGCAGCGTCACATTTATATCCTGCGCTCCTCGCCGCCGCGCCTGCTGGAAATCATCTACTGGCCGTCGATTCAGATGGTACTCTGGGGTTTTATCTCGAACTTCTTCGCCACCAAGCCGGTGGCGCAGGGAGGGCTCGGCATGGCGGCCTTCGGCACGCTGCTGGGGGCGGTCTTGCTGTGGGATATGCTGTTCCGCACGCAGCTGGGGGTGACTCTGTCGTATCTTGAGGAAGTCTGGGCGCGCAACCTCGGGCACCTTTTCGTCAGCCCCCTGCGGCCCTGGGAATGGTGGCTGTCGCTGATGCTCTTCAGCATCCTGCGCGCGCTGGTGGGCATGCTGCCGGCGGCCTTCCTCGCGATTCCATTCTATGGCTTTTCGGTTTTCGCGCTTGGCCTGCCGATGCTGTTCTTTTTCTTTAATATAATGTTCATGGGCTGGTGGCTGGGCTTCCTCATCATGGCGCTGCTGCTGAAATACGGGCAGGGGGCGGAAACCATGGCCTGGGCGCTCACGTTCTTCCTGGCACCCTTCTGTGCGGTTTACTACCCCATCGCCTCTTTGCCGCACTGGCTGCAGCCGTTTTCGAACGCGCTGCCCGCCGCGCATGTGTTTGAGGGCCTGCGCGCGCTGGTCAACCACCAGACTTATGAAGCGATACATATGTACTGGGCCTTCGGCCTGAATTGCGCCTATATGGTTTTCGCACTCTTTATCCTGAACCTCTCCTTCAATAACGCCCGTAAACAGGGAACGTTGTTGCAGAGCGGGGAATGATGCCGCTGAAAAAAATCAGGGGTCGAATTCGCGCTTTTTGGACAAAGCCGCTCAGGGCTCCCGGGTTTTTCGCTTTCGTACTTTTGTTTCCGCTGGTGGCGGCGTTTATCCTTAAGCTGGTGTTCCAGGCTTTCGGCTGGTCGCGCGATGTCTCTTTTGATGCAGCGGTGCTGCTGCTCGTTCCGTTTGTCTGCGCCTTGCCGATGATGCAAATATTCCGGCTGCCGCCGGTCTTTTCCCTGCCGAAGTGGCTGGTCACGGGTATTATCGTCTTGGTTTATCTGGCACTGATGTTCTTGCCGGTTGTCCTCATTTTCAGCGGATTTCCGGGCGACTTGTAATTACGCCGCCGCCCCCGATTTAACCTAATCACTTTCCAAAATCCTGAAATTTCCCTAGGCTTTGCGTTTTGCGTAAAAACTGCTACGAGTCATTACATTCCAAATTCGAGAGAAACTGAAAGCCGCGTAAAGACGGCTGACGTCACGGGATCATTTAACGAGGAGCCACACATGTTATTCAAAGATTCAGGCCTGCCCAACAACAAGCTGGTCGAAGACGCCTTCAACCACAGCCGCACCAACGCGCAGGGCAACCAGAAAGAAGCCTTAAAAAGCTTCAAGCAGCAGATCGAGATGATCCACAGCCAGAACCTGATGATGCTGGACATGGAAAAAGATTCCGGCACCATGAAGGACGACGAATACAAGCAGAACAAGATCGCGCTGGAACGCATGCGCGACGACCAGCTGAAGATGGGCCCGCAGCTTATCGCGCGCGAGCTGGACAACATGTTCGAAAAACGTCGCGTCGGCCCCGCGAAAATCGCGGCCACGCATGCCGACGCCACCTCGCCGGAACTGGTCGCCGCGATCATGCTGATCGACTGCGTGCGCTCGCCCGTCGACTTCCAGAACATCAACGCCAAATTCGGCGCGAAGGTCTCGGGCCTGATCGCCGAAGTCGTGCATATCGACGCCTATCCGTCGGAGCGCGACACGAACCTCGCCAAAGCCTCCGAAGACGCGAAACGCGCCTATCAGGCACTGCTGATCATGTCGCTCGACCAGATCGTCGACCAGATCAAGCGCTCGGCCAAGGAAAACCCGCTGCAGAAAATCATGTTCCCACCCGGCCAGGAAGAACAGATCTACGGCGACGTGAAAAACCTCTGGGGCACCGACAAGAAACTGGATGCCAAGTTCCTCGACGCCTTCAACAAGGCCTCCGATGCTGCCTCCTCGCCCTTCAAGCTCGAAGTCGGCACCGACGGCACGCTGGAACTCGTCAAGGGCGCGGTAAAAGCCGGCCCCGGCGTCAAGCCGCCGAAAAAAGGCCCGGGCGGCCCGGGCCCCGGCCCCGGCGACGTGTTTTAACACGTAATTAAAAACGTGTTCTAAGCACGAATAAGAACTAGGGAATGAAAGCGCGGGATGAAAGTCCCGCGCTTTTTCCTTGCGCGCGCGGCGCGGAATTTTTGCAAGAAAAATTTTTTCGTCGTGAACATTTGTTCATCATCTCAAGTTCTCCACAGCTTCTCCCTGAAATGACTCAGGAAAATATTTTCCCTTGCATTGGCGAATCGTTTTTGCGATTGTCCCGCATCACAAACCCCCGCGGCCTTCATGTCGGGGGAGACTGCCGAAGCCGGAGATTTTTATATCCATGAATACGGGCATTCCCGCCGAGCGCCGCCAGAAATGGCGTGCGGAGATAGACGAGTCCAAAGTCGACATGGGCCTGATCGCGCCCATGGGTCAGCTTGCGCTCGACGTCTCCTTATATACTGCGGTTCTTGATAACGACCATGCGGCCATCCGCGCGCTGGGGACCGCGCCGCGCGCCGGTTCAAATTTGCGCGCGAACCCCAACATGTGGGTGGAAGGCAAGCTTGGCGAACCCGAAGGCACGCTGCTGCATTTCGCCGCGCGCCATGCGCAGATGAAGACGGTGATTGCGCTGCTGCAAATCGGCGCCGATCCTCTGATTAAAGACAGCGACGGCCGCATCCCGCGCCAGGTCGCCGCCGAAATGCCGACTGGCAACCGTTTACGCTCGATGCTGCAATTGTGGGAAAAGAAACGCTATTCCCCCGCGCCGCAGCACGATCAGGCTGCCGACCACGAAGACGTCGCGCAGCGCGCCTGAACAACCCTGTTCCAGCAATATAAGTATCAGGCTGCCGGGCGCATCTCGCAGGCTGTTTTGCAGCCACGGTTCCAGGGTGCCTGCGCCAGCAGCAGCGCAAGGCCGCATTTGTCGGTCACGCCCGCAAAAACCAGCCCTGCGCCCACCAGTCCGGACAGTATATAGCCGTAGGGTGACACATATGCCCCCAGCACGACGCCTGTCAGCACCAGCGATCCCGCCGCAATGCGCACCTGCCGCTCCAGCGTCATGCAGGCGCGTTTGTTGATGGCGACGCCGGCGGCTTCGCAGGCGAGGATACCGCCTTCGATCACATGGGTGTTCTGGTGCCCCGCCGCCGCCAGTGACGCCGCCGCCACGCTGGCGCGCTTGCCGCCGCGGCACAATACGTAGAGGGGTTGTGCGGGGTCGATGGCATGTTGCTTCAGGAAAGCGGCCGCGTCCAGTTCCTGCAGCGGCACGTGCAGGTGGGGCTGTGCCAGCGCGTCGGCCTTGTGTTCCACGCCGGTGCGCACATCCAGCACGATGCAGCCCGGGCCAAAAGGCACGGCTGCGGGCGGTGTCATTTTCGGTGCGGTCATTTTGCTTCTCCTGTTTTTTAAGGCTTGCGCCTTGTTTTTATATTATATATACTTAATTTAAAATATTATAATATAAAAGTCAAGCACGGAGCGCGCAATGGCTAAACCCGCGGATAAACAGGCGAAAAGCAAGTACGAAAGGCTGGAAAGCGCGACCGGCCTGATGAAAGTCCTGAGCCACCCGCTGCGCCTGTCGATTCTCTGCGCGCTGATACACCATGGAGAAATGACGGCGGGCGCGCTGGTCGAGGCCGAGGCGCCGCAGTTCAGCCAGTCGCAGGTGTCGCAATACCTCGGCATCCTGCGCGAGACCGGCTACGTGAAAACGCGGCGCGACGGGCAGACTATTTATTATTCGATCAACGACAAGAACGTGAAAAAAGTTGTCGAAACGCTCTACGGAATTTACTGCCAGTAACAGCAAGAGGGAGAAGAACCATGACAAAGGAATATAAGGCGATCATCGGCGATATCGGCGCCTACAGCAAGGAGCTGCACAAGCTTATCCCCGAGACGATGGCGGGGTTCAGCAGCATGGCGAAGGCGGCGTTGCAGACCAAGGCGCTTGATGAAAAAACGAAAGAGCTGATCGCGCTGGCCCTTGGCGTCGCCGCGCATTGCGACGGATGCCTTGGCTATCATACCAAGGCACTGGTGCGCCTCGGCGCGACGCGCGAGGAAGTGGGCGAGGCGCTCGGCATGGCTGTCTATATGGGCGGCGGGCCGTCGCTGATGTATGCGGCGGATGCGCTGCGGTCCTTCGACCAGTTCAGCCAGCCGCAGGCGTAATCAGGCCCTCACCAGCGCCTTCAGGAAAGGCACCAGCATTGCCGCACGGCAGGGCAGGGGCAGTGACGTTTTTGCGAAAGGAATGTCGCTGACGTCGCGCGCATGTGATGCCGCACCCGTGTTCATGGCTTCCAGCACCGCGGCCGCGGCCGTTGCGGCCTTGCCCTCCAGCAGCACGGGGGCTTTTGCAAGCCGCGCGGCGACCAGCGCGCCCGTCATGGCGGCGATGTCGAGGGTGGAAAGCGCCGACAGTGGTTCGGCGGTTTTCAGTTTTTCAATCACGGCCTCGCCGGTTTTTTCCGCAGCGGGGTCGAGCGCCGCAAGGACAAGCAGGTCCAGCCCCGGCTGCACCGCCATCATGCCATAGGCTAGCGCATGCGCGATCTCGTTCGCGTCGGGTTCTGCGGTACGGCTGCCAAGCTCGTAAACCTGCAGGTCGGCATTGGCTTCCTCGGCCAGCGGGTTCAGCGGGTGTTTGCCGTTCCGTATATCTTCCAGCTGCGCGGCGGCGCCTTGCGTGGCGAACAGGGCGATGCGCGGGTGGCGGAGCAAGGGCTTTTCGCGCCCCTGCGCGGTTGCCAGCCACGACCACAGGGGTGCCACCTCGCCGAGGGTTCCGGATGCCGGAATATCTTTCAGCGCGGGCAGGTCGTTTTTTACCAGCTGGCGGATTTCATCGAAGCTGACGGCGGGTGCGGGCGCTTTGGTCTGGGGCTGGCTCATGGGTTTGCTTTCTTTACATCGCAGCGCGGATAGCGCTTGTCATCGGGGCTGATTTTCGTCCAGGTTTCGCTCTGGCGGAAAATGCCTTTCGAAAAGGTCACGCGCAGGCGTTCTTCGCCATCCGGTTCCGCGTTGACGTTCACATCCATTCCCATGCCGCGCATTTCCATGCGGCCTTGCCATTTTTTATCAGCCGGCGGGTTGAATTTCATGCGCGGCGAAAAGCCGCAGAGGGCGTTGACGTCGTCTTCCGTCACCGGCTCGTCAAATTGCTTGCGGGTGCCAAAATAGTCATAAAGTTTCTTATCGGCCGGGTTCAGCCAATATATATAGCCGCAGGCGCCGGTCTCGGGGCAGGGGCGCAGGCTGACCACAGCTTCGAAGCTCTCGGTCTTCCACAAGGTTTCCTCGCCATTCTTGGCCGGCAGCGGCGCAGGCGTCGCCGCCACACAGAAGGCGGAGGAGAAAGCGGCGGCCAGCGCGCGGAGAGTCAGCGGTCTTTTCATGGGAGCCCTTGTTTTGAAAGTCACTGTTTCTAATGCCTGCAAGGCAGGGGCGCAAGGTTATTTGCCCGGGCGTGCTGCCAACGTTCCCTCCGGCGCTGCCCAAAATGACGTATTGAGGGGTAAAAGCCGAACTCAG
>CAZNRN010000048.1:0-14604 GCA_964575605.1 uncultured Micavibrio sp. | reverse complement strand
CATGGTGCAGCCGATGGTCGGCAAGATGTTATTGCCTCTGGTCGGCGGCACCCCAGCGGGCTGGATCGTCGCCATGGCTTTCTTCCAGATCATGTTGCTGGGCGGCTACACTCTTGCATGGTGGCTGGCGCGGTTTTCGCCGCGCATCCACGGCGCTGTCTTTATCGCGGCGCTGCTGCTGGGCAGCCTTTTCCTGCCCGTGAAAATGCCTGTTGCGGTTGAAGGCGTCGGCGCTTTCTTCGTCTTTAAGTTATTGCTGATTAGCGTCGGCGCGCCCTTTGTCGCGCTTTCGGCTGCCTCTTCCACATTGCAGCGCCTGTTCACGGCGACGGGGCATCCTTCCGCCGCCGACCCCTATTTCCTGTATGCCGCCAGCAACCTCGGCAGTTTCTCCGGCCTGCTGCTCTATCCCTTCCTGATCGAGCCTGCGTTCAGCCTGCCGCAGCAATCGCATATCTGGTTCTACGCCTATGCCGCCCTGGTCGTTTTCGCCGGTGCCTGCCTTTTCATCCCCGGCCGCAGCGCCGATGTGAAACCCGCCGGCAAACCGCTGCCGCTGGCGTGGAAGCGCCGCCTGCAATGGGTCGCCCTTGCCTTTTTCCCCTCCAGCCTGATGCTGGGCGTGACGACGCATATCACGACCGACCTTGTCGCAGCACCCCTGATCTGGGTCATGCCGCTCGGCCTTTACCTGCTGACCTTCGTCGTCGCCTTCAGCAAGAAAAACATCATCCCGCAAAAGCTGCTGCAAAAACTGCACCCGACCATTGTCGCGGTTGCCGTCGGTTTCGTGCTGCTGGTGCAGGGCATGCCGTCGTTCTCGCCCTATGCGATGTTCTGGCATGTGCTGACCTTTACCTTCGTCGCACTGCTCTGCCACATGCGCCTGGCCGAGGTACGTCCGCTGGAAGACGAGCGCCACCTGCCCGAATACTACCTGATGATCGCGCTGGGCGGCGCGCTGGGTGGCGTACTGAACGCCTTTATCGCCCCCATGATCTTCGACAGGCTGATCGAGTATCCGGCTGTGCTGCTGCTTTCCTGCCTTATCAACCCCCGCATCCAGAAACCCTTCGCCCTGAAATACGGCATCTTCTTCCTGCTGGGTGCGACAGTCATGGTGGCCGCCGCCGCATTGAAGCACGAAGCCTCCGCACTGCGCGAAGTGCGCAACGCCCTGCTGGTCGCGATTTTCGTGCTGGTCACGCTGCATCCGCGCGCGACCATCGTGGTGGGCGCCATGCTGCTGGTGTCGTCCTATTTCAACAACAACTTCTATTCGATGAAGGAAGACGTCCACCTGACGGCGCGCAACTTCTATGGCACCGTGCGCGTCTACGACCACCATTTCAACAAGGACTCGACCGATTTCCACGTGCGCTACCTGCGCCACGGCACGACGACGCACAGCATGCAGATATTGAACGAAGGCATGCAGGACATGATGGCCTCCTACTACGCCAACTGGGGCCCGATGGGCGATATCTTCGAAGTCCAGCAACCCCGCAAGGTGGCTGTGATGGGCCTCGGCGCGGGTACGCTTGCCTGCTACCACGCGCCTTACCGCTCCTTCACCTTCTTCGAGATCGACCCGCTGATGGCCGATATCGCGAACAGCGAATTCAGCTACCTGAAAAAATGCCCCGGCGCACAGCCGCATAAAATTATCATAGGCGATGCGCGCCTTGAAATGGCCAAGCTGCCGGAGAACGAGAAATTCGACCTGATCGTAATGGATGCGTTTTCATCCGATATGGTGCCCGTTCACTTGCTGACGCAGGAGGCGATCACCTCGTACTTCGACCACCTCGCCCCGGGCGGCGTGATCGCGGCGAACCTGTCAAACCGCTATATCGTGATCGAGAAAGCGCTGAGTGCAGTCTCGGACAGCCTCAACCTGCAGAACCGTTTCCGTTTCCACGAGACTATGAACTTCCCGTACTCCTACCCCTCCAAATGGATGATCATCGGCCGCAGGGGCGACGACATGACGCCCTACGACAAGCGCACCTGGGTCGAGCTGGCGCACCCGCCCGGCCAGGCCGCCTGGACCGATGATTATTCGAGCGTTGCCTCCATCCTCAAGTTCTAGGACTTTCCAACGATGACTACCGCGAAAAAAAGCCAGGCTACTCTCGCCATCTTCAGCCTTACGCTTTTCATGTCCGCCGCCCTGATGTTCGCGGTGCAGCCGATGGTGGGCAAGATGCTGTTGCCGATCGTAGGCGGAACGCCCGCGGGCTGGATCGTCGCCATGGCCTTCTTCCAGATCATGCTGTTGGCGGGATACCTTGTCGCGCACCTTTTCTCGACCTTCCCCGCACGAACGCATGGTGTCCTTTACATACTCGGCCTGCTGGCAGGCACTGCCTTCCTGCCGCTGACCCTTTCCGGGCATTCGACTTACGCCACGACCCCCGGCGCCTATGAAATCTTCGTGCTGCTGACCTTCTGCGTCGCGGTGCCCTTCATCGCCCTTTCGGCCACATCGTCGACCATACAGCGTCTGTTTACGGTGACCGAACACGGCGCGGCGGGCGACCCGTACTTTTTATATGTCGCCAGCAACCTCGGCAGTTTTTCGGGCCTGCTGCTCTACCCCTTCCTGATCGAGCCCGCGATGGCGATCGACGCGCAGGCACAGCTGCTTTATACCGGCTACGTAGCGCTGATCGCCTTCGCCGTCTTCTGCCTGCTGCTGGCAAGGGGCGAGGAAGCGAAAGCCAAGGTCAAAAAGACCGCGGGTAAATTACCTGCTGCAAAAAAGATGGCCGAATGGGCGGCGCTCGCCTTCGTGCCTTCCAGCCTGCTGATGGGCGTTACCACCTATATCACTACCGACGTCATCTCGGCGCCGATGGTCTGGATTATCCCGCTTGCCTTCTACCTCGTCACCTTCGTTATCGCCTTCAGCCAGAAACCTGTCGTCTCGGCCGCGACGATGCACAAAATCCACCCCTATGCCATCTGTGCCGGGATTTTCGTGATCTCGCTTATGCAGGCGCGCTGGCTGGGCGACTGGCTGGGCGTCGGCTTTTACCTGACCATCTTCTTTATCGTCACGCTGTCGTGCCACCTGCGCCTCGCAAGCCTGCGCCCGCTGGAGGACAGCCGCCACCTGACGGCCTTTTACCTGATGATGTCGGTCGGCGGAGCGCTGGGCGGCGTGCTGAACGCCTTTATCGTGCCCTATATCTTCAACCGCCCGGTCGAATTCGCACTGATGCTGCTGGCCTCCAGCATGCTGCATCCCGATTTCAGGGCGAAATCACGCCTTGGCCTTTCAATCATGGCGTTGCTTGCCGTTTCATGCCTGCTGGTCAACATGCCTGCGCTGCAAACGGGCATCGATAGCATCAAGGCGCGCATTGCGCTGATGTGCGCGCTGATGATTACCTATGCCTTCTGCATCCCCGTCTTCCGCAAGACGGTGCTGCGCCCCACGGCGCTCGCCTTCGCGGCGCTGCTGGTCTTCATGGTGACGCAGTTCGTCTTCGCCGATACGGCCGAATACCTGCGCACCCGCAACTTCTACGGCATCGTGCGCCTCTACGAAAACGTCGAAAAAGACCCCAAGACGAAAAAAGAATACACAGTACGCAGCATGCGCCACGGCTCCACCATACACGGCAAGCAGGTCATCGATCCCAAACTGTCGCTGGAGCCTACGGCATACCACGTGCGCAACGGCCCGCTCGGCGATATCTTCGCCGCGTATAAGCCGAAGAAAGTCGCCGTCCTCGGCCTCGGCATCGGGGTGATGAACTGCTACAACGCGCCCAACCGCGAATTCACCTATGTCGAAATCGACCCCGCAGTCGTCGAAGTGGCGGAGAAAAATTTCACCTTCCTGTCCGACTGCAAATCGAAAACGGCGCCGCGCATCATCGTCGGCGACGGCCGCCTCGAGCTCGGCAAGCTGAAAGGCGAAAAATTCGACATGCTGGTGATGGACGCCTTCACATCCGATTCCATCCCCACGCACCTGATCACCAGCGAGGCCTTCGCCCTTTACCTCGACCACCTGAACCCGGGCGGCGTCGTGGCGGTAAACGTGTCGAACCGTTATTTCAACCTGCGCGACACCATCGCGGCAACGGTGCATACGCTGGGGTTGAAGGCTGCCTTCGCCCCCGGCATCTTCAAGAAGGGCGAAATGCTTTTCTACGGCGCAAACAGCCTGTGGATGGTCGTCACGCGCCCCGCCGTCAGCTTCGCGCCGCTACCCAAGCCCCGCTGGGGCGAGGTCACGCCGCCCGAAAACGTCAGCGCCTGGACGGATAACTACACCGACCTGTTCAATACGCTCACCCTTACCGGAAACTCGAGGCTGCTGAAATGACGAAACCCGGCACGGCGTCGCTCGCCATTTTCAGTTTCACGCTGCTGCTGTCGGCTTCGCTGATGTTCGCGGTGCAGCCGATGGTGGGAAAAATGCTGCTGCCGCTTGTCGGCGGTACGCCCGCAGGCTGGATCGTCGCCATGGCCTTCTTCCAGATTATGCTGCTGGCGGGATACCTGCTGGCGCATGTGTTTTCGACCGTCACGCCGCGCGTGCATGGCATTCTATATATATTGTTCCTGCTGATAGGCGCTTACTTTCTCCCCTTAAGCTTCGCGGGACGCGAATTCGACACAACTCCCGGCGCATGGCAGGTCTTCGTCCTGCTGACCCTTACCGTCGGCGTGCCCTTCGTCGCGCTGTCGGCGACCTCGTCCACCATACAGCGCCTGTTTACGCTGACAAAACACGGCTCCTCCTCCGACCCCTATTTCCTCTACGTCGCCAGCAACCTCGGCAGTTTCACGGGCCTGCTGCTCTATCCCGCCGTCATCGAACCACTGCTCGCGCTCGACCAGCAGGCGGGCTGGCTGCAATACGGCTATTACGGCCTTATCGCCGCGGGCCTGCTCTGCCTCACACAGGCGGGCGGCAGGGAGACGAAACAGGCCGAAACAAAAACCGCTGCCCCGACGCTGAAGCAGAAACTTGAATGGATGGCGCTGGCATTCGTGCCCTCCAGCCTTTTGCTGGGCGTGACCATCTACATCACCACCGACGTCATCTCCGCGCCGATGATCTGGATACTGCCGCTGGCGCTCTACCTGCTCACCTTCGTCATCGCCTTCGCCAAAAAATCGCGCATCAAGCTGGCGTTCATGGAGGGCCTGCATCCCTATATCGTCTGCCTCGCCATTTTCTTCATCAGCGTCATGCAGGCCAGCTGGCTGGGCAGCTGGGCGGGCGTGCTGTTCTACCTGATTATCTTCACCGCCGTCGCGCTGATGTGCCATATGCGGCTTGCGTCCCTGCGCCCCGCCGGCAGCCACCTGACGTCTTTCTACCTGATGATGTCGGTGGGCGGCGCGCTGGGCGGCGTGCTGAACGCCTTTATCGTGCCCGCGGTTTTCAACCGCCTGATCGAATTCCCGCTGGTGCTGCTGGCATCCTGCATGCTGCACCCCGATTTCCGCGCAAAATCGCGCATGGGCACGGCCATCATCGTGCTGCTGGGGCTTTCGGTGCTGCTGGTGAACGCACCTCCGCTGCAAACCGGCATCGACAGCATCTGGGCGCGCATGATGTTCTCGTGCTTCCTGCTGATTGTCCTGTCGTTCTGCGTCCCAGTGTATGGCGACAGGCTGTTGAAACTGCAGCCACTGGCCCTGCTGGCGCTGGGTGTTTTCATGGTGTCGCAGTTCCTGATCGCCGACCAGGCCGAATTCTTCCGCGCGCGCAATTTCTACGGCACCATCCGCCTCTATGACCATCACAAGGAAGTCGACGGCAAAAAAATCACCATCCGCTACATGCGCCACGGCAATACCATCCACGGCAACCAGATGCTGGAAAAAGGCATGGATACCATGCCCACCGCCTATTTCGCCAAGATCGGCCCCCTGGGCGATATCTTCGCCGCCGTGAAGCCCAAAAAAGTCGCCGTGCTGGGCCTTGGCGCCGGCGCCACCAACTGCCACGCCGCGCCCGGCCGCACCTTCACCTTCTTCGAAATCGACCCCGAAGTCGTGACGGTGGCGCAAAACCAGTTCAGCTTCCTGTCCAAATGCGGAAACCCGAAAACGCTGCGCATCAAGGTGGGCGACGGACGCCTCGAACTCGGCAAGCTCAAGGGCGAGAAATTCGACCTGCTGATCATCGACGTGTTCACCTCCGACTCCATCCCCTCCCATATCGTGACCAAGGAAGCGCTGGCGCTCTACTTCGACCATATCGCCAAGGGCGGCGTGCTGGCGCTGAATATCTCCAACCGTTACTTCACTCTATGGGACATGATTGCCGCCACCGCCAATACGCTGGGGCTCGACACTTCGGCGCGCTTCGACCTGCGCAAGGACCTGCCCGCTTACGCCTCCAACAGCATCTGGGCCGTCGTGACGCGCAAGGGAGAGCTGCCTGCTGGCCTTAAAAACAGCAAGGAATGGGAAAGGATACCCCCCGACCCCGCCTTCCGCCCCTGGACGGATAATTACACAAACCTGCTCAGCACCCTCTCCTTTACCGGCGGGGTCAAAGACCGTGTCAAAAAATAACCTCACCATCGGACTTTTCGGCGTTACGCTGTTCTGGTCGGCCGCGATGATGTTCGCACTGCAGCCCATGGTCGGGCGTATGCTGCTGCCGCTGGTGGGCGGTACGCCAGCTGGCTGGATCGTCGCCATGGCCTTCTTCCAGGTCATGCTGCTGGTGGGCTACCTTTACGCGCATTTCCTGTCGCGTTTCGCGCCCAGGATGCACGGGCTGTTATTTATACTCGCGCTATTGCTCGGCTGTCTCTTCCTGCCTGTGCAGATGAAAAGCGGCGGCTTTACGGGCACCCCCGGCGCGTTTGACGCCTTCATGCTGCTCACGTTCTCGCTCGCCGTCCCTTTTATCGCCCTCTCTGCCACCTCTTCCACACTGCAGAGGCTGTTTACGGCGACGGGGCATCCCTCGGCGCGCGACCCCTATTTCCTGTATGCCGCCAGCAACCTCGGCAGCTTTGTCGGGCTGTTCCTCTATCCGCTGGTGTTTGAGCGTATCTGGGGGCTGTCGCAACAATCGGCTTATTGGTACGGATGCTACGGCATTCTTATCACCGCGACGCTGGCCTGCCTCATGCTGTCGGGCAAAAAAGCCGAGGAGAAAAAGGCCGAAACCGGCGCGCCCGTCACCAACAAGCAGCGCCTCGGCTGGGTCCTGCTGGCTTTCTTCCCCTCCAGCCTGCTGTCGGGCGTCACCACCCATATCTCGACCGATATTTTTTCGGCGCCCATGCTCTGGGTGCTGCCGCTGGCACTTTACCTTTTGACATTTGTCGCCGCCTTCAGCCGCCGGCAACCCCTGTCCTTCGACTTCATCGCCAAATTCCATCCGGTCATGGTTATCATCACGGTCGGCATGCTGCTGATGTACACGTCGGCCATCCGCGTTTCATGGCTTGTGATGGGCGTGCACCTGCTGGCCTTCGGCGCGACGGCGCTGATGTGCCATACGCGTCTCGCGCGCCAGCGCCCGCCGGGCGAAGGGCGCAATGTCACCGAATTCTACCTGATGATGTCGGTCGGCGGCGCGCTGGGCGGCATCCTGAACGCCTTTATCGCGCCCGCGGTGCTGGACAGGCTGCTGGAATACCCGCTGGTGCTGGTCCTGTCCTGCCTGGCGAACCCGTCGTTTACGGCCGCCCTTCCCCGACGCTCCAAACCCTTCATCTTAGCCGGGTTCGCGCTTATGGCGGGTTACGCCGCTTTCGGCATGCTGAAATGGGATACCTTTGCCGGTAGTTCGCGCGACGCGGGCTTTTACATGATGATGATCGACCTTCTGCTGGTGTGCATCGTGCTGCTGCTGTCGATCAACGTGCGCGCCGTTTTCGCGGGCGCCTTGGTTCTTCTTTTCCTGGCCGAGGCCGTCATGCCGCGCGACGTCGTCATGACATCGCGCAACTTCTACGGCGTCATCAAGGTCTTCGACAGGCCCATGCAGATAGGCCGCCATGCCGAGACGGTGCGGTATATGTACCACGGCACGACAACGCATGGCACGCAGATACTGGGCGACAGGCACAGGAAGACCATCACGGCCTACTACACGCGCGGCGGGGCGATCGGCGACATTTTCAACCTTTACAACCCCCGCGATATCGCGGTTATCGGCCTCGGCGCGGGAACGCTGAATTGCTACAGCACGCCCGACAACGCGTTCACCTTCTACGAAATCGACCCCGGCGTGGTCGACGTCGCGCGAAATGACAGGCTCTTCACCTTCCTGTCCGCCTGCAAGGGCAGGCGCGCGCCCGAAATCGTGCTGGGCGACGGACGGCTGGAACTGGCGCGCAGCACGGCAAGCTACGACCTGATCATGCTGGACGCCTTTTCGTCCGACACCATCCCCACCCACCTGCTGACGCTCGAGGCGATGAAGCAATACCTCGAGCGGCTCAACGCCGGCGGCATCCTGCTGTTCAACCTGTCCAACCGCTATTTCGACCTTGGCCCCGTCATCGTGCGCAATGCGGAGGCGCTGGGATTGAAATCGCGCATCGTACTCGATATACCGGGAGAGAACCTGCCCTACGCCACGCCCAGCCGCTGGGTGGCGCTAGGGCGGCCGGGCGTGAGCATGGAGCCGCTGTCCGACATGGGCTGGCTGAAACTGCCGGTCGATCAAAAACGGCTGTGGACGGATGATTACAGCGACTTGCTGGGTGCGTTGATACGCTGAAGCGCCAGCGTGGCAAAAGCCGCCAGCAGGATCATGCAGGCAAAGGGCAGCCCCGCATACTTGATCTCGAACACCAGCATCGGCAGCGCCCAGAGCAGCGCATAGATGAAATAGACAACCATCGGCAACGCGGGCGTCACGGCCAAATAAACCGCCATCGCCCCCATGATCGCCAGCATGTCGTAGTTGAAGCAATAAGGCGTCACCAGCAGCGCCGCAAGTGACAGCATGAAAACCGCGCGCGGCGTAATGCCTTCCTTGCGCACCGCCTGCAGGCTGGCGAAGAAGACCCAGGCCGACACCGCCGCCTGCAACAGGCCCCAGACAACAATCTGGCCTGCCGAAGGGCCGCCCTTGGCCATCAGCGCCGTGGTGTAAACGCCCGGCATCATGATGTAGGGAAGGTCGCGCTTCATCATTTCCGACATGTTCGGTACGGTTTCGGTGATGAACAGCCGCCACGGCTCGACGCCCCAGAAAACGTAGCTGGCCATCACCAGCACCGCCGTCGTCACCGCCGCGCTGATGAAACACGCCCAGTTGCGCCTTAAAATCAAGACAAAGGGTATCAGGATGCCCAGATGCGGCTTCACCGTCAGCAGCCCTATCAATACCCCCGCGCGGCGCGGCGCGCGTTCGCTCAGGTAAAGCCCGCCCAGAAAGAATGCCGCCGTAAAGAATCCGTTCTGCCCCGCAATCGCGTTGAATACCGCAGCAGGGCTCAGCACCAGCAGCAGCATCGCCCATGCGGGCAGCTTCACATCCCCTGCCCTGACCGCCGCCACCCATGCGGCCGCGCCCGACAATGTCCAGATTGCCAGCGCATAAAAATACGGTGCAAAGCCGAAGACCAGCAGCAGCAGGATGATATGCGGGGGATACGAAAAGTGGTAATGCCCAAGACGGTCGATGCCAGATATCAGCATCGTTTTCAGCTCTCCCGCATAGCCGAACCAGGAATAAACGGTCGCGAGCTTGCCTTCGAGCGCGAGCCGCCCCGAGGCCCAGATATTCACGAAATCGTGGCCGATGATGAAATTCATGCGGTCCAGTCCGCCACCCTTGGGGCAATAACCGATCAGGCAGAAGCGCGTGAAGCTGAGGTAACCAACAATCGTCCATAGCCACAGCCAGGCCAGCGCGGCGCATCCGGTGATTTTGCGGTTTAAAAACGGGGTTGCAGCAGGCTGGACAGACATCGGGGTTTCCGGTGGAACGCTGCGACGAAGACCCATTATAACCCGCCCCCTCCTGCACCCGCAAGCGCGATTTTGCCCTGTAAACAAAGCAAAACCGGCACTTGACGCCGCCTGCCCCGTGCCGTAGTTTCATCAAAATCACCTCGCATTCAGGGAAGCGGTCCTCATGCCAAAACGCACGGACATCAAATCCATCGCCATCATCGGCGCTGGGCCCATTATTATTGGCCAGGCCTGCGAGTTCGATTACTCCGGCACGCAAGCCTGCAAGGCGCTGAAGGACGAAGGGTACAGGGTCATCCTGATCAATTCGAACCCCGCCACCATCATGACCGACCCGAACCTGGCGGATGCGACGTACATCGAGCCCATCACGCCCGACATCGTCGCCAAAATCCTCGAGAAAGAAAAACCCGACGCCCTGCTGCCCACCATGGGCGGCCAGACAGCGCTGAACACCGCGCTGGCGCTCGCCAAGGATGGCACGCTGCAAAAACTCGGCATCGAGCTGATCGGCGCCAAGGAAAAAGCCATCGAGCTGGCCGAAGACCGCGACCTGTTTAAAAAGAAGATGGAAGAACTCGGCCTCGAATGCGCCAAGGGCCGCACCGTCAACAACTACAGCGACGCGATGGAAACGCTGGAATACGTCGGCCTGCCCGCCATCATCCGCCCCTCCTTCACGCTGGGCGGCACGGGCGGCGGCATCGCTTACAACCGCAACGAATACGAAACGATCGTGCAGCAGGGCCTCAAGGCCTCGCCCATCAAGCAGATCCTGATCGAGGAATCCGTCCTCGGCTGGAAAGAGTACGAGATGGAAGTCGTGCGCGACAAGGCCGACAACTGCATCATCATCTGCTCGATCGAAAACATCGACCCCATGGGCATCCATACCGGCGACAGCATCACCGTCGCGCCCGCCCTGACCCTCACCGACAAGGAATACCAGGTGATGCGCAACGCCTCGATCGCCGTGCTGCGCGGCATCGGCATCGAAACCGGCGGCTCGAACGTGCAGTTCGCCGTCAACCCGAAAGACGGCCGCCTTGTTGTGATTGAAATGAACCCGCGCGTCAGCCGCTCGTCGGCGCTCGCCTCCAAGGCCACCGGCTTCCCGATTGCCAAGGTCGCGGCCAAGCTCGCGGTCGGTTATACGCTGGACGAGCTTAAAAACGACATCACCGGCACCACGCCCGTGTCGTTCGAGCCGACCATCGACTACGTCGTCACCAAAATTCCGCGCTTCAATTTCGAGAAATTCCGCGGGACGGAGGCCTTCCTCACCACCTCGATGAAATCGGTGGGCGAAGTCATGGCCATGGGCCGCACGTTTGAAGAGTCGCTGCAAAAGGCGCTCTGCTCCCTCGAAACCGGCCTGACCGGATTGAAGGAAATGCAGCTGGTGCCCGCCGGCGTCGATTACAACGAGCAGCATGTCGTGGCCGCCCTGTCGCAGCCGCGCCCCGACCGCATCCTTGTCATCGCACAGGCCTTCCGCCACGGCTTCACGATTGATGAAATCTACAAGCACTGCAAGTTCGACAAATGGTTCCTCGAGCGTATCAAGGGCCTTGTCGACCACGAAGAACACCTTAAAAAACACGGGGTTCCCAAGAACTTCACCGAATGGATGGAGACGAAACAGCTGGGTTTCTCCGACGCCCGCATCGCCGAGCTGACCGGAAAAAAAACCGAAGACGTCACAAAGCAGCGCCACAAGGCAGGCGTGAAGCCGGTATTCAAGCGCGTCGACACCTGCTCCGCCGAATTCCCGTCCAACACGTCTTACATGTACTCGACCTTCGAGGCCAACGGCGTTCAGCTGGGCGCCTGCGAGGCCGCGCCGTCTGACAAGAAGAAAGTCGTCATCATCGGCTCCGGCCCCAACCGCATCGGGCAGGGCATCGAATTCGATTATTGCTGCGTCCATGCCTCCTTCGCGCTGCGCGACAAGGGCATCGAGAGCATCATGATCAACTGCAACCCCGAAACGGTCTCGACCGACTACGACACCTCCGACCGCCTGTATTTCGAGCCGATCACGGCCGAAAAGGTGATGGACATCATCCACGCCGAACAGGAAAAGGGCGAGGTGCTGGGCGTAATCGTGCAGCTGGGCGGCCAGACGCCGCTGAAGCTCTGCCACGAGCTGGAACGCGCGGGCATAAAAATCCTGGGCACCAGCCCGGATGCGATCGACCTTGCCGAAGACCGCGAACGTTTTGCGAAACTCATCCATAAAATCAAACTCCGTCAACCCTCGAACGGCATCGCGCGCTCGGCCGAGGAAGCCGAACGCGTCGCCCATGATGTGGGCTTCCCGTTGGTATTACGCCCTTCTTACGTGCTTGGCGGGCGCGGCATGGAAATCGTCCACGACATGGAAGGCCTGCAGCGTTACATCACCACCGCCGTGCAGGTATCCGGCGACAACCCCGTGCTGATCGACAACTACCTGCAGAACTGCATCGAGGTCGACGTCGACGCGCTCTGCGACGGCAAGGAAGTTTTCATCGCCGGCGTCATGGAGCATATCGAGGAAGCGGGCATCCATTCCGGCGACAGCACCTGTTCGCTGCCGCCCTATTCGCTGCGGCAGGAAATCGTCATCGACCTGATGGACCAGACGATGACGCTGGCCAAGGCGCTGGGCGTCGTCGGCCTGATGAACGTGCAATTCGCCGTCAAGCAAAGCCGCGACCCCGCCAACCTCGACCACTACGACATCTTCGTGCTCGAGGTGAACCCCCGCGCGTCGCGCACCGTGCCCTTCGTCGCCAAGGCGACGGGCGTGCCGGTCATCAAGGCCGCCACGCGCATCATGACGGGCGAAAAAATCGCCGCGCTGAAGGCCGACGGCACGGTCCACCACCGCAAGTTCGACCACGTCGCCGTCAAGGTGCCCGTCTTCCCCTTCGCCCGCTTCCCCAAGGTCGACGCCGTGCTGGGCCCCGAAATGAAATCGACCGGCGAGGTCATGGGCATCGACCGCGACTTCCGCCGCGCCTTCGCCAAGGCCCGTATCGGGGCAGGCTCCAAACTGCCGCTTTCCGGCACCGTCTTCATCTCGGTACGTGATTCTGACAAGAACATGATTATCCCGCTGGCCGTCCGCCTGGCCGATATGGGCTTCAACATCGTCGCCACGGGCGGCACGGCACGGCACCTGGTCGAGGCTGGAATCAGGGCCCGTAAAGTCAATAAAGTCCATGAAGGTCAACCACATATCATCGATTCCATGATCAACGGCGACATCGCGTTAATGCTCAATACAACCGACGGCCCGCAAGCTGTGGTTGATGACTTTAACTTGCGCCGCGCGGCGTTACAGAATAAAATCCCTTACTACACGACGATCCCCGGGGCGAAGGCGGCAGTCGATGCCATCGCCTCGCTCCGCAACTCGGGCCCGTTCGATGTGAAGTCGCTGCAGGAATACCTCAAGGCGGCGTAAGTTTTAGGCACCACCCGCATTCCCCCGATGCACGCCAACCGTGCATGACGGGGGATTTATTCGTTTTTAAAGAGAACAAGGATAAGCACCATGTCTATTCAAAAAATCCCGATGACCGCCAAGGGCTATCAGCGTCTTGAAGAAGAAATCAAGCACCTGAAATCGGTCGAGCGCCCCGCCATCATCGAGGCGATCGCCGAAGCGCGTTCGCACGGCGACCTTTCCGAGAACGCCGAGTACCACGCCGCGCGCGAAAAGCAGAGCTTCATCGAAGGCCGCCTGCTGGAACTTGAAGACAAAATCTCCCGCGCCGAAGTCATCGACACGACCAAGATCGCCGGCAATGTCATCAAGTTCGGCGCGCACGTCAAAGTCGTCGACGAAGACACCGACACCGAACAGCAATTCCAGATCGTCGGCGAATACGAAGCCGACATCGAGAAGGGTTTGCTGGCCTTAACCGCCCCCCTCCCCCGCGCCCTCATCGGCAAACAAAAAGGCGACAGCGTCGAAGTCACCACGCCGAAGGGGACGAAGGCTTATGAGGTGCTGGAAGTGGCGTATAAGTAAGCTGGAATGAATGAGAAGTTAAAATCTGTAGGCATAAAACTTTTTGTTTACTTCATAAGCCTTATTAATTCTGGCTTATGGCTGTTGGTTTTTTCAATTAACTTTAAAGGTGAGGGGCCGGTTTTTCCTTACTTCTACGTATGGCTTCCTATTTTAATGCTAATATTTTCTGTTGTCGCACCTATTTGGCAAGCGCAAAAGAATAAGAACACCCTTGCAATCGCTTGTTCGTCGGCAGGAGTGCTAGGATTTCTTACCTTCTCGTATTTTACATGGTGTCAGGCATATCCAGGCAGTTGCGGCCTATGATCGCACGGTTACATGCAAGGGGCTAGATCAAATTTGGTCATCCCACACCACCCCGCCGAAGGGCGGGGTCCGGTTCGCGGCATCGCCGCGACTTAATCGCAGCCACCTCAAAGGCGGCCTGACGGCCGCACCGGATGCCGCCCGTCGGCGGCATGGTGTTTTAGTGCTTATTCGGCTCCAAAAAGAATCCCCTCTCCCCTTGCAGGAGAGGGAAGTCAGGCGGAACCCCCTTCCCCCGCAAAACATTGTCCTTTGAGCCCCCAACCAAAGGAGCCCGCCATGGCGAACAAGGATTATAAAATCAAGCCCACCCCCGAAAGCATCGACCGCATCTGGGAGCTGGCGGA
>CAZNRN010000047.1:0-15418 GCA_964575605.1 uncultured Micavibrio sp. | reverse complement strand
TATGCCGGCTCGTCCTGGCCGCCCCGGGATCTCGGCGTCGGCTTTGCCGTCGGGTCTTTTGGCGGGGGCAGGTTATAGGCCTTCAGGTATTCGACTGCCTTCTGCATATCGGGATTATCACGTTGCAGAACCAGCATGTCGCGACGCTCGGCAGCTGTGCCGGTCGTGTACTGGATGATTTTTTCAACCACGGCGGGTTCGGGCGAGTTGCGCGCGGCGATGGTGTTGGCGAGTTCGTTTGCCTTATCGTCGTCCATACGACGTAATTCTTTGACGCCCATGGTGTCGATTGTGCGTTTCAGATCCTGCAGCGCCGCAATGCTCATATGGTCGACATCGCCCGTATCCTTGCGCCATTCGATCAGCCCGTCGATGATTTTCGGGTCAGCGCCCTTGCGCACCATTGTGATGATCGAACTTACGTCCGCATAGGCTTCCTGGCGGTTGACGATCGACAGCGCTGTCAGCCTGTCCTTGTTACCGATGGCAGTTTCGGGCTTGTCGGTATCGAAGTTTTCGATCTGCGCTTTGTCGAGGCCTGCAAACTTGTTCTGCGTGTCGCGGCAATGCGCGCTTTCATGCAGGTTAATGAATTCGAGGTTTTGCTCCCGCGTCATGCCGGGGATTTGCAGGATTGAAGGGTAGTAAGCCGAAGGCGGTACGATCACGCAGACATTCGGTTTGTTGGTGTAGTAATCGATGCCGTTTGCGCGCGGGTTTTGCGTTTCTGTGGTGTCGCTACCGTTACCCGAGCTGAAAGGGAACCTGTAGGACGCGCGCATTGCTTCCGAAATATTGTTCACGGTCTTGTCGTCGGGAATAGCCACGCCCTGCTGTTGCAGAAGGGCGCGGGTGACCTCGTTGTCGCTCATGCCAAGCGCGACGCCGGCGGTATACTGGTTTGGGTCCATATAAGTGGCGCTGGCGCCTTCGCCCTGTTCGCGGCGCATATAGCGGGTGATGCGTGCGCCCGTATCTTCAAGCTGTTCAGAATAATCGTTGCGCACCGTACGGGCGATGCGGGCGAAATCATTTTGCCCGGCGGTCAGGAGCGCGGCGCGGACTGCATCTTCGCGCAATACCAGCTGCTCCGGATCTGGTTCCGGCGCTGGTGCCGCGGCAAAACGCGAAACTGGCTTGTCGCTATCCGGCATTGGTTAAGGAAGGCCCCTTCGAAAATACCACCCTAATATATTATACTATACATAATTAATCATTGGTAATTTATAATCCAACCTATTGAAAAGGCTTGTTTAAGTCCTATCCAATACCTCAATCAGGGTCTTTTCCAACTCGGCCAGTTTTGCCCTGTGGAGCACCTTCAGGCCGAAAGCATCTTTGACGTAGAAAACGTCGACTGCGCGGCTGCCGAAGGTGGTGATTTTTGCGGCTGAGATTTGCAGGCCTGCCTTTGTGATGGTGGAGGTGACGTCGTAAAGGAAACCCGGGCGATCCTTTCCGTTTACCTCGACGACGGTGTTGCTGGTGCTGGCGTTGTTGTCGAGGATAACCCGGGGCGGCACCTTGATATGCTGGCCCTTGCGCGGCGCTGTGCGGCGGCGCTCGGCAATCTCGGCCGCGAGGTCGATATTGCCCGCCAGCGCGGCCTTCAGCGTTTTTTGCAGGAAGTTCGTGTTCTCATACACATGGCCGTTGAGATCCTGTATCTGGAAGACGTCAAGTGCGCGTCCATTGGTAAGGGTGAAAATCCGTGCATCCGCGATCGACGCGCCCGCGGCCGCCATCGCGCCTGACAGCGTGGCGAAAAGGCCTTTACGGTCGGGTGTAAAGACAAATACCTCGGTAAAATCATGCTGCGGGTTTGGCGAGATTTTGATGACAGTGTCATCTTTGCCGGTATGGCTATGCATGGCATGGACGAAACCCGCGATCGCCTCGACGCCGAAGCTCAGCCAGAAATATTTCGGTGCGTAGTCCGCCAGGTGCTGTAGCGCGTCGGTATGCGCGCCAATCATACGGCGCACTTGTTTTTGCACGATGATGAATTGGTCGTCATCGTCGGGGTCTTGCGGTGTGCCCGACATGTGCTCGAAAGTTTTGTAATAAAGTTCAGTGAGCAACCCCGCTTTCCAGTTGTTCCATTTATCAGGTCCCACGGCCATGATATCGGCAGTGGTGAGGATGGTGAGCAGTTTCAGGCGCTCGGGCGATTGCACGTAGCCGATAAAATCTTCAACCGTTTTAGGATCGTTGATGTCGCGCTTGAAAGCTGTGTGCGTCATCAACAGGTGCATTTCGACCAGCCATGCAACTGTCTCTGCCTCTTCATCCGACAGGCCGAGGGCAGGGCAGGTGGCTTTCGCAATCTCTGCCCCCCGCGTTGAATGCATGCCGCCTGTGCCCTTGGCGATATCATGCAGGAACATGGCAGTATAAAGCGCGCGCCGTGATTGTATTTTACGGAACAATTCGGTGGCCAGCGGCGCGCTGTCGGCTAGTTCGCCGTTCTCCAGCTTGTGCATCATGCCGACGGCGCGGAGTGTATGCTCGTCCGCCGTGTAGGTATGGTACATGTCGTACTGCATATGGGCGAAGATATTTTCGAAGTCCGGTATCAGTGCCACCAGCACGCCTGCTTCATTAAGCCTGCGCAGGGTTTGCTCGGCATTTTTTTCATCCAGTAATATCAGCAGGAATATGCGATGCGCCTCCGCGTCTTCGTGAAGTTTTGCCGAGGGCAGGGCGGCGCGCAATGCGCGCAACGCATCCGGGTGGATATCGTGCCCGGTTATCTGGCTGGCGCGAAAAATGCGGAGAATTTCTGACGGGTTGCGTTTAAAATGCAGCGCGTCGTTAACCGCCAGGCGGTTATTCAGCAGCGGAAAGCCTTCCAGCATATCCTCGATCGCCGCCTTGCGTGTGCCGGCCGTCGCGCCACCGCCCAGAGATCGCGCCTCCATGTCCGCGCAGATTGTGCGTGTCAAATGGCCGATTTCGGCAGCGCGGCGGAAATAATCCTTCATGAATTTTTCGGCGCGACGGTTGGGCTCGCCATCCGTATATCCCATGCGCGTCGCGATATCGGGCTGGATGTCGAAAGACAGCCTGTCATCATGCCGGCCGGTCAGGGCATGCAGGTGGCAGCGCACGTTCCAGTAAAAGCCTTGGGCTTCTTCCAGCCGCTTGGCTTCCTGCGGCGTAAGGATATTTTTCTCTACCAGCCCGCGCGGCGTTGTGGCGCCATAGAGGAAATTCGCAAGCCAGAGCAGCGTCTGGATATCGCGCAACGCGCCCTTGCTTTCTTTGATATTGGGCTGCAGCTGGTAACGGCTGTCTCCCATTTTCTTGTGCCGCGCTTCCTGCTCGGCCAGTTTTGCCGCGATGAAGACGCCGGCGGGGGTTGCCTCGCGGTATTTCGCGAAAGTGGTGTCCAGTTTCTTGAACACCGTCTTGCTGCCCCAGACCAGACGCTTTTCCAGCAGGGAGGTCAGGAAGTGCAGGTCGCTGCCCATGGCTTCGACGCACTCGGCGAGGGTGCGGACGGAATAGGCGAGTTTCTGCCCCGAATTCCAGAATGCCGTACCCATCTGTGTCAAGAATTTCTTGCCTGCAGAAGACAGTTCGCCCTCGCTCACGAAAAGCACGTCGATGTCCGAGAAGGGTGCGAGTTCCTGCCGGCCATAACCGCCGACAGCGACGACGCACGGCAGGTCTACGGGCCGTTTTTTTAAGGTGGCGGCTAGCTCATCCGCAACTTCTACAATTGTCTCGTCCACAGCCAGCGAAAGAATATTAGGGAAGATTCCGCCGGTCCAAGGTGCCGCCGCGGCATCCATCGAGCTCATCAGCTCTTTCTTCTTAACTTTAAAGCTGTTAATTATTTCATTGATATTATTTGAAATATCATTGTCTTTCAAGGCGGCGGGAGTTTTTGTTCCAGGGTTCATGGCAGCCGTGAATTTATTTCCCTAAAGTGCCTTTTTCAGGTGCGGAAGGCACGGAAAGATGGTATCTAATAATCACCTAATAACAAACATAAATTACGCCCGCACAGGCGCGTGGAAGGCAGGCACCATGTTTATCTTTTACGATACGGAAACCTCTGGCCTCGAAAAAGGCTTCAGCCAGATTTTCCAGATGGGGCTTATTTTTACCGACGGCGACATGAATATTCTGTCGGCCAAGAAGATCGACTGCCGCCGTTCGCCGTGGGTCGTGCCCGCGCCGGGCGCCATGCTCACCACCGGCTTTACCCCGGATGTGCTGAAAGCCAGCAAGAATTCCCACTTCGAAATGATGCAAGAAGTCGACCAGTGGATCAGGGCGCAGAAATGGCCCGTGGTCTTTTCGGGCTATAACACGCAGGGGTATGACGACGAAGTTTTGGCCGCCAACTTCCACATGAACCTGCTGGATCCCGATACCACCACCGCGCGCGATCCCAAAACAGGCGAATGCAACGCGCGCCATGACCTGATGGTCGTGGTCAAGGCCGTGCAGGCCTGGATGCCGGGCGCACTGAAGCTAGATATTATGAACGACCAAGGCTATCCAAGCCTCAAGCTGATGAACGTCGCCTCGCAGAACGGCGTCGCGCTCAGCGCTGACGAAGCCCATGACGCAATGAACGACATTCGCGCCACCGTGGGCGTCGGCAAAATGCTCAAAAAAGTCGCCCCCGACGTCTGGGAACACCTGCTGAAACTTTCCACCACCGATGGCGTCGACGATTTCATCGCGAACAACAAGGTCTTCAACCTGACCACCGTCGCTTACGGCAAGAACAAGGGTATGGCGGTGACCTCCGTCGGCCGCCGCAATGGCTCTGGCAACACCGAACTGCTCTTCGACCTCGCTTATGATCCGGCCCCCTACATGAACATGACGGTCGAGCAGTTGAAACAGATCTTTATCGACGCAGACAAAAAACCTGCCAAAGGCCAGCCTTATCCGCCCAAGCCTTTCCGCAAACTGCGCCGCTCCGAGCAACCCCTTATCGCGACCGTCGAAATGGCGGCTCCCGTCATGCCGAAGGATTTCGACGAGAAACTGGCGAATGCCCGCGCCGACGCGCTGCGCGCAAACAAGCAGTTCCAGGAAAACCTGGCCGAGGCCGCCCGACTGGCGAAAGAGGCGACCGCAAAAGCGCCCCATGCGCATACCGAGCAGCCTGAAGAAGGCATCTTCAACGAGCTGCAGGAGCCTGTAAAGGGCAAGCTGGAGCAGTGGAAAAAAGAATTCGCCCAGGCAAAATCGTGGAAAGACGCCGCGGGCCTTGTGAAAGACTTCTATACCCGTTTTGAAAAGGAAATGGAGGAAGAGCCCTCCATCCGCCGCTTCGTCAAATTCGCGGGCCGTATCGTTTTCGAACACGCGCCCGAAGAGCTGGCCGAGGAAAAACAGGAAGCGATGCGCCGCTTTATCGCCGCCCACATCCTGAACCCCGACACAGGCGTGCCGTGGATGACGGTTGCCAAGGCGCGCGCCGAGCTGCAAAAGATTGAAGACGACCGCGCCAGCGCGGACCCGAAGAAAAAGAACAACTGGGCGCATGCGACCGACAGCCAGATACGTTCGCTCAAGCTGTTCTATACCGCGCTTGAAAAGGAATACGGCCCCTATCTGCAACAGCAGCCAAATGCGCCAGTTGCACCGTCGTCCAACGACAACGCGCAGCAGCCCGCAACGCCGCCCGCTGAAATCAAGAAGGTTATTGACCCCTTCAAGCCGTAAACCAGGGCCGCCATCATGACGCGCAAACTATCCGAGTTCCTGTTCAGGGGCGCCGACGTAAGGGTCGATGGGCGCGAGGAAACGATTCAAGATCTGGAAAAGCGCAACCGCGGGCCCAACAAGGGCTTGATCCTGCATTTTGAGAGCGGACGGAGCGTGAAGTATGACCCGCGCATTGTCAAACGCATCTGGGGCCGGGTACCGCCGTTCATCGAGGTAGGGGCAAAGCTTCGCGTTACCGACCCCAAAGGCGGTCGCCGTCACGGGATGCCGCCTGTGCTGGAATGGACTATCTCCAGCTATGAAATAGTGAAAGAAAAAAACCGCCGCCCGCGCCTGAGCTTGACGCTGAAAGTCGGTACGCCGCCGCACTACTCCATGCGCGATTTCAATGCGGCCAGCATGGTGCCTGTCAATTACGACCCGACGCCCGAGCAGACCAAGCAGGCGATATCTGTCCGCAGCCAGCCGTTGCAGTTCCGGCCTAAATAATGGGCATGAAATCTGACGATATTCCCGATTTCATTTTCCGCGGTGCTGTCGTTTCCGTCGACGGCCGCGAGGAAACTGTGAAGGATTTTTCGCTGCAGGTGCCCTTTGTCGCGGGCAGGCGCATGGATAGCGTACTCTATCTTGCCTTCAAAAGCGGCAAGGATATGGTTTACGAGGCCGCGCGCGTAAAGGAAATTCCGGGTAGTGTGCCCGATTTCCTGAAAGTCGGCGCGAAAATATTCTGCCGCGACCTTTCCGAGAATAAAAACGACGCTTTCAGCCGCGCGACCGCCGGAGAATGGACCGTCGCTGCCATCCATCGTCATGATAACGACCATGGCACATCGCTTAAATTGATGCTGCGCCGCGCGGTGGATAACAACCCGCGCAAATACATGACCATCTCGCGCCAGTTCAACGCTAAAACTATGACGCCGGTGAATGACAGCAGCGAGCCCGACCTGCCGCCGTCCTACGAGCTTCTCGAAAACCTGACAGTGCGCAGGCCGATCGTTTTCAAAAAGAAATGATGAAAGGCCCCTTCCAGGGAGAAGGAGCCTTTCACTTTTTACGGCGATTTACACCCCGTTAAAAGGCTTCTTATCGCGCATAATTCTCGGTCGGTTTCGAGGCGCTCAGTGCCTTGATGTCATGGGCATGTGCGCTCTCGAGCAGAGCCTTGACAAGGTCTTCCTGTGCATCGGTGTCGACCTGTACGGCGAGGAGGACGCTGCCGTCATGCTCCATCTTTTTCTGGTAGGTTTTTGCTTCGTGCTCGGGTACGCCGGCACCAACGAGCGCGCCAATCAGGCCGCCAGCCGCTGCGCCTGCGCCAAGGCCCGCCAGGGCGCTGACGAGGTAACCGGCTGCGATGATGTTCAGGCCGGGGATTAGCACGGTACCGGTTGCACCGATTGCCATGTAAAGTGCTGCGGCGAGGCCGGCGATGCCGGCACCGGCAACTGCGCCTTCAGCGGCTTTGGTGTTTTCAGTGATTTTGAAGTGGCGGCTGCGGACGTCTTCCGTCATCAGGATTGCCACTTGGCTGTCGGAAAAGCCTGCGTTTTCCAGCTTTGCGAGGACCTCGTCGGTCTCGGAGCGGGTGTCCAGCAGGGCTGTGATCGTTTTGGTTTTCATGATGTTTTCCTTCGTGAGCTAAGGTTGCGGGGCCGTATTCGGCCGTTCGTAAAACGCCAACCCCTCTCACGCAATATTGTTCCAAAAGCTTTTAAAATCGTGAAGGGTAGGGAACTCTCCTTTATGTAGCGCATTGACGGGATATGAGGTTCATTCATGCCGTAACCGCTGTCTTGCTAATCTCGTTGGGCGCCTGCTCCGGCACGCAACAGATGTCCGATAACCGGAACTCTCCCACTAAACGCATCGCGGAGAAAGCAGGTTGGACGAAAGTCGCAGACATGACCAAGACCGAATGCGGCGTCGGCCAGAAACCGCCCGAGCCGCATGAAGCTGTGCAGGTTTCGACCTGCATCGACCGGTTGGTTGATCGCTACGTCATCCCCAACGCCATTTCGCCGAAACTGGTCAGGGAAACCCGCCGCGAGGCTTACGAGCAGGCGCGTGAATACAGAGACGGTGCTATCTCCAGAAAAGAATACCTCGAGCAATGCCAGAACCGCCGGCTGAAGTTCGAGGCTGCCTGGAACAAGCTTGCCTATAACGAAATGCTGACGCAGGCCGAGCAAATGTTTACCGGCGACCGTAAAAGCTGATCCTGTTTCACCTGTTTGATTTTATCCCACCGTTGGCCCATACTGGCGGCGGGGGTATTTAATGCAGTCGGCCGCGACGTTTTTCCGCAAAAATCTCTGGCGTTTGTTCGCCTGCGCCTTGCCTGTGATCGCCTTGCTGCATAGTGCATGGCAGCGGCAACAGGAGGTCATGGCATGGCCCAACCTGAAAAACGAATTGGGTCCCGCCGATACCGACATTTGGGTACGCCTGCTGCAGGTACGTCAGTGGCTGGGTGGCGGCGATTTTTACGACCATACGCTGCGCAACACGAATGCGCCTTTGGGGGGGGTGGAGATGCACTGGACGCGTCCTATGGATGCGTTGATTTCACTCTTCCATGCATTCACCCCGACGGGTTGGCTTGAAGAAACACGGTTGATGGTTGCGGCCGCATGGCTGCCTGCGATGCTGGGTATCGTGGCTTTCGCGTTGCTGGCCAAGGGGGCGCTCGCGCGTTTCAACAGCGTGCATGTGCTTTTCACGCTGGTTTTCCTGCTGGCGGTAAGTCCGCTCGCGCCTTATTTCACGCCAGGCGATGTCGACCACCATTCTATTATAATTATTATGTGGTGCGGTGTGCTGGCGTTACTGGCCAAGCCCCTGACACAACGCAGCGGGGCTGTAGCTGGCGTCATGCTGGGTGTGATGTTGTGGGTGGGGCTGGAAAGCCTTGCGCCTGTGGCTATCGTCTATGCCGTTGCCGGATATTCCGCGCTTGTACGTCCTGACGGTTTGCGGCCTTTTGCGCTAATGACGGTGACAACCGTGGCAACGGCGGCGGCCGCGCTGGCAATCGAGCTACCACCCGCGCAATATTTCACGCATATCGTTTATGATACGCTTTCCATCCCTTATGTCGCTGCACTTGCCTTAATTGCCGGCGGAGCCTGGCTTGTATCATGTAAAAAAATCGTGACGCAGCCCTTCAACATACGTTTCGCGGCTGCGGCGCTTGCGGCGCTTGCAGCGGTGGGACTTGAACTGTTCCTGTTCCCCAAAATCGCGCGCGGGCCGCTTGTGGACGCAGACCCCTTTATTACGCAGGAATTCTTTCCCTCGGTCACCGAAGCTAAACCGCTCTTGAACCTTGGTTGGACGATGGCTCTACAGCATATCTGGCAGCCCTTGCTGGCGCTCGCCCTTCTGCTAGGCCTCAGGCGCGGCAAGCCTGAAGATGCCGCGCTCGGTGCAGTGCTGGCAGGCTCTTGCTGCCTGATGCTCTTTCAGGGTCGCTTCACCTATTACGCGCAGGCGGTGGCAATGCTGGTGATTGCGTCTTTGCTGCCCGTCTATGCCATGCGCATGATACGTACACTCGATAAGCCCCTGCGTCCCTATGCGTTTTTACTTGGATGCTGTGCAGTCGTCATGGCGATCGGCCTGCCATTCGACGCCAACCCCGACCGCGATGCCTGGGCCTGCCAGTCACAAATGCGGTATGTGATACAGACACAGCAGCTGCAGAAACTTGCGGGCAGCAAGCCGCGTATCATTTACGCGCCCGCCGAAGTCGGCGGCGATATTTTATTCTTCACGCCGTACCGCATCATCGCAGGCGAATATCACCGCGAGGGCAAAGCCATGCGCGAGATGAAAGCCATCGCCACGGCCCCCGACGCCGCGCAGGCCCGCAAGCTTCTTGGAGCACGGAAGGTCGACAGCGTACTCTATTGCCCCATCCAATCACCTAAAGGCAGCTGGCTCGCCAAAAAACCGCCGTCATGGCTTTCGCCTGTCAAGGGTTTACGTTTCATGGAACAGCCGGGGGCAAGGCCTGTTTTCTACACG
This sequence comes from uncultured Micavibrio sp., assembly GCA_964575605.1. Classification (GTDB taxonomy): domain Bacteria; phylum Pseudomonadota; class Alphaproteobacteria; order Micavibrionales; family UBA2020; genus JAPWJZ01. The sequence continues at coordinate 5,689 of CAZNRN010000047.1, read as the reverse complement.
ATGAAATGATTTTGAGCTAAATCAGCGCGAACTCGTCAATATTTCGTCATCTTTTTTGCATATACGGCTGGCATTTTAACATGACATCAACGTCACGAGGCAGCCATGTTTTTCGATATCATTTTATTTCTTGCGAGCAACAGAGGTTTCATCTTTGTATTCAGGATTTTTCAGCTTCTTTTTGCCTCGCTAACGGCGACATGCTTCACTTCTTGCGTATATGTGATTTATGCCGAATTCGCATCGCATTCTACCCACCAGACGCCTTCGAGTATTCTTCTCATGCTGACTTTTGGCGCAATCATCGGCAATTTGCTCGGGCATTATCTGGCTGCACCAGGGCTCTTGTTGTTTTTCGTATGGAGTCTTTGGGCTTGGAACAAGAAAACGCCTAGTTTCCTTGTATATGCGCTGACAGGCGGAGTTATAGCGGGGTGTAACGGCGCTTTTTATTTCACGCAGGAACACGATTGTGCGGGTGATTGTCTTGATATCATGCCACCCGTTGGATATCCGGAGCTAATTCTCTTCATTGCAAGCGGGCTGGCAACAGCGGCGTTGCATTGGCGCTGGCGAAATAAGGAACGCCTCACAGGTTCAATTTATTCGGCTTGAACGTCATCGGCTTCAGCGCCTTGATTTCCTTGTCGGAGCCGTTCTGGATGGCGTCGGTGTTGATTTCCGGCTTTTCCGGCTCGGCGGAGTCAGGTGTGTTGTTCTGCTCGGGCCCGGGTGTGGCGGGTTTCGGTTGCGCGGGTTCGACGCCGAACGACGGCTCTTTCTCCCGCCAGGGGTTGAGCACGGAAAGCGCTTTCAGCACAATGCGTTTGTTGCGGCGGAAACTATTGCCGCCCGATACTTCAAACGGGTGCGGCTGCGTATAGGTATATCCGGTTTTATTCGGATGGTTTGTTGCCGTATAAAAGATACGCGCGGTCTTGCCCTTATCTGCGCTTTCCATCTTGCGCACCATCTCGACCGACAGTGCCAGCGCATAGGCCACGGCCACGCCGTCTGTCTGTGCGCCAATCAGGCTTTTGATATCATGTATATCCTGCAGCGCATCGGCCGTGCGGTACATGCTGACAGTGACCTGCTGCGCCGCGGGCGAACGGTTGTTGAAGGCCTGCGCGACGTTGCCATGGCTAAGCGTGTCGGTGCAGCCCCAGCCGCATTTTACCGTGGTATGGCGGCCTGCCTTGCGGTGTTCCAGCGAGGTTTTGCAGAACGATAGCGCGATATGGATGACGCTGGTCGCGTTCATGCCGGTGTGTTTTTGCAGGTATTCGACATTTGCCGTGTCGAACTCGCTTAAATCAAAACTGGTTTTATATGCGGCGACCATGAAAAATTACCTGCGCAGCTGAATGCGCTTCATCGCCTTTACGGGCGCGGCGGTTTCGACGGAAATTTCGAATTCAGCCTCGGGTTCGGGTGCGGGAATAGCCCCCTCCGCCAAGCTAGACATGATAGGTGCTTGCTTGCGCTTAAGGAGCGAGCCCATCATGCTGGCAACGGCCCCGACGGCAACGCCTGCTGCGCCCACGGGCGCAGACATAGGCGCAACCATGCTGATCGCAGTGGCGGCGCTGCCCATGCAGGCGGCTGCGGCAAAAATTCCTTTCAGCGATTTGGCTTTCGGCGTGCTCATGGGCAGATAGTTTACCAGAAAAATGAATTATGTCAATGGCTAAACTATTGCTAAGGTATTGTTTTACTTATCTTCTTTCAGCTTTTCCTTGAGCGCATATAGTACATCAAGTGCCTCGCGGGGGCTCATGCTGTCGGGATTGACGTTTTTCAGCGCTTCTTCGACGGCGGAAACGCGCTTTACCTGCTGCTGCGGCGCGGCGGAGAAGAGGGGGAGGTCCGCACCCAGTGCGCGGCCTTGCTTCGCTGTAGAAGGGTTTTCAAGCGTCTTCAAGACTTCCTCGGCGCGCGCCAGCACAGCGGGCGGCAGGCCCGCAAGCTTCGCGACATGGATACCATACGAACGGTCGGCTGTGCCGGGGGCGACTTCGTGCAGGAAGACGATGCTGTCTTTCCATTCCTTCACGCGCATCGTATGGCACGACAGGCGCGGCAGCTTGGCAGTGAGGCCGGTCAGCTCGTGGTAATGCGTCGCGAAAAGTGCGCGGCACTTGTTAACTTCATGCAGGTATTCGAGGCAGGCCCAGGCGATAGAGAGGCCGTCAAACGTCGCCGTCCCGCGTCCGATTTCGTCGAGGATAACGAGAGAGCGGCTGGAGGCCTGGTTGAGGATGGTCGCGGTTTCGACCATTTCGACCATAAAGGTCGAACGCCCCCGCGCGAGATCGTCCGCCGCGCCGACGCGGCTGAACAAACGGTCGACAACGCCGATATGCGCGGAGGCGGCGGGAACATAGGAACCGATTTGCGCCAGCAGCGCGATCAGTGCGTTCTGCCGCAGGAACGTCGATTTACCCGCCATGTTCGGGCCGGTTAGTAGCCAGAGACGCGAGGTATCGGTAAAGGCGCAGTCGTTGGCCACAAATTCGGCATTCTGGCGCTTCAGCGCGGCCTCGACCACCGGATGGCGGCCGCTTTCGATGCTGAAGGCAAGGCTGTCGTCGACTTTTGGGCGCGCAAGCCCGCCGCGCGCGGCAAGGTCGCCTAACGCAGAGGCGACATCGATCGCCGCCAGCGCATGCGCCGTTTTGGCGATAACTTCGCCCTGCGCCAGCACGGATTGCGCAAGTTGCGCGAACAATTCCAGTTCAAGCGCGAGGGATTTTTCGGCGGCTTCGGAGATTTTACGCTCCAATTCCGACAGTTCGACGGTCGTAAAGCGTGCGGCATTCGCCATGGTCTGGCGGTGGATGAACTTTGCCGTATTGCCAAACAGCTTGTCGCCGTTCGCCGTGGTGACCTCGATGAAGTAACCGATAACATTGTTATGCTTGATCTTGAGCGTATTGACGCCCGTTAATTGCACGTATTCGGCCTGAAGCCTTGCGATATGTTGGCGGCTGTCGTCGCGCAGCATCTTGAATTCATCCAGCTTTGGCGAATAGCCCGTTGCGATAAACCCGCCCTCGCGTGTCAATACGGGCAGGTCCGCTGACAGCGCGCGCTGCAGCTGGTCGATGAGGGGATGATGCGAACCCCAGAGCGCCAGCGTCTCAAGCGCCGCTTGCAAGCCCTCGGGCAAGATGCCCTTGCTGCCGCCAATCAGGCGATGCAGCGCCACTGTTTGTGACAAGGTATCGCGGATAGCAGCAAGGTCTCGCGGTCCGCCACGGTCAAGGCTGAGGCGTGCGAGGGAGCGTTCGATATCTGCGCATTGTTGCAAAAAACCGCGCGTGTCGTCGCGCAAAGGCGCATGCGTCACGAAATACTCCACCATGTCGAGGCGGCGGTTGATTTCAACAGGCTGGGTCAGCGGCATGGCCAGCTGGCGGGCCAGCAACCGCGCGCCCGCGCCGGTCACGGTGCGGTCGATGGTATGCAGCAGGCTGCCGATGCGCTCGCCGTTCATGGTGTGGGTGAGTTCGAGGTTGCGGCGTGTGGCGGCGTCAATCTCCATCACCGATCCCGCCGGCAGCTGGCGGGGCGGTGAGAGGCGGGGGAACTTGCCCTTCTGCGTCAGTTCGACATAGTCGATCAAGGTGCCCGCGGCGGCCACTTCCGCGCGGCTGAAACCGCCAAAGCTTTCCAGCGTCGAAACGCCGAACATTTTCTCGAGTCGCTTGCGCGCGTTCTCGCTGTCGAAACGCGCGTTGGGCTGGACTGTCAGGCGCTGGCGGTAGTCGGCGAAAACCTCGAACAGTTCGGGGTTCTGCGTCATTTTTTCAGGGGTCAGGATTTCACCGGGGTCGACGCGGCCCAGCGTCGCGCCGATATCGCGCGGCAAGACTGGCTGCAACGTGAAATCCCCGGTCGAGAGGTCGAGCCATGCCATCCCCACCGCGCCGCCGACTTCGGCCATGGCGGCGAGGTAATTGTTCGCGTTTTTCTCCAGCAGCGTATCTTCTGTCAGCGTGCCGGCCGTCACCACGCGCACAACATCGCGACGCACCAGCGCCTTGTAGCCGCCGCGCTGCTTCGCTTCCTCAGGCGTTTCCACCTGCTCGCAGATGGCGACTTTGTATCCGTGCTTGATAAGACGGGCGAGGTAGGCTTCGTGACTGTGCCAGGGCACGCCGCACATAGGGATTTCCGCGCCTTGATGTGCGCCGCGTTTGGTCAGTGTGATATCGAGCGCGGCGGATGCCTTCACTGCATCGTCAAAAAACAGCTCGTAAAAATCGCCCATGCGGTAAAAGAGCAGGCAATCCTTATGCTGCTCCTTCACCGCCATGTATTGCGTCATCATGGGAGTGCTGGGCGCGGCGACAGGCGCTGCATGCTGCTCGTCAGCAGGTTTTTCGGCGGAGTTATTTTGCATAGCTAATTTTTAAAGCGTTGCGAATGGTAAATCAATCCCCCTCCGTTGAATAAAATAGATGTGTTGTTTGAAGAAGTTGAGGATGCTTGTTCATGCTGTTTATGTAGCTTTATGTACCCCACATATGTTAGAATAAATCCAGCACACAGCCCCAACCCAGAACATCACAGGCCGAATGGCAGCTGCGCATGATTTACCGCTGATTTCCACCGTCGCCATGGGTCTTACTTTTGCCTTTGCAGCGGGGATGGTGTGTTCGAAATTGCGCATTTCCCCCATCGTCGGCTACCTGATTGCGGGCATCTGCATCGGCCCCTATACGCCCGGCTTTGTCGCCGACATCCAGATAGCGAATGAACTCTCGGAAATCGGCGTCGTGCTACTGATGTTCGGCGTGGGGCTTCATTTTTCCCTTAGTGATTTCGGCGAGGTCAAGAAAATTGCGCTCACCGGCGCGCTTGTTCGTATCGGCATCATCACGCCGGGAGCCGCAGGGCTTGCGCATTGGTGGTGGAATTGGGGTTGGGGAGCCGGCATTATCTTCGGCCTCGCCCTGTCCGTCGCATCCACCGTCGTGCTGTTGCGTGCGATGGAAGAGCGTAACCTGATGCAAACCATCAAGGGCAAGATCGCTATCGGCTGGCTGGTGGTGGAAGATCTGGCCATGATTTTGGCCATGGTGCTTATCCCCGCACTGGCAGGAGCCTCCGACGGCTTCAATATGCAGGCGGGCAAAGACCTTGCCTATGCGCTGGGCAAGGTGTTGCTGTTCATCGTCATCATGATGGTGGTGGGCAAACGCCTGTTGCCTGCCATCCTTTCGGCTGTCACGGCTACGGGTTCGCGCGAATTGTTTACGCTGGCGGTCTTCGCCATGTCCATGGGCATTGCCTTCGCGGCGGCAAAACTATTCGGTGTGTCTTTCGCGCTCGGCGCCTTTTTCGCCGGCATGATGATCAGGGAATCCGACCTCAACCACGAGGTCGCGAACCGTGCGCTGCCGTTCCAGGATGCTTTTGCGGTTCTGTTCTTCGTCGCCGTCGGCATGTTGTTTAACCCCAAAGTGCTGGTGCAGCAGCCGTTGGAGGTATTAGCGGTGCTGGGCGTCATCATTGCTGCGAAATATGTTGTAACGATGTTGCTGGTCATGCTGTCGGGCTATCCGCTCAAAACCGGGCTTATCGTGTCGGCGGGCTTGGCGCAGATCGGGGAATTTTAGTTCATCCTGCTGGGCCTCGGCCTCACCATCAAATTGCTGCCGGAGCAAGGCAGGGACCTGGT
>CAZNRN010000046.1:0-17488 GCA_964575605.1 uncultured Micavibrio sp. | reverse complement strand
AGGAGATTGCGCCGACGACGTTATTGGGGCGAGTATTGGCTATTTACAATCTTGGCGCGATGACCTCGGCCATCGCCGGCATGACGATCTTCGGCTGGGTGACGCAGGAATTCGGCGAGCGGCCCAGCGTGTTCGGCATCGGGGTCGGTGCGACAGAATCTACTGTAGATTCCATATTGAGAACACGCTGAATATTATATGATGTGGTTGGATCGGACAGCGGATATTTTGGCATACCTCCACCACACGGCTACGATGCTGTTATCCTTTGCGATGCCAAAGGCCTTGACGGCCGCCGCATTGGTGGAGGCCGCGACGAAGTGTTTCGCAATCGCCAGTTCGTCCTTGTAATGGTCCAGCACCCATTTGCGCGCGATGTTCGCGTTCTGCATCGTCTCGGCAGTGGTGAAAGTTTTCGACGCGACGATGAACAGTGTGGTTTCGGGTGAGAGCCCCTTGAGCTTTCCTTCGAGGTCCGATGCCTCGACATTGGCGACGTAATGGCACTGGATGCGCGGATGGTGGAAGCCCGCCAGCGCCTGCGTCACCAGCTGCGGGCCCAATGATGACCCGCCGATGCCGATATTGACGATATCGGTGATATTCTTGCGGTTATAGCCCTGCCAAAGACCGTTGCGCACGTTTTCGGCGAAGAGTTTCGCGCGGCTGAGCGTTTCCTGCACGTCGTCCACCACGTTCTTGCCGTCGACCATGATTTCGGCGTCAGCGGGCGCGCGGAGCGCGGTATGCAGCACGGCGCGGTTTTCGGTGGTGTTTATTTTATCGCCGCGCAGCATGGCGTCGCGCGCTTTTTCCAGCCCCGCTTCGCGGGCGAAGGCCAGCAGGTGCTTCAGGATATCATCCGTCACCGGCTGCTTGGAAAAATCTGCCAGCAGGCCGGGCAGGGCGATGGAAAGCTTCTTGAACCTGTCCTTGTCGGCGAAGAGGTTTTTCAGCACGGGTTTTTCGGCGGCGGCCAGCGCCTGCCACGAAGCCAGTTTGGTGATGTCTGTCATTGTTTTGCGCTTTCCATGCCGGGCGGCTTGTCGAGCAGGATGTCGACGTCGATATCCTTGGGCTTGCCGACCAGTATCACGGCCAGCTTGTCGGGCGAGAGCAGTTTTTTTGCGATGCGCTTGATGTCGTCCATCGTCAGCGCGTTGATGATGTCGGCGCGCTTGTTGATGTAATCGGGCGCGAGGCCGTCGCGCTGCATGCCGTTCAGCGCGTCGGCGATATCGCCGGTCGAGGTAAGTTCGAGCATCAATGATCCGGTCAGGTAGGATTTCGCGTTTTCAAGCTCTTCTTTCGTCGGGCCGTCCTTGGCCATTTCGGCCCAGGCTTCTTTCAGCAGGGAAAGCGCTTCTTCCGCCTTGTCGTTGCTGGCGGACATATCGGCCTGCAATATCGAGGCACGCTTCATGCTGTAAAGCGCGCTGTAGACGCCATAGGTCAGGCCGCGTTTCTTGCGGATTTCGCGCATCAGGCGCGCGTCGAAACTGCTGCCGCCCAAAATGTAGTTCATCACCATCGCGGCGTGCCAGTCCTTGTCGCTGCGCTTGATGCCGGGCTGGCCCGCGGCTATGAAAGTCTGCGGCACCTCGAGGGGCAGCAGCACGGTCTTGCCCTCGTAATTGAAGGGGGCATCGGGCATGTCGACCTTGTCGGCCTTTTCGGGCAGGCCGCCGAAGATATTGTCGATGGCGGCCAGCGCCTCGGCCTTGGTGATGTCGCCGGCGATGGAAATGGTCAGCGCGTCGCGCGCGAATTGCCCCTGCACGAAATCAAGCAGGTCCTTGCGCGTGATAGTGCGCATGCTGTCCAGCGTGCCGAAGCCGGGACGGGCATAGTAATGGCCTTCATACAGCATGCCGTTAAATGTGCGCGCCACCAGCCAGTTCGGGTCGCCCATATTGCGCTGGATATCGGCGACGTTGGCGTTCTTCATGCGCTCCAGCGCATCCGCGTCGAAGCGCGGTTTCGACAGCGCCATGCGCAGCAGGTCGAAGGCGAGGCCCTTGCTGGCCGACAGCGTGCGCAGCTTGCCGTAGAAAGCGTCGCGGCCCGCGGTGAAGCCCATCGAAATGGCGTTGTCCGAAAGCTTCGACTGGAATTCCTGGCTCTTCATATCGCCGGCGCCTTCGTCCATCATGATGGAGACGAGACGACCGACGCCGGGCTTGTCTTCGGGGTCGTAGGCAAGGCCGCCCTCGAAGGAGAAGTTGACCGAGATGACGGGGACGGAATGGTCCTCTACCAGCCAGGCCTCGATGCCCGAGGTGCTTTTGACGACCTGGATGTCCAGCACCTTGTCCTTGGCCGCAAAAGCGGGCGAGGCAAAGAGCACGACCAACAATGCGAAGGCGAAACGGATCACGGCTTGGCCTCCTTTTTCTCGGGCGGTTTGGGCAGTAGGATCCCGGTGACCGGCAGGTCGTCGCCCTTGAACACCTTGTCCGCAGCGTCGTTGATGTCGTCGATGGTCAGCGCCTCGATGCGTTGGCTGCGGTTTTCCACGTAATCGAGCCCGAGGCCCGAGGCCAATGCGCGTCCGAACAACATCGCCGGCCCCTGCAGGCTGTCGCGGTACCAGGTGAAGCCGGCGAGCATCCGGTTGCGCGCACCCTTCAGCTCTTCAAGCGTCACGCCTTTTTCGAGCAGCAGGGCTACTTCCTTGTCCATCGCGATTTCCAGTTCTTTCAACCCCGTGCCGGGCGTCGGCGTGGCGTAGATGGTGAAAGTCGTGTCGTTCAGCGATACCGCGTCGTAATCGGCCGCCGCCGAAACGGCCAGTTTCTGGTCGACGACCAGTTTTTTATAGAGGCGGGCGGTCGAGGTGCCGCCGAAAATTTCGGCCAGTATAGACATGGCGTCGTTCCCGCGCGGCACGCGGTAGGTTTTCATCACCACCGGCTGTCCGACACGCGCGTCCTGCATCACGATCTGGTGCATCACCTCGATAGGCGCGGGGCGGGAACGGTAACGTTCCGGCACCGGCTGGGCCGGGATGACGCCGTAATATTTTTCCGCAAGGGGTTTCAGTTCTTCCGCCGTCACGTCGCCCGCCACGATCAGGATGGCGTTATTGGGTGTGTAATATTTGTGGTAGTAGCTGAGCGCTTCGTCCCGTGTCAGCTCTTTCATCTCGTGCAGCCAGCCGATAACCGGCGTGCCATACGGATGGTTGACGAAAAGCGCGGCCATCAGCTGTTCCTGGAACTTGGCCGAAGGCTGGTTGTCGATGCGCTGGCGGCGTTCCTCGATAATCACCTGCCGCTCGCTCGCGACCTGCTCTTCCGTCAGCTGCAGGTTTTTCATGCGGTCGGCTTCCATCTCCATCACCTTTTCAAGGTGGGCGCGCGCGATGCTCTGGTAAAAAGCGGTATAGTCGTGGGTGGTGAAGGCGTTGTCGTTGCCGCCCAGTTTTTTCACCGTCAGCGATAGCTGGCCGTCGGGCACCTTTGCCGTGCCTTTGAAAAGAAGGTGTTCGAGGAAGTGGGCGACGCCGCTCTCACCCGGCTTTTCATCGGCCGCGCCGAATTTGTACCAGATCATATGCGTCACCACCGGCGCGCGGTGGTTGGGGATGACGACCACTTGCAGGCCGTTTTCCAGCGTGAAGGTTTCGGCATTGAAGGTCTTCGCCGCCGCCATATGGGGCAGGCAGAGAAGCACCGCAATGATTAATAACACCCGTGAAAGCATCGTTGCCTTTGTCGCCGTCTTTGTTTACATGCTAGACTGCTTTGATAAACGACTAATTAACAGAGATTGGCCATGAAAGAAAGCAACCCCGACTTCATAAAAAAAGTGCTGAAACCCCACCGCGCCCAGATCGATAAAATCGACGCGCAGCTGGTAAAGCTGCTGGGAAAGCGCTTTGACGTGGTTAAAAAGGTGGCCGAGGTCAAGATTAAACATAATATCCCAGCTTTCCTGGGCGATAGGGTCGAGCAGGTCAAGCGCCAGGCGGCGGAGCAGGGCGCGGAATATGGAATTGACGAGGAGTTCATCCGCACTCTCTACACCCTCATCATCTACCAGTCTTGCGCACTGGAGGACGGCATGAAGGGCGCGGCCGCCAAGAAGAAAAAGAAGGCGTGACAGCGGAACCCCAAGATTCAGGCGACGGCCTGCCCGCGCGCCGCGCGGCATACGCGATACTGAACGACATTTTCTTCTCCAGAAAAAATATGGATGAGGCCTTCGCGCGCTCGCATATGCTCGAGGGGCTGGCATCGCGTGACAAAGCTTTCGTGCGGCTGCTGGTATCGACCGTGCTGAAACACGCCCGCGAAATGGATGCAGCGCTGGCCGGATTGCTGACACAGCCCATCGCCATGCTGAAACCGCCGCAGCTGATCAATATTTTCCGCCTCGGCATTGCGCAGCTGGCGTTTTTGCAGACGCCTGCGCATGCCGCGGTGAATACCACGGTTGACCTGGCCGAGGCCGAAGGCATCGCGCACCACAAACCGCTGGTGAACGCCATCATGCGCCGCCTGACGCGCGAGCCCTTCACGCCGCTGGATCCGCGCGACGCCGGCCGTGCCAATACGCCAGAATGGCTGTGGAACGAATGGATGCAGGATTACGGCGTTGAAACGGCGCTAGCCATCGCCGCGGCGAATTTGGCGGAAGGCGCCGTCGATTTCTCGGTGAAGTCCTCGCCCGAAGACTGGGCGGAGAAACTGGATGCACGCGTGCTGCCCACGGGTTCCCTGCGCAAAGAAGCGGGCGGGTTTATCCCCGACTTGCCGGGCTTCGATGACGGCGCATGGTGGATACAAAACGCCGCTGCCGCAATCCCCGCGAAACTGTTCGGCGGTGTGAAAGGCAAGACGGTTGTCGATCTTTGCGCCGCGCCCGGCGGCAAGACCGCGCAGCTGGCGGCAGCGTGTGCAAAGGTGGTGGCCGTCGACCGATCTGCCGAACGTATCAAGCGCCTCACTGAAAATATGGAGCGGTTAAAGCTGTCCGCCGACACGGTGATTGCCGATGGCGCGGTGTGGCAGCCGCTGGCACCCGTCGACGCCGTGCTGGTTGACGCGCCCTGCACAGCTACGGGCACGATACGCCACCAGCCTGATGTGCTGTGGCTGAAAGACATCCGCGACCAGCAGAAACTGGCAGGATTGCAACAACGGTTGCTGGTGAATGCCATGAAGATGCTGAAACCGGGCGGCATGCTTGTGTACTGCACCTGCTCGCTCCAAAAGGCCGAAGGCGAGGCACAAGCGCTCTGGCTGTTGCAGCAAGGCCTACCCGTTGCCATGAAGCCCATCACGACCAAAGACCTCCCCGGCATCGGCGAGATGATCACCGACCGCGGCGAACTCCGCTGCCTGCCGTACCACTGGAACGAACTGGGCGGGATGGATGGTTTTTATGTGGTGCGGTTTGAGAAGATCTAAGCCTGCGCTTACATCCGCAGCAGCGTATCAACCATATCCGAAAAAGCTTTTTCCTCGAGCGCGGCGCGTTGCTGCAGTTCGTTGAAGCGTTCGGATTCTGGCTGGTGGGCTTCGTAGGCTTTTAAAAATTCCTCGGGTGTGGTCTGGCCGCCGTTGGGCAAGTCGGGGCTGGGGCGCACGGGTTTCTGGCCGACGTTGTCCTGGAAACGCGTGAGGATGCCGAGCGCGCCTTTCAGGTTCTCGCGCTGGTGCTGGTCGCCGGTCAGCTTGATCGCCAGCAGCAGCGCCTTGGCGATGGCGTCTTTCGGGTGCGGCAGCAGCAGGATATCGTAAAACGACACCCCGTCGATGCCCTGCATCACTTCTGCGTAGCCCTTGATGATATGCTGGGTTTCGCGGATTTCGGCCTCGACTTCGGCGCCGAGCGGCGGTTGCGACTGTCCCATGGTTTATTCCCCTTTAAATTTTACCGTGAATCAAAATATGGATGTCGCCGGTTTCTTCCACCGTCAGCGGTAAATCAGCGGCTTTGAGCTGCGCTTCGATTTCTTCCTTGGTGAAGGCGGCGCAGAGCGAATTGTAGAAATCGCGTTTCAATACTTCGGGTTCGTTGGCCGACAGTTTTTCGACGGTGTCGTTGGCTGCTTTCTCGCTCTGCGGGCGGCGCAGGTCGGCCACGAACACGAAGGTGTTTTTTACTGCACAGGCTTTCACCGTCTGCCACAGCACCTCGGGTTGGTGCAGGTGGTGCAGCAGCGAGTGGCTCATGATAACGCTGTAATCACGCTTGGGGATATCGTTCGAGGGGATGAAGGCGCGCACGAGTTTCACACGCTCGATCATGCCCGATTTTTCAAGGCGCGCGCGCGACAGGTCGAGCATCGGCTGCGAGCCGTCAACACCGACGAATTGCGCGAGCGGCAGCGCGGCGGCGAAGCGCTGCAAAATATCGCCGGAGCCGCAGCCGAGGTCGAGCACGGTGCCCGTGATATCGGGGCGCTGGAAACGTTCGGCGAACAATGCCACGCGCTTGCCGTGCGCCGCGGAAAAATCGGCTTCGTCGTAGGCTTTCGCCTGTTCGGCGTCGTCCATCAGCTCGGGTTCGGGGGTGCGTTTCATCATGATGTCCAATTCCATATCAGAAAACTTTACCGGAATCTAATTTTTAAATTGCCGGTTGCGAATCGGTTTGGTATAAATCGTTTATGAGTCAACGGGTTCGCATCGCACCTTCAATTTTATCGGCAGATTTCTCCAGGTTGGGCGAGGAAATCAAGGCTGTTGACGATGCGGGCGCCGATTATATCCATCTTGATGTAATGGATGGACATTTTGTTCCCAACATGACTTTCGGCCCTGTGCTGCTTGAATCAATACGTAAAACCACCACCAAGGTCTTCGACGTCCATCTTATGATCTCTCCGGTCGATCCGTTTATCGAGGGCTTCGCTAGGGCGGGCGCCGACATCATCACCTTCCATCCGGAAGCGGGCGCGCATCCGCACCGCACCGTGCAGCTGATCAAGTCGCTGGGCAAGAAGGCGGGCATCTCGCTCAACCCCGCGACGCCCGTCGATGTGCTTGATCACCTGATTAACGACATCGACCTCGTGCTCATCATGACGGTCAACCCCGGCTTCGGGGGACAGAAATTCATTCCGCTGCTCGACAAGATCGCAGCCGTGCGCGAGCGCATTACGCGCTGCGGCAGGCAGATCGACCTTGAAGTCGACGGCGGCATCAATGCCGACACCGCGCGGCAGGTGGTTGCGGCGGGGGCTGACGTCCTCGTTGCGGGCACCGCGGTCTTCAAAGAAAAAAACTACAAAGAAGCTATTCAAAAGCTTCGCGGCAACTAAAAGAAAATAGGGGAGTGTGTCCCGGAGGGGTCCGGGCCACATGGGGATAAGATGTTCTTAACTGAGGGACTCAGTTTCAAGGGGATTCGTCCGCTTCAGCGGATCGGTTTTTCCAACCCGTTATCGGCGCTGTCGCTGCCGCAGCGCGTGCCCGACCACCTGAGCGTGATTTTACCTGACCCCTGGGCGGGCGATGCCCAGCGCGGGCGCGACATCATCGCCGGCATCTTCCGCTTCGCAGGGCAAACGATTGCCAAGGATGATTTATCGTGGGAGCCCGCCTGCGCCAAGCCCGAATGGGTGGCCGAGCTGCATGGTTTCGAATGGCTGCGCGATTTGCGCTCCGTCGGCGGCGACCGCGCGCGGCGCATGGCGCGCGAGATGGTTTCCAACTGGATGGAAAAATACCAGAAGCCGCATGATATCGCATGGCGCCCCGACGTTATCGGCCAGCGCATCGCGGCCTGGATATCCTTCCACGACTTCTTCTGCGCGGCAGCCGATGACAATTTCCGCCGCGAGTACTTCACCAGCCTGTGCAAGCAGGCGCGCTACCTGTCGAAGGCGCTGCCCGGCGGCCTGTACGGCATTCCCTATATGCGCGCGCTCAAAGGGCTGGCCTATTCAGGTTTGGCGCTGGAGGACGGGGCGGAGCGCCTTGGCCTCGCGTTCAAGGGGATTTCGGCGCAGATACGCGATCAATTATTACCGGATGGCGGGCATATCTCGCGCAATCCCCAATCGGCATTCGAATTCCTGAAGATACTGGTCGATATTCGCACGGCACTGTCGGCGTCCAAGGTCGAGATGCCTGACGAAGTGCAGCATGCCATCGACCGCCTTGCGCCTGCGGTGAAATTCTTCCGCCACGGTGATGGCGCGCTCTGCCACTTCAACGGCGGGCAGGAAGGCTCGAGCGGCATTATCGAGGCGACGCTGATGACATCCGGCGCGCGCGGCAAGGCGATGAAGGCGCTGCCGCATACGGGGTACGAGAAAATCACGCTTGGCCGCTCCAGCCTTTTGATGGACGTCGGCCTGCCGCTGGAATCGCGCTATGCCGACCGCGCGCATGCAGGGCTGCTCAGCTTTGAATATTCCTTCGGCAAGGATCGTGTCTTCGTCAACTGCGGCACGTCGGAGGTCAAGGGCAAGTGGCGCGAGCTGCTGCGCTGCACCGCCGCACATACGGCGTTTTCGGCCGAACACCGCAATTCCTGCAATATCGATGACTCGGGCCTATTGTCGACGCGCCCCGAAGTGAAGTTCAAGAAGCACGAAGACAATGATTTCGCCATGCTGGATGCGACGCATACGGGGTATGTTCCGCGCCACGGGTTGACGCACCGCCGCTGCCTGCGCCTTTACGAGAACGGCGAAGTGCTGATGGGCGAGGAACACCTGTCCGGCAAATCGGGCGTGCATTTCGCCGCGCGCTTCCACCTGCACCCCGGCATCCAGGCCTCGATCATCGGGGCAGGGGACGAGGCGCTGTTGCGCGCGCGGAGCAACACCGGCTGGCGATTCAAGGTCTTCGGCGCGACGCTTGGCATCGAAGACAGCGTCTACGGCAACGAAGGCGAAGCGCCGCGCCGCACGCTGCAGCTGACCTTGACCGGCGTGACGCAGGGCGGGCCGTCCACCGTGTCGTGGGAACTGCGCCGCGAAAAACTGTGATATTGCCGCCGCCGGACGATGAATCCGTTTACATCAAGGACCGAAAGATAGGCGAGCTTGAATACGGCTACCTTGCCGCCTTCTTTGGCGAAGACACTGTCGATCAAGGCTTGTGGAAGAACGTCTTGCAGCAGGTGGCGCAATCGGAAGACACCGGCGTGCGCCGCATGGTCCTGGCGATTGTGCTGGATGACCCTCACACCCACGCGCAGTACCGCGGGCAGGATGAAATCTATTACCGCGCAAAAAAACTTATCCATGCCGTCAAGCGCCGTACAGGCCGCGCGCCCGGCTGGCGCGGGCAGGCGGTGGGCGCCGCGCTTTTCTTCCGCCACTTCATCGTTTCGAAAGAGCTGATTTTGTTCCTGCTGCTGATCTGCCTGATCATCGCCTTCTTCGTCTATATCCGCTACGGCAGGACGCGGCCGGGGCTGTTTTAACGTTTAGCCTGCCGCGTATGCGGGCGGATGGTGTCTTTCAGGAACTCATCCAGAGGGCGGTGCGCCTGGCGCGCGGCGGCCTCCATGAAAGCGCAATAGGCGACGCCCAAGGGGGTATTTTTCTCGACCGCTGCCACGTAATCCTGGGGTGTGCAGGGCCTGCCCCCGAAAACCACGGGCGCATCGGGGTCCGAGGTCGACGCCGCCCAGGCGCGTAACAGGTTGAGCGTCAGGTGTCGCTGTTTGTCATCCATGTCTTTGAAACTCCCCGTCCGAGAACCGGACAAGGGGCAGTCTAGGAATAAAAAGTTAACGGGGGATTAACGGTATTCGGGTAATGCAGGGAACAAATTCGGGGGATGGTATTTGGTATGGGTGTCGGTTTCACAGGAGCATGGCCATGAACATCATTTCCACAGGCGTCCCCCCCGCATCTTTATATCAAGCTTATGCAGCCCAGCTGCCCGGAACGCGCCTGTCACAGCCGCGCAAAGTGAAGCGCGCCGAAGATGTTGCGGCCGTAGCCGTCGCCAAAAACCCCGAATTGCAACAGGTAGAACACCTCGAAGCCTGGGGTATTTTCGCACGCCTGCTGATGTCCTTCGGCATGCATGCCCTGCTGGTTGCAGGCGGCGTGGTGCTGATGATTACCGGCAACGTCGCGGGCGGCCTGCTGGTGGCGGGCCTCGGCGTCATGGTGATGGTGGGCGGTATCGTTTCCGTCCTGAGCCTGCTGGCAAAACCCGTTTAAGGGTTATCAGTCGTACTTGATGCCTTTGTTCTTGATTTTCTTCAGGATGCGCAGCTGTTCCAGCTTGCCCATTTCGTGGCTTTGAGGGCCGAAGCCGAATTCATCGGCAAGCTGCTTTGCCACGGGAAGCACTTTTTTGAGTTTCACGGCGGCATCACTGCCGTTTTTTTCGCACAGGTCGATCAGTTTTTGCGCGCTGCCATGAGGGTCGTGGCGGTCAAGCCCCAGCTGCGCTTCTGCGCGCTTGAAGAGGCTTGCGCCGTGAGATGCGAAGTTGAAGGCGACGCGCGATGACGTCCCCAGCGTCGATGCCTTTGGGTCCAGCACGTCGCGCATCTGCTTGTCCATGAAATCGCCCAGCTCTCGGATCAGTTTTTCGTTCTCGGGAGTCCAGTCGGTCATGTCGCAAATGCCTCTTGTATCAGGGGTTGAACTTGATGTCCTTGTTGCCTTTGGCGGCGCGGATTTTCTGGCGGATGGTGGTCGCCTTCTCTTTCTTGAAGAGGTCCGACAATTCTTCGGCCACGGGCAGTGCCTTGCGGATTTTCTCGGCGGATTTGCTGCCGTTTTTCTCGGCCAGGTCGCAAAGCGTTTTAAGGTCGCCCAGCCAGTCGCCGGTGAAATCCATCCCGGCCTTGTCGCAGGCGTGGTCAATAGCGCGCATGCCGGTCGACAGCGTGCGGAACAGTATCCGCATCGACGTGCCGGTGACACTGGTCTTGGGGTCGAGTAAATCGTTGATCTGCGTTTCGAGGTAGTCACCCAGCTTGCGCAGGTGAGGTTCCATGTCGGGATTCCATGAAGGCATGGTAAATCTCCCTAAATAAATGAATTATCAGGATTATATCGTGGTTTATGGCTAAGTCAATTGGTCAAAAATCCAGTTTTCTCAAAGCCTTATTGGCATTATAATAGGGGAATGACAGGCAAACCGCCCCCCAAGAACCCGCGCAACCCGAAACGCATCCAGAAAAAGGTCCACGTAAAAACGCGGGCCAAGCGCAGCATTTCCTCCGCCCGCTGGCTGGAGCGGCAGCTGAACGACCCTTATGTGGCCGAAGCAAAGGCACAAGGATTCCATAGCCGTGCCGCCTTTAAAATCCAGCAGATCAACGACGAACTGGAGATTTTTAAAAAAGGCATGAAGGTCATCGACCTTGGCGCCGCCCCCGGCGGCTGGACGCAGGTGGCTTGTGAAATCGTCGAACCGGGTGCGACGGGCGGTAAGGTCGTCGCTATCGATTACCTCGACATGAAGCCGGTGAAGGAAGCGATCTTCTTCAAGATGGATTTTATGGATAACGATGCCCCACAGAAACTGAAAGACGCCATCGGCGGCTCCGCTCATGTGGTGATGTCAGACATGGCGCCGCCCACCATGGGACACCGCGAAACCGACCACCTGCGTATCATGGACCTTGCAGAAACGGCCTATGCCTTCGCGAAAGAAGTGCTGCTGCCCGGCGGCACTTTCCTGTGCAAGGTTTTCCAAGGCGGTTCTTCGCAGGTTTTACTTAACCAGCTTAAGAAAGACTTCACCAAAGTGAAGCATATTAAACCACCGGCCAGCCGCTCGGATTCAGCGGAAATGTATGTTGTGGGGCTGGGGTTTAGGGGATAAAATTGTCCTCTAATCCACGCGATTTTTTGCGGGGTTCAAGAGGGGACAACTATGAAAAGAAACGCCACCATCAAGGATGCGCTGAATTTCGATGACGTGCTGCTGCTGCCGTCCGAAACCAACGTCAAGCCGCAGGACGTGCTGACGAAGACGCGCCTGACGCGCACGATCGAGCTGAACATCCCCCTTGTCTCGGCCGGACATGACAACGTGACCGAAAGCCAGATGGCCATCGTTATGGCGCAGCTGGGCGGCATCGGCATCATCCACGACAACATGCCGCTCGGCAAACAGGTGGAAGAGGTGCGCCGCGTGAAACGCGCCGAAGGCGAAATGGTGCAGAACCCGATCACCATTTCCCCTGAATCCAGCGTGGCCGAGGCGATGGACCTCATGACCACCTATAAAGTTTCCGGCCTCCCCGTGATCGATGGCGCGACGCAAAAAGTGGTGGGCATCATCACCAACCGCGACGTGCGTTTCTTCGAAGACTACGCCAAGCCTGTGTCGGAACTGATGACCAAGCAGGTCGTGACAGTCAAAAGCAAAATCGAAAAAGCCCTCGCCAAGCAGCTGATGCACCAGAACCGCATCGAAAAGCTGGTGGTGGTCGATGACCAGGGCCGCTGCACGGGGCTGATTACCGTGAAGGATATCGAGAAAATGTCGCGCTTCCCCAACGCCGCGCGCGACGCGCAGGGCCGCCTGCGCGTGGGCGCCGCCGTCACGCTGGGCAAGGATGCGGTCGACCGCGCCGCCGCGATGACCGATGCCGCGCTGGACGTGGTGTTTATCGACGTGGCGCACGGCCATACGCGCGAAGCCATCAGCACCGTCAGCGCCATCCGCCAGCAGCGTTCCAACGACGTGCAGGTGGTGGCGGGCAACGTCGTGACGGCCGATGCCGCGCGCAGCCTGATCGACGCTGGCGCGGATGCGATTAAAGTCGGCCTCGGCTCTTCGCCCTGCGCCGCGGCGCGCGGGATTGCCGGTATCGGCGTGCCGCAGCTGACCGCTGTTTTGAACGTGGTCGAACAATGCTCGATGCATGACCTGCCCGTGATTGTCGACGGCGGCGTGCTGGACAGCGCGGCCTTCGCCAAGGCGATTGCGGCTGGCGCTGAAAGCGTCGCCATTTCCGACCTCTTTGCCGGTACCGACGAAGCGCCAGGCGAAATCGTCTATCAGGGCGGCAATGCCTACAAGGTCGTGAACCCGCTGGCCAAGACGCAGCACAGGCCGCAGGTCTCGCCGGCGATGCGCGACCCGTATCGCCTTGACGAAGATCCGGTCGACACCTCGGTGCCGTACCGGGGCTCCGTCACGCATATGGTGGGGCAGCTGGTGAACGGGCTCAAGGTCGCCATGGCCTATACCGGCGCGAAGGACGTGAAGTCGCTCCGCGAAAAAGCCGAATTCGTGCGCGCGAAATAACTCTGGGGACGGGACCAAGGCCATGACACCCTCCGCAAGAATAGAGGCGGTGATAGAGCTTTTGGCCGAGGTCATCGCCACGCCGCGTCCGGCCGATACGCTGGCCAGCGCCTATTTCCGCAACCGGCGTTTCATCGGCTCGAAAGACCGGCAGGCCATCGCCAACCGCCTTTATAAAATCATGCGCGAATACCATCGCCTCAGCTGGTGGGTAAAGCGTGCGGATTGCGACGTCACTGCGCGCGCGCTGGTCATCGCCTCGCTGATGTTCGACGAAGGCTATTCGTCGGATGAACTGGCGGGCGTATTCTCGGGCGCGAAATACGGGCCCGCGCCGCTGACGCGCGAGGAATTGACGCTGTCGCAGGCGTTGCAGGGCGAAAAACTGGAAAGCCCCGATATGCCAGAGCGCGAAAAACTGGAATGCCCCGACTGGGCCTATGCCGCGCTGCAAAAAGTGCTGGGGAAGAATTTTGCCGCGGAAATGTCCGCGATGATGGGGCAGGCGCCGCTGGATTTGCGCGTCAACGTGCTGAAAGCAGAGCGCGACGAGGTGCTGGCCGAATTGCAGGAAGACGGGCTGGACGCGCAGGCGGGCAAAATCTCGCCGCTCTCTATCCGTGTGCTTGGCCGTCCGCAGATCGCGCAGCATCCGCTCTTCAAGGACGGCGCGTTTGAAATACAGGACGAAGGCTCGCAGCTCGTCGCGCTGGTGGCCGATGCCAAGCCGGGTGAGCAGGTGGTGGATTTCTGCGCAGGGGCAGGCGGCAAGACACTGGCGCTGGGTGCCGCGATGCAGAACAAGGGGCGCATCGTCGCCATGGACGTTCTTGGCGGACGCCTGATGCGCGCCAAGGAACGTTTCCGCCGCGCGGGCCTGCATAACATCGAAACGCGCGAATTATCATCCGAGCGCGACAAGTTCGTGAAGCGCCACGAGAAACATTTTGACCTCGTCCTTGTGGACGCGCCCTGTTCCGGCACCGGCACATGGCGGCGCGACCCGGACAAGCGCTGGCGGCAGCTGGGGCCCGGCATCGAAACGCTGGTGCCGCTGCAAAAAGACATTCTCGAGAGCGCCTGCCGCATGGTGAAACCGGGCGGGCGTCTTGTTTACGCAACCTGTTCGCTGCTGCCCGAAGAAAACGAGGCGCAGGTCGAAAACTTCCTGTCATCGCATCCCGATTTCAAGGTGAAACCTGTCAAGGACATCATCGATATCCCGGGTGCCGACAAATACCTCAGCGTCACGCCCGCGCGCCACAATACCGACGGCTTCTTCGCCGCCGTGATGGTGCGGGAGGAGGGCAAGGCATGACGGACGAGAAGGCGCCGAATAACCTTGGCTCGGCCGAACATCTGGCAGGCAAGCTTCCCGGCCTGCTGCTGGAGGCCGAGCGTGTCGCGCATACCTTCATGAAAGGCCTGCACGGCCGCCGCCGCGTGGGGCAGGGGGAAAGCTTCTGGCAGTTCCGCCAGTACCAGCCGGGCGACCAGCGCCGCGACATCGACTGGCGCCAGAGCGCCAAGCGCGACGACGCCTTTATCCGCCAGATGGAGTGGGAGGCATCCCAGACCGCGTGGCTGTGGCGCGACGCGTCGGAATCAATGAACTACCGCGGCTTCAAAAATCTGCCGTACAAACGTGATTATGCCGAAGTGCTGCTGCTGGCGCTGGCCATTATGATCTTGAACGGCGGGGAGCAAGTCAGCTTGCTCGGCACCGACCTTGCGCCGCAGACCAACTACAATTCCATCCAGCGTATCTTTGAATACCTGAAGGTGCAAAAGACGTTGCAGCAAAAGGGCCGTCCCGTCGGCGCGCGTTCGGAAGTCGTCCTCATCAGCGATTTCTTCTGGCCGATGGAGGAGCTCTACGGTTTCTGCGGCGGCATGGCGAAGCGGGGCATTCAGGGTTCGCTGGTGCAGGTTTTCGACCCTTCCGAAAAAACGCTGCCCTTCAAGGGCCGCATGAAATTCTACGACATCGAAAACGGCAAGGCCGCGCCTATCGACATCCAGCAGGTGGAAGCCGTGCGCGTGGAATACGAGCGCAAGTTTATCGAGCATCAGGAAAAACTGGCAGCCGCCGCGAAATCATGGGGCTGGCATTTCAACGCCGTGCATACGGGCGAGAGGCCCGAGGACGCGCTGTTTAAAATCTACGAAAACCTGGCGGTGAAGAAGTAATGTTCTCGCTAGGCCTGCTCACCTTCCTGTCCCCCCTGCTGCTGGCCGCGGTTGCCGCAATACCGGTCATCTGGTGGCTGCTGCGCGTGATGCCGCCGCGCCCGCGCAATGTGAAGTTCCCGGGCTTCTTCCTGCTGCAGGGGCTCACCACCGATGTGAAAACGGCATCCCACACGCCGTGGTGGCTGCTGCTACTGCGTTCGCTGATCGTGCTGCTGTTTATCCTCGCGATGGCCGATCCCGTCATGCGCCTTTCGGCTGGGTTGCCAGGCAAGGACGGCGCGGTGATGCTGGCGGTCGACAACGGCTGGGCTTCGGCCGCCAATTGGCCGCAGCGCGCCGACAAGTTGCAGGAATTTATCGGCCTTGCCAAGCGCGCGTCGCGCCCCGTCATCTTCCTGCCGACCGCCGCGGATGCGATGGACGGCAAGCTGCACAGCTACGGCCCCATGGACGCCGACGAGGCGCGCGAATGGGCGGGCCACCTGAAACCCATGCCCTGGCCCGCCAACCCCGCCGAGGCCGCCAAAATCGCCGCCGACGCGGTCGAGCACCAGCACGTTACCTATGCCGTCTACCTCAACGACGGCATCACGCCCGACCAGAAGGCTTCGGAAGAGTTGATGGAATCACTGCAACGCGGCGGCGGGCTGACCTTTGTGTCCGATGAAAAAACCAACACGCCCTATATCCTGCGCAAGAAACCCGCCAAGCCGGGCGTACTGGAGTTCACGCTGGAACGCCTGGCGGCCAAGCCCTCGGAAGAAACGCTGGTACTTTCGGCCTTTGCGGGCGAGGGCAACGCGCTCGACAACCTGAAATTTACGTTCCCCGCAGGCCAGAAAGAAACCGAAGTGAAGTGGGAGCTGATGGCCGAGATGCGCAACGAAGTTTCGCGCATCGCCCTGCAGCACCCGCAGATGGCCTCCGCCACCTATATAACGGACTCGCAGTGGCGCCAGCACCCCGTCGGCATCGTGACGGATAGCACGCACAAGGAAAGCGCAAGCTTCCTGAATGAGGTTTATTATCTGAAACGCGCACTGCAGGCCAACGGCGTGCCGGAAATGGACAACCTTGCCGCTCTGATTTCCAAGCCGCTGTCGGCGGTCATCCTGCCCGATACGGCTGCGATGACGGCGGGGGAGAACGCGCAGCTGATGGAATGGGTGCGCAATGGCGGTTTCCTCATCCGCTTCGCCGGCCCCAACCTTGCCGCCAACCCCGACGACCCGCTGGTGCCCGTGCCGCTGCGTTACGGCCAGCGCTCGATGGAAGGCGCGATGACATGGGAAAAACCCGTGAAGCTGGGCGGGATCCCGCAGGAAAGCCCGCTCAACGGGCTTTCTGTGCCGAAAGACGCGACGGTGACGCGGCAGGTGCTCAGCAATCCCGGTCCCGAAACCTTTGACCGCACCTGGCTGACGCTGGAAGACGGTACGCCGCTGATTTCGGGCGGCACGGTCGGCAAGGGCGTGATTGCGCTGATACACACCACCGCAGGCCCCGACTGGTCGGATTTCTGCTACACCGGTTTATACGTCGAGGCCCTGCAGCGCATGATCTCGCTCTCGACCGGCATCGGCGATTACAAGGCCGAAGCTATTCTGCCGCCCCTGATGGTCGAAGACGGCTTCGGCAAGCTGAACCCGCCCGACCGCAAGAGCGTCGCCAGCGCCGTTGACCCGCTGAAAGACTTCACGCCTTCGCCCTTCACGCCGCCCGGCCTCTATGGCGACCAGAGGCAGTTCCAGGTTTTCAACCTTGGCGACCACCTGTCGCCGATGCGGGCTATTTCCGGCGTAGCCACCGGCGCCTCCAGCGAAACGTATGAGTTATCCGGCGAGAAAAGCCTGCGCCCCGATTTCCTGAAACTCGCGCTGCTGCTGCTGCTGCTCGAAACCGTGCTGACGCTCTGGTTGCGCGGCGCTTTCCCGGCGCGGGCGCGCAGTGTCGCCGCTGCGGCCTTTATCTGCCTGGCGTTGTTCAGTCACCCCGCCAAGGCGCAGGAGGCGACGGAATCCGACCTCGCCTCCAGCCTATACCTAGCCTATGTCATCACGGGCGACGCCGATACCGACCAGCTGAGCTATAACGGGCTG
>CAZNRN010000045.1:0-20072 GCA_964575605.1 uncultured Micavibrio sp. | reverse complement strand
ATTGGCCTGGGTAGGGTTTTTATTCACGGGCATGGGCCTTTTCATCATCCGCCAGTTCCTGCGCTTTAGAAAACCCGACGACGTCAAATAAGGGGATTACATGCAAAACATCGCTTTCATCGGCCTCGGCAACATGGGCGGCCCGATGGCCGTCAACCTCGTCAAGGCAGGTTTCAAGCTGACGGTTTACGACTTGTCCGAAGTCGCCGTAAAAATTATGGCCGATATCGGCGCAAAACCCGCGCCCTCGATTGCCGAAGCCGTAAAGGGGGCGGATGCCGTCATTACTATGCTGCCGGCGTCGGAGCATACGCAGCAGGTTTATTTGGGCCCGCAGGGCGTCATCGCCAATGCAACGAAGGGCGCGCTGCTGATCGACAGCAGCACCATCAACGCCGATGTGGCGCGTGAAGTGGCCAAGGCCGCCAAGGACGAAGGGTTCGAGATGCTGGACGCCCCCGTATCGGGCGGCGTCGCAGGCGCGCTGGGCGCAACCCTGACGTTCATCGTCGGCGGCGACGAAGCCACGGTTGAACGCGCAAAACCCCTGCTGACCAAAATGGGCAAAGCCGTGATGCATGCCGGCGCCTCGGGTGCGGGGCAAGTCGCCAAAATCTGCAACAACATGCTGCTGGGCATACTGATGATCGGCACATCGGAGGCGCTGAACCTCGGCGTCGCCTACGGGCTCGACCCGAAGGTGCTTTCCAACATCATTTCCAAAAGCTCCGGCCGCAACTGGGCGCTCGAAATCTACAACCCCATGCCGGGCATCATGGACAACGTGCCGGCATCGCGCGGTTACGAAGGCGGCTTTGGCACGCAGCTGATGCTGAAAGACCTAGGCCTCGCGCAGGAAGTGGCCCATGCAGCACATGCCAAAACCCCGCTCGGCGAAATCGCGCTACAGCTTTACCGCCAGCACGCCGGCGAGGGTAATGCCAAGCTCGACTTCTCCAGCATCTTCCAGATGATCGCCAAGCAGGCATGACCGACGCCGCGACAGCCCGAGAAAAACTCCTGGTCGCCTTTGCGGCACTGTCATGGCCGCTCTACCTGAACGATTTTTACCTGATAGCCCTGTCGGGGAAAAGGGAAGCCATCGGCCTGGTATGGGCGCTTGACGTTATCTTCTATACGCTGGTGCCCGTTACCACCATGGTTATCCTGTGGAAGAAAGGCTGGCTTGACTGCCTTAAAACCGGATTCGCGAGGCCGCGCCGCTTGTGGCTGACGATACCGGGCGCCGCCCTGCTGGCGCTGGCGACCCATATCGTTTTCACACAGGGGCTCGACCCGTGGCTGATACCGCTCGGCTGCTGCAGGCTGTGCCGCGGATACCCGTTGCCGGCGGGTGCACTGGCGGCGATGCTTGTGACGATATACGCGCCCTTGTCGGCAGGCCTGCTCGAGGAGGTTATTTTCCGCGGCATACTGACTGACCTCCTCAAAAAATACACGACAAATCCGGTTGCAATCGTCGTCGTCAATGCCGCGCTTTTTGCCGCTATTCACTGGTGCGGGGGCACGGGAAAACTGGCGGCGACCTTCATGATCGGCCTTATTCCAGCTGCCATATACCTGCGCACAGGCAACCTGTGGCTGCCCATGCTATGGCATGTTTTTCATGACGCTATCGTTTTCTGGCTGGGCTGGAGCTAGTCTGCCTTGCGCCAGCGTTCCTGACGGAGCTTGCGTTTTTCTTCCAGCTCGTCGCGCATTTTTTCCTGACGTTCCTGCTGGCGCTGCTGCATCTGCTGGCGCATCTGCCCGGCCTTTTCCTGGTTCTGCTGCTGGAGTTGCTGCTGGCGCTGTTCCTTGCGCTCCTGAATCTGCAGCTGCATTTTCTGCTGCATCTGCTGCTTGCGCATCTCGCGGCGCTGCTGCAGTTTCTGGCGCATTTCAGGGTTGTTCTTCATGAATTCCTGGAATTTCGCGCGCAGTGCCTGCTGGCGGTCTTTCATCTGGGCGATACGGGCCATCACATCACCCCTGTTTTTCAGCGCGACATCACCACGCAGTTTTTGCAGACGGTCCATGCGCTGGGCTGCGGGTTTCGATTTGCGGTCCTTGATAAAGCCGCCCTCGCCCTGTTTCATGCGCGCGGCTCCCGCATCCGTCGTCATATCGATCATACCTTCATCGACGTAAATGTCGTATCCGCCCGTATCGTCGGGCGCGGCGGTGATATCGGTGCCGCGGATGCCGATGGAACCAACGGGCGTTTTAATGGTCACTTCAGGCTCCGGCTTTTTCGCGACCAGGCCGCTGACATACTGGAAGGCGCCCATCACGGAATAATTCGCGTGGTTGTCTGTGTTGTCGGCCGGATCGAATGCGTATTCATCCGCGCGGAAAATCGCGCCCGAGGACAGCGTCCACTGTGTGTTGTCGATAAACAGCACCAGCGCGCGGCCGCCCTTGTCGACCTGGATGACGTCATTCATGTAAACGGGCTGGTCCTTCACGACCTTCACCGGCTTGCCGTTATCCGCCATGATGGTTGCGCCGCCCTCGACCTCGACGATCGTGGCGATAATGCCATCACGCTCTTGCGCGGTTGCGGAATAGCCGTTCAAAACCAGGGCAAGGCCCACAAAAACCACGGCAAGACAATACTTTAACATGATTGAAACCCCTTGAAGCCCGTTTACGCATATACCTAGTACGCTATCAACCTTCAAACCCCTGCGCCATTAACAGGCTTTATTTAAAGGCAAATTTGCTAAAATTCTTCCTATCCCAGCGCCTTGTCGAGTGCCTTTTTATCAAGTCCCTTTTCCCACTTCGACAGGACGATGGCCGCGACGCCGTTGCCGATAAGGTTGGTAGTCGCGCGCGCCTCGGACATGAAACGGTCGATACCCAGTATCAGCACCAGCCCCGCGACCGGCACCGCCGGTTCCCCGTTCGGCCCCATGACAACAGCCAGCGTTGCCGCCAGTGTAATAAACCCGGCGCCCGTGACGCCGGATGCGCCTTTGGATGTCAGCAGCGCCACGCCAAATAGCGTCACCTGCTGCATGAAGCTCAGGTCGATGCCCAGCGCCTGCGCGACAAACAGCGCCGCCAGCGTAAGATAGATATTAGTACCATCGAGGTTGAACGAATACCCGGCGGGTATCACAAGCCCCACGACATCGCGCGGGCAGCCCATTTTTTCCAGCTTGGCCATCAGCGGCGCCAGCACGCTTTCAGACGATGACGTGCCCAGCACGATCAACAGTTCGTCTTTGATATGCCGCAGGAACTTCCACAGGCTGAACCCCGTCATCCGCGCAATCACGCCCAGGACGATAAAGACAAAGGCGATGCACGTGAGATAAAAAACGCCCATAAAGGCCGCAAGGTCGCCCAGCTTGCCGACGCCGAACTTGCCGACCGTGACCGCCATGGCGGCCCCCGCGCCAAAGGGCGCCAGTTTCATCACCGCGTTCATCATGGAAAAGAAAATATGCGAGGCTTCCTCGATAAAGTTATGCACGGCCTTTCCCTTGCCGCCCATGTGGTTCAGCGCATAGCCGAATAAAATCGACACCAGCAAAACCTGCAGCAAATCGCCACTGCCCGTGAAGGCATCGGAAAAAGTTTTCGGGATGATGTTCAGCACAAAACCCGCAAAATTTTGTTCGGCCGCTTTCTGTTGATATGCAGCAACAGCCGAGGCATCGAGCTTGGCGGGGTCGGCATGGAAATCCGCGCCCGGCTGCAGCAGGTTGCCGGCCAGCATGCCCAGCGCCAATGCGAAGGTCGACACCACTTCGAAATAAACCAGCGCCTTCACGCCGACGCGGCCGACTTTTTTCATGTCACCCGCCGCCGTGATGCCCAGCACAATTGTGCAGAAGATGATAGGGCCGATCAGCATCTTGATCAGCGCGATAAACCCGTCGCTGACAGGCTTCAGCGCCGCGCCCGTCGCGGGATAGAAGTGCCCCAGGAATGCGCCTGCGATAATCGCCGCGATGACCCAGAAATAAAGATGATGGTGCAGCGGTTTTTTCACGGCCTGTTTCACGCCTCCGCCCGCCTCAGGTCTTCCGGTATGTCGGGCGTGTCCATCAGCAGCTTGAAATTGCCCAGCATGGCGTTGAAATCATCCTGGTCGTGGCTGTCGATATGGCTGTAAAATGCGGCGCCCAGCCCGTCGATAAACGGCTTCATGCCGTCACTGTCGATCAAATGGCGGTATTCCTGGACGGCAAGGCTGTGGACTTTTTCGGTATCGCTCCAGTTCTTGCGGTCAGGGCCGGCGAAAAGGAAATTCACCGCATCACCCACCATATAGGGCACCGCCTCTTTCGGCAGACCCGTGTACTGCACGATCGCGTCGACGAAGCAGGCACAGACGCCGCAGATGACAACGAAATGCTCCCACCCCGGCTTGCCGGTCATGCCGCTGGCGGCAAAAAGGTCGTCGGCGAGGATGATGACGGCCAGCGTCGCGTTGCTGGAAAGCTGCGTCAGCTCGTCCCCCTCGGGCGACGGCGGCGCGCCGCGGGCGGCCAGGAAGGCGGAAATCCGCTCCGCCCGCTCGCGCGGTGTGCGCTGTGATTTTGCCTCGTTTTCCGTGGTTTGGCCCATAGGTCACGCTACAATGCCGCTTTTCATGTCGCAACTTTATTTCGCTTATTCCCCCTGTACAGGCGGACGCGGGCTTCGTATGCTGATGACATAACAAAATTAGAACAAAACACCTTGCCGCTGCCGCGCAGCGGAGAGGCACGTTGAGGCATATGGCGAAGGACAGGAAAAAACCTGCGACCCCCGCGCTCCGCTTTGATTTCGACAAAGCGGTGAAACAGGTGCGCCATGACCATCCGCAACTGAAAAAAGGCGCGCTCTATATCAACGCCTCGAACGACAACTGGGACGAGATCGCGGGAGGCCTTGCCGACCTGTCGGTTGACGAAGACGATATCGACGAAATCGGCAAAGGCGTGAAAGAAGCACGGCGCCTCAAAACATCCTTCTGCCAGGCCATCACGCTGAAGGGCAAAGAGGTCAGCGCCGTCATCTTCTTCCCCGACAAACATCCGCTCTATGGCCCCAAACGCGGGCCCGGCGACGATACCGGTACTTTCGACCATGAAACGTCTCATGCCCTGACGCCCGGTCTGTCGGGCATTCTTGGCGAGAACACGGCCGATGCCTATGCCGCGCTGCGCCACCTGCAGCGTTTTGCGGGGGAGAAGGAAGATATCGATTACGCCGGCTGGAAACGCGCCGCCGTTTTCCTGCGCACGGGCATCACATCGCACCTGACGACCTTCACGCTCGACCGCATCCTCTGCGACGCCAAAACAGCGGATTTCATGACGCTGACACCCGCCGAAACCACGGCCATCGCGCAAGACTACGCGAAAAAACATACGCCGAAAGAGCCGCAGCTGAAACGCCTGCAAAGCGATTTCAAGGCATTGAAGAAACGCCCGCTTGGCGAAACCTTCAACAAGCTGGCGCAAATCACGCTGAAGGCCGACGTTAAATCCGACACTTTCTATGTCGGCGCGCGCGTGCTGAAAGGCGCCTTGCAGGAAGGCGGCGCGGTGCTGGACGGCGAAAAAATCGACCTGAAGGGCGGCAAATGGGACAAGGTACGCCGCCAGCTGGATGCAAAAATCGACAGCCTGCCCGCCAAACACCCGCTACGGCTTAAATCCGCTTAAGGTTTCCTGGCGGCTTCCGCCTTCGGCGTTTTCTCTTTTCTGGCTTTCGCCGCCTTGCGCTCCGCCTTCTTGGCGTCGAGCTGGTTTGCGAAGCCGTGGTTAACGTCGCGGTGCTCGGCCTCGTCGTTGCGCACGGCGATGATCACATCACGTAATTTCGCGTCGGGCGCAAGGTTCCAGTATTTCTTGGCGATGTCCGGCGCATCGACGTTCTTGATGCGGCCGGCGTCGACTTCTTCAAGGTAGCCGTTATAGCTTTTGATCGCTTCTTCCTCGATCATGCCAACGAAGCGGTGCGCGGCGCGCTTGTTGAAAAGATAGGCAAGCGAATAGAGGCCGACAAAGGTCGCCTGTGCGCCCAGAATCATCGCGCGTTCCAGCACGGTGGGCTTGGCGATTTCCTTGAAGACCATCAGGTGCATGCGCTCGTTCTCGGCTTCGTCCATCAATATCCGGATACGGCCGGCGTCATGCTCCATGGTGCGCAGCGAGCGGAAATGGTTGAAGGCCGAACTCACC
This sequence comes from uncultured Micavibrio sp., assembly GCA_964575605.1. Taxonomy (GTDB): domain Bacteria; phylum Pseudomonadota; class Alphaproteobacteria; order Micavibrionales; family UBA2020; genus JAPWJZ01. The sequence continues at coordinate 13,884 of CAZNRN010000045.1, read as the reverse complement.
ATGCCCGGCACCGCGGCAACCGTTTCCAGCACCACGGCGCGGTGGCCGTACCGCTTGCGGAAGAAAGCGTCGGCGAAAAAACGCAGGCCGCGGCAAGCGGCATAGGCGAAATGGTCGGAAAGCCCCTGGCGCTTGTGCTCCCAGTCCAGCCCGTGAACGGGCTTGGTGTCATGGCGGAGCTTGATATCTTCTGGAAGGGTCTGGCCCTCGACTGCAAGGGCAGGTGCGGGTATTGCGTCTTTCGGCATGTGGCGGTTCTCCCTCTATGTCCACTGGGATCAACTGGGAATTAAACATCACACACTCGAGGCGCCGCCGCCTGTATCAAGCTTAGTCCTGCGGTCGAAGGGCGTGCAATAGGCTTTTATAGGACGCCGCCTGTTAATGAAGGGTTAAACGGTTATGTGAAGGCGCACCCTCTCCCGCTGGCAACGCAAAATGCTATGATGGAGTGCATTCGAGGGGGAACTGCATGGGTGCCAGGATTTTCATCGCGCTTTTCGGCCTGCCGTTTTTTGCGGTCGGCATCTGGGCATGTTATTCGATCACCACCGACATCTACGACTGGCAGCGCATGAAAAGCTGGGAGCCCGTGCAGGCTAAAGTCATCGACGCGGAACTGGTGGAAAACCACGACAGCGACGGCGGCACGACCTACAAGGCCAAGGCCACCTACGAATACTATTTCATGGGCGAACAGCGCAGGGGCAGCCGCGTCGCGATCAGCGAAAGCAGCGACAATATTGGCCACTTCAACGAAGACCTCGCACGCAAGCTGGAAGGCGCGAAGGGAAAGACCATCGAGGCCTATGCCAACCCCGCAAAGCCCGAAGAATCCATCATCAACCGCGACATCCGCTGGGGGATGGTGGGGTTCAAGGCCGTATTCCTCTTCGCCTTTGGCGGCGTCGGGCTGGGGATGATGCTGGCCGCGGTTTTTTCATCGCGCTTTGAGAGGGTCAACAAGGCCATCGCCACCGACCCGCAATATGCGCAGACCCCCTGGCTTGCGAACAAGGACTGGCAGACGAACGAAATTAAGTCGCAGGCGAAGGGCACGGTGTATTTCGCCTGGGGCTTTGCCGTGTTGTGGAACCTGATATCCATGCCGCTGCCTTTCCTGCTGGTCGAGGAAATTACAGTCAAGAAAAACTACCCCGCGCTGCTGGGGCTGCTGTTCCCCATCGTCGGCGTCGGGCTGCTTATCTGGGCGGTTCGCCAGACTATCGAATACAAGAAATTCGGGCAGGCGCCCTTGGTGCTCGATCCCTTCCCGGGCTCGATCGGCGGGCAGGTGGGCGGCACGATCGAACTGCCCTACCCCTACGATCCCAACATGAAATATGTTTTCACGCTCTCGAATATTTACAGTTTCTGGAGCCGCAGCGGCAAGAACAGCGAAAGGCGCGAACGTGTCGACTGGCAGGATACCGCCGTCGGCCACGCCGAACAGGGTATCTACGGCACACGGCTGTCATTCCGCTTTGACGTGCCGGAGGGGCGTGTGCCTTCGGACGCCGTCCGTGCGGGACGCGACTATTACCTCTGGCGCGTGAACCTGACCGCCGATATGCCCGGGGTAGACGTCGACCGCGACTACGAAATTCCCGTATATGCGACGAAGCAGAAATCGGCGCATATCGCGAAACATGTGGCGGAGGTCTCGCAGCAGGCGACGCTGGAAATGGATACGGCGAATGCGCGCCAGCGCCTCACCATCCGCCCCGGCGCGATGGGCGATGAGCTGTTCTACCCCATGGGCCGCAATATCGGCATGGCGCTGGGCGGCTTTGTGATCGGGCTTATCTTTACGGGCGTGGGGCTGACGATCGCGACGATACGCGACGGGTCCTACTTCTTCGGCGGGATTTTCATGCTGTTCGGCGTGCCGATTACCTTCAGCAGTTTTTACATCTGCATCAATTCGCTTCAGGTGGAACACGACGGGCAAGGGAATATCATCGCCACCCGCCGTATCTTCGGTATCCCGGTCAAGAAAAGCTTCGTACCGCGCGACGACCTAACCACCCTTGCCATGGAAAGCACCCTCAGCACCAACCACGGCAACAAGCAGGTCAAGCATTACACACTTTACGTGCCGCAGCCCGGCACCAAAAAAGTCGTGGTCGGCGAAGGTTTTCGTGGCGAGGGAGAGGCAGCGGCTGGCATGAAGCTGATTCAGGAAACCTTCGGCGTTTCCATCAAACGGTAATCAGAGTTTGAGCAGCTTTTCGCAGGCGCGTTTATAGGCGTTGTAAACGGGTTCTATCGCCGTGACGTCCGCCGTTTCGTTGGGCGCATGCACGTTACGCGACGGCACGCCATAACCCGAGGTCGCCTCTATCCCCTGTTTGCCGAGGAAGTTCCCGATGTTGGAAGGGCCCGATACTTTTTCCGGCACCGGCGATCCGGTGATTTCCACGATCGCTTCGCGCAGCGCGCTGCGCAAGTCGGAGCTTTCAGAAGTCAGATAAGGCGGCTCCGAAGATGTTTTGACCACCCGCGAAGCGCGTTCGGCAGGCACGCCGTGCCTTGCATCATGCGCCGCCACCGCATCGCGGATATATTTGTCCGCCGCGGCTTCGTTGAAGGCAGGCGTCAGGCGCATGTCGATGCGTACGACGGCCTTTGACGGCACGACAGAATAACCCTCGCCACCATGCATTTCAGTAACGGTCAGCTTGGGCGGCTTGGGGAAGCCCGGCGCTTCTTCCGCCTGCGGCTGCTGTGCCGTCAGCCGCCCCACGAGGTCGGAGAGGCGCACCAGCGCATTGTCCTGCACCACGGCGTCGGCACCGCTATGCGCGCCCTTGCCGGTTAAAATAATTTCATACCTCGAAAACCCGCGCGAGCCCACTACCAGCTTGTCGTTGCCGGGATAGCCGATCATGATGCCGTCCGGCCTGTATCCGTTCTCCAGCGCGGCCTTGATGCCGCCGAAATGGCCGGTGTGCTCATCGGCGTCGAAAATCAGCATCAGCTTGCCGTGCATATGGTCGCGCTGGCCCATCAGCTCCTGCGCGACATGCATAAAGATGGATACAGCGATTTTTGAATCCGCCGCGCCGCGGCCGTGCAGGCGGCCGTTATCGATCCGGCCGGAAAAGGGGTCGCCGCCCCACGCGCTGCGGTCGCCCGCGGGCGCGGTATCAAGGCAGGCATTCAGGCACCAGGCTCTGCCGGGCTGTGCGCCCACGATTTCGCAGACCAGCGCCAGCGGCCTGCCATCCGCGCCATGGATTTTCTTGAGCGGCAGCCCCAGCGCGTGGCCAAATTCATAAGCCGTATCGACCACCGCATCGGGCGCGTCGATGCCACCCTGGCTGGGCACTTGCACCAGTCTCTGAGCAAAAGCGGTGATAGATTTGATATCAGCGGCCATATTTTTCCTTTAAGCGGATATAATATGACAAACCAACACTCCGGCACAAGATAAAAATGCCATTTTATATCAATACATTAATAGCTATCTGTCCCGACGCTCCATTTGCGCACCAGTTCAGCAGCGACCCCCAGCATCGCAGGTTCCATGCCCGCAATGTAGTCGTGGAAATCTTTCAGCGAGGCATCGGCCAGCAGTGCGGCCTGCGTTTCGGCGGGCGGCCGGCCCTGCCAGAGTTCCTCCAGCAGCCGTGACTGAAAATGCGAAAGCGCATCAGGCTGCGGCACGTGCCACCCCCTTCACCGCATCTTGCAGGCGACCGAAATCCGCGCGGAAATTTTCATCATCTTCGGCGGTGGTAAAAGATTGCGGCAGTTTTTCCAGCATCGCAAAGCGCGCGTTCGGGCACAGCGCCGCAACCACGGGCAAAACGTCGAGGATATCCTGCGGCACTTCGCCATCATGCGTATCACGGCGGATGCGCCTGCCGCCCTGTTCAGACCACGACCCTCCGGCGACATGCAATTCCACCACACGCGCAAGCGGATATGATTTTATTATCTCCAGCATCGGGATGTCGAAATTCTGCGACTGGCAGTAGATGTTATGAAGGTCCAGAAGCAGGTAACCATCGACAGGCGCCAGCAGTTCTGAAATAAACCTCCCCTGGTCGGCCACGTCCTGCTGCGAAAAGGCAAGCGCAAGGTTTTCAATCCCGACGGGGCATTTCGCCACCGTCTGCAATTCCTGCATCGCGGTTATGCCTGTCCCAAGCGCAGCATCGCAATAGGGCACGGGCAACGGCGCGCCCTCGCCGATTTCCCAGCCTGTCGAAAAACCGAAATGCACGGAAAGGCCGCAATACCTGTGGCGCGCGACATCCTGCGCCAGATGCGCCAGCCATTTCGCACGCAATTTATCGGCGGCTTCGCCGGCGTCGAGCACGGGATAGTCAAGCCCATGCGCAATCAGCCTGCCGGCATCGCCGTAATTTTTCAGCCAGCCCGCCGTTTCATCGTCGGCATAGCCCATACGCCACTGGTCAGCCGTCCATTCAATAGCGTCGACGCCGCCGCCCTCGAACAAAGGGCGCGCGGCGTCGCGGTATCGCGGATCTCCGAAAATCGACAGTCCCGTCAGCAGCGGCATCTATTATCCGCGGCCGCAGGCAGGGCAGTTGTCGAGCGGGCGGGGGCGCGGCGGCTTGGGCGTCGCCGGGGGTTTTTTCACAGGCGGCAGCGGCTTGGGCTGCTCGGGTTTTTTATCGGCATGGTCGGAAAAAGGCAGGTTCGGGCTCATGTAATAACTCCAATAAAATACGCGGTTGATGCAGGCAATTGGCCATGCTTTGCCTTCCAAGTCAACCACGCCGCAAAGCCCTGGAATCGCGCGCCTTTTTATTGCCATAAAAACGGTTGACTCGCGTGAGCGTTTGGCTATGTTTACGCCTCTTCCCGCGTCGTTATCAGGCGCCGGGCATTTTTATTCAACAATCAATAGAGGGATACAACAGATGAGCCAGAAGAAAAAATTCAACGCCGCCGCAGAACGCCCGCTGGAAGGCGTCAACATCGCTTTCACCGGCAAACTCGACGCCGTGAAACGCAAACAGGCCTCCGCGATCGCTTATGAAGTCGGCGCGAACGTGCACAAAAACGTCTCCGGCAAAACCGACCTCGTCGTCGCTGGCACCGATGCAGGCAAGAAACTTCAGGAAGCCGCCAACCGCAAAATCACCATCGTCGACGAAGACACCTTCTTCGACCTCGTGCGCAAGCAACGCGCCGCGAACAAAGGCCCCAAGGCTTAAGTTCAAAAGACTTCCGCGAAAAGCCGCTCCGCAAGGGGCGGCTTTTTCATTTCTGCAGGTTGCTGCGGATACTTTCGACAGTGCCCGGCGACATATCTTTCATCTGCTCGGCCAGCGCCTTCAGGCGCTTGAAAGACGTGGGGAGGCAGTTGTCGGGGACATCCGCGGCCTGCTCCACAATCAGCGCCGCCAGTTCCCCAAACATCAGCACGGGCAGGTGCGTCTTGCGCATCATGGCGTCATGCAGTTCGCCGGTAAATGGCTTGCCGTTATGTTGCGTCACGATTTCGCAGCCGATTTTTTCGAACAGGTCCGTCACCGCTTTTGTTTCGGCGCAGCTGTGCGTCAGGATGCAGGTGCGGTTGGTGATCGGGCTCTGCGGGCCGAACATCGGGTGCAGGCCGGTAACGCGGCTGCTGTGGCGCAGGCAGGTTTCGTTGGGCACGCGCTGCACCGAACAGACGTTCACCAGGTGCTTGCCTGAGTGTTCTTTCGCGACAGCCTCATAGGCGGACGAGCCCACGGCCATGATGACGATATCGGCATCGGCTGAAATTTCGGCATGCGCGGCCAATTCCTGCGCGAGGAATGTGCCGAAAACGCCCTGCCCGACGATGTTGATTTTCATTTTGTTTTCGCCCTTCTTTTCATCCTTTATCGCACCGAAAGCGTATGCTGCGCCACGGCAAACAAAGCGTGAGCATGGGGGTATCATTATGCTCGAATAGAGACTAAGTATCGGGATTCATTGGGTTGTTATTGCAATATAATTACAAAATACCTCACATAATCATGCTGAAAATTACAAAATATTTGACATCTTGCCATAAGCCTCTAAGCTGGGAATCAACAGCAACAAGCAGAGGATCAAAACAACAACGAATGACTGACACTCCGGCAGCTACTAGAGACGGTGCACAGAAAGGCCAGACAACAACAAAAACGGCCGACAACAACACGAGGAAACCAGCTGGAATGCCGATGAAAAAAGGTAAGAGAAGCCCCGAGACCGCCCCCGCTCCCGCGTCAGCCGACGGGATAGAACTTAAACCTTCCATTACCGCGCAGTTCAACAAGAAGGCAGAGAAGCCGCTCTCCGGCGGCCACCTTCTCCCCGCCAACGGCCAGGCCGTCAAGCTCAAGGGCAAGCGCTTCGTCATCACCGCCGCCCAGAACAACACCGAAGTCCACGAAGGCTTCCTGAAAGCACTCGAAAGCTACTGCAAGGACAAAAACGCGCAGCTGATGGTCAGCCGCATCACCTACAACAAGACGGGTTACAAGAACGAAGAGGAACTCTGGTACGACCCGAAAATCACCAAATACCTGTTCGACCAGGCCGGCAAGATCGGCAAGAAGGTCACGATCGGCGGCGAACTTGATATCAGCCCCACCGCGACCGACCCGCTGTCGGGCTTCGACAACTACTTCCAGGGCGCTTCGGGCATTGTGCCGCATCCGAAAGTGTCGATGAAATCGCTGCCCGGCCTTGGCGAAGACAATGCCCGTTTCCTCTACACCACGGGCGCTATCACCCAGCGCAACTACATCCAGAAGAAAGCCGGCCAGAAAGCCGAATTCCACCACAACTACGGCGCGCTGCTTGTCGAGATCGACGACGATGGAAATGCGTTTGTCCGCCAGCTGGCGGCCGACAATACCGGCGCCTTCCAGGACCTGACCAGCAAATATATGCCCGACGGCAAAATCCTCCGCAACCAGCCGGTCGAGGCTGTGACGCTGGGCGACATCCACGTGGAAAAGCTCGACCCCGTGCAGGAAGACATCACCTTCGGCAAGGGCGGCATCATGGATACGCTGAAGCCGAAATACATGTTCATCCACGACGTGATCGACTTTACCGCCCGCAACCATCACAACCTTAAAGATCCGTTCTTCTGGTCGGCGCAGCACCAGAAAGGCAATACTGTCGAAGGCGGCACCGACCTGGTCGGCGCATGGCTGAAAGCGCACGAGCGCAAGGGCCGCAGGGACATGATCGTCGAGAGCAACCACGACGAGGCATTCCAGCGCTGGCTGAAGGAAGCCGACGCGCGCTTCGACCCGCCTAACGTCCGCTTCTGGCACGAGGCTTCGGCCGAAATGCACCGCCAGATCGAGGCCGGCAACATGAACTTCAACATCTTCGAATGGGCTGTGAAACGCAAATACGACCTGCCCGAAACCACCTTCATGCGCGAGAACGAAAGCTTCGTCATCTGCAAGGACGAGGAAAACGGCCGCGGCATCGAAACAGCGCTGCATGGACACACGGGCCCCAACGGCGCCCGGGGCTCGCCGCGCGGTTACCGAGTGCTCGATATGAAGGCGAACACGGGCCACACCCACTCAGCCAGCATTATCGACGGCGTCTATACCGCGGGTGTCTCGGGCAAACTGGATATGGACTACAACAAAGGCCCCTCCTCCTGGAGCCACAGCCATATCATTACTTACCCGAACGGCAAGCGCGCCATCATCACAACCAAGGACGGCAAATGGCACGCCGACGACGTGAAGCACAAGGCGGCGCCGGCGCTGAAGCCCGCCACCAAGCTTCTGAGGCCTGCCGCTTAACAACCATGTAAAGGACTAGCTGCCGGAGGGGGCTCTGCAAAGAGCCCCCTCTACTATATGGCAAGCTCCGCCCCTTGCCCTTCTTGCCCAAGCCTGCGATTAATAGGACTTCTATGCCGCTTGCAGGGGCGCACGATGCTTTGGGAAGTCATGTTCGAAATGCTGGGCGAGCTCCTCAAGGTGACGGGGGAGATTATCCGCGTTTTCTTCGACATCCTCAAAAGCGTCTTCAAGTTATTCGCCAAGAAAAAAGACGAGGCCGGCAAAACCAAGCCGATGCTGACCAAAGAGCAGCAGGAGGAAGCGGATGAGGCCGCGGCCGAGGCCGCACGCACCCGCAACGAGATATTCCTTATCTGCCTTATCCTCGCTTTCATCGGCGGCGGTGCGATGATGTTCCCGCAGGTGCGCCATTTCGTCTTCAACCTCTTCCGTCCCTCGGAAATGGTCGAAATGCAGCGTAACAATTTCCCCATGGGGCAATACACGACGCCGCAATTTTATACGAAGAAGAAGTTTTCCTTCGACGACGACGGCATGAAGCGCACCATCAGCTATTATATTTATGCGCCGCACACAGGCGGGCAGCGCCTGCCGCTGGTGGTGGCCTTGCATGGCAAGGAAGGCGTCGCACAGGCCGCCATCCACCTGCGCATGGGCGCCATGCAAAAGCTGTTCCCCTCTTTCATCCTCATCCCGCAATCGCCCGCCGAAAAAATCTGGGACGCGCCTGCGCGGTATTCGGGCGAGGAAGGCATCGCCTACCCCAAGGAAGTCCCGGGACCCGAAGGCCGCTCGCTCGAAGACGTGCTGATGCTGGTGGCTAACCTGAGCCAGGTCTATCCCATTGACGAAAACAGGATATATATCGTTGGCTGCGATACAGGCGGATCGGGCGTCTACGGTGCACTGGCGCATTACGGCGGGGTTTTTGCGGCCGGCGTGACCGCAGGCGGCAGCTGGGGCTTCCCCGACCGCAGCAAGATTTCAAAAACGCCGCTGCTGATCCTTCACGGCGTCAACGACACGGCCGTCCCACCTGCCTTTGCCCGCAACATGTCCAAGTTAATAGCAGCCGTCGGCGGCAAGGTTTCCTATTACGAATTCCCCGGCATCGGCCATGACTGCGACAACCCAAACTTTTATTCGCAGGTCGTCTGGAACTGGCTTTTTGCCCAGAGCCGTCCCGAAGCAGAATAAAAAAATCCCCGCCGGTAAAAATACGCGGCGGGGATTTTTGTCTTTTAAAAACCGCTTAGGCGGCTTTTTTGCCTTTGGCGGCGGCAGTGTTGGCGGCTTTCGCGCCCGACTGCCATGCGCTTTGGCAGAGCTGGCTGTAGGCCTTGCCGGCTTCGGCCAGGATCGAGGCGGTCGACTGGGCGTTCTCGGCGACCAGCTTGCCCGAGACTTGCGCGATTTCGGCCTGCAGAGCGGCGATTTCGGAAGCGTCTTTCGACTGTGCGATTTCTTCGCCGTTCAGCGAAACAACGTCGAAGAGGGCGGCAGCGAGGTCAGCCTGCTGCTGGAACAGTTTTTCCCAGGTTTTCAGGTTGGCCTGGCCGATTTTTTGCCAGGTGGTGATGGACTGGAGGGCAAAATCGCTCCATTGCGTGCAGAATTCGGTTTTCATGTGTTTTACTCCGTTAAAATGTAAAGAATCGTTTGGTCATGCGCAGCCGATATTATGGTTGCTGCGGTGCAGCATAACTCTCCCTTCTCCTGCCTGTCAACATGTTTGGGCAGAAAAGAAATTCGCGGCACAGGGGATGTCCCCGTGCCGCGAACACTTTCAAAGGGTTGCTTTACTGCTGTCCCGGAAACTTGCGGGTTTCTTCCTGGTCGATGACGCCGTTGTTGTTGGTGTCATAAACGCTGAAGAAGCCGTTGCCGCGCAAGACCGCCGACATCTCTGCATTGCTGAGGCGTCCGTCGCGGTTGCTGTCATAGCTGTTGAAGGGACGCAGGCTGGTGCGGCTCGCGGCGAAGAAGCCGGGAGCCTGTGCCTGCCATTCCGCAGCCGAGACAAACCCGTCGGTATTCGAGTCGATGCGCGACGTCACGAAGGCATTGAACTGCTGCGAACCCATGCCTGCGGGCGAAGCGGCGCCGGTCGTGGTGGCGGCTGCTGCGCCGGTGAGGGTCGAGGAACCCGCAGCCGTGCCCGTCGTGCCGGGGGTCGCCGACATGGTCGACGCCGTGCTGAAGGGCGCGAATGCTGCGCTTTCGGTGGCGTCAACCGTGCCGTCATGGTTGGTATCGACTTCGCGGAACAGCCCGCTCTGCTGCAGCGCCAGGTTCACTTCCGCCTTCGTCAGGCGGCCGTCGCGGTTGATGTCAAACGTCCCATAGGGGCGCAGTTGGCTCGATCCGCTGCGGTACCAGCCGGGCGTCGTGGCCTGCCATTCCGCCAGCGTAATGATGCCGTCGCCGTTCATATCCCACTTGCTGCCGACGAAGCTGTCGAACTGCTTTTGCGACATGCGCGCAGGCACGTTCGAATTCAGCATAGTGGTATTGGTCGTGCCCAGGCCGAAATCGGATGTCCCTCCCGTCACCCCGGTCGTTGTGCTGCCGGCTGCGGTTCCTGCCGTGCTGGTACCTGCGGCGGTGGTGGCGCCGGCTGCTGCGCCCGTGGATGGTGTGCCGAGCGCCGTGCCGGTGATGCCCGTCGTTGTCGTGCCCTGCGCAGAACCCGTCAGCACTCCGCCGGGGTTATTCGCCGCACCCGGCAGGGTCGAGGGTGAAGACACCGGCGGCGTCCCCGCACGCAGGCTTGTATTGCTGCCAGCTGCGCCTGTGGTGCCGGCGCGCGAACCCGCGCTGGCACTGCTGCCGCTCGTGCCGCCGGAGCTGCCGCCGGCCTGCGCCATAACCTCTGTCATATATCCTGAAGAAAGCGCAAGTGCGGCTACAAGGGTTACTGCATAAATTCTGGTTTTCATCGTGGTCTCTCCTTGGATTGGCGCGGCGGGCGGCGCTACTTGGAAAATCCCCTTCTCGAACGGGGGTTACTTGTAAGACAATGGCTGCTCCGTCTACTGCGTTCCCACTATGTCCTTAAAAAGATTCTTCTTTTTCCGAAAACAGGAACCCTTCCGCCGCCCAGCCGTTAACTGTGTCACGGTGGCGAGGTGCCGCCGCTTACAAAAAGGAGAACTACAATGACGAACCCCAACAACCCCGGCCAGAACCAGTCCCAGTCGTCCGACAAAAACAAGGACACCGCGGGCAAAGACCTGAACCGCGACAAAGAACTCAACAAAGACAAAAACAACCAAGGCCGTCAGGACCAGCAACAGCGCTAATTGCTTGCTGATGCCTGAAAACCCCCGGAAGCGGTTATGATACCACCGCTTCCGGGGGTTTTTTATGCACTTCGGTCATCGAGAGAGCGCGGAGTATCCGGCGGAAATCCGTGCGGCCGGCCAAGATCGCGTCAAGATGCGCCTCGGGGTACTCCTGATGGAATTGATAGGCCGTGATATGCAGCTCGTCGTCGAGCCATCCATAACCCAACTCATAGGCGCGCGGGATGCGCACGGGCAATTCGTAAGGCTTGCCGATCGGCTGCCAGTCATCGCTGCGGCGGGAAATCAGGCAGCAATGGCCCTCCCACACGCGTATGCCCAGCAAATTAAGCCGGAAATCAAGAACCGCGCCGTCAGCGCTCGCCCTGATGGTAGCCACAGTGCCTCGCTTTCCGGCTGTTTTAGCGCTGCTCTAGCGCGACTTCGTAACGTCCGGTGATCTGGGCCGAATCCAGCACGTGGCCGGTCATCGCCTTTTCCACCTCGTCGCGCGTCGCGCCGGGCGGCAAATCAAGTACGTCATCAAGCGCATAAAGCCTGAAATGGTAACGGTGTGAACCGTCCCCGCGCGGCGGGCAGGGCCCGCCATAGCCAAGCCAGCCGAAATCGTTCTTGCCCTGCAACAGGCCATCGAAAGCCTTTGCCGGGACGTTGGCGGGCAGCGCGCTTTTCGCGGTGATGTTGTAAGCGACCCAGTGCGTGCAATTGCCGTCGTGGGAGTCAGGGTCGTCCACGATCAGCGAAAAACTTTTCGCGCCCGCGGGCGCGTTTTCCCACATCAGGTCGGGAGAGATGTTTTTGGATTTCAGCGCATGCGGATCGGGGATCGTGCCGCCGTCGCTGAAAGATGAGCTGGATAATTTCATGGTGCCCTCCCTTTACAAAAAATTTAGATTAAGCATGCTTCCCTTCGCAGAACTCCTCGACCATTTTCGCGCAGAAAGCGTCGAGGTCTTCGGGCTTGCGGCTGGTGACAAGGCCGTTGTCGACTTCAACTTCGCTGTCGACCCAGTTGCCGCCCGCGTTGGTGATATCGGTTTTCAGGCTCGGCCACGAAGTAACCGTGCGGCCTTCCAGCACACCCGCCTCGACCAGTACCCAGGGGCCATGGCAAATCGCCGCGACAGGCTTCTCCTGCTCGAAGAATTCTTTCACGAAGCTGACGGCCCGCTCCTCGGTGCGCAGTTTGTCGGGATTGGCAACGCCACCCGGCAGGACGAGGCCGTCGTAATTCTCGGCCTTCACTTCGTCAACGGTGCGGTTGACCAGGAATTTTTCACCTTTTTCGCTATGCGACATGCCCTGGATTTCGCCGGATTGCAGCGACACCAGTTCGGGCTCGCCCCCTGCCGCGCGCACGGCTTCCCAAGGACGGCGCAGCTCGGATTGCTCGACGCCGTCGGTCGCGAGGAAGGCGATACGCTTACCTTCTAGGTTTTTCATGGAGTTACCTCTATTACCGTCTGTGCCACTACTGTACCAAACACATAGGCCAAAGCTTGGTTCCACGGGTTCGCGGCACCCTTAAAACTTTTAATATTATCAGTACGCGTTATGCTGTATCTGTATGCAGGTTGATTAAAAATTGCCCCCATATCCCTGAAAATTCATTTATTCAAACAGGTGTGCCATGCTTCGTTTTATTGTGCTGACAATCCTTTTTATCACACCGGCCCTTTCTCTCTTGCCTGCGCAGGCAGGTCAAAACAGCAGCCACAGCAGCGCTGTTTCAGGTAATAGCGGCGGCACGGCCAGCGCCATCAGTCCCGATAATAAAAACGGCGGAAATTCGGCCGCTGACAAAAATGAAACAGGCTTCAGCCAGGGCGAGGCCACCGATGGCGAAAAGAGTTTCGGTTTCAGCCAGGAGAAAATCGGCCCGGGAAGCAGCCAGAACTTTGACCACGGGGACAAAGGCACGGGCTTCAGCCAGTCAGAAATCGCATCCCCCGGCAGCGATACGGGCTTCAGCCAGGAAAAAACAGGCGGAGCCGAAAGCGACCTGAACGAGCAAAAAGGAAAAACCGGCAACGGCTTCAGCCAATCCGAAACAGGCGGCGGCCAGAATACCCCGGGCGGCGAACAGCCGGGCGGCGGCGGGTTCAGCCAGAATTCAGTGGGCTCCGAAAACGGCAACAGCGGCAGTAAGGGCGGTAGCACGAACGACGGCAACAATCAGAGCGGCAGCGGCGACGTGACGCAAAGCGACAACAGCACCGGCGATTCAAAAAGCAATTCGCTGGAAAGCGACAAAAACGGCGGTGATAGCAACGGCGGCAGCGACGACGACAAACCCAACCCCGATGAAATGCCAAACCCCGAAGACAGCGACGGCGGCAACCCGTGGTCAAAAGGCCTGAACAAAGCAAAGGCGGGAGAATACACACCTGCGGACAAAGGCTCTGCGGGCCTTGGCGCAGCGCAAGGTAAAATGAAAGCGGGAGAGTTCACCCCGCCCGAAGAATCGAGCCATGGCCTTGGCAAGGCGCGTAGCAAAATGAAAGCAGGCGAATATACGCCCGCCTACAAAAACAAAGGCCAGCTGCAATTCAGGCCCGCGGCCGCGACAGCCGCACCGGCTACATCGGCACCCACGTCGGTCCGCGGCACCGCACTTCCCGGCAGCCTGCATATCGACGGAGATGCCCTTTCGGCACCGGCTGCAACCAAGCCCTGAAGTTTGCTTTGGTGCTGAAACGCGATGCGCGGCAAAGCCGCTTGGGTTTCAAATATGATATTGGAGAGAGTGGAGTGGCGCGCCCGAAGAGATTCGAACTCCTAACCTTCTGATCCGTAGTCAGATGCTC
>CAZNRN010000044.1:0-21262 GCA_964575605.1 uncultured Micavibrio sp. | reverse complement strand
AGGCACATAGCCTCGCACCGAAGGGATGACGAGCGCGGGCGGCACTTCCTGCCATGTCAGCCATTTGTGCCGCGCGCCTTTATCGAATGTCAGCATGCCGTTGACCTTGGCGATGTCGAATTCGGCGGCGGTGGGCAGCGCCCAGGCGCCTTCGGGTTTTTCCTTGTCGCAGAAGGAACGCGCGAGGTCGAGGTCGTCCTTGGTCATTCCCGTCAGCTCGGCGTCGAGCCGCGGTCCCCAGGCCATCAGGCTGGCCGTATCTACCCATATCGTCCTGCCGTCTTTTTGCGCCTCGACCCATGCAGGCTGTGGCGGCGCGAGCGGGTCGTCATACTGCGGGAAGAGGTCAAGCGCCTGGCTGAACCGCGACGGAAAAGATGAGGGTGAGGGTGTAGCCACGGGTGCGGGCACGGGCGCATACGTTGATGCAGGCGCAACAGCTTCAACGGGCACAGCCGTCACGGGCACAACACTGGGGGACGAGGGCGGCACCCTGTCGCGCTGAGGCGTCGTTCCCGTCAGCCGCGTAATCAGCAGCCCGTCCTCTGTCGGCAGGCAGAGCAAGCCCACCACCACAATCAAGACAACCGCTGTAACCTGCGCCCAGAACGGCGCCTTGATATTATCGGCCATTATTTCGGGGCGAGACGCACAGCGCCATCAAGGCGGATGGTTTCGCCGTTGATCATGGCATTGTCGACCACGTGCAGAGCAAGTTTCGCGAATTCCTCGGGCAGGCCGAGGCGTTTGGGGAAGAGCGTGGTCGCGATCAGGCTGTCCTGCACTTCCTTGGGCATGCCGAGCAGCATGGGCGTGCCGATAAGCCCCGGCGCAATCGTAACGACGCGCACGCCGAATTTCGCCAGCTCCCTTGCTGCGGGCAGCGTCATGCCGACCACGCCGCCCTTGGACGCGGAATAGGCCGCTTGCCCGATCTGGCCTTCGTAGGCCGCGACCGACGCCGTGTTGATGATGACGCCGCGCTCGCCCGTATCGTTGACGGGTTCCAGCGTAGACATTTCGGATGCTGCAAGGCGCAGCATGTTAAAGGTGCCGATCAGGTTCACGCCGATTGTTTTTGCGAAGAGGCCCAGGTCATGAGGACCGTCCTTGCCCACCACGCGCGCGCCGGGAGCGATGCCGGCGCAGTTCATCAAAATGCGCACGGGGCCGTGCTTGGCTTTTGCGGCTTCAAGCGCTGCCTTCGCCGAGGCCTCGTTCGTGACATCGCATTCAAGGCCAATGCCGCCGATTTCCTTGGCCACGGCCTCGACATTCGCCTTGTTGATGTCGAGCACGGCGACTTTCGCGCCGGCTTTCGCCATATGGCGCGCGGTCTCCGCGCCCATGCCCGATCCACCGCCGGTGACGATAACTGCAAGGCCTTTGATGTCCATCGTATTCTCCTGTTTATTTCTTTTCGGGTTCTGCGTTGTCGGGCGTGGTGTCGTCAAGCTTGACGAGGTCTTCCTTAACCTTCGCCCAGCCTTCGGCGATCTGCATCTTCACTTCCTCGCCCAGCGCCGCGACTTTCATGCGGCGCTCTTCGGGGGTGAGCGCGGCGAAGCTGTCGAGCTTGCCCTGCAAATCCGCGCCGCGCTGCAGCGCTTCGGAATCCTTGGCGTCCTTCAGCCACTTCATGCCTTCCTGCAGGTCCTGCTTCATGCCGACCGCGCCGATGTAAAGGGTGCCCAGCAGCCCGCGCGCTTCGGCCTGGCCGTTTTCGGCGGCCATCTTCGCCCATTTAGCGCCTTCCGCGTCGCTCTGCTGCACGCCGTCGCCGGTGAAGCAATAGCGCGCCATTGCCAGCTGCGCGCGGGTGTGTCCTTTTTCAGCCGCCATCCTGAACCAGGGCACTGCCTTGTCGGGCGACTTGAAGCCCATCGTGCCGTCTACCATATAACGCCCTGTTTTGTATTGCGCGTTGGTGTCCCCCGTCAGCGCTTTGATATGCGTCTTTTCAAACTCGACGGCGGTCAGCACCGCTTTCTTGCGCGTCGCGCCGTCCTTGGCCGAGAGCGCGGCGCGGAGCTGAGGATGGTACGACGAGGCCGCGACATAGCCGACGATGCCAATTGCACTGATAATGATAAGAAGACTGATAAAGACGAAAAACTTTTTCATGGCCCTGCCCGCCCTGTTTAGATGATGGTTACGACGGCATGATTGTAAAACCCCTTATAAAACAAAGCAATCGCCATGCATTCCCATAAGGCGGAAAAAAGCGGCATCAAGAACTTGTTCATTCCCTTTTGCTAGCATGGAGGCAAAAGGGGGCAACCACATGTCACAGGAAAACGTAAAACTGCCGGAGGGTGTCTGCGCGCTTCTGCTCATATGCGGCGCGGTATTGCTGATTACGGGCATGATCACGCTGCTTTATGCCGCTGTGACGGTCTATCAGGTGATGCACAACCCCGCCGATGTGCCCTTCGTGCAGATGCTGCAGCAGAAAATCACGCTGACGGATATCGGCGTCTCGGGCCATTCGGGCGACCGCGATTTCGAAATCAAGAGTTCGGAGCCCGTGCGCTATATCCTCTTCTTCTGGCTTGGGCTGCTCTCGCTCAGCATCATGGTGAAGATTTTCAGCAGCCTGATCGCCATGGGTGGCACACTGATGCGCCTTGGCGCCGAGGGCCGCGTGACCAAAGCTTCCGACAAGCAAGACTATATTTCCTGACATTTTAAACGGTGCCCGCAATGCTCAAGCGTATCCTTTGCGCAATCGTATTCATCGCTATCTGGCTTCCATGCCTGCTGTTCTGTGCCACGAACGCGACCACGGCACCGCCGCTGGATGTTGCTGCGATGAAGGGGCCTTACGACTGGCGCTATGCCGACCGCACGTTCAGCATGGACGGGCTGACGCCGCATCTTAACCTCCACGGCACCTATGGCGACAAGGGGACGGGCCCCGCCTTCGTGCTGGACGCCGACCTGATCGAATGGATGTACAGCGGCCGCAGCGCGCGGCACAAGGTGAAGAAAGGCCCCGTTTTCGAAACGGGATTAAGCGAACGCCCGCATGTCAGCCAGTGGGATATCGACCACGATAAATCCATGCGTTTTTCTTTCGGCGATTTCAGGTTCAACTGGCATTTCATGATGGGATTGTTCATGGCAATCCTGCTGCCGCCGCTTTTCCTGCTCTGGATGATGGCGGATGACGTTTCCATCAGCACGCCGCAGGAACGCCGCCAGCGCGACGAAAACTTCCTCGCGCTCGTGAAAATCATCGAGGCGCGCGCCAAGGGCGACGCGAAATGGCTTAAAAAGAAAACCATCCGCCTCGCCTTCCTCGGCTATGCGGTATTATTGGGCAGTATATTGTTGATGATACCGGTCGGCCTTGGCCTTGGCGCTGCGGTGCTGGTGCTGACGGGCGGCAATGCGGCGGCGGCCAAACTCGCCTTTATCCTTGCCGCAATACCGATCGGTTTCGCCTTTATCATGGGCAAATCATTGCTGCTGCCCCGCTATCCCGCACCGGGGTTGCAGATACAGCCGCAGGATGCGCCGAAACTGTTCGAATACCTCAACCACATCATCCGCGAAGCCAAAGGCCCGCGCTTCGCCCGCGTTTTCATCAGCAATGAAATCAACGCCAGCGTGTCGCGCGACAGCGGCCCCTTGGGCTTTTTCGGCTTCGGACCCGTGACGCTCACGCTTGGCCTGCCGTTGATGCAATCGGTGCCCAAGGAACAGCTGGGCGGCGTCATCGGCCATGAATACGGCCATATCGCGGCGAAAGACAACGCGCTCGGCCACTGGGTCTACCGCATCCGCAACAGCTGGCTGCTGCTGGGCGAACGCCTGCAGCTGGAGCAGATGTGGTACGCGCTGAAACTCAACCGTTTCTACCACTGGTTCATCGGCGTCTTCAGCGCCTATAGCTTTGCCCTGTCGCGCCAGTGCGAATACGAGGCCGATGCCTTTGCGGCAAAGCTCGCGGGCGCCGACCATACCGCCGCGGCGCTGTCCGCTATCGCCGTGCGCGCCGACGAGACCGGCACGCAATACTGGAAAGACGTGTGGAAAAAAGCCGAGGCATCGCCCGACATTACCGCGCACAATCCCTACAGCGCACTGGCGTCATACTATGGCCAGGCGCGCGATCATGGCGAGATTATCGCCGGCGTGCTGAAGGAAAAAACCGGCTATGCCAGCACCCACCCCTCGACGCTCGATCGCGTCGCGGCGCTCGGCAAAAACTTCGTGCCGCCGGAGCCTGTGAAAGCCAGCGCCGCTGCCGAACTGCTGGGGCCGCTGGAAGCAAAACTGGTGGCGCAATTTGACGCCGACTGGAAGGAATTCGCGAAACCGCATTGGGAAGAGGCGCACAACCAGCATACCTTCGTCAAAACACGCCTTGCAGAACTGAAGGCAAAACCGCTGGAGCTGCTGACGCGCGACGAGCTGACGGAGCTTGCCAATGCGGCCGGCAACCTGCGCGAAGACGCGACCATCATCGCCGCCAGCGACGAAATGCTGAAGCGCGATCCCGCCGACGCCGAGGCGCGCCTGAACCACGCCGTGCTGAAGCTGGAAAAAGGCGATGACGCCATGGTGCAGGAACTGGCCGAGATCGCGAAGCTCGACCCGCGCCTCGTCGCCCCCGCCTGCAGCCAGGCGCTGGCGTACCTGCACAAGAACAACCGCACCGACGAGGCGAAAACTTTCGAAGACCGCCTCGCCGCCTGGGAATACGAACGCGAGGCCGCCGCGCAGGAACGCGAGCTGGTCCTGTCATCCGACGAATGGCTGCCGCCTGCCCTGCCCGATGAAACGGTCAAGCACATCGCCGCGCATTGCGCGCAGTTCCCGTCGCTGCATACGGTTTATGTCGCGCAGAAAAAGGTGAAATACATGCCGGAATACCCGGCGCACCTGGTCGCTTTCCGCCTGCGTTACCAGCCCTTCAAGTCGCAGAAAAAACTGCAGGAGGAAATCAACGCCTTCATCGCGCTGTCCGGCCTCGGCGGCAACTTCACCTTTATCGAGGCAACGGCCGTGAAGGATGTGGAGGCGAAATTGAAGAAGGTCAATGGCGCGAAGGTTTATGCGCGGTAACGGTTATTCCGAAACCTGGACGCTCATGTTGTAAAGGTTTTCGCGGCGCACCGGGCACCAGCCGGTTTTTGTCTTCGTGATTGTCATCTTCATCGGCTTGCCGCTGGGCAGCCGCAGGTTCTGCACCGTCACGCCCTCGCGCCAGTTGCGGTAATGGGTGCCCGCGTTTTGCATCGTCGTCGTCAGATATTGCTGGTCTGCCGGCGTCATGCCGCTGTTTTGCTGTGCGGGCTGCACGGCGGCCACGGCTTGCGGCTGCGCTACGGCCTTGGCAGGTGAAAAGCTCACGCCGCTGTAGCGGGCATAACCACCCAGCCCCAGCATCAACAGCACAACGATCATGACTTTCATCGACATACCTTTATTCTAAGGCCTGCCGCGCTAATAAATTATTAACCGTTGAGGAAGTGCCCGTTATCCGTCTGTTTTCGGCTTGGGCGCGGCTTCGACTGGCTTGGGTTTTTTGGGGGATTTCTTCGCCTGTTTTTCGGCTTCCTTTTTCTTCAGGTAAGCCTCGATCATCGGCTTGTCGATGTTCCGGAAGTAACACATGGGCGGGTTGGGGCTCCAGGGCTTGGAATAGGAACTGTTCTTGCCGCAAACATTTCCCTTCTTGTCGAGGCTGAAAGGGCAAGGGCATTCGCCCTTGAAACTCTCGATCGAGCGCTTGATCATTTCCCTTTTGATTTTCGCATCAGGATCTTCGGACGGCCTTGGAGCAGCTGAAAATGCGCTATGCGAGAACAGGAAGAAGAGGGCGAGGATGGAAAGCATGGCAACTATTTTTTTCATGGCAACCTCCTTCATGCCAAACGTGAACTGAAAGTGGCGTCTCCGATAGGATTTGAACCTACGACCTAGCGTTTAGGAAACGCTTGCTCTATCCAGCTGAGCTACGGAGACACAATAATATTATACCCCAAAAGGCAGGGGCATTCAAACCGCCTGAAAAATCAGGAAATTAACGGCCGGGGCCGCGGTGGCCGCGATCGGGGCCGCCCCTGTGATCGTTCCCGCGATGGTCGTTCCCGCGATGGTCGTTGCCGCGGTGATCGTTGCCGCGGTGGTTATCCCGGCCGCGATCATGGTCGTTGTGGTGATGGCCGCCGCCGATGATGAGGGGCGGCAGGATGATTGCGGGGCCGTAGACGCGCGGCTGATGATAGGGGCGCTGGTAAACGGGGTAAGGATAGGTGGAGTAAACGCCCAGAGTACCGATGGAGTTCAGCGCCATCTGCGTATCCATGGTGGCGTCGTTGCCCTTGTTGACCAGGAACTGGTTTTTCTGAGCCCAGTCGTTCATGTTATACACGGCGCGCACGGTGGCCTCGCCGCCGTAAACGCTGTATTCGATGCCGATATGCTCACCCGTCACGCGGCTGACACGGTCGGTGTAGCCTGCGCCAACGTTGCGGAAGACGCGCTCGGCGCCGTATGTGTAGGCGATATCATCAACGCCTTCCTGGCTGACCGTGTTGTTGAAGCGCGAAGCCGTCAGTTGCGTCTGGACGACCGCGTTCGGGTTCGCGGGCACCGTCTGGGCGTTTGCCGTGCCCGCGCCAAAGCCGACAAAGGCCGAGGCAGCGAGGGTGAAGGACAGTGCAAGCGACTTGAGCTTTTTCATGGGGTAACCCTTTGTTTCTAAAAACAGCTATATCCTGATAGGGGCATTTATATACCCGCTCTGGAAAACCGTCAACTTCGTTTTATGGTAATATAATTGCCCTATATAGCTCAGCTATTACAGCCGCTTAGGCAGGCTTGTGCGGGGTGTTTTTCGGGGCGGGCCTGGCGGAGGCGGCAAAAGGCGCCGGAGGGCCCTCCTTCCCGTACTGCGCCAGCTCCTGCAGCAGGTGGCGCATGGAATAGGCGGGGGCATAGCCCGGCAGGCGTTCTTCGGGCGGAATTTCGAGCACGCGGGGCTTCTTCGACGTGTCTATACCGTGTTCTTTCGCCAGCGCGATGTGCTCCGGATAGTATTTGGCGAAGGTCGAACCCCCCCCGTCTTTATCCCAATCCTTCAAGTCTTGCGCCGTGTAATCGTAAGCACCGTCGACGGGGTAGACGGGGTTTTTCAGGCGCTGCCCGCTTTCTATCAGTTTGACGGCGGCCAGTGTCGCGGCCTTCACGTCATCGACATGCACCGCGCCCCGCTGGAACCATGCCGCCCATTCGATAAAATTGTTATAAACCGTTTTATTCCACGGCGGGATAAAGGCGCGCGGGCGGAGCGAGAGGACATCCATATTGTGACGCTCGGAATACGCGCGGCACATTTCCTCGCCGAGGATTTTGGTGTGGCCGTAAACGCCGTTTTTATCGTTCACGCTGGTGGAGGAAATAAAGATGAATTTCTTCGCGTCTGCCAGCGCCGCTTCCTCGAGCGTATTGAAGGTGCCGGTCACGTTCAGGTCGTGGAAATCCTGCGGCGTTTTCGTGCCGTTGGCTTCGTGGATGCCGTGCCATGCGGCGATATGGATGACGCAGTCGACGCCCGCCATCGCCTCTTTCAGTTTCGCGCGGTCGAGGATCGAGCCCTTGACGAATGTGCCCGCCGCAGCCTTCGGCGCCGCCATGTCGATGTTGACGACGCTGTGGCCGAGGGCTTCGAGGTCCGCCGCCAGTAACGTGCCGAGGTCGCCCGAGCCGCCGGTGAGGAGAATGCGCATGACTTTACCTTTCGCCCCTAGTATACAGATGTGCTGAATTTCTGGCAAAGGAAGCGCAAATGGTTGACCATCTGGCTGATTGGAAAAAGGTTTTCGACGACAAGGCGCAGGAGCTGTACCCCGCCACCGACCCCTCGCATGATTTCCTGCATATCCGCCGCGTCGTGAAATCGGCATTGAAATTCGCGGAGGCCGAGGGCGCTGATGCCAACGTCGTGCTGCCCGCCGCCTATTTCCACGATTTCGTGAACGTGCCGAAAAACGACCCGCGCCGCAAGGAAGCCTCGCGCCTCTCGGCCGAAGCCGCCGTCGACTACCTGAAATCAATCGGCTATCCCGCGCAGTATTACGATGCGATAAAACACGCCATCGCCGCGCACAGCTTCTCCGCCAATATCACGCCCGAAACGATCGAGGCGAAAGTGGTGCAGGACGCCGACCGTCTCGACGGCCTCGGCGCTATCGGCATCGCCCGCTGCTTCACGGTGAGCGCATTGCTCGCCCGCCCCTTTTACTGCGACGGCGACATCATGGCCGACAACCGGGCGCCGGATGACAAGAACTACGCCATCGACCATTTCTTCGTGAAACTGTTCAAGACGGCGGAAACGCTGCAGACCAAGGCGGCACGCGAAGAAGGCGCGAAGCGTGTGGCGTTTATGAAGGATTATTTGACGCAGGTGATGCGCGAAGCGGCCTGAGTGTGCGTTACGGCTTGCGGTTCAGCAGGCTATCCGTAAAAGACGCCACAACCTTTTTCGAGGTCGCGCCGCCGCCATGGCCGTCCGATACCGCCATGAACAGGTTCTCGCCCATATCTTTCGGCACTTTCAGCACGAGTGCAGTGATATTGTCGTGGCTGCGGCTGTGGTAGGCGCGGGCGCAGAAGATATCGGCGAGGCTGTGTTCCTTGCCTTCGTCAATCGCCTGTTTCAATGTCGCCTTGTAATCGTCGGCTTCCAGCGACGCGTATAATCCGTCGGACGAAACACAAACATACACATCCCTGCCCGCATCGACGTCTTTTTTCAAATCGGCCGAGGCATATTCGGGCAGGCGGGAAACGCCCTTCATCCCCGCATCGCCGAAGGCGCGCGAGAGTTCGAGGCTGCCGTCGACGCGGCCGTTCCAGGCGACATAGCCGCCCTCTTCCTCGATGCGCGCTTTTTCCTGCGGGTCGCGCGCATGATGGTCGCGCGTGAGTTTGTTCGCGGTGACATCGCCGGTTTTCGGGTCGTGGACAAAAACGACAACCGGGCTGTCGCCGAGGAAGGCGGTGTTGAGCTGTAAATCTTTGGTAATGACAACGCCCGTGGCCGTCGCGCCCGCGCGGTTGCGGTTGGTCTGCTTTGCGGCTTCGGCGAAAATATCGCCGAGGAATGTTTGCGCGTTTTTTGACTCCATATCGGGCAGTTCGCTGACGAGGAATTTATCTTCCTGATATTCGCGGTCGCCCTGATAGGTCGCGACCTGCACTTTCCAGCCGTGCAAATCGATGTCGTACGACGCGTCAACGTCGCCCTTCGGCACGGGCTTTTGCCCGGCGAGCAGTTCTTTTTTATGTGCTGTCATAGGGTGACTAGACATTATCCGGCAAGACTGCGCAAGGGCGAGGCCGTTCATTCGCAAGACAATGAAACTTAAGGATTAATCACAACGCTTGCATTATGAAAATATCGGGGCTATTTTATACAAGAAAAATCAGAGGCTCGGATGGCCGACATCGAAGATAACCGCTTTTATAAAATCGTCATGGACCGGAGCTTAAGTCCGGCTGAGCACGTGGAACGCGCGTCGCAGCAACTGGCCGACGGCAACCCGGACCGCGAGGCCGCGGTGCGCGAATATGCCGAGTTCAAGGCTTACCTTGCCGAGACCCGCGAATATCTGGCAAAAGCATTGGGGGTTACTCTTCCTGCGCAGCCCCTCTCGCCAATCGAGATGATTTTAAGTGATGATATTACCGTGCGCAGCCAACCGCTGAAATTGAAACGCCGCTTCCCGACGCCCGCTTAAGCGCTGCCCTTATCCTTGTCTTCCGGCTTCTTTTCCTCGGCCTTGGGCGCGGGTGATTTCCGCGGCTTGCGGTCGGTCGAGGGGTTGTAGCGTTTCGATTTTTTCGCTTCGGCAAGGCGCGGGTTATGTTCCACGTTGCCGCGGCCGGAATAGCTGGGGTATTTCATGAAGAAATCCTGCGCCGACATCAGCTTGCCCGTCGCCTTGACGCGGCGGTAACTGCCGTCGTCGAGCAGTTCCCAGCTCTGGCTGTCATCGAGCAGGTTGGCGGTCATGATCTGGTCCAGCACCTGTTCGTGCACGGTCGGGTTTTTAATCTCGGCCATGAATTCGATGCGGGTATCAAGGTTGCGCGTCATCCAGTCGCCCGACGAGATGTAGACCTTCGCCTGGTCGCCCGGCATATCGCCGCCGTTCGCAAAGCAGTAGATGCGCGAATGTTCAAGGAAGCGGCCGACGATGCTTTTCACGCGGATATTCTCCGACAGCCCCTTGACGCCCGGGCGCAGGCAGCAGATGCCGCGCACCACCAGTTCTATCTTCACCCCTTTTTGCGAAGCGGCATAAAGCGCATCGGTGATTTCGGGGTCGACCAGCGCGTTCATCTTGGCCCAGATATGCGCGGGCTTGCCGGCTTCGGCGTTTTTAATCTCGCCCTCGATCAGGTCGAGCAGTTTATGGCGCATATCGACCGGCGCCATGACGAGGTTCGCCAGCCTGTCGGGCTTGGCATAGCCGGTCAGGTAATTGAACATCTTCGCCGCGTCCTGGCAGAGGTCGGGGTCGCAGGTGAGCAGCGACAAGTCGGTATAGATGCGCGCCGTGACCGGGTTATAGTTGCCCGTGCCGAAATGCGCGTAAGAACGCAGGCCTTCGGGCTCGCGCCTTGTCACCAGCGTAATCTTGGCATGCGTCTTCAGGTTGATGATGCCGTAAATCACCTGCACGCCCGCGCGCTCGAGGTCGCGCGCCAGTTTCATGTTGGCTTCTTCGTCGAAACGCGCGCGCAGCTCCACCACCGCGGTCACGGCCTTGCCGCTTTCGGCGGCTTCGATCAGCGCCTTGACGACGGGGGAATTGGTATTGGTGCGGTACAGCGTCTGCTTGATCGCAATCACGTTTTCATCGGACGCCGCCTGGCGGATGAATTGCATCACCACGTCGAAGGATTCATAGGGATGGTGGACAATCATGTCCTTCGCGCGGATGGCCGCGAAAACATCGCCACCGAAATCGTTGACTCGTTCGGGGAAGCGCGGCTGCCACGCCTTGAATTTCAGATCAGGGCGGTCGATGGAGCACAACTCGGCCAAATCCGCCAAGCCGATCATCCCGTCCATCTGGAAGACATTGCGGTTGATGACCTTGAGCGAGGAGGTGAGGAATTTGCGCAGCGTGCCGGGCATCGCCTTGTTCAGCACCAGGGCCATGACCGAGCCGCGCTTGCGCGATTTCAGCGCTTTCTCGTAATGGCTCATCAGGTCTTCGGCTTCGTCCGAAATCGCCATTTCACTGTCGCGCAGCACCTGGAAGAAACCGCTTTCCTCGGCATGGTAGCCAGGGAAGAAGTTGGGCAGGAAGAGGTCGAGCACTTCCTCCAGCGCAATCTGGCGGGAGGCGAGACCGGACAGGCGGATAAAGCGCGGCAGCTTGTTCGGCAATAAAATCAGCGCCGTCATGCGCCCCTTTGCGTCGTCCTCGAGCGTATAAATCGCGGTCAGGCTCTTGTTCGGCAGGAACGGGAAAGGATGCGCGGGGTCGATGGCGATGGGCGTCAGCGTCGGGAAAACGTTGGCGAGGAAGAAAGTCTCCAGCCACTTGCGCTCGATCGGCGTCAGCTCCGCCGCCTTCACCAGCTTGATATTATTTTTGTCGAGGCTGCGCGTCAGCTCATCAAGGCAGGACTGCTGGTCGTCCATCATCTTGCGCGCGACTTTCAGCACTTCGGCCAGCTGTTCCTGCGGCATCTTGCCATCGTCGCCGGGCGTCTCGACACCGCGCGCGACCTGGTCGTTCAGCCCCGCCACGCGCACCATGAAGAATTCTTCGAGGTTCGAGTAGGAGATGGAGAGGAAGCGCATGCGCTCGAGCAGCGGGTGCGTTTCGTTATGCGCCTCGGCCAGCACGCGCATGTTGAAGCGCAGCCAGGAAATTTCGCGGTTCAGGTATTTGTTTTCGCTGACTGGGCCCAGCTGCAGCAGCGGTTTTTCCGGCGCAGGCGTTTCAGCGGTCGGCACGACGATGTTCGGCAAGGTCTTTGTCGATATGTCGGACGGTTCGCTCAAAACACATACTCTATAAAATTGCGCCGCTTGCGGGCTTTTATGTACAGGCAGGATAGCATAGCCTGTCGCAAAACGGGCTAAAAGTGTAATAAACATGCTATTTATTGCGTTTTTGCGATTCAAAATTTCAGGGTTAAGGTAATGAAATGTTTTGGAAAATTTCTGCCCTGCGTCATGTGCGATTTTTTTTGGTTTTCAGCACGGTTACGCGTTGAAAACCGTCGCCCCCGCGAAGGCGGGGGTTCATGCCCTGTGCCATAGAGCATGGATGCCCGCCTGTGCGGGCATGAACGTTTGTAACTACACGCAGCTCTTCGCCTTCGGATCCGTCTGACCCTTCGCAAAGGCGTCCATCTTAACAGCGAGTGCGAAATCTTTTTCGGTGACGCCGCCGGCGTCGTGCGTGGAAAGCGTGACATCGACCTTGTTATAGACGTTGAACCATTCGGGATGGTGGTTCATTTGCTCAGCCACCATCGCGCTGCGCGTCATGAAAGCGAAGGCCTGGCTGAAATCTGTGAACATGTACACCTTTTGTATCGCCGAACGGCCCTTCACTTTCGCCCATCCGCTATTTTTTTTCAAAAACGATTCGATATCTTGACTCTTCGTCGCTTTAGCCATGGACAGATTCTCTCCGATTCGGTACATTGGGTTTCAGAGTTTAGCTACCAACTTACCAGCCGTCCATACTTCACCTGGGGTCATCAGTGGAAACGAAAGCGATATTTGTGGGGTTCACCGTCCCGCCATCTATCGAAGACATTGCGGAGATCGCCGAGGTCATCATCGATGGCCTCCCCAAGGGGCTGGAAAAACATACGAACAAGCTGAAGGCGGTGGTGGAAGATTTCCCCGACGCCTTCATCGAACAGGAACTGGAACTGGAAACGCCTTTTGATTTGCTCGGCTGCTACCAGAGCTCCAGCCCCGCCGCGGTCGGCAAGGCCGCCAGCGCGCAACGGCAGGATACCATCTGCCTCTACCGCCGCCCGATACTGGATGTGTGGTCGGAGACGGGCGAAGACCTGACAAGATTGATAAACCGCGTGATCATCACCGAGATCGGCCACCACTTCGGCTTCACGCAGGACGAGATTGAGATGTACGAGGAGGACCTGTTCGGGGCGACGGCCACGGGCAAAAACGCCGGTTAGGGGTTTCTTGGCGTTACGGATCCTTCAATATAAGAGGCCGGCTTCCAGGCACAGGGGGCCGGCCTTTTTACTTTTTTCGGAGCGGCGATGAAAAAAGCCTTTATAGCAACGCTATTATTAATTATGGGCGTTATAGTTTATGCGGCTATATCGAACAACCATCCCACCTGCCCCTTTATCACTAAGCCAACGGGAAATGCGTATCTAGGCATTTACATCTACTCGGCTTCTGTCTTTATGGCGGTTTTGTATGCGGCTTGGAATGCCTTGGTTGCAGCGGTGTATGGGGTGCTGCGGACATTTTTTAACGGCGGTAATGTCGGGCATCGGACATACATCCATATGTGTATTTTACCACCACTCGGCGTTATTCTCGGAATTATTTGCATGCGTATGCTTCCTCGCCTCGAACCGACATGCGCAGTTACTTATCCCGAATGGCTTTTTCCGGCAGTCGCGCTGGCGTGCTGGATTATTCATGCTGTCGCCATTGCAGGCGTATACAGCATTTATCAACATCGCTTAAAACGCAAAAAGCCTCAAACCTGATGTATACTGTCTTTATTTAGTTGATTTCTTCGCGTAGCTTCCCGCCAGCACGTCGGTGAAATGGCTGCGCACCAGTTCGTCGCAGTCGCAGGAAATTTTCTTCAGCTTTTTTGCGTCGCGGATGGTCACCTTGCCGCGCGATACTTCCAGCACGCCGCTGCTTTTCAGCCCGCCCATCACCTTGGCGACATAGCTGCGGCCGACGCCCAGCATGTCGGCGATATTGTCCTGCGTCAGCGGCATGGTGTTGTCGCCGGTGCGGTCGCGCGCGGCGGCCAGCCATTTGGCGGCGCGCTGCTGGATGCTGTGCGTCGCGTTGCAGGCCACGGCCTGGAACATCTGCGCCAGCAGACAGTCGGCATAGCGCGCGAAGAAATGGTTCAGCGTCGGCGATTTTTCTTTCGCGCGCTGCAAATCGGCGCAAGATATATAAAGCACCGTGCCCGGGAACTGGACGAGGAACTGGCAATAGGCCGGCAGGTGCCCCTGGCTGACGATGCCGCCCGCCGCCCCCTCCCGGCCAATGACCACGGTTTCGATGCCGCGCCCGTCTTCCAAAAACACCATGAATGAAATCAGCGTCGGCCCGCAGGGGAAGTAGGCGTATTCGACGGGGTCGCCCGGCTCGCACAATACCATGCCTTTGCCGACAGCTTTCTGCCGCAGGTGTGGCAGCAGCAGCGCGAGGTCATCTTCCTTCAGCGCTTTCAGCAGATCGCTGCCACCGGCCGCGATGAACTGCTGCATTTCGGCCGATTTCTTTTTCATCGCAACTGCCCTTCCCTGTGTATCAAAGTGGACATACATCGTGCCCCTTCAAGCCTATAACCGAGGAGATAACACCTTTGTAAAAAATTCATCAAGAGATATATGAAGAAGTAAGGGCAATGTCGATACTACTGGATAAACTGCAAGGGCAGACGCGCGAAGGGCAAGCGCGCCTCGACGGGCATCCTGCGCTCCATCGCCTGCTGCAAGCGGATGTCACTTCGACTGCCTATGCCGGCGTTCTTGGTCAGCTGTTCGGGTTCTATTTCCCGCTCGAGATCGCCTATGAACAATCGCCCGCCTGCCTGCTGCTGACCGAATTCTTCCCGCGCCAGGCGACCAAGAATTTGATGCTCGATGTTTTGAAACAGGGCGTCAACCCGAACAGCCTGCCGCTCGAGACCTTGCAGGAACCCTTCTTCGGACTGGAGGAGGCGATCGCCTTCCTTTACCTGCGCGAAAGCCTGACCCTGAATGGCCGCGCGATATCTGAAAACCTCGAGAAAACACTCGGCATCCTGCCCGACCGCGACAACCGTTTCTTCGCCGAAAGGGGCAAAAGCACAGATGCCGCCTTCACAGGCGCGCTGGCGCAGGTAGAGGGCGGGATCGACGCGGACAAGACGGTGCAGTTTGCGGTACAGCTGTTCAAACGGCTGGAAAACTGGCTGGATAAAGGCGTTCAGGCGGGGGTTTGACAAACCCGGCGGCAGGGGCTACAAAATCCCCATTCAACCATTTTCAGGAGCCGTCTCGATGCTGAGAAACTTCTTCAACTATTGCGCCGAAAAACCCTCCCAGCAATACACGCTGGGCGGCGACCGCCTGTCGATCAAGTTCAACCGCGCCGGCCGCTTTATCGAGCGCCTCACCACCCTGCCGACCGCAGGCGTGGGCGCGTTCTTCGTCGCAGCCGGCGTCGTTACCGCCGTGGCCGCTCCCCCCGCGGGCGTCAGCATGATCGCAACCGGCCTTCTGGTCGCGGGCTTCGGCAAGGCAGCAGGCGTCGTCAAGGGCGCCATATTCCACCTCGCCGCCGCAGGCCTCTCGGGCATCGCCAACCGCATGTCCGAAAACAAACAGGCCGCACCGGCGCCTGCAGCGCCGAAAGCCTGATAATCTGCGCATAAATTACGAAACGGGCTCCTGAACGGGAGCCCGTTTTGTTTTGTGAATTAAACGGAAGGCCCGCCCGGCTTCTTCACTGCAGGCTTCACCGCACTCGCCGCCACAAGGGGCGCCTCGGGTTTCGTCTCGACATATTTGCTGCCCAGTTCGACCGCGCGTTCGCCCAGCGTGCGCAGGCCGGATTTGTCGGGGGCATATTCCTCGCCCGCTCCCTGCACCACGCCTTCCCGTACGGCTTCGCGCGCCACGTCGCCGACGCCGAAGCCGACAAGGTTGCCCGCGATCTCCGCCGTACCGGCGGCCGCCGCAGCAGCCGCTTTGCCCTTGTTGCCTTCGTACAGGTTCTTGCCGACCTCATAACCGACATAGCCCAGCGTGACGGCCGCACCGATGACGGGGACGCGTTTGGCAAACTGGCCTAATGCTTTTGCCACGGGGACGACGCTTTTGGTCAGTTTTGCCGCGGCCGACACCGTTTCCTGCGACAGCGCGGCTTGCTGGCCTATTGAAACCACCGCCGTGCCGTAATTGCCCTCGGCAATACTCATCGCCACATCGGCGGCGCCCACGGCCTTGCCCGCCCTGCCCTGCAGTTTTGACGGCTCGGGAACGTTGGGCGCGGCCTTGGCGTTCAGCGTTTCTTCCATGCGGCCCAGTTTTGGCACCGTCGTCTTCCAGTAATCGCCCTGCGGCGCTTTTGTCGCCACATGGTCGTCGACGATAGCCTTGCCGGCGCGGAAAACGGCCTCTTCCGCCAGATTCATCTGCGAGGCGGGCTTGTCAGCCGTGTTCATGATAATGTGCTGCATCAATCCGTCGTTTGAATCTTTCAGCGTGCCACGGAACCGTTCCAGCTTTTTCGTCACATCGGCGGCGACGTTATTGGGCGCGTTTTGAACCTCGGCGCCTATCTTGCGCGCGGCCTCGACCATCTGCTCCGGGGACAGTTTGGAAATATCGCCTTTCTTCGCCATCTCGGCGAGGCGGGCTTCCGCAATGAGCGCGCCCGCCGCGCGGTCCATCGAGGTGCCGGCCGTGTCGTTCAGCGCGCGTTTCACTTCGGCCAGCGCGGGCTCGGGCTTTAAACCCAGCTGCGCCAGGCGCATGGATTTATAGGCCTCTTCCGCCGCCACGGAGGCCGCCTTGTGGTTTTTCAGCTGGTCTTCGGTCAAAATGGTTTTCGGGTCGGCGTCGAACTTGCCCAGCAGCCTCATGTCGCGCGCTTCCTGCGCGACTTTTTCCTGTGGCGTCTGCGGTGCGGGCGGCTTGCCTGTCGGGTCGAGGAAGGCCTTGCCGAGCTTCTGTACAATTTCGTTGTTCGCGCCCTGGTCTTGTTTCAATATGCGCTCGACCTCTTTCTTCGCGCCTTCCTTGCCCCCGCTGTCGAAGGCGTTGTTGACAGAGGCGAAGATTTTCTTCGCCGCCGCCATCTGCGCGGGGTCTGGCGTATTTTCCGCGGCCAGCCGGTAGGCAAGGTTCGCGGTTTCTGCGGGGCTCAGCTTGGTCAGGTCATGGCGCGATGCCAGATCCTTCACCGCCATATCGGTCAGCGTCGTCAGGTGGCGGTCCTTGTTCGTCTGCATAAAGAAATCGACGCGCGAGGTTGCTGCGGTATCCGCGGGCCCCTCAAGCGGAACGCCCTGCTGCTGGCGGCGGATAAGGGCAAAGGCATCGGCCACGTTTTCGCGCATCAGCGAGGGATGCGGCGGCCCCCCGCCCGGCGCAACCAGGTGGCCCAGCTCGTGCTCCAGCACGTTGCGCACTTCCTGCCCGACGG
Source organism: uncultured Micavibrio sp. (assembly GCA_964575605.1). Lineage (GTDB taxonomy): Bacteria > Pseudomonadota > Alphaproteobacteria > Micavibrionales > UBA2020 > JAPWJZ01. The sequence continues at coordinate 3,840 of CAZNRN010000044.1, read as the reverse complement.
TGTCATCCTTGCCGCTCATCAGGCGGTTGGTGCCGACGCTGCCCATGATAACGCTGGTCATGCGCCCGCCGCCCGGCGCTTCGGGGCGCGAGGCATAGGCGTTGGTGCGGCCGTAAGGATCATAAACCTCGTCGCCGAGGCGCGTGTTCTGTTTCGCTATATAATCTTTCAGCGCCTGCAGCATTTCGCGTTTCTGGTCGAGCGTCGTCGCGCCGCTTTCGGTATAGGCGGGGCCGAAAACTTCTTTTGTCGGATGGTGATAGACCAGCAGCTTGTCGGCAGCCCCCGGGAAATCGCGTGCGGCGGTATTGGCGAAATCCGCCAGCACCTCACGCATATTTGCATCCGGTAATTTGTCTGCCATTGGTCGCCCACCCCAGAACGGGCTGAATTTATATTATACATAAATTTCAAGGATTTGGGTATCCGGTAGCAGAATTATCACGATAAATCATAAGCTTAAATGATTTCACGTTGACATAATAAACCGACTCACCTAGTATTTTCCCCATGGTAAATTTTGACAACATGACCGCGAAGCTCTCCAACCTTTTCAACCATGTCGTGCATGGCGAAAGCAGCGCCGACCGCGCGCGCAAGCCGCAGGCCGTGACCGCGCTGGCGCAGGCCTCGCAGGCCGCACTCGGCACCGGAGAAGATTTGAAGCTTAACGAGATGCTCGCCTGCCTGAAAACCCGCGATCTCGACACGCTGCTGCAAAGCAAAGTGGCAGTCTGCCTCGACGACCGCCTGCCCAAGTGCGATGTCGAACTCCGCGACAGCCCGATCTTCGGCGCCTTCTACGCCAATGGCGACAAAGGTTATATTGCCGCGATCAACCCCGGCGGCGCCACCAGCCACGCGCCCGAACTGCTGAAGAAACTTGCAGGGTCGCTGCGTGAAGGTGTCATCACCCAAAACACCCCGCCGATGTTCGGCACCGTGCATACCACGGCCACCATGCATGCCGCGGTTTCCTATATGGTGTGGGATAGCGCGCAGCGCACCGCCCGTACGCTGGAAAAAAATCCCGCAATCAAGACCGCGCCGAAAATCTAAAAATTGGTATTTGTTCCTTGAATCCCCTTTCCCTCTCGGAGAGGGCTAGGGCGAGGCTACTATCACCCTGAGGCTTAAGGCGTCGCCTGGTTTTTTAGCGTAATCGTCTTCGGCACGACGATGACCGAGGGCGTGGGCGCGGCAATCGCGGGCGCTGCGGTGCCTGCCACGGGTGCAGGCGTTGTCGCGACATTCGGGTCATAAAGGTCGACAGTCGCGGCGGGTGTTTTGACCTTGGTGCCCTGCGCGTTGAAAATATCGCGCAGGTAGGTGATCGAGGTGACCGTGTTGCCATGCTGGTCCCAGCCCTGCACTTCCTGTGCGGCGTCGGCGGCATCGCGCAGCCACGGTTCAAGTTTCTTCAGGTCTTCTGCCGGGATGGCGGCGCTGCGGCTTAAGTGGCGTGTGAGTTGATGGACTTTATCCTGCGTGTTGACGAGTGTCGTTACCTTCAGGCCCGGACCGACGATATGGGTACGGTTGCCCTTGTCATCTTCTATCCAGGCATCTTCCTGCTTGCGCGCGTAAGATTTGCCGGCAAGGGCGCTTAGCCCGATCACGCCGCCGCTCACCGCACAGGTACCGAGCAGGACAATCGCGGCGGGCACGATGCCCCCTAACGCTGCCGCCATGCACGTTCCGACGATGCCGACCAGCCCCATTGCCGCGGCGAAGGTAGACCCCATGCCAGTCGCGTCGAAATAGTCGCGGCGTAAGGCGCGGAATGATTTTTTAAGGTTTACGGACATCGTTATCCTCGTGCTTTCATTTTAGGTTGTTTCAGTTTGATCGGTTTCACAGTCAGTTTTTCGCTGCTACCGGCGTGGATGCCGGCGGCGGCGGCCTGTCCTTGCGCCACTTTCGCTTTTTCGGCGGCGAGCGCGGCGGCTGCGATTTCGTCGGGCGTGGGCGTGTGCAGCATGGCGATCGTCGCGACCTGCACATCAACGGTTGTGCCGGCGGCGATGTTGAAGACAGTACGCAGGATGGGCAGTTCCTTTTGTTCCTCGTCGCCGATCAGCAACCGTACTCTCGTCGCAGCTTCCTGCGCGTCGGCGATATGCGCGTCGATTTTTTTCTGCACCTTCGCGGGCAATTGCGGCTGGTCGTCGTATTTTTTCACCAGTTTCTTGACCAGTTTTTCCGCCTGCGTGATGGTGTGCATGGCGGAACCAGGGCCTTCCAGCTTTTTGATGGCGTAACCGTTCATGCCGTGGTCTACGATATCCAGCCTGATTTCCTGTTTCTTGCAGGCTTTGCGGTATTTCACGCCCCAGGTCATCGCCGCGATGCTCACGACCGCCAGGATACCGCCGATCGCGCTGCCGAGGCTGAGGCTGCCCCGCAGGATGGCGGAGCCAAGCGTGCCACCCAAGGCGCCAAACAGGGGCGCGCGGTCGAGAAGCGGCAGGTGGTCGCGTGCCAGGCTGCGGCCGATTTTTTTCAGTTTCTCCATCATGCCGCCACCTTCAGCTTGATGCGCTTCATGGTAACGGCGCTATCGATGCCATCGTGCGCCGCGTTGATAGCGGCAGTGGTGGCTGCGCTGCGTGCCTGCAGTTCTGCCGCAGCCTGTATTTTTGCAGCGCCTGTTGATGTCGGCAGGGTGTGCAATTCCTCCTGCCAGCTGATGATATAGTCGCCGTAGTCGTCCCATTCCGAACGGCTGCGCGTCAGCGGGATGGTATCCAGCTGCTTGCCGTCGCAAGAGGCATGAAGGTGCGCCGCTGCTTCGGCGCAGTCGTTGAAATAAGGTGCAAGGGCGCTTGCGATTTTCTCTGATGACATCGAATTGCGGTCTTTGCGGGCAAGCCTGTCGATGAGTTGTTGTGTGTTGATGAAAACGCGGAGGTCTTCGGCCGGGCCTGTCAGCGTTGCTTTGCCGGGTTCCTCTTTATCGATGTATTTGCTGGCCAGGGTTATTTCATGCGAGCTGCGTTTCCTTGCCGCCTTGTTTGCATCAAACATACGGACGCCAAGAACACAGGGCAACATGACAGCGCTGAAAGCCGCCACAATCGGAACCGCCGCGGGAAAAAAGATACAAATGCCGCCGCCCACCGCGCCGAAAACTGCCGCGTAGGTTTTCATCTCGCCCGACAATGCAGACCAGTAATCCCGGTTGAAGCGTCGCAGGCCTTTTTTGATGCTGTCTTGTGTTGTCATCCCGAAAATCCCGACATGCTGATTCATGGCAGAATATCTCAAACTCAGTATTATGTCAAATCATATAAATTGTTTATTTACAATGCGTTAAGACCATAAAGCATTAAAATCGTTGTGTTTTACATAAAAAATGATAGAATATTTAAAGTTCGAAAACAGGGGGATAAAAATTGATGCAAGCTTCCGCAAACAACACGATGCAGAAATGGGCCGAGAACAAGAAGGCCGTCGCGGTCTTGAGCGCCGCACAGCATGCTGTGGAACAAGTGATGGAAGCCCTCGGGCGCGCCGGCCGTACGGGTCCCCGCGCCGAGGAACTCGCCAACCGCATGGCCGACCTGCCTGTCGAAATGTGGGGCATGCTGGGCTTTACCTTTAATAAAGACGGCACGCTGGTCGCGCCCCAGTCGGTCGTCAAAACCCGCCGCGCCTCGCTCGAAGTCTGCATGGAAACGGGCGAAACAACCACGCACCTGGAAGCAGCCGAATATCGAAGCCGTCGCCTTGACCAACGACAATCAGCATGTGGTCGTCGCCAATGGCGAGGAAGGCAGCATCCTCAGCGTCGACGAAGGCCGTGAAATAATGAGCTTTTTCTGGGGGAAAGTCGGACGT
>CAZNRN010000043.1:0-21786 GCA_964575605.1 uncultured Micavibrio sp. | reverse complement strand
AGCGGCTACACCATGTACATCTATCAAAGCGCCAGCGACCCCTCCACCTACACCGTCGGGCAGCAGGTGGAAGTCTACGGCGAAGCCTCATCCGAAGGCGACACGGCGGCGTTGCGCAAAGAATAAAGGATATGGAAAGGCTCTTTCCGTTTAAAAACACTTACCTCTTTCGCGTCCTCCCCCTAAAATGGGACGGGGAACAACTCGGGGGGCGGCACCATCCATGAGCAGCAACGACGCAGGCGCGGGATTTACGGTCGCGAGCGCCTCGAAATCTTACAACATGACGGCCTTTGCCATCGTCGTGCTCGTGCTGGGCGCGATGGGGCTGTCGCAATATACGCTTGGCCAGCAAAAGGCGATGACACAGGCGGCGGCGCAGGCACGCTATGAATACGCGCTGACGCAACGCATCGCCCTGCTGGTCGCCAGCCACCGCCAGACGCCGGAGGAACATTTGCTGGCCGCACTGCGCGAGGCGAATTCTGAATTCACCGTCGTGCATGACAGCGTAGCACCCTATGTGCTTTCCGCCATGGGCGGCGCCGCGACTGATGCCGCCACCATGACCGCGACCGGCGTCGATAAAACGATGAAGGGGTTTGCCGAGAAAAGCTTCGGCTATGTCGCCGCCGCGCAGACGGGCGATGCCGGCACCTTCGCCGACGCCGTCGCCACGGCCGCGCTGAACGACGTCCCGCTGAAATGGACGGAGGCCGTGAACGCCTATATCGATAGCGCGCAGAAAAAAATCCAGCTGTTTACGCGTATCGGTTTCGGGCTGCTGGGCCTTGCGCTGGCGCTGCTGGCGGTCGAGGCCTATACCATCGTCGCACCCGCGCTGCGCTATATCACGCAGCTGAAGGAACACATCGACCATATGGCGGCGACCGACCAGCTGACGGGTTTCTACAACCGCGCCATGCTGTTCAAGGTGGCTGCGATGTTGATCAGCGGCGCCAAGCGCCACAAGCAGGAAGTGGCGGCAATGTCCGTCATGATCGACGGGTTCAAGGGGCTGACCGACCAGCATGGCCGCGCGGCGGGCGACGCCGCCATCAAGGCGCTGGCGGGCATCCTGCGCGAAGTGCTGCGCAATTCCGACGTGATGGGCCGTGTGAGCGGCGAGGAGTTTTCGGTGTTCCTGCCCGCGACCAACGAATACCGCGCCGCCTATGTCGCCGAAAAGGTGCGCGCCGCGGTCGAGAACATGGCCTTCAAGGTGAAGGAAAACATCGTCGAGCTGCGCGTCAGCGTAGGCACCGCCGAGCTGCAGGCCCACCACAAAACGCCCGACGACCTGCTGCGCGCGGCCGAAACAGGCCAGCGCCACGCGTTTGAGAGCGGCGGCAACCGCGTCTCCACCTTCACCGCCAGCAAAGCCGGCCAGCCCGCGCCCGAACCCGGCAAGCCCGGCGCCGCGGGTGCCTCCGCCTCGCCCAATGCCGCCGCATGATGTTGCGGTACTTTTGGCTTGGCGGCTTATTAATGGTATAATCAAGGAATGAAATATACTGTCGCCGCCGTAACATTATCTTTCCTGCTGTTTTCCGCGCCAGCCTTCGCGCAGCAGTGTCTGATGACCATCAAAGCCTGCCCCGACGGCAGCTTCGTCACGCCGATGGGCACGAATTGCCAATACCCGCCCTGCGGCGGCTACCCGCTGCCCGCCGACCCCTACGCCCCGCCGCCCGGCTCGACCGGCCACTACACGCCGCCGCCCGGAATCTTCAAGAAACAGGCCGAACAGGCGCAGCAGCCCACGGGGGCGGCCTGCACAAAGGATGCGTTTATCTGCCCCGATGGCACGACCGTCGGCCGCGTGCCGCCGATGTGCAATTTCGCCCGCTGCCCGGTCGTTGAAAATCCTCAGGAAAATCCCGTGGAGACGCCGGAGGAACCGCCTGTGGAGGGTGAAGAGCCTCCTGCTGAAGAAGACGCGCCGCAGGAATAACTTTCCAGCAAATTCAAGCCTGAAGCCGAAATTACCTCAAATTGAAGGTATTTTTTATCATCGGTTAAAACCCTCCGGTGTAGAATAGGTATTGTGTGATTTTGGGTGGGATTCATGCGTTACAACCTATTCATATGGGCTTTAGTAGGCCTCCTGATGCTGCCCTGCGGGCTCTCTGCTGCGGCGGAGAAGGCCTCCAACGCCCCCCTCAAAACCAAGGAAGAAATCGCAGCTGCGCTCGGCAATCCGCTGGTGCAGGCGAACCTTGCCGTCATCTACGCCAAGAAACAGGATTACGTTCAGGCCGCCACCTGGTTCCGCATGGCGGCCGATCAGGGCCATGCCCTGTCGCAGTACAGCCTCGGCCACCTCTATGACGACGGGCTGGGCGTGAAGCGCGACAAGAAACGCGCCGCCGCCTGGTATTACAAGGCCGCCACGCAGGGCGACCGTGAATCCCAATACCGCCTGGGCAAAATGTACGCCACGGGCGAAGGCGTGAAACAAAGCAACATGCTGGCCGTGCGCTACCTGCGCGCGGCAGCTACACAGGGCGACGACCGCGCCAAAGTACAACTGGCACGCATGTTCAGCCCGAGCGGCAGTGTGGGCGGCGGCCCCAGCGTCATCACCCAGCATTCCAGCAAGGAAGAAGGCTTCGGCACTGCGCTCGGCCTGATCTTCCTGCAGGGCGCGGGCGCCTCGGTCGGCGGCGAAGCGTCCTACCTCGCCCTTCTGGCCTTCCTTTAAAACAAGCTTCCATAACCCCCTTGCCAAGGCCTGCGGCTGCCGTATGATAGTCGCATGTCCGACAAGAAACTTTCTCCCGACTTCGGCAAAAGCGCGCCAAAGGTCACCAAAACCGATGCCATCATTATCGGCGCAGGCCCTGTCGGACTGTTCTCGGTCCTCGAACTTGGACTGCAGGGCATAAAGGCGCATATCGTCGACGTGCTGGACAAGCCGGGCGGCCAGTGCAGCGAGCTATATCCCGACAAACCCATCTACGACATCCCCGCCCTGCCCGGCGTGACGGGGCAGGAACTCATCGACAAGCTGATGGGGCAGATAGCACCCTATAACCCCGTTTTCCACCTTGGCCAGCAAGCCGAGAAACTCGAGAAGACGCCCGAGGGCCACTGGCAGCTGACGACCACCGCGGGCACGGTGCTGGAAGCACCCGTCGTCATCGTCGCCGCGGGCAACGGCTCATTCGTGCCGCGCAAGCCGGATATCGCGGGCATCGAGGCCTTCGAGGGCACATCCGTTTTCTACAGCGTGAAGCACAAGGATGATTTCAAGGGCAAGAAAGTCGTCATCAGCGGCGGCGGCGATTCAGCGCTCGACTGGGTGCTGACGCTGGAGGCCGCGGGCGCGCATGTCACGCTCGTCCATCGCAGCGATACCTTCAGCGCGACACCCGAAAACGTGACCAAGATGCGCACGCTGGCCGACGAAGGCCGTATTGACCTGCGCACCGGCACGCTCGCCGCGCTCGAGGGCAGGGACGGGAAAATCGACAAGCTGACCATCGCGCGCAAGGATGGCACGCGGGAGGATATTTCCTGCGATGCGCTGCTGCCCTTCTATGGCCTGAATATAAAACTCGGCCCTATCGCTGACTGGGGCCTGAACCTGAACCGCAACCAGGTGACGGTCGATACCGAAAAATACCAGACCTCGACGCCCGGCATCTTCGCGATCGGCGATATCAACACCTATCCCGGCAAGCGCCGCATTATCCTCTCGGGCTTCCACGAGGCCGCGCTGATGGCGCATGCGGCCTATTCGCTGGTCTTTCCCGGCAAGAAACCGGGGCACGGGCATTCGTCGTCCAAGACCCCGCCCGACAAGCCCAAAGCCCCCTAAAACCGCCTTTTCCTAGCCTTTAGCTCTTCATTAATATCTTATGGATATAATGCAGGCATGGGCATTTTAAGGCATATCGAAGACAACGCGCGCATCATGTTACTGGGCATGACGGATTTCGTCGCCCCAGCCACACCGGACGAGTGGGATGAAAGGCTGCGTACCGCAGTTGTCGATGGCATGCCGAAACTGGCCGAGACCGCGCTGTCGCAGGGCGCCAGCACGCAGCAGTTTTTGAATTTTGACGCGCGCAAGGTGCCGCTGATTATCGTCGCCGCCGAGCGCGGGTATGCCGATGTCGTGAAATTGCTGGTGAAAAACGGCGCGCCTGTGAATGCGAAAGACACCTTCGGCGATACCGCGATTGTGAAGGCCGTTGAAAACGACTGGCCGAAAGTCGTCGCCACGCTGGCCGGCAACGGCGCGGAAGTGAACATCATCAACGCCAACGGGCAGTCGCTGCTGGAACGCGCGCGGGCAATTTATGCGCATGACACAGCTGAAATCCTCGGCCGCCACGGCGGCAAGCTGTCGGCGCAGCTGAATGCGGTGGCGGGTAAATTAAATGTCACCCCTGCGCAGGCAGGGGCCCAGTACCGTGGTTTTAAAAACGCCGGTATCTGAACAAGAGTTTCCATCAGTCAGTTATAAACTTCATCAGCCAGCACCTCGGCGCGAGCCGCGTTTAATAACTTACGGTACGGGGCTCCCGCTTTCGCGGGAGTGACAGTTATTATTGTAAAAACCCTGAAAATTCAGCCTGTTTGCCCTTCCACCGCTTTTGCCTATATAATAGGTGTATGGGTATCGTTAGCAAAAACCTCTCCGGCCGCCGCGTCCTCCTGATTATCTCGGGCGGGATTGCCGCGTATAAATCGCTCGACCTTATCCGCCGCCTGCGCGATACGGGGCTGGACGTTCGCTGCATCCTTACATCGGGCGGTGCGCAGTTTATCACGCCGCTGTCGGTTGCCGCCTTGAGCGAAAACAAAGTCCATTCCGATATTTTCTCGCTGACCGATGAATCGGAAATGGGACATATCCGCCTTGCGCGTGAATGCGACCTTGTGCTGATCGCCCCCGCCTCCGCCAATATCATGGCGCGCGCGGCGCGCGGCCTCGCCGATGATCTGGCATCGACCGTATTACTGGCGACCGACAAGCCCGTGATGTTCGCGCCAGCGATGAACCCTGTCATGCTGGCCAGCGCCGCCGTGCAGGAAAACATCGCCATTTTGCAAAAACGCGGTTACACCATGGTCGCGCCCGGCGTGGGCGATATGGCCTGCGGCGAAACCGGTTCGGGACGCCTTGCCGAAGTGCCCGAGATCGTGAAAGCCGTCGAAAATTTTTTTCTTGAAGGCGCGCCCCTGCGCGGATTAAAGGCGCTTGTCACCAGCGGACCGACGTTTGAACCACTAGACCCCGTGCGCTTCCTCGGCAACCGCTCGAGCGGAAAACAAGGCCATGCCATTGCCGAGGCGCTGGCCTTTGCAGGCGCGCAGGTAACGCTGGTGAGCGGCCCCGTGTCGGAGCCCGCGCCCCGCCTTGTCGAAACAGTGCGCATCGGCACGGCGCAGGAAATGCTGGATGCCTGTTTAAAGGCGCTGCCCGTCGATATCGCGGTTTGCGCGGCGGCCGTCGCCGATTACCGCCCCGAAGAAGTGGCGGACAAAAAGATCAAGAAATCCGGCAAGGAGCCGATGACGGTCAGGTTGGTGCAGAACCCCGATATCCTTGCAACGCTGTCGCAGAGCAACCGGCGCCCGAAACTGGTCGTCGGCTTTGCCGCCGAAACCAATGACGGCATGGAGAATGCGAAAGCCAAGCTTGCGAAAAAAGGCTGCGACTGGCTGGTGCTGAACGACGTGTCCGAAGGCAAGGTCTTCGGCCAGGACAGCAATATCATCACGCTGCTGAAAAACGACGGCAGCGCCGCCACCTGGCCGCAGATGGACAAGAAAGACGTCGCCCGCGGCCTGGTGGCCGAGATGGCGAAGCTCCTGAAAGCATAATCCCCTATTTATCAGCGTTATCAGCTGTCTGGCATGTTTAAGCAATAAATGCCTTTGTTTCAGCGATGCGTGCTATAATGGTGATATGTCAGGCAACTGGTTCGATATCGAAACACCTTCCACCCACTTCCGCCGTTTTCTTTCACGCTGGACGAAAAAAATTCGCGGCCGGAAACTGACGATCGATGACATTTCAGTGGTGCAGGTACGCGACCGCCATGGCACCAGTTACGAAGCACGCCGCAGCATCGACGGCGGCTGGACAGTATACCGCATTTACAACACCGCCTATGGCAAGGAAAAGCGCGCCTCGTATGAAAAGGTGCGCGACCTTGAAACGCTGGAAGAGGCGCTGGGCATCCTGAATGGCATATGCCCTGTCACGCATGTAAAGAACTCGGGCGAATACAACCACCCGGTACAGATTGCGCGCCTGTTGCCGCCCGTTCCCGCCTGATTATTCGCCGCCGCCAAAGGTGTGGCCGATGGAGAACACGACGGCCGCGTCGCAGCCGTCAGCGCATTGCGCCTTGCTGAGGTTGGTGTCGACGTAGCTGAGGCCGAAGTCAATCCCCTGCCAGCTGTATTTCGCGCCGAGTGACCAGTCCGTGTAATCGGGCAGGCCATAACGCACTTTGTCATCGACGAACTGATGGGCGAGAGAGCCCGTGGCGGTAAATCCCGTTTCCATGATCGGCGCTTCGAGGTCGAGGCGCGGATACCAGGCGGGGCCGCTGTCGCCGGAGTTGTCAGGGCTGAAGATGACCGAGCCCTTGGCGTTCACGAAACCGATATCGCGCGAAGCGGCGACAGTGAATTCGACGAGGTCGTAATCGAGCGTATCCGACGCCGTGGGATAGAAAATGCCGTTCACCATGTAATCCCATTCGAACCCGCCCCATTCGTGGGCGTAGCCCAGATAGGTGTCGAGCTCGAATTTTGCCTCGCCGCCGTCATTGAAGTCGACACGCGACGCCCAGACGCCCGCATAGAGGCCGCTGTCATGTTCCCAGTCGATACTGCCCTGTATCGCGGGGCTTTCGTCGCTCTGCGAAATGCCGCGGTCGCGGTAATCGGTGACGCCCGTGATGGTGGCGGAGAAGGTGCCGTAGGGGCTGGCGGGTTCTTCCTTCGTCTCTGCCGGTTCGTTGGCGGGTGCTTGCTGCGCGGGCTCTTCCGCGAAAGCGGCGCCATGCGCGAACAATGCGGCGACGGCCGCGGCGGTAATGAATTTTTTCATGTGATGACTCCCTGTTGTCATTAGCGTGAAATCCAGCCTTTTTCGTGGTCGATGAAGATGCGGAACCAGAGTTCCAGCGTCAGCAGCGAGAAAACCTGCTTGAGGTAGACGATTTCGCCGGTGCGCGCGCCGACAAGCAATTCGCGCACGGCCTTCGGCTCGAACAGTTCGCGGCGGCGGACGCTGGCCTCCGACAGGCAGACCTCGACCATCTCTTTCAGCGGGTTGGCGGCGAGGCATTCCTCGAGCATCGATTTTTTCCCCTCGCCCTTCTGCGCGGGCGGTGCGGATTTCAGCAGCAGCCCCGGCAGCGCTTTTTCGACATAGTTGCGCACCATGACCTTGCCCTTGCCGTGGCTGCGGCGCAAATGGTCGGGCGCGCCGAGGACGAATTCCATCAGGCGGGTGTCCATGAACGGCAGGCGGCCGGAAATGGACGAGAACATCGTCATTTTATCGAACGGCGCGAGCACACCGTCGGGCAGCGCCGCGTCGCGCTGCATTGCCATCAGCGTCGCCATGGTGGTAGGCCAGCCGGGCGGGTCTTTCTTGCAGTCGACATAGGTGCCCGCCGAGGGCGCGAAGCCCGGCGCATAAAGCGGTATTTTCTCGCGCGCGTCGAAGACGCTGGTCAGCATCACCTGCTGGCGGAACAATGAATCTTCCTGCATGGCGTCGAAGAAATCGCGGATGCGCTGCTTGGTGCGCGGGCCGATGCGTCCGTAAAAACCATGCTTGCGCGCCAATGACGCCTGCGGCAGCGCCGGCATCAGGGCTTCCATCATCTTGTAAAACGACTTCGGCCGCTTGTGCGCCAGCAGCATCGCGTCATGCGCGGGGCGGTTGGCGAAAACCTCGTTCGTGCCGGCGCCGGCCAGTACGGCCTTCACATGCTTGCTGGCAAGGCGGGAAAGGATATACATCGGCGCGATGGAAATATCGGCAACCGGTTCATCGAGCGCCCAGATCAGCTCGGGCAGTTTGTCCATGTCGTGCGGGACGAAGGGCATTTCCTCGTGATGGCAGCCGAGGCGCGCGGCGACATCGCGGGACGGCGGAAGCCCGTCACGGTCTCCGCCTGCGCTGGTCGAAAAGGTGCGTATCGGCGCGCCGCCGTCTTTCGCCATGGCGGCGACGATGGCGACGGATTCAAGGCTGCCCGTGAGGAATGCGCCGCAGGGCGCGCTGCCGGCCATGCGGCGTTTTACGGCCTCTTCCAGCAGCGTGTCGAAACGCGCCTGGAAATCCTCGTCGGTTTTCAGCACAGGGTCGGGCGTGGCGTAGCTTTCCCACTGCCAGTAGGGCTCGATCATCACATGAAGCCCGGCATTCCAGATAAGGCGGTGGCCGGGCGGCAGTTTGTGGATGCCCTTGAACATGGCGTCGGGCCCCGGGCTGTAGCCCAGCGAGAGGTAGGCGTCGATGCCGACCATGTCGGGTTCCGTCTGCACCGAGGGATGCTCGAACAGCGCCTTGATTTCGGAAGCGAAGACGAAGGTGCCGGATTGCGTCGTGGTGTAATATAGCGGCTTCACGCCCATTGGCCCGCGCGCGATGAACACTAGGTCCTTGTTCATGTCGTGGATGGCGAAGGTGAAGACGCCGTTCAGGCGGTTGACGCAGTTGGTGCCGTAAACCTCGTAAAGGCGCAGGATGACTTCGGCGTCGCAGTTCGTCTGGAACGCCATGCCGCGGCGCTCGAGCTCGGCGCGTTCCTCGCGGTAATTGTAAATCTCGCCGTCGCAGATGATGGCGAGCTTGCGGTCGGGCGAATAAACCGGCTGCTCGGCAACATCGCCCGTGCCCATGGCGGCCATGCGGCGCACGCCCATGAAGACCGGGTTTTCGATGTGCAGCCCCTGCCCGTCCGGGCCGCGGTGCATCATCTTGCCGACCATTGCCTGCAAGATGGCGGGGGCCTGCTGCGTGCCGAGATAGCCTGCGATGCCGCTCATGCCGCCTCGCCTTTCGCTTCTTCGGGTGTGTGGTTGAGGGGGGCTACGCGCACCAGCGTGATCTGGTTGCGGTGCTTCTTCAGCACCTCGAATTTCACGTCATGGAAATAGAACACCTGCCCGATGGAGGGGATGCGCTGGCTTTCGAACAGCAGCAGCCCCGCGAGCGTCGAATATTCCTCGTCCGGCAGGCGCCAGCCGAGGTCGCGGTTGAGGTCGCGGATGGTGACCTTGCCCTCGACGATGTAGGAGCCGTCGGGCTGCTCGCGCACGCCCGCAACCGCGGTGTCGTGTTCGTCGTCAATCTGGCCGACGATTTCTTCCAGGATGTCTTCCATCGTGATCATGCCCGTCACGACGCCGTATTCGTCGACCATGATAGCCAGGTGCTCGCGGCGGCGGCGGAAGGCCTGCAACTGGTCGAAGAGCGTGGTGGATTCAGGGATGAACCAGGGCTCGATCATCGCGTCTTCGATCTTCACCCTCATCATGTCGCTTTCGGCCTCGCTCAGGGCCTGCAGCAATAATTTGGTATGGATGACGCCGACGATATTGTCGGGGCTTTCCTTCCAGGCGGGGATGCGGGTATAGGCGCTGTGCAGCACCTCGTTCACAATCTGCTCGACCGGCATGTCAACGTTGATCATGTTCACGTTCTTGCGGTGGATCATGATCTTTTCCACCTTGACGTTAGCGAGGTCCATGATTGAGCGCAGCATCGCGCCCTTTTCCTGCCCGCGTTCGGATTCACCTTCGTCGGCGTTCTCGGCGCGGCTGTCCTTGAACAGCTCGATCGCGCCGCGCAGCTCTTCCTCGTGCGCGGTTTCGGAATGGCCCTTGGTGTCCAGGCCGAAGATTTTAAAGGTGATCCCCACCAGCTTGCCCGCGACGATGGTGACGGGCGAGAAGAGCATGACGACGATGCGCACCGGCACCGCCAGCACCAGCGCCATGCGGTCGGCATACATCAGCGCATAGGTTTTCGGCATCACCTCGGCAAACACAAACACCAGCGCCGTGACGACAAAAGTCGCGATGATTACGGCGTTCTTGCCCAGCACGTCGACCAGCACCGAGGTCGCCAGCGCCGAGGCGAAGATGTTCATGAAACTGTTGCCGAGCAGCAGCGCGCCGATCAGCTGCTCTTTCTTCTCACGCAGCTTCAGCACCAGCGTCGCCATCTTGTTGCCGTCCTGTTCGAGCGCGACCATGCGCGCGCGAGAGGCGCCGGTCAGCGCCGTTTCCGCCCCCGCGAAGAAGCCGGAGGCCGCCAACAGGATAAAGAAACCGATGATCTGGACCGTATAGACCGAGTAATCCATCAGGCGCACTCCTTTTCAAGGAAGGCGCGCAGGCTGTCCTCCGCCACGCCCTTCGCCACGAAAGATTTGCCGATGCCGCGCGCGAGGACGAGCGTCATCTTGCCGCCGCTGGCTTTCTTGTCGGATTTCATTTTTTCGAGCATCTCCCCCGCCCCGACCTTTCCGGGCGGCGCAACCATCAGCCCGCGGGCCGTCAGGTGCTGCGCCACCAGTTTGGATTCATCCGCCGCGCATAACCCCAGCGCGGCCGAGAATCCGTATGCCATTTTAATCCCAATTCCGACCGCTTCACCATGCAAAAGACGGCCGTCGTAATGATAAATCGCCTCCAGCGCATGGCCGAAGGTATGGCCGAGATTCAGCAGCGCGCGGATGTCCTTGGTCTCTTTCTCGTCGGCGGCGACGATGCGGGCCTTGGCGGCGCAGCTGGCCTTGACGGCATGCACCAGCGCCTGGGCATCGCCCTTCATCATTTTGTCGCCGTTCTGCTCCAGCCAGCCGAAGAGCGCCGGGTCGTCGATCAGGGCGTATTTGACGATTTCGGCATAGCCCGCCTTCATTTCCCTCTCGGGCAGGGTTTTCAGCGTATCGGTATCGATCAGCACCGCCCGCGGCTGGTAAAAGGCGCCGACAAGGTTCTTGCCGTGCTGGGTATTGATGGCCGTCTTGCCGCCGACCGAACTGTCGACCTGCGCGAGCAAGGTTGTCGGCACCTGCACAAAGGGCACGCCACGCAGCAGGATGGAGGCCGCGAAGCCCGCAATATCCCCCACCACACCGCCGCCCAGCGCCACGATGGCCGATTTGCGGTCTAATTTATAGCTTAAGCATTTGTCTATTATATATTGAAGGCGCTCGAAGTTCTTCGTCTCCTCGCCGGGCGGCAGGATGACGGGCGGCATGGCGTGGAAGCCCGCGAATTCCAACGCCTTCATCAAGGGCATCAGGTAAAGCTTTGCCACGGTTTCGTCGGTGACGATACAAACCTTGCCGCTGGCCGGAAGTACCTGCCGCAACCTTTCGCCGGCCGAAGCGATAAGCCCCGCGCCGATCGTGATGTCATAGGCCTCATGGCCGGTATCGACCTTTACAATATCTTCAGCCATCTTTTTCAAACTCCTCCAGCTCGCGCACGATTTTCCGGGCCATCGCCAGCGGCGTCTGGTGGTCGGTCACGACCGTGATATCGGCTTCGGCGTAAATGGGATAGCGCACGGTGATAAGCTCCTGCAGCTTCTGCGCGCGGTCGGTGTTCTTCAATAACGGACGATTATCGTTGCGCGATGTGCGCTCGACCAGCGTTTCCAGCGTCGCATTAAGCCAGACGGAAATTCCTTTTTCCTTCACAGCTTCGCGGATCGCGGGTTGTATGTATGCGCCGCCGCCGGAGGCCAGCACGCGCCTCTCCTCGCCCAGCAAACGCAGCATCACTTTTTTTTCGCCGGCGCGGAACTCCTCCTCGCCCAGTTTTTCGAAGATTTCGGGGATTTTCATGCCCGCGGCGCGCTCGATTTCCCTGTCTACGTCAAGGAACGGCAGCTTCATGAGTCGCGCAAGCTCGGTCCCGACGCGGCTTTTCCCCGCACCCATCAGGCCGACCAGCACGATGCTTTTTTCCGAAAATCCCATTTTTCCCCATGATTACAGTTAGTTAATCTCGCAGCTTCCGGCCCCGAAAGCAAGCCTATAACCCAATTCCAGTGTTATGAAAAAAAGCTGTTGACTTATGCTCAGGCTTACCGTAATAAGGTAGCAGCTTTATGGTATATACCTTGCGTGCGAGTCGGATGGATATCTCCGGATGAACGCCTGACACGCACGAAAAGGTAGCGAGAACCCAAAGCAAGAGGTATGGTGAAAACCATGCCTCGCCGGACGAGGCAGCTAAAACCTTCATCGTCCACAACAAGAGAGACTAAATACTATGATATCGAAACTACTGACTATCCTCTTCGTTGTGGTGTTGATTGGCTTCGCAGGCAGTTTTGTGGTTCTTGCGTCCTGGGATGTACCCGTAAAACAGATACCTGTGGAGAAGGCGCTGGATAACAGCCGCTTCTTGGAAAAAAACACCTAGTTTTCCGCAGGTTCATTACGGGGTAGCACCGGGGACGAATCAAGGCCTGAACGCAGCCGTGATTCTTCCCCTGTAACACAGGCGTACCTGCACACTAAGGTGCTCAAAAGAGGCACTTTTTGGGTGTTAAAAGGGACTAAAGGACCGCAAGGGACGATGTGAAGAAAAGGCAATAAAATTCATAGGTTTGACGTTAAACTTGATAAATAACGTTAACCCCATGAAATACTAAAAACAAATTTTCACATATTCCCTCTTGCCTTTTCGTTATGGATGCGGCTTTATGTCTCTAAAGTTCACTTGTTACGGAGAAGTATGCGTTTAATCTGTCGCCTAGAAACCGACGGACTCGATGCATACCAAAAGAAACTTTAAAAAGGAGAAACACACTATGGCTCGTCCAGGTCGTCCCAGAATGCCCAAGGCTCCCCTTCCCGGGACCGTGGAGTCATTCCTCGACATGCTCATCGCTGAACGCGGTGCAGCCCTCAACACTCGTCATGCTTACGAACGCGATCTCGCTGACGTCTGCGCTTTCCTGAAAAAGGGCGGCAAAGACATCGACGGCGCAGGTACCGGTGATCTCAAAGCATATCTCAACGAACTCGGCGCACGTGAAAACGCGAAGAGCAAAGGCGGCGGCAAAACTGCCGTTCGCACCATTGCCCGTCGCATCTCGGCGCTCCGCCAGTTCTACGGTTTCCTGGTTTCCGAAGGCAAACGCTCGGATGATCCGACGTCGACCATCGAAAGCCCCAAGCAAACCCGCACCCTGCCCAAAATTCTGTCGGAAGAGGAAGTTACGGTCCTCATCAATACCGCTCAGAAACAAGGCGGCCCGGAAAGCGTCCGTCTCGTGGCGCTGCTTGAAATCCTGTACGCTACCGGTCTCCGCGTGTCGGAACTGGTTGGTCTCCCCCTCACCGCCATCGGCCCCGAAAGCCGTTACCTGACGGTTGAAGGCAAAGGCGGCCGCGAGCGCATGGCTCCCCTGTCGGATCCCGCACAGAAAGCCATGAAAGCTTACATGGACATCCGCACCAAGTTCCTGATGCCCGACCGTACCGACAGCCAGAGCAAATGGCTCTTCCCGTCGCGTACTTCGGAATCCGGTCACCTCACCCGCCAGCGCTTCGCACAGCTCCTGAAAGAGCTGAGCCGCAACGCAGGCATTGACCCCGAGCGCGTCTCTCCGCACGTCCTCCGCCACGCTTTCGCAACCCACCTGCTGAAGCACGGCGCGGACCTCCGCTCGGTCCAAAAGATGCTCGGCCACGCCGATATCGCTACGACCCAAATCTACACTCAAGTCGTCGGCGACCAGGCAAAAGCTGCTACGGAAAAACATCCGATGGCAAAGGCCGGTTAATACTTACAGCCCTTACGGGCAGTACGTAGATACGATCTGGACAAAGGGGCGCATCGCAAGATGCGCCCTTTTTCCGTTAAGGAACCATGTGGCTTCTCGGGCATTGGCAAACAGCACGCAACAGCAACCAACGCGAGGAACTCACAATGGAAAACAAGAACATCGAACAGATCCGCCCCCATATGGAAGTCAAAGCCTCTGACGGCGAAGTCATCGGCACCGTCGACCATCTGGACGGCGACAAGCAAATCAAGCTGACCAAGTCGGAAGACGCCGAAGGCCGTCACCACTTCATCCCTACGGAATGGGTCGAGCGCGTCGACGCGCACGTCCACCTGTCCAAATCCGCGGAAGAAGTGCGCGAGAACTGGTCGGAATAAGCTATTCGCTTCGGGAAAGGGGCCCTGCTTCACGGCGGGCCCTTTTTTCGTTTGCAAATCAAGCCTTTGCGCAGCGCCGCAACCGGAATAACCCTTTGACAAAATTAATCATTTTGGTAGTGTGTGCGCTCTGTTGAACGCCTAAAGGCAGGTAGCGCATGTTCCATCTTGAATTCGAAAAGCCGATCGTTGAGCTCGAGACCAAAATCCTCGAGCTGCAGCAGATGGACAAGTCCGGCGGCATGAAGGAAGACATCGCCCGCCTGCGCGAGAAATCCGACCGTATCCTCGTCCAGACCTATTCCAAGCTCTCGGCCGACCAGAAGGTGCAGGTCGCGCGCCACCCCACCCGTCCCCATTTCCTCGACTATGCGAAACGCCTGATACAGGATTTCACGCCGCTGGCCGGCGACCGCGCCTTTGGCGAAGATCAGGCGCTGCTGGGCGGCCTCGGCCGTTTCCGCGGCCAGTCCTGCGTCGTGATGGGGCAGGAAAAGGGCCACGACACCGAAACCCGCATCAAGCATAACTTCGGCATGTCCCGCCCCGAGGGCTACCGCAAGGCGCAGCGCCTTTTTGCGCTGGCGAACCAGTTCAAGCTGCCCGTGATCACGCTGGTGGACACAGCCGGCGCCTTCCCCGGCATCGAGGCGGAAGAGCGCGGCCAGTCCGAAGCCATCGCCAAATCGATTGAATCCTGCCTGCGCGCCAGGGTGCCGGTCGTCTCCGTCATCATCGGCGAAGGCGGCTCGGGCGGCGCGATTGCGATTGCCACCGCCGACCGCGTGATGATGCTGGAGCATTCGATTTACTCCGTCATTTCGCCCGAAGGCTGCGCCTCCATCCTCTGGCGCTCGGCCGAATTCTCGAAAGACGCCGCGCGCGCCCTGAAGCTCACCGCGCAGGACCTGAAACAGCTCGGCATCATCGACACCATCATCGAAGAACCCATGGGCGGCGCCCACCGCGAACCCGAACGCACCATCGACGTCGTCGGCGACTACATCGAAACGGCCCTGGGCGAACTCTCCAAACTTGACGGCGACACGCTGAAAGCGCGCAGGCGGCAGAAGTTTTTGGAGATGGGGCATGCGGTTTGAATTCTATCTATCGGACACTTGCGAAAGTTTTTTTTATTAGCTTATTATGCACGACGCTTTCCTATTCTAGAGCTGACGAGTTTACTAAATTTCAAGAAGCCCTGCTTAAGTCTAAACGCCAAAACCAATCAAAAGACAATCCATTAGGGCTAACGCCTGCCCCTCCCGTTTTCTCTGCTGTAGATAGTGTCGACACTTCAGACGAGCCAGTTGCTGAAACTAAAAATATCAGTTCAGAGGCGTTCGCCCCCTCAACAACGAAAAATGATGAGCTAAAAAATCAGCCCCTCCCACAAGAATGGCCAATCGCTGTAAAGCGCTGCAACTTTAACAGCAGCTTGTTGCCTTATGATGACCGCTTTAAAAACATCAAAGCTTACGGTCTACTAGTGAGCGATTTGAGAATGTTTGATGACGCTATTAAATGTCAAGGGCATGAAACGGCATGTGCTAAACAATATGTTTCAAATTACCAGAGAGATCTAGAAACGCCTGAAGCGCAGCAAGCAATAGATAATAGGATTAATTACTACAAAATGCTGCAAGCCATGCCTATTCGTTCTGACCGTCTTATTGAAGGATTTGGAAACACAATCAAAAAATATCTTTTAGGATACTTAATACCAGATGATAGATGCCAAATACCGGATTTAGAAATTTTCAAAGGTTCCCGCACTCCGCCTTACTCGGTTTATTTGAAAGATTTCATGAGCAAGCCGGGGCGATTGCTTATATCAATCCAAACAAATTTCTTTACACCGGAAGGACATAATTTTTATGCGCTTCCTGATCAAAAATTAGGATATGCGCTTTTAACTTTAAATTTATACCGGTCTGACACGCAGTTTTCAGATTGGGGGAACGCTTGGGATACGAAACAGCATATACTGTTACCTCTGGACTTACCCGAGGACAAGATTACCTCTCAATTAAAGAACTTAGTTCGAAGTATTGTACCAGTAACTCCTGGGGAGGTCACAATGTGCGGAGGGCTTGGATCCGATATAAAAAAAATATTAGCTGATAAACCTCCCGTCCGGATGCTGCTTCATCCCCGCGCGGCTATTAGACCAACTACAGATATCAAATTTCTTGAAATAGCGGCAGAAAGAGGTGACGCCGCCTCGCAATACCAAATCGCAGAGTTATACGAACTTGGAATTGACGGTATAAAGCAGAGTTATCCCAACGCTGAAAGATGGTATTTAAGAGCTGCAAATCAAGGCCATCAGCCTGCACAAGTTGCCCTCGCTAGGCTATACAGACAGGGTTTTGGGATACCGAAGAATGTAACAGAGTCTTATTTCTGGACCTTGGTCTCTCAAGGAAACCAAGTACTCCATCACGCGATTGGTAATTATAACCTTAGGTTAGAACTTGGCTTACCTGAGACAGAAAATGTCATCTATGAAAGAGTGAAGGCGTGGAAGCCAGTTGTTGAACGAAAATAAGAGCACATGAATAGCGATTAACTGATGCAATCCATCCGCCCCCTAGACCCCGCCGCCATCGACGAAACGGTTTTCAAGAAAAAACTGGCCGACGCCATCGTCCTGACCAAGGACGGCAAGCTGCTGATGCAGCAGCGTACGCCTGACTGGGGCAAGTCGGCGGGGAAGCTGACGGCCTTCGGCGGGCATGTGGAGGAAGGCGAGACGCCGCTCGAGGCGCTCAAGCGGGAATTAAAGGAAGAACTGGGCGCCGATATCTACGACGGCGAACTTATCAGCCTCGGCGCGCTGAGCGAGGAAGAAACCGGGCATACGGAGATTGTCTACGCCTGGTTCTGGCACGACCGCCGCGGCGCCATCACGGGCTGCTACGAATGCGAAGCCGCCTATTACGACCGCGTCGCAGGCGCGCTGGCGCATCCGATGATCATGGATTATGCGGTTTATCTGCTGCAGGAATGCGTGAAAAAGGGGCTGCTGAAATAACCGGCCCCTCTGCCCGCTCACGTCTTTAATTTAATCGTATTGCGGGGAATAGTAAGCGCCTGCCTGAGCGGCATGCCCTCCGCCTGCCAGTCGTTTTCGGCCTGCCGCCGCTGCGCTTCCCGCTCCGCCGCCGCGTTGCGGCTGGTGATGGCGTCTGTGATCAGCGTCCGGATGGCGGCGTACTTCACAACCATCACGCGCGGGTCGGGGTTGGTGAAGTCGCAGAGCGAGGGATGCTGCGTAATGGTATTCTCGGCGTCGGCATGGCGGCTGCCTGCATATTCCGCGGCTGTTTTCCCCTTCTCTCCGCGGTGGTCAATCCGAGCGCCTTTTTCCAGCAACGCGCGCGCAATTTCCACCTCTCCATTGTGCGCGGCCAGGATCAGGGGGGTATTCTGGCTGTCGGGCGCATGGAAATCGACCGCCGCGCCTTTCTCGACCAGCAGCAGCCCTATCTCGCTGTGGCCATAGCAGATGCAGGCCTGAAGCGGCCATTCGCCGCGATCGTTATACACATCAGGCGACGCGCCGCGCGCGAGCATGTCGCGCACCCTGCCGTAATCGCATTCTTCCGGCAGCTTGCGTAATTCTTCAAGCATCAGCAGCCCCATATCTTCGGGGCTTACAGCGGCGTCATTGAATTTGGCAACGGTTGTCATGGGCTGTCCTGAAAAACTTCAGGAAACGACTATACTCCACGATGATATATTATGTCAAATATATGAGGCTAAAAAGCTGAAAAGTATAGATTATCCGGCAACCCGCCCGACATCCTTCGCCACGCGATACACCACCGGCTGCACATGCACCGTCCAGTTCAGCACCGGCGTGATCCACGGGTGGCGCGCCTTCGCATAGGCCACCACCTTGTCATAGGCATCGCCCACCGCATAAGGGTTGGGCGAGATATGGGGCAACACGACCAGCAGGCCCAAAAACAGCGCCGCCACTGCCCCCTGCCCCGCGGCCAGCCAGCGCAGCTCCACCGGCTTCTTGCCCGATTTCAGCACCGCGCGCATCAGCGCCATCAAGCCGCGCGTCAGCGTCAAAATCACGATCGACAGCGAGATAACGAGGGAGATGGTGGGGATATACAGCGCCTCGACATATTCCTTGCCCTCGGCCATATCGGACGCGTCCGGCGCGTATTTTTCTTTTTCCTTTTCAAGGTCGCCCAGCATGCTGTCGACCATTTTCTGGTGGCCGGGCACCACGTGGCGCTTGAAGAAATCTTCCTCGCTCATCGTCATCTGGCTTGCCGTGGGCAGCTGGTCGATGCCGAGGGTGGCGAGGA
This sequence comes from uncultured Micavibrio sp., assembly GCA_964575605.1. Taxonomy (GTDB): domain Bacteria; phylum Pseudomonadota; class Alphaproteobacteria; order Micavibrionales; family UBA2020; genus JAPWJZ01. Next base: position 3,274 of record CAZNRN010000043.1, on the reverse strand, counting down.
AGGCATCCTTGTCCAACCCCGGCGGGATGGTTTCGCCGAAGCGCTGTTTCCAGGTCGCCTTGACCTTGTCGCGGATCATCACTTCTATCTTCTCGCGGAAGGTAGGCGCGTCGTAAACCCAGTCGTCGGGCAGCGAGAAGGCGGGCGCGTCCATGCGCTGGCGCACGGCGGATTGCACCTTGTCGCGGATAGCGTCGCGGGTTTTCTGCTCGGCCATGAAGGTCTTGCGGTCGGGGATGTCGGAGCGGTAGCCGGTGCGCGCCTGGAACTCGCGCTCGGCCATGTCGTCAGCGTTGCGCATGGCGCGGTCGATATCGACGCGGTCGGCGACTTCGTTCACCGCATCCTCGCACAGCCCGCTGGCGCAATTCTCGTTCAAGTCCTCGGCATGCGGCGCGATGGCCTGCGCGCCCAGCTGGGCATAGGCGCCAAGGGTCTGGTTGTATTCGCGCACGGCGCCTTTGTAGCGGCGCCAGCCGTCTTCTATCCCCGCCTCCACTTCCTCGGCGGCTTCGGCGGCCTGCTTGGTGATGGTCGCGGGGTCGAGCGCCTTGGCATACAGGTCGGAGGCGCGTTTATAGGGCACGTAATATTTCTTCAGGATGCCCGAGACATATTTGCTGCGCGTGTCTTCGACCTTGGCCACATATTTCTTGTACTGCTCCCGCCCCGAAAACCACTGACCGGTCGAGGCCGCGTTTTCGACAAGGCGGTTGCGGCTGTCTTTCAGTTCGTCAATCACATGCGCGGGCGAGAGCATCCAGAGCGTGGACACAATAATGCGCGCCGCCTTCATATCGGCCGCGCCAAGGCGCGCGTCGCAGAACTGGATGCCGCCCAAATCAAGCGAGCAATCCTCCAGACCCGCGCGGAGCATCAGCATATAGCGCGCGTTCTGGCGTTCTTCCCATGTGGTGTGGTCGATAAGATATCTTTCAATGACGAGTTTCTGACCTAAAAACATCGCGGGCCAGGCCATCAGGCAGATGCCGATAATCACGTGAAAGCGGAACTTGCCCGCCGACATCAGCACCAGCGCCGCGCCCAGCAGCGGCATCACCAGCAGGGGGAAATCGGAAAGGTCGAGGTGCGCGCCCTCTGGCACCGTGCGGTGCGGCCCCATCCCCGTCACATCGGCCGTCACCAGCAAGGGCATCACGCACAGGGTCGCCAGCAGCCAGAACGCCGCCCAGCGCCAGCGGTTGTTAACGCGGAATCCGCTGCCTGCAAAAAGCCCGAGCATCAGCAGCGAAAAGCCATAGCCCGAAATGGCGCGGCCGAAGTATTGCAGGGAATTGATGGCCGAAGGATCGGATTTGACGCTGCCCGCGACATCCAGCAGGCGGATATTGAACACCGCCTCCGCCACGATATAAACCGAGCTCAGCGCCAGGAAGGCGATGCCGGTGGGGGTCAGGATTTTGGGCTTTTTTGCGACCATACACCGTCATGCTAGCACGGGGGCATGCGCGGGCAAGAGCCGTTAACCGCTCTTCTTCTTTCCCTCGCCCAGCTTTTGCTGGACCATGCTCACCTGCCGGTGGGTTTTGGCGGCGGCGCGGTAGTATTCCAGCAAAAAGACGCGGATGGCGCCAGTAAAGGGCGCCTCGGGCTTTTTCATGTCATGGATGGCGCCACAGAGGTCGTGGATCGACACCCCCTCCAGCCCCGCCACCTCGCGCAGGGCGTCCCACATCTCGGGCTCAAGGCGCACACTGGTGCGGCGGTCGTGAATACGGATATTGCGGCTGATAAGAGTGCTATCGGCGCCGGTTTCCGAACCCGGGGCATCAGCTGCGGGTTGCTCGGGCGGAAACGGGGGGGGATTTGTCATGCCAGATTGCCATTCGGGGTTGGAGTACATCCGTATGCCCACTCTACTGCCGACGATTTTTGTATGCAACTGATAATTGAGTATAAAAAATACAACGCCAGTTTCGGTTGTTTCAAGCCGCTGCCGCGTATTTATGGGCGTTAACGCGCTAAATTATCCCTTTGATTCCAAATAATTCTTTAAACGCTCCCTTTCGCGGCCTGTCCATAAAAAATATTTCACGAACAAACAGCCTTTCCCCCATGGTAAAATGGGAAAATGACAGCCATTTCAAGTGAAAGGCCAAGGGTGGCCGCAGCTTGATTTGGGGCGGGAATAAGGGCGATACTGCGCAGATGTGGGATTTAAAGTTCACAAGATCGTTCCTGAAAGGGGAAGAAGAAACGCTGCCCGTCGTGCGCAAGGGCTGCGACATACAGGGCTGCGAGCATCTTGGCGAATACCGCGCGCCCAAATCCCGCTATGAACTGCGTGATTATTACTGGTTCTGCCTCGAACACGTGCGCCTGTACAACCAGAACTGGGATTTCTTCAAGGGCATGAGCGGCCCCGAGATCGAAAACCACATGCACCGCGCCACCGTCTGGGACCGCCCCACCTGGCGCTCGACGCAGGCCGGATTTAACGAAGAAAAGACCCGCCAGAAGATTTACGAGGCCTTTACGAAAGGCGAAAGCGTCTTCGGCGATTTCGGCGCGCGCACCAAGGAAGACGCGCCCAAGGACAAGGCCCAAATCGACATTGAATCCATCCCCCACCCTGCCATCGAGGCGCTGCAGGTGATGGACCTTTTCCCGCCCATCGAATGGGACGAGGTAAAGGCGCGTTACAAAACACTGGTCAAAAAATACCATCCTGATACGAATAAAGGCGACCCCAAGGCCGAGGAACGCCTGAAGAAAATCAACCTCGCCTACTCCATCCTCAAGCTTTCGTGGCAACACTACACAAAACTGGACGAAAAATAATGGCACCCACCGCTGCTTCCGCGCAAAAGCGCGTCCCCGACATCCAGGTTTCGGTCCGTCAGGTTTTCGGCATCGACGTCGAAGACATGCAGGTCCCCGCCTTCTCGCAAAAAATGGACAACGTGCCCGATGTGGACGAAGCCTACCGCTTCGACAAGAACACCACGCTCGCGATTTTGGCAGGCTTCGCGCATAACAAGCGCGTGATGGTGCAGGGTTACCACGGTACCGGCAAATCGACGCATATCGAACAGGTGGCGGCGCGCCTCAACTGGCCCTGCATCCGCATCAACCTAGACAGTCACGTCAGCCGCATCGACCTGATCGGCAAGGACGCCATCACGCTGAAGGAAGGCAAGCAGATTACCGAATTCAAGGAAGGCATCCTGCCCTGGGCGCTGAAAAACCCCGTCGCCATCGTCTTCGACGAATACGACGCCGGCCGCCCCGACGTGATGTTCGTGATCCAGCG
>CAZNRN010000042.1:0-21840 GCA_964575605.1 uncultured Micavibrio sp. | reverse complement strand
CATCAACGGCACCGGCAACGACCTGAACAACACCGTCATCGGCAACACGTCCAGCAACACACTGGATGGCGGTACGGGCGACGACAGGCTCGAAGGCCTCGCGGGCAACGACACCTTTATCGTCGATAGCGCCACGCTCGACGTGGTGGTCGAACTGGGCGGACAAGGCATCGATACCGTGCGCTCCAGCGTCACCTATGACCTTGGCGTTAACGCAGCGAACACCGAAAACCTTGTCCTGACCGGCACAGGCAACAACAACGGCACAGGCAGCACGGGCGCGAACGCCATCACCGGCAATACCGGCAACAACGTGCTTTCGGGGCTTGACGCGAACGACGTCATTGACGGCGGCGGCGGCACCGATACGCTCGACGGCGGCGACGGCAACGATACCTTCATCATCCGGACCGGCAACGAGCGCATCCTGGAGGCCGCGGCCCAGGGCACCGACATCGTGCATACCGCCGTCACTTTCAACATGAACCTTGTCGCAAACAGCGACGAGGTGGAACAGATCATCGCCGACGGCGCCGAGGACATCAACATCACCGGCAACGATTTCGGCAACACCATCACCGGCAACGGTGGCGACAACATCCTGAACGGCGCGGGCGGAGACGACACGCTCGACGGCGGCGAGGGCAACGACACCATGATCGGCGGCACGGGCAACGACGTCTTCATCGTCGACAGCCTGACCGGCATGACGCTGTTTGGCGCGGCGGGCGGCGGCAACGACACGATCAAGGTCAAGGCATCCTATACGCTGGTCGGCCTACCGATTTCGCTGGAGCTTGAAAATATCACCCTCACCGGCACCGGCGCCTTCACGGCTACCGGCAACGCCGCGGTGAACATCCTCATCGGCAACGGCTCGAATAATACGCTGGACGGTGGCGCAGGCGCGGACAGCATGGACGGTGGCGCGGGTAACGACGTGCTCTTTGTCGACAACACTGGCGACATGATTACCGAACTGGCGGGCGCGGGCACGGATACGGTATTCTCGAGCGTGACCTTCGACCTCAGCACCAATGGCGCTTTCGCCGAGAACCTCACCCTCACCGGCGTCGCCAACCTCGACGCTACAGGCAACGCACTTAACAACACACTGACCGGCAACCTTGGCAACAACGTCCTGTCGGGCGGCGCGGGCAAGGATAACTATGTCATCCAGAACGCGGGCGACAGCGTGGTCGAAGGCGCATCGGCGCCGCTGGAGCGCGACATCATCCTTACCAGCGTCACGCACACGATGGAAGCGGAAGTCGAGGACATGACACTGACCGGGACTACCGCCATCAACGGTACCGGCAATACCCTCGACAACACTATCCAGGGTAACAGCGCCGTAAACGTCCTGTCAGGCATGGACGGCGATGACGTGCTGGGCGCGACCAGCACCGACACGCTGGACGGCGGCAACGGTTCCGACACCGGCCTTACCAACTTCACGACCGACCTTGCTGCGCTGACAACGGCAGGGCTGTGGACGAACATGGAGAACATCACGCTGGCCGGCACGGCGCTTATCCACGCGTTTGGCGATGCAAACGTCAATACGATTACAGGCAATACAGCAGCCAACACGCTCGACGGACGCGGGGGACTGGATACGCTTATCGGCCATGGCGGCAACGACATCTATATTGTAAATGACAGCGGCGTCACCATCGACGAAGTGACAGAAGGCGGCGGCAAGGACCTTGTCAAATCGACCGTCACCTATACACTTTCCGCACAGGTGGACGACCTTACACTGCTGGGAACTGCGAATATCAACGGCACGGGCAACACCAGCGCCAACACCATTATCGGCAACAGCGGCAACAACGTGCTCGACGGTTTCCTGGGCGCGGACTCGCTTGCTGGCGGCCTCGGCAACGACACCTACCATGTGGACAGCACTGGCGACAAACTGACCGACACAGGCGGTGTCGATACCGTCATTTCAACCATTACCTGGACGCTCGGCACCGGCTTCGAAAACCTGACGCTTGAGGTAGGCGCGGGTGATTTCAATATAACCGGCAACAGCGCCGTCAACACACTGACCGGCAACGAAGGCGATAACACCATCGATGGCGCCGGCGGCGCGGACACGATGATTGGCGGAGACGGCGATGATACATACATCATCGACACGCTGGGCGACGTCATCATCGAGGCCTTAACGAAGGCGACCACGACAAGATCATGAGCAAGCTGACCTACAGCCTTGCCGGCATCGCCAACGTCGAGGACCTGACGCTGACCGGCACTGCCGGCATCCACGGCACCGGAAATACCCTCGACAATACGATCACGGGCAATACCGGCTCCAACACGCTGACGGGCGGCGACGGCGACGACTATCTGGAAGGCGGCGACGGCAAGGACTTCCTTTACGGCGGCAACGGGTCTGATACTTTCGTCTTTGACGCCAATACCCTCAAGGCGCCCGACGTCATCAAGGATTTCGAAGACGGTATAGATCTTATTATATATCCGGGCAATCCTGACCCGCTGTACGATGTCGACGAAGAATACGTCGACCTGCGCGACCAGCCCAACGGCGATACATACATCTACGTCGACATCGACGGGGTGCGTGGAACCGACTATGTCTTCCAGCTGCTGGCGATTATCGACCGCCCGTAGAAGGGCGTGAAATAACCATCAAAGCCCCGACAGTGTCGTGCCCGAAGGATAGGTCACGCTCCAGCCGAGGTTGAGTTCTTTCTTTTCCTTGGCGGCGAGGGGGAATTGCCAGACGGTCATGCCCTTGATGTTCGCCGTGTTCTCGGTATACCCGGGCGTGGTGATTTCTTTCGACAGCTCGACCTTCACCTTTTCGTTGCGCGTGGCGGGCACGGTTTCCTTCACCACGACGTCGATTTTATCGGCGTGCAGGTTCTGGATTTCGGTCACGTAATGGCGCTCGAGAATATTGTCGCGCGAGATGATTCCGGCTTCCTTGCGTTCGTCCTTCATCGTTTTGCGCTTCACCGCCACCTGATCGTCGACGCCGAAGTAGAGCTGCTGCTCCTCGCCCGGACGCAGCAGCGGCAGGGTCGACTGGCCGATATAAGCGCCGTCGCGGAAGAGATTGACCTGCCCCGGCAAGATGGGCGCATCGCCCTTCAGCTTGGATTTTGCGACGAGGTAAGCCTCGGTCGAGAGCTGCGGCTTGATGTGGACTTCAAGGTTGCTGTCGAGGTCATAGCCGCCAACCATCAGCTTGGTCTCGGTGCCGTCCGACATCACCTTGCTGGGGCCGGGGATTTTATATTCGCTGACGAAGCCTCCGGTGTCGATCTGCGCGGCCGCGAATTGCGCCTTGCGCTCGGGCGGCGGCGAGGGCGCTGCTTCCATCGCGGCACCACCGTAACCAGGCACGGCAGGAACAATGTTGCTGGCCATGCCCTTGTAAGCGGCAGGGCCGCCGCCTTCAAAGATAGTGACGGAATCCATTTGCAGCGCCGCGCCATTCACGCGTTGCAAGGAGTTATCATAGGCATCCACCCACTGCGGCTGCAGGTCGGGCAGGCTGGTGCCGCGCTGCGGCTGGGCGGTTGACAGCGCGAGCGCGATGCCGTCCCAGTCCTCGCCCGTCGTCTGCTGGACGGAGCCGAATTGTAAGAGTTTCAAATCGCCCTTCCCTGCGGTTTCGAGGCGCGCATCATATATAGGTGTCCAGGTTGCGTTCGGCACCTGGTAGCTCAGCTCGATTTTCAGCTTGGTCGCCTCGGCGGATTCCAGCGGCACGGTCACGGCATAGGTGCTGCGCTGGTCCGTGCGCTGCGCGTTCAATTCGCCCTGCACACGGCTGATTTCGCGGTTGGTTTCGCGTATCTTGACGTCCAGCTGCAATTCACCCTTCAGCGTTTCGGCCACATCATTGCGGATCGTTTGCGCGGCGATCGACCACTGGTCCGGTTTCAGGTTCAGTTCGGCGATTTCTTCGTCAGAGCGCAAATTCGCCTGCTGCCCCAGCGCCTGCATGAAGGTACGCTGGGCGCTGAGTGCCGCCTTGTCCGAATTGATGACCGCCAGCTGGTCTTGCAGCTTTTCCAGTTCGGCGGTCAGCTGCTGTTCGCGCTCGGACGTCAGCTGCGCCGACATCACCATCTTGTGCGCGACCGCGCCGAATTTCACGTCGGCGCGCGCGGTGCCTTCGGCCCGCAGGCTGTCGGGCAGCAGGATGGCGGGCAGGCCTTTGAAAATAACGGTATGCGCGCCGGCGGGCACGTCGACCTCGGCGATGCGCGTTACCTTGGCGCGGCCGGTGTAAACGGTGGCTGCGACGATTTTGCTGTCCGCCGGGATTTCATCGGCAAAGGCGAAGGAAGGCAGCAGCACGGCCAGCGCGACGCCGGCAAAAAACAGTCGCTTCATGTTTGAAAACCCCTTAAAATGAAGACATTAACACCTGCGATAAACAGTAAATGACTTTGCACGAAAGGTAAATTGATGGAACGCTATATACGTATTGCAGCCTTCGTTGCGAACGCGGGAATGATTATTGCCGCGGCTTTTATTTTCGCGAATGCCTACCGGAATGACCAGCGGCTGATGGCCGCCCTGCTCTTCCTGCCCCCTGTTCTGTCGATCTGCGCGCTACGAAACAGCCCGGATAAAGAGGAACGCGAGCTGTCGAAATCGGTGCGCAAGGCGCGCCTGCGTCGCGAATTGAAAGACTTGCAATAGTCGAAGCAAAACAATACGTTACAATCCAATTTCAACCGTAGGTTTGACAGCGGTGTTAAGATACCGCTACAATCCGCCTATGTCCAACAACCACGAGGCCTGAATTGAAGTTCGTCAAAGACCTTCTTAAACGCAAGCAAAAGCTCGACCCCACGCAACCGGAAACGCTTGATAGCGCGGCTGTACCGGAAGAAAAGAAATCATTCGTCGGCGGCATTTCAGAATATATCGGCGGATTGAAAGACAAGGTCTTCACCCGAAAGCCGAAAGCGGCCGAACCAGCCGCAGCGGAACCTCAGGCAGAACCTGAAGAAATGAAAGAAAGCGTCGGAAGCCTCGAGGATTTAAAGGCCAAGCTTGGCGCGATGATGAGCAAGAAGAACTCGAACCACAAGCGCAATACCATTATTATCGTCGCGGGCGCAGGCCTTGCCGTCGCAGGCATGGCTGCGGATGTGATGTTCCTGGGCGGCATGGCAACCGCGACTGTCGTTGGCATTATCTATAGCGACCTGCGGAACGCACAGCATATCAAGAAGATAAGCGATGAACTTTCTAAGATAGATGAAAAAATTGAAACGCTAAAAGGTAGCAACGAACCCCTGCCCGATTATGCACCCGCCCTGAAAGCCGTGAAGAGCAGCATCGAGGACTTCCAGGCCTCCGCGAAAAAGGTCCCGCCCGAGGTTGCCGAAGACCTCGAGCGCCTGAAAAAGCAGGTCGCCGCCCTGCAGGACAAGATCGAACCCGCCAACGACGACCGCGCGCCGAAAAAGGCAGCGCCGGGCGGGCCTGCGCCTTAAGCCGGAACTATCTGTCAATTGCCGCGTTTGCGCCCTATATTAATCGTGTAAGGCTGCGGTAAGTAATTCTTTTATATCATAATACTGTAACCACAGGTGCCTGAGGCACATGCGTATCCTGCTCGTAGAAGATAACCAGCGGCTGTCGGAAGCCGTCAGCGAAAGCCTGTCAAAGGCAGGTTTTGAGGTCGACCCCGTTGCGGCGGGCGGCGATGCCTTGGCCGCGCTCGGCAGCCAGCCTTATGACGCCGTGGTGCTCGATCTCGGCCTGCCCGATGTCGATGGCACCGACGTGCTGCGCCAGTTGCGCGAGAAAAAGAACACCCTGCCCGTCCTGATCCTGACCGCGCGCGACAGCCTGTCGGATAAAATTTCCGGCCTCAACCTCGGCGCGGACGATTACATGGTGAAGCCTTTCGAAACAGATGAACTGGTGGCGCGCGTCCACGCGCTGCTGCGCCGCCCGGCGCAGGCGCTCGACGCCGTCCTGACCCTGGGCAGCCTCTCGTTCGACAGCATCGGGCGGCAGGCAAAAGCCGCCGGCCAGGGCCTCGACCTCTCGCGCCGCGAAACCGATTTGCTGGAACAGCTGCTGCGCAACGCCGGAAAAATAGTCACCAAGAAGACCATCGAAATGCGGCTTTACAGTTACGAGGAGCGCGGGTCGGTCAACTCGGTCGAGGTGCTGGTCCACCGCCTGCGCAAGAAATTGCAGGCACAGGCGCCGGGCATCGAAATCCACACGCTGCGCGGCATCGGTTATATGATCGCGGAAACCGGAAATGCGCAAGCTGCCCATTAAAAATTCCCTGATGGCGCAGCTGCTGTGGCGGGTTTTCGCCATCATGGTGGTCGCCATTATTATCAGCTTTGCGGTGGTGCATTCGCAGATGGACCGTTCGCTCGACCTGCTGCGCGAAAAAACGGTCGAGGAACAGGCGCGCGACATCCAGGAATACATGAAGCCCGGGCGCGGCGCGAATAAACTGGTGATGAACCTGCCCGGCGAATTGCGGCTGTTTTACGCGCGCTCCGGGCCTGCCTACCAATACGTAGTCCGCGACAGGTCGGGTGAAGCGCTTTTTGCTTCGTCACGGGCAAATGTCGCACAGTTCCCCTCGGATTTCACGCAGCTGGGCGACGGCAGTTTTCGCTTTACAGACAAGGCCGGCAACGAATTTGTCGGCATGACGGTAAAAACCGATGTTGCCGGCACGGATTATTACATCCAGACAGCACAGACAAAACAGGCGGCCAGCGCCTTCTCAAGCCAGATCAGCGATGAATTCACCGACCGCATGCTGCTGATCGGCATGCCTTTTTGCGCCGCACTGCTATTGATAATCGCGACGACCGTTCGTCGCGGCTTTGACCCCCTCTACCGCGCCGCGCGGCAGGTGACGCGCATGGGGGCATCGTCACCTATGGGCCTGCAGATTGACGAAAAGGATATTTCGGAAGAAGTATTGCCGTTTATCCGCGCCATCAATTTTTCCTTCCGCCGCCTTGGCAAATCGCTGCAGGAACAAAAGGAACTGACCGAAAACCTGGCGCACGAGCTGCGCACGCCGCTGGCGGTGCTGAAAACGCATATCGAGCAGATGCCGCGCAGCAAGCAGTCTGAAAAGCTGCAGCGCGACGTGGACGAAATGATAAAGCTTCTCAACCAGATGCTCGACATCACGCGGCTCGACTATGCAGACGCCATAGAAATGAAGATGGTCGACCTGTCAGAGCTTGTCAGCCAGGTCTGCCAGGACCTCTGGCCGCTGTTTATCAAGGAGCAGCGTGAATTGCGCGTGCATGGCGCGGAGGCGCCCGTCTTCGTGATGGGCGACAAGGACCTGATTTACCGTGCCATCCGCAACCTGCTCGACAACGCGCTCGAACACACCCCTGCCAAAACGCCCATTGATGTAACACTGGACGACACATCGGTGCGCGTACGCGATTACGGCGTCACCATACCCGAGGAAAAGCGCGAGAATATCTTTACGCGTTTCCGCCGCGGTAATAACGGCGCGAAGACGTCGGCGGGCGCAGGCCTTGGCCTTTCCATCGTGAACAAGACCATGGCCGTGCATAACGGCATGGCCGTTGTCGAGCCTGCGGAGGACACGGGCAATGTTTTCATCCTCGAATTCCGGAAGACGCCATCGGCGAAAATGGCCGGCACCCTGTAAGGTTGGTGTAAGCGCCGCATGGTAGCCTGAAAGGGTAAGTGAAAATGTTCACGCAACCCTGGAAAAGGAGAGAACCATGAACGGTGATCCTCAACACGAAGAAAAACCTGCCGACGAAAAACCCGCACAGCCCGAGAAAAAAGAGGGCGAAGCCTGCGGTGAAAAAACCGAAGGCTCTTGCGGTACCAAGTAACGCAAAATTACTGCCGCGCGGTTGCTTCGTTTACCCGCGTGGAAAAGAAGGGTCGATCCTGCCGGTCGGCCCTTCTTTTATTTTAGCTTATGCCCTGATCTGCCCGTCGCCATATACCAGCCATTTATAACTGGTCAGCGCCTCCAGCCCCATGGGGCCGCGGGCGTGGAGTTTTTGCGTGCTGATGCCGATTTCGGCGCCCATGCCGAACTGCCCGCCGTCGGTAAAGGCGGTCGAGGTATTGGCATAGACGGCGGCGGCGTCGATATTCTTCATGAAATAATCGACGGTTTTCGCGTCTTCCGCGATGATCGCCTCGCTGTGGTGCGAGGTATAATGCATGATATGCGCGACGGCCTCTTCCGCCGAGGCGACGGTTTTGACCGACATTTTGTATGACAGGAATTCGCGGCCGAAATCTTCGTCGGTTGCCTTGTGCAGCAGCTTCACGGGATAAGACCCCATGTTCTGATAGGCCGCTTCATCCGCGAAAATTTCGACGTTACTATCGGCCAGCGGTGCGACCAGCGCGGCAAGGTCGCCCAAGCGGCTTTGATGGATGACCAGCGTATCAAGCGCGTTGCAGACGCTGACGCGGCGCGTCTTGGCGTTGTTGACGATGCGCTTGCCCTTTTCAAGGTCGCCGCTGGCGTCGAAATAGGTATGCACGATGCCCGCCCCCGTTTCGATCACAGGCACGCGCGCGTTGTTGCGCACATGGTCAATCAGCCCCTGGCTGCCGCGCGGGATGCAGACGTCGATAAGCCCAACAGCGTTCAGCAGCACCGTCGTCGCCTCGCGCTCGGGCGGCAGCAGGTAGACGGTATCGGCACTGACGTTGTTTTTTTTCAATGCGCGGTGGATGGCGTCGACCAGCACGCGGTTGCTATAGTGCGCTTCCTTGCCGCCTTTCAGCGCGCAGGCATTGCCCGCCTTGAAGCAGAGCGCAAAGACATCGACTGTCACATTCGGGCGGGATTCATAAATCACCCCCGCGACGCCGAGCGGCACCGTGATTTTTTTCAATTTCAAGCCGTTCGGGCGCGCTGTTTCTTCCAGCACCTTGTCGAGCGGCGACGGCAGGGCCGCGACCTTCAGCACGTCATCGGCCAGCGAAATCACGCGTTCTTTGGTCAGCAGCAGACGGTCATAGCGTGGGTCGTCCTTCGGCATGGCCGCTAGGTCTTTTTCGTTTTCCCGCAAAATTTCGTCGACGCCCGCCTTCAGTTCCACCGCCAGCGATTGCAGCACAGCCACACGAAGCGGCTCTTCCATGACGGCAAGCGCGCGGCTGGCGTCCTTGGTTTTTTTCAATGCGGCGGTAACCTGTTCCATCTTATCCGCGCTCGATATGCAGGTAGTCGTAATGGATGAACTCTGGCTTGCCCTTTTGCCCCATATATTCGCGCAGCTTGTCGGCGCCATAACGCGCGATGCCGACACCGATGCGTTTTCCGTCGGGTGCGGCGAGTTCGACGATATCACCCTTTTCGAATTCGCCCGCGCAGGATTTGATGCCGACGGGCAGGATGCTGATGACCCGGGCGTTGTCATTGATAATTTCCAGCAGCTGTTCGTTCACGCGCACGACGCCGGTTTTCTGCGTGCCGCTGAACGCAATCCTTTTCTTGACGTTCGATTTCTGCTTCATGGGCAGGATGACGGTGCCGATGCGCTCGCCTTTCACCAGCCGCAGCAGCACGTCTTTTTCATGCAGGCCCGCGATATGCGTGGTGATGCCAAGGTCGCTCATCTTGCGCGCGGTGCCCAATTTGCTGAGCATGCCGCCGCGTCCCTGCGCGGTTTTAGACGTCGACACTTCGGGCCAGCCGTCTTTCTGCGGGTCGATGACGGCAATCATCTTCGCGCCCTTCTCCTCCGGATGACCGTCGTACACGCCGCCGACGGTGGTGAGGATAATCAGTTTCTCGGCGTTCAGCTGCGCCGCAATCAGGCCAGACAACTCGTCGTTGTCGGTGAACATCAGTTCTTCCACGGCGACGCTGTCGTTTTCGTTGATGACGGGGATGATATTGCGGCGGCGCTGTATTTCCCGCAGCAGTCGCGCGATGTTCAGGTAATGCTGGCGCGTGTTGAAATCCTGCTTGGTCAGCAACAGCTGCGCCGCCACGAGACCGAACGGTTCGAACATGCGCGCATAGGCGTTCATCAGTTCATGCTGGCCGAGGCTGGCGAGCACCTGTTTCTCGCCGATGGTCGAGCCAAACTCCAAATCCAGCAATTCGCGCGCCACGCGGCGGCCGGAGCCGACGGCGCCCGACGATACCACGGCGACATCATGCCCCGCCTTTTGCAGCGCGGCGACCTGGCTGACCAGTGCGGTGAGCGCGCGTTTTTGCAGCGTGCCGTCCGACGCCAGTATCGCCTGTGTGCCAACCTTGATGACGATTTTCATGCCTTAAGTCTCCTGCCAGACAGTCTATCGCGGTTGGAGGCAAATTTTATAATAAAAACAACGGGTAATTTTATTATGAAAATAATCTTGACCGCGACATATAAATACACTACGCTCGTCGCCATTATTCAAAAACAATACGGGACCGCACAAACCATGGGCAAGAAATCCCCCTCCACTGATCCTTTTTTCAAAGGCAGCGACCTCAACCTCGAGAAAACGAAAGAAATCGTGAAAGAGGGCCTGACCGGCGCAGATTACGGCGAGTTCTATCAGGAGATCACGGAATCCGAAGCGCTCGTCTTTGATAAAGGCGAGTTCACCACCATCTCGGTCGGCAACAGCAAATCGGGTTTCGGTTTCCGCGTCGGCAAGGAAGAAAAAGTCGGCTACTCGTTCTCCGACATCTTCAACGAAGCCGCACTGAAAGGCGCCATTTCCGAGACGCGTCAGGTGCTGGACGGCAAGCCCGTGACGGCGAAACCGAACACCGTGCCCGCCCCCGACATCACGGCGGAGCTGAAAAACCCGATGGAGCCGCTGACGCTCGAAGAAAAGATGAAAAAGATACAGGAGATCGAGAAATACGTCCGCAGCCTCGATGCCGATATCGTCAACGTCACCGTTTCCTACAGCTCGGCATTCAAGGCCGTGCACATCATCACCGCCGACGGCCAGAGCATGGTGGACAACCGTCCCATGGCGACGCTCAGCGTGTCACTGACGGTGAAGGATAAAGACGGCAAGATCGAAAGCGGCTACGCGCTTGCCGGCGGCCGTGAAGACGACTGCAGGAATGTTTTCGACCCCGCTGTCTACGAAGCATCGGCTAAAAAGGCCCTGAAAATCGGCAAAACACTGTTGATCGCCGAAGAAGCGCCCGCAGGCGTGATGGATGTGGTGCTGAACCACGGCTGGCCCGCGGTTATCCTGCACGAAGCAATTGGTCATGGTTTGGAGGGCGATTTCAACCGCCGCAGCATTTCGGTTTACAGCGGCAAGGTCGGCCAGAAAATCGCGCATGACGAAGTCACCGTCGTCGACCAGGGCAACATGCCCGGCGAACGCGGCAGCCTCGGTTTCGACGACGAAGGCACACCGACGAAAGAAAACGTGCTGATCGAAAAAGGCGTGCTGAAAGGCTATATGCAGGACAGGCAGAACGCGCAGCTGATGGGCGTCGAGCCCACCGGCAACGGCCGCCGCCAGACCTATGCCCATACCCCCATGCCCCGCATGACCAACACCTACTTCCGCGCAGGGCCGCACAAGCCCGAGGACATCATCGCCTCGGTCAAGGACGGCATTTATATCGAAGACATGGGCGGCGGTCAGGTGGATATCACGTCGGGCAAGTTCAACATGAACGCGACGCTGGCCTACCGCATCCGCAACGGCAAGCTCTGCGAACCGCTGAAAGGCGTCACGCTGGTGGGCGACGGGTTGACTGTCATCAAGTCCATCACCATGGTCGGCAATGACCTGAAGATCGAAAAGAGCGCAGGCATGTGCGGCAAGAACGGCCAGAGCGTCGTCGTGTCCTGCGGCCAGCCCACCGTCCGCGTGTCGAACATGACCGTCGGCGGCAGCAAAAAACAAGCGCCCAAAGCGCCTTAAGGAACAGGAGAATTCACATGTCAATGACCGAAAAAGAATTCCTCGACAGCGCACGCCCCCTCGCCGAAAAACTGCTCGACTACGGCAAGACCGAGGGCGCGAAACATGGCGTCAGCGACGTGCGCATCGCGGTTTCCGCGGGCTCCAAGCAATCGAACAGCGTCGAAAAGGGCGAAGTCGTCAACGTCGTCTCCGGCACCTCGTTCGACGTGACCGTGACGCTTTACACCGCGGCCGGTTCCTCCATCGCCTTCACCAAGAACGTGCGCGATGAGGCGCAGCTGAAACAGGCGATGCTGCAGAACATGCACGCCCTGAAAGTCGTGCCGGGCGGCGGCAAGAAAGGCCTGCTGGAAGCAGATAAAGTCTTCAAGGGCCCGAAAGCCGACCTTGACCTCTACGACCACAACCCGCCCACGCAGGCCGAGCTGATCAAATACGCGAAAGAGGTCGAAGCGGCCGCACGCGGCGTCGAAGGCACCAAGGCGGTGCGCTCCGTCAGCATCTCGAAAAACGACGGGCATTACCTTATCCTCGCCACCAACGGCCTCGATATCTCCAACAGCGCGACGATGTACAGCGCTGGTGCTTCCGTTATCGCCGAAGACGCGAACGGCATGCAGATCGGCGGTGAATCCAGCGTCGCGCGCCATTTCAACGATATGGCGAAACCGAAAGAGCTGGGCCTGACGGCCGGCAAGGATGCGGTGAGCAAACTCTCCCCCACCCTGCCCCATACGGGTGAAATGCCGATCGTGCTCGACCGCGACGCGGCGGAGGCTTTCTTCTCTTCCGTCTTTGCGGCCATCGACGGCACGGCGCTGCACCGCGGCACGACCTTCATGAAGGACAAGCTGGGCAAGCAGGTGATGAACAGCGAAATCACCATCGAGGACGACCCGACCATCGCCCGCGGCCTGTCATCAGGCCAGGTGGATGGCGCAGGGCTCGAGATGCGCAAGGTAACCTTCGTTAAGAACGGCGTGCTGGAAAGCTTCAACCTCACCCTCTTCGAATCCCGCCAGCTGGGCATGGACCCGACCGGCCGCGAGGGCGGCGAGACCAACGTGCGCATCCTGCCCGGCAAGGTATCGCCCGAAGACCTGATCAAGGACATCAAGGAAGGCGTTTACATCAACGGCTTTAACGGCGGCACGGTGGACGTGAACAACGGCCAGCATTCCCGCCAGGCGCACGGCTTCCTGATCAAGGACGGCAAGGTGACCGATATCGCGGTAGCCGGTTTCGTCGTGTCCGGCAACCTGAAGGATATGTTCATGAAGGCGCAGATAGCCAATGACACGCCCGACCTGCCCAGCACCCGCCACCAGATGGCCGCGCCGACCACGCGCATCGACGGGATGACGATTGCGGGCAAATAAGGCAGCCGGGGGCACACGTTAACTATTCGTGCACCCCAAGTTCCTGATATTGTGCGATATATCTTATATGTTTGACATAATTCGGCATTTCCTGTAAATTGGCCGTGTAATTCTTAATGATTGGTTAACGTCCAGAAACCACAGGAGACCAGCTTGGTCGGTAATGTTTTCACTGCAATTTTCGGCACTGCCAGCGACCGCGAAATCAAGCGCATGAAACCGCAGATTGCGGCTATCAACGCGCTTGAAGAAAAAATGAAGGCGATGACCGACGCCGAACTGGCCGCGCAGACAGATGTGTTCCGCAAGCAGCTGGCCGCAGGCGCCACGCTCGACGATATCATGGTCCCCGCCTTCGCGACGCTGCGTGAAGCCAGCCGCCGCGTGCTGGGCATGCGCGATTTCGACGTGCAGCTGATGGGCGGCATCACCCT
Source organism: uncultured Micavibrio sp. (assembly GCA_964575605.1). Lineage (GTDB taxonomy): Bacteria > Pseudomonadota > Alphaproteobacteria > Micavibrionales > UBA2020 > JAPWJZ01. Next base: position 8,120 of record CAZNRN010000042.1, on the reverse strand, counting down.
GCAACAAGGCAAGATTGCCGAGATGAAAACTGGCGAGGGCAAAACGCTTGTCGCCACCCTCGCCTGCTACCTCAACGCGCTTGACGGCAAGGGCGTTCACGTCGTGACGGTCAACGATTACCTGGCCAAACGCGACGCCGAGCAGATGGGCAAGCTCTACGGCTTCATGGGCCTGACCACCGGCGCCATCGTGCACGGGCTTGACGACGACGAGCGCCGCGCGGCCTATGCCTGCGACATCACCTACGGCACCAACAACGAATTCGGCTTCGACTACCTGCGCGACAACATGAAGTTCGAGGCTGGGGCGCGCGTGCAGCGCGGGCTGAACTTCGCGATCATCGACGAAGTCGACAGCATCCTGATCGACGAATCCCGCACGCCGCTTATCATTTCCGGCCCCAGCGATGAATCGACCGAGGGCTACCGCAATATCGACGCCATCATCCCGCTGCTGGAACGCGGCGAGGAACTGAACGCCAACGACCCCGACCTGCGCACCACCACCGGCGACTATGTGGTGGATGAGAAGCAGAAAACCGTGACGCTGACCGACCAGGGCACGGAAAAGGTCGAGAATATGCTGGGCCTCAACGCGTCCACCTCGAACTACATCGACGTCAGCAACCAGGTGAACCGCGCATTGAAAGCGCATGTGCTGTTCCAGCGTGACAAGGATTATATCGTCAAGGACGGCGAGATTGTGATCGTCGACGAATTCACCGGCCGCCTGATGCCCGGCCGCCGCTGGAGCGACGGGCTGCACCAGGCTGTCGAAGCCAAGGAAGGCGTGAAGATCAACCCCGAAAACCAGACGCTCGCCACGGTCACCTTCCAGAACTACTTCCGAATGTATAAAAAATTGGCCGGCATGACCGGCACTGCCCAGACCGAGGCGGCTGAATTCGGCTCCATCTACAAGCTCGACGTCATCCAGATCCCCACCAACGCCCCCATGATCCGCAAGGACTTCAACGATGCGGTTTACCGCACCGAAGACGGCAAGTTTCTGGCCGTGGCAAAGGAAATCCAGGAGAAACACGCCAAGGGCCAGCCCGTGCTGGTCGGCACGATTTCCGTCGAAAAATCCGAAAAACTGAGCCAGTTGCTGACACAACTGGGCGTACCGCACCAGGTACTGAACGCCAAGCAACACGAGCAGGAAGCTGCCATCGTCGCACAGGCAGGCCGCAAGGGCGCGGTCACCGTTTCCACAAACATGGCGGGCCGCGGAACCGACATCAAGCTGGGCGGCGACGCAGACTTCCTCACCAGCCTTGCCCTGAAGGAAGAAGGCTGGGACCTCGCCGAGGTCACCAAGGAGGATTTTGACGTAGCAAAAGCCCCCATCAAGGCCAAGGTGAAAGCCGAAGCCGAAGAAGTGAAGGCGCTGGGCGGCTTGCACATTATCGGCACCGAGCGCCATGAATCGCGCCGCATCGACAACCAGCTGCGCGGCCGCGCGGGCCGCCAGGGCGACCCGGGCTCTTCCCGCTTCTACGTTTCGCTGGAAGACCACCTGTCGCGCGTCTTCGGCGGCGAACGCCTGAAGAATTTCATGACTGCCATGGGCATGGACGACGAAACCCCGATCGAAAGCCGCATGGTGTCAAACGGCATCGCCAAAGCCCAAAAAGGCGTCGAGAACCAGAACTTCATGACGCGCGAAAACCTCTTGAAATATGACGACGTGATGAACAAGCAGCGCGAAGTCATTTATACGCTGCGCAATTCACTGCTGGACGGCAACGGCGAAAAAGAACGCGCGATGCAGATGATCGAAAATGTGCTCATCACGATGGTCGACAACCGCCTCGGCGAGCGCAAAGGCACCGAGCCCTTCGCCAACTGGGAAGGCCTGCAGGACGACGTGATGCAGACCTTCGGCGTGCGCCTCGACATCGATACCTTACGCGACATGGCCATCGAAAAGGCTGAAGTAAAAATTTACGAACAGCTGGTCAAGGTTTACGAAGAAAAAGAAAAAGCCTTCAGCAGCGACGACATGCGCGGCATCGAACAGACGATCATGCTGACCGTGCTCGACGGCCACTGGAAAGACCACCTGTACAACATGGACCACCTGAAAAAAGGCATCGGCTGGCGTTCCTACGCACAGCTCGACCCGCTGCAGGAATACAAAAAAGAAGGTTATAACAGCTTCAAGGCGATGATCGACCATGCGGACCTCGAAACCGTCCGCTACCTGTTCAACATGGGCAGCTCGAAGCAGGAAATGACGCCCAAGCAGATGGCGAACCTCGGCGTGGAATTCACGACCGCCGCGACGCCCGTGCCCGCGATTACTGCAAGCCCGGAAGCCGAACAGCAGCCGCCCGCGCCCCCCGTCGTGCCGCAGCGCCCGCAACGTCCCTCTGGCCCGCCGAACCCGTAAACGCTAGCACATTCATTTAAACGGATACTGTCCCATGCTGGATGCCTTCAACACATCTTCCGCAGCCGAAACCGGCAAGCGCGCAGGCGTTGACGGGCGCGAGATTGCGGAGACGATCGAGGGCATCTTCAAATATTTCAGCGAAACCAAATCGGGATCCCCCGCCCTGCTGGCGGCGATTGAAAAAGAAGCCGAGAGCTGGCGCGCACAAGTAGCCGGATTGCGCACCGCGGACCAGAAAGCGCTCGATACCTTTTTCGGCCAGCCCGCGGGCAAAGACGTGAAGGCCGCGCTTGCCGCCAAAGGCATCACCGAAGCAGCTGTGGGGCAGGACGAATTCCGCAACCAATATTTCCAGCTCAGTGAAAACATGAAGACCGACCCCTCGGCCTACTGGCCCGGCAAGGTCGTCCCGACGCTGGACGATTACCGCGATATCCTGAAATTCGACGCCTACCGCGAAAGCATCGGCGCCACCGCGGGTGACAGGGCGCAGCAACTGCTGAAACGCCTCGACGCCTTTGAAGGCGGGTTTGGATCAAAACACGGGTCGGGCACTGGCCTTATCCACCAAATCAGCGATTATATCGGCAGCACGCCCCGCCATGCCTCCGAAACCTATGCCGAGCCGGCCGACGTCTATGTCGATTACCTGAACGCGTTCCACCATACCTATAGCCCCTATAAAAACTGGGCACCTTCCGATGACCTCCGGCAAGTGTCGACTTCGGTGAACATCGGCTACGGCGACCCCGACAAGAAAAACGACGTCATCGCCCGCGAATTCGCAAAACTCGAAGCCGCCTTTGAACGCGGCAATATCAAGGCCGACCTGCGGGTCGAGCTGGGCAAGACCTATGGCGAAGACGCTATCAAGGTAACGATGCCCATGGACGATTACCTTAACCGCTACGTGCCCATTTTAACGGGCAAACTTGAAATCGACCTCACCATCCCCGACAGCAAATACGACGCCGATATCAATACGCAGGAAACCTATTACGGCTACCTGCCGGGCAAGCAGTCTTTCTACGACAAGGAAGACCTGGTCGTCTCCGCCGCCGTGCTGAAAGCGATCGAAGCCGATTTCCCCGACGCGAAGCTGGAGGCCGCGGCAGACGCGCTTTATTTCACGCGCGCCATGGGCGCGCTCGCGACATCGCCGGAGCAATGGCCGCTAGCCCCGGGCGTGAAGGGCGATTTCGTGCGCCTGAAAGTCACCCGTCCTGCCTTCAACGACCAGGTTTACCTGTTCGAGGACGAATACTTCTCCAGCACCGACGCCGGCAATAAAATCGCTGCCAGCCTGAGCGAGGTGGATGACGCCGTGAACGCACGCGCGAAAAAAGAACCCGCCGCGCGCGCCGCGAAAGAGCCCGATACGCATGTTTTCGAGCATAACGGCGACATGTACCTGCCCTCCACCACGAAGTCCTACCAGATCGCCCTGCACATGAAGTACAAGTACGGCGTCGATTACACCTGGGTCATCCGCGACAAGGACGCGGAGCTGCGCGCCAACAAGAAAGACAAGTACGTGCTGATGACCGGCGCGCTGGCCCCCGGCATCCGCGACGAAGCCATGGCAGACCTCAACCGCAAACTGGACGAGGAAGTCGCGCCGAAAGAACTGCGCGCCGCGACGGTTTTGAAACGTAAAATGCGCGTCGGCAAGCCGCTGAACTTCCGCCCCCAATAAAACCTGCCCTTATTCAAAGTATTGATATCGTTTATTGATTAAACTTGTTAATCAATCTGTAACCATCCTTACCTTAAACTTAATATTATGTAAAATTAAAGGTATTGAGGGTTTCATGAGCGATATGCCCATCACGTCCGGCGATACCCGTCCCCTCACCCGCGGCGAAATCGAACTCGCCAAAAAGCTCTTCGGCAATTCCATGAACTACGAAGACGTGCGCATCCAGAACGGCAAGGAAACGATCGGCTGGCAGGTTTCGTCCTATATCGGCAATAAATGCGGCGCGAAAGACACCTGCTGCCGCGCCCAGACCATCAGCAGCACGATGTATATGCCGACCGACCAGTATCGCGACGATTATTCCAAGGGCAACGAAGAAGACCGCTCGCTCTTCGTGCATGAAATGACGCACGTCTGGCAGTTCCAGAACCTGCAGGTGCGCGCCGGCGCTAAGACGATCGAAGACGTTTTCAAGGCAGGCTGCTATGACGACGTCTACAAATACAAGATCGACCCGAAAAAAGACCTCGGCGAATACAACGTCGAACAGCAGGCCTGCATCATGGAACGCTATTACTGGTACCTGCAACGCGAGGGTACGCCCATCGAGGCGCCGAAACCCATGACACCTGAAGACTACGAGAAAAGCCTCTTCGGCGGCATCCGCCTGAAAGCGATGGCGCAAGCGTACCGCAAAAACCCCGAAGATCCCACCATCGCACAGCTGCAGAAGGACGGCCTGATCCGTTTCGACGCCGACGGGAGCGCGCATTACACGCAGGCCTATGCGGACAAACACAATGTATCCGCGCGGGAATACATTGCCCAGCGCAAGCAGGAAGATTATGAGCTGCTGCAGGTGATGGCAAGCTTCCGGCAGGACCCGAATTACCTTGACCAGTCTTCCGCCGTTAAAACCGCTGTCGTTATCGCCGGGGTGATTGCGCCGACCGTCGTTGTGCCTGTCGTACTGATCGGCACCGCCGCCGTTAAAACGTATGAGGCGGCCTCTATCGCCATCGACACCTACGGCATCTGGGCGCAGACGGATGCGATGATCGACGACATGACCGCTCCGCGCAAGCATATGAACACTGACCAGCCGCAGCTTTCCAACTATGTCCAGTGCCTGATGTCGAACGCGCGCTTCTCGCACCATATGCGCACCGACCTGATGAAAGGCAACATCGAAAAGACCGGTGACGGGCGCATTGCGAACATGCGCGACATCGATTTCTCCATCCCCGAAAACCGCGCGGAATTCCTGCGCATGATCGACACCGAACTGCCGCGCCAGCAAAGAATCAGGGATGACAATTCGTCGATCATGCCCCGCTGGATCCGCAGCGGTAATAGCGTGCAACTCGAAGCAATGGCGAACGCCGACATCAAGATGCTGGAAAACGCCAAGCGCGAACTGGCCATGTTCGACCGCGAAATGGCTGTGTACAACCAGAACAAGGCACAGTTTGGCGAGGTTTTCGACCTGCACAAGAAAGCCGCCATGGACATGACGCAGAAACTGGGTGCGAACCCGGACGCCGCCACTGTGCGCAGCGCCGTGACGCAGTTTTTGAAAGACGAGGAACAAGTGCGCGCTAAGGCGCAGGCCCTGCCCGACAACGCGCAGCGCCAGCAATTGCTGCGCGAATGCGACGTGAACACAGCCAGCGGCAATTTCTCGCTCGCCAGCGCCGCCGAAACGCCGCAGGAAGCGGTCGCGGCCATGGAACGGGCGAAAGATTATATGCAGCGCGCCGGCCTCGACCCCGCGCAGGAAGCATCGTACAAGGCCTTCGGCACGACCAAGGCGGAATTCGAACAGCGCCTCGACATTTACAAGGCGCAGACCGCCTTGCCCATGCCGCAGCTGGAGCAAAAGGGTTATCTTTCGGCGCAATTTGGCGGCGCGGGAGAGGGCCAGCCCGTCCCCGCCGCTCCTGCACCGAATGCAGCCCAGCCCCAACGCCTGCAAGCGGCGCGCTGATAGACTTTGCGGTGTAATGCCGCTATAGTGTCAGCATGAAAAAAACGGCTTTTACCAACCTTCTTGTCCTTGTACCGCATCCCGATGACGAAAGCGCGATGTGCGGCGGGTTGATCGCGCGCGCGGCGCGGCTCGGCATGAAGGTCGATATCGCCATCATCACCACCGGCACCCACGGCCGCACGCTGGGGCTGGTGAAGCGCCGCGAACTGACCGCCGCGCGCAAGGCGGAAGCGGAAAGCGCCACAGCGGCGCTGGGGGCGAAGAAAATCCATTTCCTCGGCTATAAAGATTACAACCCGCGCCGCCAGAAGATTTTCGAGTGGAAAGACCTGCACAGGAAAATCCTCGCCGCTGCCACGGTCAATGCGAAGACGCTGATCGTCAGCTTCCCGCCCAACGGCTTGAACGGCCATCCCGACCACGTGCGCTGCGCCAACCTTGCGCGCGAACTGGCGGAAGAAAAAGGCGCAGGGCTGCTCTGCTTCACGCCATTAAAACAACCCGCCACATTCAAAGAACTGCCCTGCTATATGCCAGGCACCCAGCGCAAGAAACTGCATATCCGCCCGACGCACGAGCTGAAGATGTCTGTGGCGGAGATGGAGGCGAAGCTGATGGCGCTGTCGCATTACCGCACGCAGGCGCTCTCGATCCTCGATTTCATCCGCCACGCAAACGGCAAGCTGTCGTCCGAGCATTACGCCTTTGTGCGCACGGGCGGCAAATCGCTGGCCGGGCTGCTTTCGAAGGCATAAAATTGACGCACGCGCATTACCATGACATCACAGCCGATACGCCCCTCGACATGGGCCTCGCACTGGGGCGCGCGTTTGGCCCCGCGCTGCAGCCTTTCCTGCGAGAACAAAAACCGCTGCCCGCTCCTATCCGCGGTTACCTTGCCGCCTGCCTTGCGCTGACGCGGCAGCATTTCCCTGCAATTGTCGAGGAGCTGGAAGGCTATGCGGAAGGCGCTGGCGCCCCGATGGAAATTTTCTGGCAGATGATGCTGGAAGATGACCTGCAAACGCTGATGCCCGAAAAGTGCACCAGCATGGCCACAAATAATGGCCACCTTCTCGGACACAACGAAGATTGGGACGCCGCGGCTGCAGGCAGACTTTTCATCCTGCGCCGCACGTTGAAAAACCGAAGCCTGCTCGAGCTCCATTACGCCGGCACCCCCGGCGGCAACGCGCTCAGCGTGAATTCAGGCGGGGTCGTGCAGATGATCAACAGCCTTGAAGGCAGGCCTCTTGATACGCAGACGCCGCGTATTCCCACCAACATCATCGCCCGTGTGATGGCCGAAAGCACCCATCCGCACGATACGCTGGAAAAATTGCGCAATATTCCGCGCATCGGCGGCTATGCGCATAGCCTTATCACCCGCAACAGCGGTAATATGCTGGTTGAAATGTCACGCGATGAAATTTCGATCCAGAGCATCACACCGTTCCCTTTCGCGCATACCAACCACTACACCCTGGAAAACATGCAGCACTGCAACCGCCGCACAGGCTGGCGGGCGGAAAGTTCGCGCGCAAGGCGCGACGGCGCCACCGCTGGCCTGAAACCGCAGATGAATGCCGGGGAAATGAAAACGCTGTTGCAGGACAACAGCCGCGGCGAGGACAACAGCCTGCTTAACCGCCGCACTATTGCGGGCACGGTCATCGACCTCGACGCAAAAACAGCGCATATCCGGCTGCTCGGCGAACCGGAAAAATCATGGGTATCCTACGCGCTGCCTTAGGCGGCCGCGGTTTTCGGTATGGTGAAGAAGAAGGTGGTGCCCTGCCCCGCCTTTGATTCCAGCCAGATCTTGCCGCCCAGCATATCGACGACTTTCTGGCAGATGGAAAGGCCGAGGCCCGTACCCTCGATCGAATCCTTGCTGTGCAGGCGCTTGAAGGCCTTGAAGATCATTTCCTTGTGCTCGTCTTCGATGCCGCAGCCATTATCGGCGACCGAAAAGACGTATTCCGGCCCTGTTTCCGAGCAGGCGATGGAAATTTCCGGCGCGCGGTCCTTGG
>CAZNRN010000041.1:0-23247 GCA_964575605.1 uncultured Micavibrio sp. | reverse complement strand
CCTCCAGCCTATACCTCGCCTATGTCATCACGGGCGACGCCGATACCGACCAGCTGAGCTATAACGGGCTGAAGGGCCTGATGCTGGTGCTGAACACGCGCACGACGGTAAAGGTCAAGGGCGTGCGCGGCGTCGACCTTGTCGCCGATCCGCTTTATTACTATCCCTTCCTCTACTGGCCGATGACGGGCGGGCAGGCGGCGCTGTCGCCCGAGGCCGCGCGGCAGGTGCAGAATTACCTGGGGCAGGGCGGCATGATCATGTTCGACACCCGCGACCAGCAGTTCGCGGGGCCCTCGGGCAAAGTTTCCGGCACCAGCACCGGTACGCGCAAGCTGCGCGAAATCACCCGCAACATCCGCATCCCCGAGCTGATGACCGTATCGCCCGGGCATATATTCACGCGCAGTTTCTACCTGCTCGACACCTTCCCCGGCCTTTATTCCGGCGGGCAGCTGTGGGTGGAGAAAGAGCCGAGCCTGAGCCATGACAGCGTGACATCGGTTATCATCGGCGGCAACGACTGGGCGGCGGCCTGGAGCCGCGAGCCCGGTGACCGTTCCCGCTTCCTCGTGCAGGGCGGGGAACAGGCGCGCGAAATGTCGTACCGCACCGGCGTCAATATCGTGATGGCCGCGCTGGCGGGCAGTTACAAGCTCGACCAGATGCACCTTGACCATATCCTTGAAAGGCTGCGTCGATGAACACCAGCCTTGAATTATCGCCCTACCTGCCGCACATCTGGTATATCGCGCTGGCCGCTTTCGCGGTCATTGTGGCAGTGCTGGCGCTGGCGCGGCGGATGAGGGATTTTTTCTGGCGTTCGCTGTTGCTACTGGTCATCGCGGGCGCGCTTTTGAACCCCATCGCGCTCAAGGAACTGCGCAGCGGGCTTAATGACAAGCTGGTTATCGTGCTGGACGACAGCCCCAGCCAGCGCATCGGCGGCCGCGACAAGGTGGCGGAAGAAGCGCTGGCCCATATCAAGGCCGAAGTCGACAGGATGCCGGGCGTGGAACCCATCATCGTGCGCGGCAGCGCCGACGCTGAATCCGCCAAAGGTGAAAGCACAAACCTTTTCGGCGCGCTGCGCAATACGCTGATGAGCCTGCCGGCGGCACAGGTGGCCGGAACTATTTTTATCACCGACGGGCAGGTGCATGACGTGCCCGCCGACCTCGGCGCGCTCGAGCGCATGGCGCCTTTCCACGCCGTTCTGACGGGCAAGAAGAAAGAATTCGACCGCAAGGTGACGGTAGTTTCCGCACCTAAATACGGCGTCCTGAACGAAGAAATCACTATTTCAGTCAAGGTCGAGGATTTTGGCGGCGGGCAGGGCGACCAGCTGAACATGACGGTGTTCGAGGACGGACAGAAAACCCAGTCACTCTACGTCAACACCGGCGAAACGCGCAGCTTTACCTTCAAGGTGACACACCCCGGCCAAAACGTTTTCGAGTTCGCCATTCCTGCGGCCGAGGGCGAGTTGAGTGCGGCCAACAATAACGCGCCCGTGATTGTTAACGGCATCCGTGACCGCATGCGCGTGTTGCTGGTTTCCGGTACGCCGCATATGGGGGAGCGCGCCTGGCGCAACCTGCTGAAATCCGACCCCTCGATCGACCTGGTGCACTTCACCATCTTGCGCTCGCCCAATACCTTCGACACCACGCCGCAATACCAGCTCTCGCTGATACCTTTCCCGGTCGACGAGCTGTTCTCGCAGAAGATTAAAGACTTCGACCTTATTATCTTCGACCGCTACCAGAACTACGACCAGCTGATGATGCCGCATTACTTCGATAATATCGCCAGCTTCGTGCGCAACGGCGGCGCGTTCCTCATGGCGCTGGGCACGGCGGATAAAACGCCGCTGCAGTCGTTCTCGTCGCTGAAAGACCTCTTGCCGGTCTATACGCCCTCCACCCAGCTGAACATCATGCAGCGCGCCTACCGCCCGCAGCTGACCGAACTGGGCAAGCGTCACCCCGTCACCGCCGACCTCGGCCGGCAGGAAGCGCGCGGCAAACCCTGGGGGCTGTGGTTTACGGGCGTCGAAACCGCGCGCGTGCGCGGCGATACGCTGATGACCGGCATCAACGACAAGGCGCTGCTGGTGCTGGACAAAGTGGGCAAGGGCCGCGTCGCCATGCTGACCAGCGACAATATCTGGCTCTGGGCCAAGGGGCTGAATCAGGCGGGGCCCTATACCGAGCTGCTGCGCAACACCGCGCACTGGCTGATGAAGGAACCGGAGCTGGAGGACGACTACATCAAGGCAGAAGCGGCGGGCAACACCATTACCGTCTCGCAGCGCGATTTGGTGCCGGGCGAAAAGACGGTCGCCATGACAAAGCCCTCGGGTGCGCAGGAAGTCATCAAGCTGGACAAGCCCGTGCCCGGCTGGGCGACCGCAACGGTGAAGGCGGATGAAACCGGCATTTACGCCTTCGACAACGGCGTGAAGAAAGCCTTCGCCGTCGTCGGCTCCGCCACCAACGAAGAGTTCGCCGACGTGCATACGACGGCCGATAAACTGGGCCCTGTTGTCGAGGCGACCAAGGGCGGGATCGTCTGGTATCAGGAGAATCGGGGTTTTAAACTGAAAGAAGTCGATGCCGCCGCCGGCCGCATGGGTGATGACGACTGGATCGGCGTTAAACGTAACAAGGCCTATTCCGTTGAAAACGTGACCACGCTGTCGTTGGTGCCTAACTGGCTGTGTTTATTGATTATTTTCGGCGGTGCCGTGTTCTTCTGGTGGCGCGAGAGCGGTGCGAAATAGGCTTGCTGCGCCGCGTCAGTTGCGAACGATTCCCAAAAAAGCTTTGACAGTTATTTGATAAAGAATAGAATGGACAACGTTAGTCGCAAGCATCTTGAAGGTTCTTTACGATGAGCATGAAGGCAAAATTAGGCGCACCCACCAAAGCACCGTTCCAACCGGGTGCTCCGGCGCGCTCGCCTTCCGAACCGACGAACGACAAACCCTCGGCGCCCACGAAGTAAGCGCTTTCCCTACGTATCATTGGTTTTTTGCAGCAGGCCTTCGGCCTCGCCTGCCGTTTTGCAGTACGTGATGCTGCTGCCGGTGAAGCCGACCATGCTCAAGACCGAGGCCGGCTGCCCGCCAGCGCCCGCAAAATAAAGCTTTCCGTTATTGGCATGCGCGCGTTTCAAAAGGCTCACGAAAAGCCCGACGCCGTGGCTGTCGAGGAATTCGACGCCCGCAAGGTCGACGATGATATTGGGGCAGGCAACGGGCACCAGGCGTTGCAGCGCGGGCTTCGCCTCCTCGACGCTCGAGGCATCGACATAGCCCGTGAAGGTGATGACCGCGTGCTGCGGCTCCGTGCGGATGTGGAAGGCGGATTTCAGGGCTGTCATGATGGTCCTCCATACTCGGCGATAATCAGCGTGGCGTCGTCGGCGGCGCGGCGGCGCGGGGTGGTTGTGTATTTTTCCCAAAGGCTGGCCGAAAGCCCGGCGCAAGGCAGCGCGAGGTCGATATGCGCCGACAGCGAGGGGCCGTCGCCGAAGGCGTCGAAAAACCCGTCGGTCGCGAATAGCACTTTGTCGCCCGGTTCCAGTTTCAGCTGCGCAAGGCTGTAGCCGACATCGCCGAACAGGCCGGGCAGGGGGCCTGCAACGTCAATTTCATCGGCTTTTCCCTTGGCCAGCAGCAGGGGCCGCGGGTGCCCGGCCGAGGCAATCGACATCCGCCCGTCGGGGAACAGCTGGAAGCCCTGCACCGTCAGGATAATGCTTTCAAGGAAGGCGTCGCCGCTCACCGCTTGCGAAAGCTGGCCGAGAAGTGCGGCGGGATCGGGCGCGCCCGATTGCAGCCGGAAGAGGCTGCGCAAATAACCCGCCCAGGCATAGGTGAAGAATTTAGCCTGCGGCCCGTGGCCCATGACGTCGGCCAATACCGCCATTAAATGCTGAGGCCTTTCCTCGAACAGCGTGAAATCGCCGCCGCCCGCGTCCACCATGGCGTTCATCGTGATGATCTGCCAGTGGCCGTAGCTGACCGGCATGGAGGGCTTCAGGAGTTTTGCAAGGTCTTCGTGGAACCGGCCCTCGACCGTTTTTTTCACCTGCTTAGACCTTGTCATCAGCCGCGCCATCACGGTGCGTAGTTTGTCGCGCGTCACAGGCTTCATTAAAAAATCGTCGACGCCCAGCTGGTTGATATAGGGGTTGCTCTCGCCCCATTTCTCGGCGCTCAGGTATATGAAAGGCGTTTCGTTGCCACCCTCGATATTCGAGAGGGCGCGGCGCAGACCGATGCCGTCCATGCCCGGCATATTGAGGTCGGAAACAATAATGTCCGGCCGCAGCAGCGGAAAGGCTGCCAGCGCATTCTCCGCATTATTGAACGGTACCGTCAGATAGGCCCCCGCCAGCATGTCAAGGTGCCTGTGCATGGTGACCGGGTCGTCGTCGACAAGGAAAGCGACCCCTAACTCTTTCTGCGCGACCGCACTCCGCGCGCGGAAATGGTTGAGGCCGTCGGGGCTCTTATCGGCGGGTGTATAGGTGACATGCGGATGCTGTTTCAGGATGACGCCGAGGCCGTAGCCATGCTCCTCCATAATCTCGGTCGCGTGCAGGCGCCCCAGGGCGGATTCGCATTTCGCGTCGAATTCCGCAAAGGGTGTGCTGTCATCGGCCACGTCAATATAGACCTGTGTGGGGGTCAGGCGCAGCTTGATGTCGGTGAGTTTCGCCTTTACGGGGGGGGTGCTTGACGATGTTGGTCAGGATCTCGGTGACTGTCAGCGCCAGCATACCCGGCTGTGCAGGGTCGACGCTGTGCAATTTCACGAATTCAATCAGTTCAGCGCGTAAGGTCGGAATACTATCGTATGTCACGTTGCGCAAGGAGCGTTTGAACACCTTTGCGGCGTCGTCTGCTGCCCCTGGTTCCTCGCGCGGTCTTGCTGCCATTTATCCCTATGCACTGTCGTTGTGCGCAAGGCATAAAACACGCAAGTATCATGCCATGTTCCCGCAGGCGGGAAGCAGGCTATTTTTTTTGCATGAAGTGATAGATGGTATAGGGCGTTTCGCCGAAGCGCATGCGGTAGATGTAATAGGATTCCAGCACCCGCTGGATATAGTTGCGCGTCTCGTAAATCGGCACGTGTTCCACCCAGTCGACGATATCCATGCCGCCGTTGCGCGGGTCGCCGAAGGTGTCATTCCATTCCCGCACGTTGCCGGGGCCTGCGTTATAGGCCGCGATAGCCATGGGATAGAAACCGTTATAATCGTGCACAAGGCCGCGCAGGTACGCTGAACCAATAAGAAGGTTGAACGACGGGTCGGCGGTCAGCTTGTCGATATTATAGGTCTCGCCCTCCTTCTTCGCCGTCATCTTGGCCGTGGAGGGCATCAGCTGCATCAACCCGCGCGCGCCGGCCGGCGACAGCGCCTGGCTGTTGAACATGCTTTCGCGGTGGATGATGGCATGCACCAGCGCCTTTTCCGGCGATTGCGCGGGCAGGCGCGTGATGGGATAGCCTTCCTCGAACAGGAAATGGCCAAGGCGCTGCTGCGCTTCCTTGTTCGCCTGCACGGCATAGTAAAGATTTCCGGTTTCACGCGCGAGGCGCGCGGCCAGCATGAAATCCTGTTCCGTTTCGGCGTTGTCGATGATTTTGGCGAGGAAGGGTTCGACGAAATGCTTCAGGCCCAGCTGCTGCAACAGCTGCACGGCGCGCACGTTATCGCGGTCGTTGAAGGCCGCCTTTTCGGTTTCGCTGACGACGGGATCCTTGAAGGTGCCGGGCTTCGGTGTGCCATAGACTTTTTCATAGCTGAGCTGACCGTAATAGGTCGAGGGGTACTGCGCCGCCACCTGGTGCCAGCGTGTCGCGCGCTCCTTGTCGGGCAGCGCCTCCGCCGCGCGCCCCGCCCAGTAGGCCGCGCGCGAACGGCTGATGGCCGTGCCGACGGTGCGGTACATGCCGTCGAAATGGTTATAGGCGTCGACCGGTTTTTTCAGGCGCAGGCAAAGCCAGCCCAGCAGCCATTCGGCCTGCGAGTGCTCGAGGCCTTCTTTCAGCTGGTGTTTCGAGGCGATGGCATGGGCGGATTTATAATCATGGTCTTCGATCGCACGGCGCGCCATGACGCTCAGCTCGCCCCACCATTGCACCGGGTGCGTCTGCTGTTTCGGCATCTGCGCGATAAGCTCGAGCGCGCCTGCATCCATGTTCTTGCGGCGCCGCCAGCGCAGGCGTTCGAACATCACGCCCTCGCTGTTGAGCGCCTGCGGCGACAGCGCCTGCAGCAGCTTGTCGCCGTTCTTCGACATGCGGCCCAGCGCGATGCGCGCCTCCGCAATCGTGCGCGTATTCGCGTCGACGAAGGGGAACATGGCTTCCGCCTCTTCATAGCGGCCCAGCCAGATAAGGTTGTCGAGACGCTCGGCATGCGCGCCCGGCAGGAAGCCCGAGGCGTAACCCGCGACCATGGCCGCGGTCTGGTTCTTGTTCAGCTCGGCTTCGAACCACCAGTCGGCCAGCATGCGGCGCGCCTCGGCCTGCTTGTTGCCCCTGATCAGCGCGCCGACGCAGCCGCGCGCGCCGTCGTAGCTGACAGGCGGGTGGGCGGTGCACCATTTGTCGGCCTGCTCGGGCGACAATTCCGCGCCGAGGTTGGTCTCTATCTTGCGGCGGAAGGACGCTTGCCGCGGCCAGCCCGGGTTGTTTTCGACGAAGGAAACCAGCGAATGCGCTTCAATCGACAGGTTCGTTTCGGTCACATATATCCACAGCAGCAGTTTGCGCGCGACGGGGTCGGATGACGATTTCAGCAGCAGCGCGGCCTTTTGCCATTCATCGTCGACGGGGCGCGACTGCACCTTTTGCTTGCGCGGCGGCGGCTTGCGCAAAATCTTGCGGGGCGCGGTCTTGGTGGCGGGGTGTACGGTTTTCTGGGTTTTCGCAGGCGCAGCCTTTTTCACGGCGGTTTTTTTCGCCGGCGTCTGCGTGGCGGCGAGGGACATATCGGCGGCCCCCAGCGTTAGCGCGGCGCCAAGCGCAAGGGCCGTCAAAACCCTTGCAAAATTAGCCATAAAAGGCCTATTCTTGCGCCGGACGCCCCATACCGCTAGAGTGGGCTTCCGCTGTGTAACTGGAGTTTTGCTATGGTCAAGTTCAAAGGTTCGATGGTCGCCCTCGTCACCCCCTTTAAAAAGGGCAAGGTGGACCTTGATGCTTTCCAGCAGCTTGTCGAATGGCATGTGGCGAGCGGGACTCACGGGCTGGTTCCTTGCGGGACGACGGGCGAAACGCCGACCCTTTCCATCGAAGAACACAAGTCGCTCGTCAAAGCCTGCGTGGAAGCGGCCAACGGCAAGGTGCCGGTGATCGCAGGTGCAGGCTCGAACGCGACGGCGAAATCCGTCGAACTCGCGCGCTTTGCCGAAAAGAGCGGTGCAGAGGGTATTCTAGTCGTAACGCCTTATTATAACAAGCCTACGCAGGAAGGAATGTACCAGCATTTCAAGGCGATAAACGACGCCTGCGGCCTGCCCCTCATTCTGTATAACGTGCCCGGCCGCACCGGCGTGGAAATCTCGGTTGAAACCGTGGTGCGCTGCGCCTCGCTGAAACGCGTGGCGGGCATCAAGGACGCCTCGGTCGACCTCTCGCGCCCGCTCGCCATCCGCGTGGCGCTGGGCGATGACTTTGTCCAGCTGTCGGGCGAGGACGCGACGGTTGCCGCCTACCTTGCGCAAGGCGGCCATGGCTGCATTTCGGTCACCGCCAACGTCGCGCCGCGCCTCTGCGCCGAGCTGCACAACGCCTGGGCGAAAAAAGACTGGAAGAATTTCGAGCGCGCGCGCGATGCGCTGCTGCCGCTGCATAAAATGCTGTTCGCCGAGACCAGCCCTTCGCCCGCGAAGTACTGCCTCTCGCGCCTTGGCAAAATAAACGAGGAGCTGCGCCTGCCGCTCGTCCCCGTCACTGCGCCCCTGCGCCAGAAACTGGACGACGCCATGGAATTCGCCGGCATCTTCAAGGTCGGCAAGAAGACCCTGAAGAAGGCCGGGAAGCGCTGATGATGCATCATGACGGGCAAGAATAAAGGCACGGCCAAGAAAAAAGACGCGAAAAAGGACAGCAACAACAAGACTGTCGCGCAGAACCGCAAGGCCCGTTTCAGCTATTTCATCGAAGACGCGCTCGAGGCCGGAATCATGCTGACCGGCACCGAAGTGAAATCGCTCCGGTCCGGGCAAGCCAGCATTAACGAGAGCTATGCGCAGGTGTCGGGCAACGAGATTTTCCTCGTCAACGCGCATATCCCCGAATACACGAAATCGAACGTGAAATGGCAGCACGAAGTGCGCCGGCCCAGGAAACTGCTGCTGCATAAAAACCAGATGAATAAACTCATCGGCGCGGTGCAGCGCAAGGGCACGACGCTGATACCTCTGTCGATTTATTTCAATCACCGTGGCATTGCGAAAGTCGAGCTTGGCATCGCCACCGGCAAAAAACAGCACGACAAGCGCGAGACCGAGAAAAAGCGCGACTGGGAGCGCGAAAAGTCCCGCGTGATGCGCGAGAAGGGCTGAGCCAATGCACGGCGGCTTCAGTCACCTCGGCGCCGCCCGCACCGCTTTCGACGGCTATTCAGGCACATGGTTTTTTTGCGGCGGGCAGGCGATCGACCTGTTCCTCGGCCGCCCTGTGCGGCTGCGGCATGATATCGATATCGGTATTTTCCGCGACGAGCAGGAACTGCTGCGTGAATGCTTCCCCAAAATCCTGATTACCTATGTGAAACCGAACGGCGGCGGGGTTTATTATTCCTGGGAGCAGGGGCAGATGCTGGAGCCGCCAATACACGAATTGTACCTCGACCTGCCGGGCGAGCGGCTGGAAGTGCTGCTGAACGACGCCACCGCGACGCACTGGGTGTACCGCCGCAACGCGATGGTGACGCGCGAAGTGCAGAAGGCGGTGCTGCAAAGCCCTTACGAGAATGTTCCCTACCTCGCCCCCGAAATCGTGCTGCTGTACAAAAGCAAGCATATGCGCGACCGCGACCAGATAGACTTCGACGCCGCTGCGCCGCATTTGTCAGTGGACCAGAAGGCATGGCTGAAAGCCGCGCTGGATGTGTCGTACCAGAAGGATGCGCATCCCTGGGGTGCGGCTCTCCGCTGATTTTTCTCACTGATCGTCATCCCCGCGAAGGCGGGGACCCAGCGTGCGGCGTGGCCGCACATAGGAGTGACATGACGCGCCGACGCGCTACTGGGTCCCCGCTTTCGCGGGGATGACATTTGTTTATAAATTGAAAGGCCCGGTCAGGGAAGAACCGGGCCTTTCGGGGTCTGAAAGAGAAGCTGTTACAGTGGCTACTGTGTGTAGAGGGTCAGGGGGTTAGTCGGAGGACTTCTCTTTCTTGGATTTCGAAACAGGCGCATCGTCGCCGTCGCCATCGTCGCCGTCGCCGCCTTCTTCGGGGCCGGCCAGCATGGTATTGGCGACCACGCCTGCGTTTTCACGCAGCTTGCGCTCGATCGCTTCGGCGACCTTGGGGTTGTCTTTCAGGTATTTGCGGGTGTTCTCGCGGCCCTGGCCGATGCGCTCGCCGTCAAAGGCGAACCAGGCGCCCGATTTCTCGACGATGCCGGCATTCACGCCGAGGTCGATGATCTCGCCCTCTTTCGAGATGCCTTCGCCGTACATGATGTCGAATTCGACGACACGGAAGGGCGGGGCGAGCTTGTTCTTGACGACCTTCACCTTGGTCTGGTTGCCGACCACGACTTCCTTGTCCTTGAGCGATCCGATGCGGCGGATGTCGAGGCGGACGGAAGCGTAGAATTTCAGCGCGTTGCCGCCCGTGGTGGTTTCGGGCGAACCGAACATGACGCCGATTTTCATGCGGATCTGGTTGATGAAGATGACGATGGTGCGCGATTTCGAAATCGTGCCGGTCAGCTTGCGCAGCGCCTGGCTCATCAAACGTGCCTGAAGGCCCATGTGGCTGTCGCCCATTTCGCCTTCAAGTTCCGCGCGGGGCACGAGCGCCGCGACAGAGTCCACGACGAGGACGTCGAGCGCGCCGGAGCGCACGAGCGTGTCGGCGATTTCAAGCGCCTGTTCGCCGGCGTCGGGCTGGGAAATCAGCAGGTTTTCGATGTTGCAGCCCAGCTTGGCGGCATAGGAGGGGTCGAGCGCGTGTTCGGCGTCGATGATGGCGCACTGGCCGCCCGTTTTTTGCGCGGCCGCAATCACCTGCAGCGCGAGGGTGGTTTTACCCGAGCTTTCGGGGCCGTAAATCTCGATGATGCGTCCGCGGGGCAGGCCGCCGATGCCAAGCGCAAGGTCGAGGCCGAGCGAGCCGGTGGAAACGACTTCCACTTCCTGCTTCTGGTCCGAGCCCAGCTTCATGATGGAGCCTTTGCCGAAGGCGCGCTCGATCTGGCCGAGAGCGGCGTCGAGGGCTTTTTGCTTTTCAGCTGCGTTCATATCGTTGCTCTTCCCTTCGGGACGTAATGCGGTGACGGTGGACATGTTGATTTACCCCTTTTGTGACTAGTTATTCAATTTGTTTTCGGCTGCTGGCGGCTTCGAATCTCGCCGTCTCTTCTTCTACTGTATCTGATTTGTTCTCACAGGCAAGAACAAAATGGACAAAAAGAGAACAAAAATTGTTTATTGACATAATATCAAGAGGATGGCATTGTCCGTCCTATCAAAAAGGACTGTGAAAATGGCCGCCACGCGTAAACTCTATTTCGACACCGAATTCATCGAATACAACGCCACATTGGACGACGGCCGCAAGCTGCGCGTGCTCGAACTTATATCGATCGGCATCACGGATAAAGACGGCAAAACCTTCTATGCCGTGAACAAGGAATTCAACCGCGACGAGGCGGATAAAAATCCCTTTATCAAGTCGACCGTGCTGACCCAGCTGCCGCCCGAAAGCGAATGGAAATCGCTCGACGAAATCAAGCAGGAGCTGAAAGATTTCATCGGCACGCAGCAGACGTCATTCCACTACTGGTTCGCGGCGCAGGACAGTTACCTGCTGCTGAATTTGCTGGGCGAGAATTTTTTGAAGCTGCCGGCCAATGTCGACCCCATGCCGATCAACGTCGCCCAGACCTACCGCGACAAAGGCCACCCGCGCCACATGGTGCCGCCCAAGGGCGACGACGAACACCACGCGCTGGCCGATGCGAAATGGGTCATGGAACTTGATCGCCGCCTGCAGGGCGGGGCTTTTACGCCGGTGAAACGGCGCATTACGCCGTCGAATGATTAAGGCGTACGCTGCTTAAGCTTGATCTTCTGTAACGGCTTGAGGTCTTCGCCTGTCTCCACCTTCGCCTCGAAGGGAGGCGCCGCTGCCGCGGCTTCCGAGGCGGCCGTTTCCGACCTGCCATCCATGTGCCTGACTTTCGGGCTGTAGGCGTAGAAGTTACGTATGTCGCCCTGGCCGTCGGCTGTGTCGGAGCAGGAGAGGATATCTTCGCCCGCCTTGATGTCCGGATAATATTTCCTGTTTTTCTCGGCGCTTTCGGGGGTGATCTTGGTAATCTTCGCAACGGTGACGGTGAGCCACTCGTCAGTCAGGTACTGGACCTGAATTTGTTCGCCAACTTGATATGCCATCCACACTCTCCAGTTTTTATATTTTCCATATAATACACGGGCGTGGGATAAAAGGCCAGCGTTTTTGGCGCGCGGGCTGAAAATAATTACTGTTATATTTCAACAGCTTATATTAAAACGCGTGACCGGTTAGCGCTTGATGATCGCACCCATGATGCCGCGCATGATCTGGGTGCCGATCTGGCGGCCGACCTGGCTGCCCATGGCGCGGACGGTGTTTTTCACCAGCATTTCAGCCACGGTGTCGGGCGTGCGGCCGCGTTTCACGGCCGGCACACGTCCGCCGCCAAAAAGGCCGTCCAGCACGCCGCCCATGGTCGAGGGTTGCTGCGGCACAGGTTGCGGGGAAGGGGCCTGCTGGCGCGCGGGCTGTGGCGCGGGGCGAGATGCTGTCGCCGCCTGCTGCGCCTGCAACACTTCAAAGGCCGAATGGCTGTCGACGACGGCGGAATATTTCTGGCCAACGGGGCTGGCCATCATCAGCTGCTGGCGCTCCATGGCCTGCAGGGGGCCGAGGCGGCTGTCGGGCAGGCGCACCTTGCAGCGCTCGACCACGGCGGGCACGCCCTGTTCGTCGAGCATCGAGACCAGCGCCTCACCCACGCCCAGTTCGCCCAGCGTTTTTTCGGTATCGAAGGCGGGGTTGGCGCGCAGGCTTTCGGCGGCGGCCTTCAGCTTTTTCTGCTCGGCGGGCGTAAATGCGCGCAACGCGTGCTGGACGCGGTTGCCCAGCTGGCCCTGGATGGCCTCGGGGATGTCGCCCGGGTTTTGCGTGACGAAATAAATGCCGACGCCTTTGGAGCGGATAAGGCGCACGACCTGTTCGACTTTCTCGAGCAGAATTTTCGGCGCGCCCGAAAACAGCAGGTGCGCTTCATCAAAGAACAGCGCGAGTTTAGGCTTGGGCAGGTCGCCTGCTTCGGGCAGGTCCTCGAACAGCTCGGCCAGCATCCACAACAGGAAACAGGCGTAAAGGCGCGGGCGCTGTATCAGCTCGCTCGCGGAAAGGATGCTGATATACCCCGTGCCCTGTGGCGTCACCTGCATGATATCGGCAAGGTCGATCGCAGGCTCGCCGAAGAACATGCCCGCGCCCTCGTTCTCAAGAGAGAGCAATCCGCGCTGTATCACGGCGATGGTCGCGGGTGAGACAAGGCCGTATTTCGCGCTAACCTCCTGCGCGTTGTCGGAGACGTATTGCAAAACGGCGCGCAGGTCTTTCAAATCCAGCAGCAGCAAGCCGCCGTCATCCGCCACGCGGAAGACCAGCTCCAGCACGCCGCGCTGAACGTCGGTAAGGTCGAGCAGCTGGCCCAGCAGCACCGGCCCGAATTCCGAGATAGTTGTGTGGACGGGATGCCCCTGCTTGCCCATCAGGTCCCAGAAAATCGCGGGCGGGGTCATGATGCCGGGCGCTTTGGGCACAGCGATGCCAGACAGGTCCCCCTTCACATCGGTCACGAAAACGGGGACGCCCGCGCGGGCCATGCCTTCGGCCAGCGTTTGCAGCGTGACGGTTTTTCCCGTACCCGTCGCGCCCGTCACCAGCCCGTGGCGGTTGAGGCGTTTCAGGATCGCCGAAACGGGGCCGGTCGCGCTGTCGGCGAAGATGTAACCTGTCATGTGAATGTCCCTGTATGTGATGGCGCATACCCTAAACCTTTGCGCCGCATATCTGCAAGCGCGCCGCGCATTTTTACATAAAGCAAATAACACGTTACGTCCATGAATTCGCTCGGTTAATGACGCCAGTGAAATATTACATAGTGCATTGACATATCTACCCCCGCATCCTACAAAAATGCAGGTTTCAGAAAAACGGCACAGAGTCATTTTCAAACAGGAGTACGCAAGATGAGCAACGATAAGACACCCAAGAACCAGTTCAACAAAGCAGCCAAAGGCGCAGCGATCGGCGCAGGCGCAGCCGTCGTGATCGGCGCAGTCACCATCCTTCCGGTCTCGCTGCCCGTGATCGCTATCGGCGCTGCTATCGGCGGCGTCATCGGCTACAAGCGCGGCAAGTAATTCGCGCTGACAAGACAAAAGGGCCGCGGCGGATTTTTACTGCCGCGGCCTTTCTTTAACCAAGGAGATCTGGACATGGCTATTTTTCCCGGCAACTGGCATCCCGATTACGAGAAAAACCTGAAAAAACTCGAGGCCGAAGGCTATCGCGGCGCGAAACAGGAAGAACTGCCGCCACATCTGCGCATGGTCTGCGGCGCGGAAAGCTATCTTATCAACGGCGCGGGCGACCTGAAATCGGTCAGCCAGGCGACCGGCGAAGTGAAGCGCGTTTCGTCGCTGCCGCCCGGCCGCAACTGCTGGATCACGCCGGAAGAACGCCGCCGCCGCTCGAAAGGCGGCCCGAAGTAATTTTGGACGCGGAAATTTTTTCAAGGCCGCGGCGGTGTGCTGCGGCCTTTTCTTTTGAAATAAAATTACGCTTTTTGACCGAAAACACAGGGTTTTTCGCCTTCAGCACCGCGCCAGCGCCGCATCTGCGCCGCATCAGCGCCGCACAAGAAGCGCATCTCCGCCGCAACTCCGCCGCATCAGGAATGTGCTTTGAGGAGGGCGGTCCAATCGGGCGATTGACTCCCGTCGCCGGGCTGCGTTGAACGAAAATTACCCGGCGTCAGGCAGACGGAGGAAAGGAGGATCGCCCGGCAGGGCGTCACCGCCGAACAGGGAGAGGCACCGGCGCAGGTTCCGGTCGGCGGTGCCGGATTGCATCTTGTAGCGCGCGTCGACCTCGGCCGGCGACAGGCCGTGGCAAACGACGTCAAGGCACATGAGCGGGGAGAAGTGGCGGTGGCGGCAGGCGTCGCGCCAGATGGCGTAAGGGCCCGTCGCATCTGCCGGCAGTCGCCCGCTGGCAAAGGCCAGCCAGGCGGCCCGCAGCTGCAGCGCGGTTTTTTTCAGGGCGGGCGCAAGGTCGGGTGCGGCGCCGCGGCCCGCGGGCAGGGGCGGGGGCAGGTTTTTATCCGCGCCGCGGGCAGAGGGGATATCCGGGTTATTGCGCAGCGGCTGGCGGCGGAAGCGCGCGAGCATCGCCGCGTATCCGCTTTCCCCCTGGGCTTGCATCGTGTGGTCGGCGGGCATGGGCAACTTTCCCTTCCCGAATAACCGGGGAAGCCCGGAGGATGCATCAAGGCAAGAATCCGCGTTATATCCGGCCTGTAACCATTGTAGCACGTTTCGCGCCTGTTCCCGGCTTTACCGGGACGCGCAGGGCGCGCTTTCGCGCAGGCCTTGATAACGTTGCTGAATGCAGGCTTTTCGCGAATTACCTTGCTATTGCTGTGGATAAGCCTATGGTGTGCCTATTCGAATTATTTGGTTCTGACTTGTTCGTTCGCTGATTAAAGCTTTCTTCCAGGACATCGCTGCTTTCGAATAACGGCAAAGGCATGGTGCTTTTTCCGGGCACGAAAGTGCGTTCCCCCCGAGGCCCGGGATGTTCCCGCGGCCGGGTTTTCAAGAAGGATTTTTTTAATGATCAGGACATCGAACGGCGGCGCGGCAAAGGCCGGCGCCAAAACGCAGGAAAACACCCGCGCACGCTTCCGCCAGGACAAGTTCCGCACCACATTGACGCTCGCCTGCTTCAGGCGCGAACCCGAAAAAGCCGCCAAACCCGGCTGATGATTTTTGTTTTTTGAAAGGCGATTTCATGACCAGAGACGAATTGCACGGCACCAGCAAAGAGCAGGATAACCGCCCCGGCGCCGCAAGGCCCGTGGAAGCCCAACCGGCGCATGCAAAACCGGCGCTGCCTGAAACGCCCCTGCCGGCGGGCACCGGCCTTTAAACTGTTCTTGCGGAAACGCTAAACCCGGCCCTAGTCGTTCAGGCGGGGCGGGGTGATTGACGACGCCGGACGTTCGCCTGATTTCCCGAGATAGCTGACCTTGCCGCCGTCCACTGCAAAGGTGAAAACCTCGCAGTTGTCGACGCGGTTTTCGGCATGGAACTTCCAGAAGGCGCGCATGGTGTCGGGCGTGACGGTATCGAACTTGCCGTCGAGCGCCATCAGAATCCCGTTGATCATGTAGCCATGGCAATAGGCGACCGTCACGTCGTCTTTTGCGTTGCGGATTTTTTCGACCGCGTCCTTGCAGCGCTGCGCGAATTCGGCGAAGGATTCAGCCGTGCCGCCGTCCTTGAAATCAGGCTCGGCGCGGTCCCAGTATTCATGCATGAAGGGCGCGCGTTCGAGGTTGGTGGTGTTCTTGTATTTCGATGCGGCAAGATAAGTGTATTCGTGGATATTCCATTCTTCTTGCTGTGCGCCCGGGAATTTAGCAATCAGCGGCGCCGCCGTCTGCTTGGTGCGCGTGTAGGCGGAGGTGACGATCAGGCCGGGGGTTTCTTCCCAGCCTGCCGCGCGGTTGAAGGCTTCGGTAATCCCGCGCTCGGTCAGGTTCACGCTCTGCGGGTGCTCGGTTTTCTGCCCCGCGTTTGATTCACTTTCGCCGTGACGGATGAAATAAACGGTCTTTGCCATGTGGGGGAAAGTAGCACGGAGAGTTGGTTATGTCAATTTGGGGGCTTTTGCGCCGGTGACGGCGTTTAGCGCTGTGATATGATTTATCAATTTCAAAAGGGCATTTTTAAATGAAAAAGAAATTAGCCTACGTGGTATTGGCCGGCGTCTTGTGTTTCTTCCTCTTCACGCTGGGGCGCACGCTCGCCTTTGTAACATACAATCATGTGCCACTGCCCGTGCCAGCGACGGAGGTCAAGGCCGAACCGCCGAAGGACCCGAAATCGATAAAACTTGTCACCTATAACGTGCTGGTGCTGCCGACGCATATCGAGGAACGCGCGCAGCCGCTGTTCAAAATCCTCGAGGACAGCGACGCGGATATCATCGCCCTGCAGGAAGTGGGCGAGTGGTTCACGACCATGCTCGCAAAAAGCGAGCTATCGAAAAAATACGCGCAGGTCAGCACCGTCACCGAATGGTGCGGCGGGCAGTTCTTCCTGTCGAAATACCGCGTCAAGAAAACGCGCTGCGTGCCGCTGCCCGGCAAGCAATGGCGCACGGCGCTGATCGCCACTTTCGATATCGATGGCCGCGACCTCACCATCGCCACCACGCATATGACCAGCGCACTGGATGCCGGTGCGCATCGCGCGGAAGAGCTGAAGGTTATCTTTAACGAGCTGGAAGGCAAGGGCGACGCCATGCTGATGGGTGATCTGAACTTCGGCGACGGCGTGCCGGAAGTAAAAGCCATACCCAAGGACTACACCGATTTCTGGACGCTGCTGCATCCGGGCGAACCCGGTTTCACCTGGGATAACGAAAAAAGCGACATGGCAGGCAAAAGCCCCGAACGCTTCACGGGCGAACCCAGCCGCCGCCTCGACTGGATAATCCTGCGCTCCGACGTCTGGAAACCGCAGTCGGTCGAGATCATCGGCAACGAACCCGTCATTCCCGGCCGCAAAGATATTTTCCCTTCCGACCACTTTGGCGTGGCGGGGGTGATGGTGCGGGAATAGATGAGGGTGAAAGCTTAATCAGTTACGGTTGGCAGGCACGAAGGGAGATTGTTCTTCGTGCGAGGTGTTCAGGACGGGCGCGACGAGGCGCAGGCCGGTATCGGGACGCGACGGGGCAGCGATTGCATCGCTCGCCTTGGCGTCGACCGGGGGAATGGCTCTGGCGGGTTGGCCCATATTATGTTCCTTCATCGCTAAACTCCTCCCTTGTAATGCCTGACAACGTTCCGGCAAAGGGAAATGTTCCATAGAGGGCGGGGGTCTTGAATGGGGTACAGGCGCAAGTAACTGTTTGTATTGTATAATTTCGCCATTATCTTGACATAATATTTTTATCCTTTAGTATCGGAGACAAGGACGCACAGAGATATAAAAGGATAAAAACACAGATGGATAACTTGCCCAAGTCGCTCGAAGGCCTTATCGCAGAAGCCCGCAAGGCCGTTTCTTCCAAGGCCGCCGCCTCGCTCTCGCTCAAAAGCCTCGACCTGACGAGCCTGAACGACGACGACACGCCCGCGAAAATCGACGCGCTGGCGGTAAAGGCAGACCAGGGCGAGCTGGGCCATGTCGCCGCCACCTGCGTCTACCCGAAATTCCTGACCCAGACCTTCAACGCGACCGCCGCGAAAGGCATCAACCGCGCGACCGTCATCAACTTCCCCTCGGGCAAAGGCGCGCCGGAGCAGACCGCAGCCGACACCAAAGCCGCGATTGCCGCGGGCGCCAACGAGATCGATATCGTGCTGGATTACAAATCATTCCAGGCGGGCGACATGAAAACCGCGGCTGACCTGCTGAAGGCCTGCCGCGAAGCCTGCGGCAAGGATATCGCGCTGAAAGTTATCCTCGAGACGTCCGAATTCACCGACTACCGCGATGTCTATGCGGCTTCCGTCCTCGCGCTGGACTGCGGCGCGGACTTCCTGAAAACCTCGACCGGCAAGAGCGCCAAGGGCGGCGCGACGCTGGAGGCGGCCGCCACCATGCTGCAAGCCATCAAAGATAAAGGCAGCGATGCCGGCGTGAAAATCTCGGGCGGCGTGAAAACCGTCACCGACGGCGCGCAATACATTGCCCTTACCGAAAGCATGATGGGCAAGTCGTGGATTTCCACCGACACCTTCCGCATCGGCGCCTCGGGCGTGCTCAACGACATCCTTGTCGTGCTGGGCAAGCAGGCGGCGGCCCCGGCGCCTTCCAAACCCGGGTATTAATCCCGCGTATCGCCCCCGCGGCTACTGCCGCGTATCGCAATGCAGCTTGTGCATGATCCTGTGGAACACGGGGGCGAGCAGCAGCGCCATTGATGTCACCACCCACAATCCGCTGAACAGCGCGTAGCAGCCGGCGAACAGTTTGCCGCTGTCGGTTTTCAGCGCGTCGACCTCGCCCATGCCGCCCAAAATCATGGAGGCGTTGAGGAAGCTGTCTATCCAGCTGAAGCCCTCGAACACATGATACCCCGCCATGCCCAGCGCCAGCGCGACAAAGGTCACGCCCGCGGCGATGATGAAATGCAGCCAGAGCCGCGCGAGGAATTGTTTGCGCGGCAGCGGCTTTTGCGACTTGTGTTCGAATTTTTTAAGCGCGGGAAGCATCAGGCCTTACGCGCGA
Source organism: uncultured Micavibrio sp. (assembly GCA_964575605.1). Taxonomy (GTDB): domain Bacteria; phylum Pseudomonadota; class Alphaproteobacteria; order Micavibrionales; family UBA2020; genus JAPWJZ01. The sequence continues at coordinate 4,456 of CAZNRN010000041.1, read as the reverse complement.
CCAGCTTCATGCCGGGTTTCCACGAGAAATAGAATTTCTCGACCATGATGCCGTGCTTTTCCAGAAGGATCTTGATGCCTTTGCGCGTGAAGTAGGTGATGTGTTCGGGCGGCATGCAGGCCGACCATTTGGTGAAATCGCGCGGCAGGCTCCAGTGGCCGCCTTCGGGCGTGGTGAGGAACAGCAAACCGCCTGAGACCAAAATCGTCGAGATCGCAGCCACGAAGCTATCGGGGTCGGGCACGTGTTCGATGACTTCGCTGGTATAGACGAAATCGGCTTTCTTGCCGGAGGCCGCGTAGTTCTGCACCGACAGGGCGGAGTAATGTTCTGCGCCGAAGCTTTCCTGCGCGGCATGCACGGCGACGGCGTCGATATCGATGCCATGCGCATCAAGCCCCAAATCCAAAGCCGCCTTGACCGTAAAGCCATAGTTGCAGCCGACGTCGAGGAAGCGCTTGCCGGGAGCATCGTCCATGCGGCTGCGTATGCGTTTTGACGCGCGCGCGATCTTGCTGTCTTGTTTCTTGCGGTAGTCGGTGGTGCCTTCGTAGGCCTGGTAGAACTTGATGAGTTCCGCCACGGTGGGGAAGGGGTCGACCGTCACCGTGCCGCAGCCGGCGCAGCGCAGCAGTTCATAGCCGTTCTTGTTGCCGAGGCTTTTGGCGCGGCTCAAGCTCGCATGGCAGGCGCGGCAGAAGGGCTGGTCGGTTTCGGGTCGGGCGGCGGCGGAGGTCTGCATATATTAGGTCTTCCTTAATAACGGCCTTACCCTAATTAATCTGGGCTTTAAACTCCATAAGAAAACGCCCGGGGGAGAACCCGGGCGTAGATTATCAAGGAGAAAGGAAAGAAACTGGTTGGATTACCGGCCCGGCAGCACCGAGGCTTGCGGGGCAGCGGGGGTATGTTCTTCGGTCAGCTGCGCACCACCGGTGACGCGTTCCTTGATGGCGGCGGCATATTGTTTGGCATCTTCGGTACCGGTGTAGCCTGTGATGGTTTCGAGTGCCATTTTTCCGCCCCTGCGCTGTCTGGTGATGGTGAAAGAATCCCTAATCATTCTATTGTCCGGCATTAGTACCCCCTTGTCAAATATTCTGGAAATTCCCCTGCTAACCGTATGGTTTAGCGGGCTGTTTTTTTGCGGATGCTGTTTTCGGATTGGCCTTTTGCGGGCCCGGCTGTACGAAGGCCGGGCCCTGCATCAGGAGGAAGAAAACAACTGTTCTGTTAGGCTACGGAAAGGGCCTTGGCTGCAGGGGCAGCGAAGGCTTTGGGAGCCTTGGGCATCAGGTGCTGGGCACCTTCGATGCGGGCTTCGATCGCGGCCGCAAAGCGCTCCGCGTCACGGGTCTGGGCGAAATTATGGATCTTGTTCAACGTCATGGCCTCACCTCGTTTTTTGTAGTTGAGCAATTTAATTGCTCTATAAGTCTAGAATGCGAAATAAAACACCACCTGTCAAATAACAGTGTTAAAATCAGGCCATGTATAACTCGATTTCTTCTTAATTTTTATGTGGTTATAAATTTTTTCTAAAGTTTGAATCGGCAACGAAAAAAACGCCCCGTTTGGGGGCGTTTTTTAACGAATCTTTAAACGAATCGGGCGTTTTTATCAGCCGAGGCCGGGGGCCGAATGCGAGGGGCCGCTGCGAGAAGGGCCAGTATTTGCAGCGATAAATGCTTGTCCGTCGGTAACACGATGCTCGACTGCCGAGGCGTATTCGCGTGCTTCGCCGGTGCCTTGGAAATCTTTCAATGCCTTGAGAACCATGTTTTACCCCTGTCCTAAAAGTTAACGCCCTTTGTCATATCGTATAGTTAATCATCACCCATTTTGCGTAATGCGTCAAAGGCCTTTTTAATCATCTATGTATTTCAAGGGGATGGGTGTAATAAAGAGTGGCAGCATTTCATCCAATGACTCCGGAATAAGGCATCCGGATACCTGCTTTTGCCCTCGAAAAACACGATTCTGGAGGCCTCAAAAGTTAACGGCGTTAGGTTCGGAAAAGGGGGCGGGTGACCAATAATTGACGTAATGGGCAGAATCGGGGTATATATATACCCAAGTCCCGCATCTACGGCAGAACGATTTCCGCTCGTTTCTCGTCTGCCGGTACAGCGGGGCTAAAACGGCCTAGCGATAGCATCTTTGTGATGTCAGTTAATAGGTCGAGAAAAATGAGCCACACCGGAAATTCCCCCACCCAAGTTTCGCCAGCGCGCCATCCGCGCAGGCCCTAAATTTTCTCCTGGACGAGAAAACATGGCCGGTGTTGTCCAAACACCGGCCTTTTTTTTTATTAAGCGCAAGGATGAATTTAAAACTGTCGCCCCTGCGCAGGCAGGGGCCCCATACCGTAGGTAATAAAAACGCAGGAGATGAAGCAAGAACAGGCCGTGACGATCATAACGGTTACTGCCGTGCGACGCGGCGAAAGCCGCGTTTTATAAACCACGGTACGGGGCCCCTGCCTTCGCAGGGGCGACAGGATTGTTGCTTTTAAATTTTTAAATTATTAGTTTCAGTTCATGCCCAAACAATACTACGTCTACATCCTCACCAACAAACGCAACGGCACGTTATACACCGGCGTTACAGGCGCTCTCGTCAAGCGCACCTTCGACCACAAAGAAAAACAATCCACCTTCACCGCAAAACATAACCTGCGCTATCTCGTCTGGTACGAACCGCACGACACGCCGACAGCCGCAATCGCCCGCGAAAAACAAATCAAGAAATGGAAACGAGAGTGGAAGGTCAACCTGATCGAGGGTTTCAATCCCGCGTGGAACGACCTCTTCGAACAAATCGCGGGTTAAAAAAACTGTCGCCCCTGCGCAGGCAGGGGCCTAGTACCGTAGGTTATAAAACGCGGCTAATGTCAGCGGCGCTGGCTGTAAACATCTAGACCGCGACGGCCAGTTCTTCCTTTACGTCCTGCGTTTTTATAAACCACGGTACTAGGCCCCTGCCTGCGCAGGGGCGACAGGATTGTGATATTCTTGGGTTCTTTGATTTTTAAAGGTTTCTATAGAGGGGGCATGGTAAAATTAAGTAACGATAAAAAAAGTAATAAAGGGCACAGCAATGAAAACACTCAATAGCTCTCTATTAGAAGGTTTAAAGCCGCATATCTTTGCTGCATCTATCGTTATGGTCTTGATTGTATGCCATGTCGCTGAAGCGGCGATGGTCATGCGCAACGTAAGTCACTTAGTCTTTACCGGTCTTCCACGACATTCACATACAGTATGGGTAATTACTTTTACCATACTTCCACCTTGTGTTGCCCTGTTTTTCTGGCGCGTATACTTTCGCAAACGTGTTGTGGAAGCGCAGAACCGAAAAAAATGGCTTCTAATTTTTCTTGCAGCTATCCTAATTAACTCGATTGTCGTTGTTAGAACAGCGCCTTTTGCATTGGGTGTTATTTTACATCAGCGTGAATTGATTAAGGCAGAGCGGGGTGAACGTAATAGTCAGCAGTGGGTCGGCCAACAATTTCTGCAGAATAAAAATTACGAAGAGGCGTATTACTGGCTTAGTCGTTCTGGGGGGAACTGGAGCGCCAATTCTCCTGTCGATCTTCAAGCTGAAGCGGCAAGACACCTTAATAGTGTACAGATAAAACAGATTGATGCACGGGTAATGGAGATAAAGCGGCAAGAAGGAAGCGGTAAATAACTACCCGCCCTTCCTCTCATGCTTCAAATAAAGATCCAGCGCCTCGGTGTGCCCCATCTTCCGGAGTTCTTCTTTAAATTTGTAGTCTTTAAAGGTGTCGAGGTCGTCTAATTCACAGGCGATCGTGCATTTGTACCAGACCTTGTCCTCGTGCTTGGCCATGGAAACCTTCATGTGTTCCTGCATGGGGGCGGTGAGGTGGGGGTGCTTGATGCCGGCGCTCTCTTGCTGCGCTTCGCGCAGGATGCCTGCGAGCATCAGCACGAAACGCGAGGGCGACACGGGGTTGTTGCGGTTGAAGCCGATGTAGACCAGCTTGCTCTCGGGCAAATAGGTCGTCGGCTGGGGCGTCGCCATGATCTTGATGCTGATCTGGTTCACGGCCACGAAATCGGACAGCTGCTGCCCGTGCGGGCTGTGGTTGAGGATGTCGAGCGCGGTTGCGATCATCACGTCGTCGGAGGGCAGGGGCGCGCCCGGTTTCAGCAGGTCGTTGAGCTTGCCGGAAGTGGCGGTGAATTGCGACATGTCTTAGCCTTCGATCCAGTGCTGGCTGTAAGGGCTGTAGGGGAAATGGATGCCGGTCAGCAGGAGGGTCTGGTCCTGGAAGCTGAGTTTCCCGGCGGGCGTCACGACGATGGTCGATGAAATCAGGCCGCCGCCGTAGTACAGCGTGCCGCTGACCTTGAAGTTGTGCATGACGGTGTCATGCGTGACCTTCAGCGGCTTGAAGTTCGCGATCACGCCCTGCTGCTGCTGC
>CAZNRN010000040.1:0-23572 GCA_964575605.1 uncultured Micavibrio sp. | reverse complement strand
ACACCGCCTCGGCATTGCCGCGCTGCGCCGCCTTGTAAAGCGGCGATTCACCCGAAGCATCGCAGGCATTCGGGTCGACGCCCGTGTCGAGTATCTTGCGCAGCGATTCCTTGCCCCGCTGCGTCAGGGTGCCGGAATAGAACCCCATGAGGTCGGCGGGAGCGGGCTTCAACCCCCGCGACAGCAGCAGGTCGACCATATCGCCGTGTTCGGGCTGCTGCAGCGCGCGCGAAAGGACCGTTTCGTAAGGTGACGTGCGCCTGTCCAGCCGCGCACCCTTGTCGAGCAGCAGCCGGGCGATGTCAACGCCGCGGTCGCCGGAACCCGCTGCCGACATCAGCGGCGTATAACTGCCTTCGTTGACGTCGGCGCCGCCCGCCACAAGTGCCTTTACCTCCGCCAGGTCGAGGCGCCCGACCGCTTCCTGCAACGGCGTTTGCGGCTGCTGGCCGGACGACTGCCGCCACTTGTCACGCGGCAAGCCGAGCTTCTCCAGCATTTCGAGAAGGCTGCGGTAACCTTGCGTCTGCGCCTCGACAAATTCCGTAGGCTTCAGCCCGCCAATCGACGCAAGGACGGCGCCTGCGTTATCGGCAAGGCTGTAGCCGTCATTGCGGGTGATTTTGGGGTCGGCGCCTTTTTCCAGCAAGCGTTCGATGATTTCCATCTGCGCCGATTTTGTCATCTTGCCGCCGATGGCCTTGAAGCCTGTGACCAGCAGCGCCGTTTCGCCCTCGATGTTGCGGGCGTTGACGGGTACGCCCGCCGCCAGCAGCATGTCGATGGCGGCAAGCGTCGACTGGACACCCGTGCTGTAGCCCTGTGTTGCGTAATGCAGCGCCGTGTTGCCTGCACTGTCGGTGACGGAGGCATCCGCGCCCTTCGCCAGCAGGGCCTTCATCACCGGCAGGTCCTTATAAAACGCAGCCACATGCAGCAGGTTCGGCGCCTGGAATTGCGCAGGCGGCAGCGCACCGGTGCCGTCGATATTCATGAGGGAATGCTGGCCACGCAGGCGCAGGCTGTCGATAAACGCGGCAAAATCCTTCGCATAGCCCCTGTTGGCATCAAACAGCGCCTGCGCCGCGCCCATCACGTCGATGTTGCAGGTAGCCGCCGGGTCCTTGCCGGTCTGCCAGCGCACGACGTCGTATTTATTGATGAACCTTTCACTGACCATGCGGAACAGAAGGTATATGTCCTGCGCCGCCACGACGGGGCGCGGCGCGGGCGGCTTAACACCGGCGGCGGGCGCGGCGCGGGGCTTGTATGATTTGCGCGCGATATCCATCCCCTGTTCGCGGAAGCGGTTGTAATCTTCCCCCCTCTGGCCGAAGGCGAAAGGCATGCCCGCAGCCTCGGGGTCGGCGCCCGCCGCTGCCAGCAGGCGGATGACGTCAAAGTAGGGCGGCGATTCACGCTGCCAGTCGGTGGGGGGGCCATCCGCCATCATGCGGTTCGGCGGCCCGCCGAGGGCAAGGGCGAGCGGCGTGCTGCCGTTGCCGTTCTTGAGGGTGGGGTCGGCGCCATGTTTCAGCAGCGCCGTGACGACGGACACATTGCCTTCGTTGGCCGCCGTATGCAGCGGCGTCGTGCGCCACATGTCGACCGGGCTTATGTCGACGCCCTGCGAGGCGAGGTAATCCACCATCCCGCCGTCCTGCGCCATATGCATCAGCGATGTGGCGTTTTCGCCGGTTACCTTGAGGTTCGCGCCGTATTTCGCCAGCAGCTGCACCATCGCCAGCGTCGGTTGCGGCTTGCGGACGAACCCTGCATAGCGCGCGTTATTGGCGATGCTGTAAACATAAGGGGGATTATTGGGGTCGAGCCCGCCCTTCAGCAGTTTTTCCATGGTCTCGAGGTCGCCCCTGCCGATCGCGCCCATCATCACGCTTGAGGCGTTGCCGCTGATGCCGCCGTTTTCAAGCAGCAACGCGGCGATGTCCTTCCTGCCCTTGGCCACGGCGACGTCATAGGCGGTAAACCCTTCGTCATCCTTGAGCTTCGCATCCGCGCCGTGTTCCAGCAGCAATTGGATATAGCTGCTGTCATAGGCGGGGTCGGCCGCGGCCTTGTGCAGCAGCGTTTCACCATGCCAGCCGGGCTGCACCTGGTTCGCGTTGCCGCCTTTTTCCAGCAAGTGAGCCAGTAATTGCTTGTTTTTATCCTGCAGCGCGCCCACCAGCGGCGAGACATATCTGCCGCCGCGGTTGACGTCTGCGCCTTTTTTCAGCAGCAGGTCGACAAGCGCCAAATCGCCGGCATAGGCGAGCGGTGTTTTGCCCCATTGGCAGTCGGCGCCGTTGATGTCGGCGCCTTTTGCCAGCAGCAGTTCGATCATCTCGCGGTCGCCGCTTTTGACAGCAAGGATGAGCGGCGTTTCGCAGCTGTCCTGCCCGTAATTGTGGTAGCTGGCGCCGCGCAGCGACGGGCTTGCGCCGTGTTCCAGCAGCAGCTTCGCGATGTCCTTATGGCCCAGCAGCAGGGCGAGGCTGAGCGCCGGGCGGGCGGCGAACCGCGCGCTGTCGCGGCCACCCGCGATTTTTTGCAAAAACGATTCAGCGTAATAGGCGCTGATCTGGTCGGGGTTGTCCCCTTTTTCCAGCAGCGCCTGCACCGCCTTCGCATCGCCGCCGCGCACGGCGGTTATCAGGGGCGGGTCTTCTTCGGGCGGTATCAGCATGTGGCCCGGCGCTGCGGGCGGCGGCGGCAGTTTCTCGCCCGCTTTCTTTCTGGCCAGATGGCCCTGCATCTTTTTGAACCGGCGCTCCTTGAGCGGCGAGGAGCGCTGCTTCATCTCCCATTCCGCATGCTTGATGAAGGTATCCGGCAGCGCAACATCATAAGCCAGCAGAAGCTCGAAGGCGTCGATGCCCGACTCGTTCGAGAAAGCGCGGTCGAGGACGCTGCTGGTTTTCACGTAGGCGTCGAAATCGGCGGGGAATTTTTTATGCCGCACATAATAATCGAGCAGGATGTGGAAGGTCTGCCGCCCGAAGTACATGGAATCGGAGATGGCCGACATGCCGTTGTCGTCAAGTGCATAGGGATCGGCGCCCTTTTCCAGCAGGTCGAGCGTGATGTCGATATCGTTGTTCGACGCCGCCATGTGCAGCGGGGTCTTGCCGTTCACTCCCCTTTCGCCGATGCCGTCGCCTTCGGCTATCCGGGCGGCGACATGGTCATAGCGGCTGCTGCGGATGTCCGAGCGCGCGTCGTACTGGTTGTCGGCCTTGCGTATCTCGTCGATCAGGCTTTCCGCATTGGCCGGCGCCGCGCCCGCCAGGCCGAGAAGGCACAAAAGTGAAATGACAATAATGCGCATGATGACCCCTGCCGCGGTTATGCTGGCTTAAAGGTTATCGCAGATAGTTTAACGATTAATGGCGGGGGGCGGTTTGGCGCCGCCCCTGCGGGAAAGCAATAATATTTCAACATAGCCCCTTCCATCGCCTTCCATAATCTTGTAATCTTTCACGACTCATTTCATATTCCGGAAGAACGATGGCCACGCCTGATAAAAAAGAGCTCAACAAGGCTTTCAAATCCGCGACCGGCGGCGGCAAGGATTTTTCGTTCGACGGCGACGAGAAGCTGGGCAAAGACCTGCACCCCGCGCCGCCGAAACCGCAGGAAGACAAATCTAAACTCAACCCCGACGACCTGAAGTTCGAGCCCTACCGCGGCGTCCATGGCGACGAGGGCCGCATCGTCATCGATTCCGATGACGACGACGGCACCGAAATCCCGCTGGGGGATGACGAAATGTCCGAAGATGACATCTTCGAGTTCGAGCAGGAAATGCAGCGCGAGCAGGAACGAACCCTAGAGGCCGCCGGCAACATGCTGCCCCGCCGCCGCGAGATCCGCGATGCGCTCGAAAATATTTCGAATATTTCCATGGTCGACGTCATCACCGCGGGCGTGATCGAGGAAACCTACCGCGGCCGCATGAACGACGCGCGTGTCGACGCGATGACCGCGGCGGCGCTGCTGATCGACGCGGAAAACTTTGACGACATTACCGGCCTCTTCATGCCGGAAACCGTCGGCATGGTCGATGAAATGCACCGCATGATGGACGAGTTCGACGAGGAAGTGCGCCTGCTGAACATCCGCAGCATGGAGCCCGACACGAAACGCCTGTTCCTCGCCAACGCCGCGGCCGGCATGGAAATGACCAAATACGAGATGAAGGAATACGGCGACGCCGGCCCCGACAAGGATGAACATGACGGCCTTGCCCGCCACATCGTCGCCGCCGCCCGTGAAGACGTCGACGCGCGCCTCGTCAGCCGCGCCATCAAGGCCTATAACGAGGTCAGCGAGCTGTGCGGCCACGGCACCACGATCAAGCACGACGCCGCAGGCGAACTGGTAATCAACGACCAGCCCGATATCGTCGTGAAAGCGCCGCAGCCGAAAAACAACCCCCCGAAGAAACCCGGGCCTAAAAAGAACGGGAAAAACTGATCAGCGCTTGGGCGCAGCCGGACTTGCGGCGGCAGGTTTTTCGCAGGCGGATACGTAGGCCAGAGCCTCGCCTTTGCCACCGGCGACCAGCGCGAAACACTTGCCCAACGTAGTATCACCCGAGACAACATTACCGGGCTTCACCAATTCCTCAGGCCGCGAGAGGATCAAGGCGGCCTTGACCAGATTTTCGACGAGGGTATGGACTTCTCCGAGGTCGAGCTCGCCTTTCTCGGCACGGTGCTTCGCGCTCGCGGCCATGAAATCGTTGATCTGGTCGACGGCTTTCTGGCGGTTGTAAAGCTCGGCGTTGACGTAGGTCAGCTCGGTCCACTTGTCCGCGCCGCCCACGCCCTGCGGTCCGACCACAAGCAACTTGCCCAGTTTCGTGTCCTCGATCACGGGCAGATAAGTTGGCACGCCTTCGTGTGTCGCCTCGACGAGCGACATCCGCACGCCATAGCCGTTTTCACCCGTCAGGAATTTCAGCGGTTCCTGCCACTTGGCTACATACGACGGCTCCAGCGCTTCGGTAATGTCTTTCATGAAGAACCTGTCGCGCTCGCCTTCCTTCATCATGTGAAGGACGGTGATGTAGTCGGTGAGCTTTTGCGGCTTTTCAGGCTCGGCATCGTAAACGGCGACGACATCGAACTGCTGGCTGAGGGTGCCCATGAAAAATCTCCTTGAAACAGGCGCAAAATGAAAAGCTGGCCTTATCTTACGGAAAAAGATTTAAGCTTCGATTAAGGGCGGAAAAATATAGTAAGGGCATGAAAAATATCATGAAATTATGATATTTGGACACCCATGCCTGTAATCACTGAGGCCTAAGCCACTGAATGCCGGTGATTCTTCGGCTTATCCGTTTCACAGCGTTTCAGCGCGTTTCACCTGTGGGGTATACCCCATCGAAAATGTGCAAAAACGCGCAGGTTTGAAAGTGCCTAACCCTTTGCGCATTCTGGCCAATCGCCTTTATGCGTTTCAGGGCGTTTCAGAGCGTTTCAAAACGTTTCCCAAATTCTTTCCCGCAACATGCAAAAGCGCGGGACAATAAAAGTATGAAGATGTTTTTGCACGCCGCGCAAAGAATCCGGAAGCGGCTCCGGGAGATGAAGGAGAAAATAATAAAATACCTCGCAAGAGGGGCGGCAGGCACCTCAAACCCCGAAGAGAAATCAGAGGGGCGAGATACCGGAGAGGCTGTCGGCAATCTTGCACCACAGCCCCGATTTGACGGGATCGGCAGCCACGCCCGCGCCTCCCTTGTAAATACGGCAGAGCGCGTTAGCGCCATCCTTTTCGCCGGCACCACCCGCAACGCCGTACCAGTGAAGAGCTGCGGTCATGTCCTTTCGGCCAGCAAGTCCCTGTTCCTCGAAACGGCCAAGCGCAACCATGGCCTGAAGATGGTTCTTTTTGGCGGAGCGTGTGTACCAACCATACGCCACCGGAAGGCTCTTCGGGCCTCCAAGGCCTGCCTCGTACAGCCTGCCCACGTCGTACATCGCCTGGGGATCGGTATTCATCGCGGCCTGCTGGTAAAAGCGGCGCGCCTGCTTGTAATCCTGCGGCACCAGCTTGCCTTCTTCGTAGATTTTACCCAGAGAATACGTGCTCGGATCATGCCCCGCCAGCGCCGCCTGCCTGAGCCAGCCCATGCCTGTTTCAGTATCCTTGGGAACGCCATCCCCGTTGAGGTAAATCTGGCCAAGCGCATTCATGGAATCCGTGTCCGCTTTTGCCGCAGCAGCCTCGTACCAGCGAACTGCCTCGGCCATGTCTTTGCGCACACCATTCCCCCGCCTGTACATAGTCGCAAGGTTGTAGGTGGCGCGCACATGCCCTTGTGCCGCCGCTTTTCCGTACCATGACGCGGCAAGCGGAAGGTTTTTTCCAAACGGCCGGCCTTCATAAATCATTTTTGCCAGCCGGTACTGGGCTTCTGCGCTGCCCGCCTCTGCGGCAGCGCGGTACCATTTATAAACCTGTTTTTCCTCGCCACCACGGTGTTCGAAGCATTCGGCCAGCCTGATCTGCTCGTCAATCAGGCCACCTTCGGCCATCTTGCTCAAAAGCTCGGAACACGCAGCTTCTTCCGCCTTTGCAGGTAGCGACAGCAGACACATCACTGCGCCGGCAATGAAGGCCAAGCGCATGCGCTACGCCTCTTTAACAGCCTTCTTGGGCGGTGCAGCCAGCAATTTCTTCCAGACTGTGGCGGCGATATCCTTGAAGGCGACGGAGGCCGCGTGCAGGGGATCGGCCGCGACGATCGGCGTGCCTTCGTCGGCGCGCTCGCGGATGGCGGAGAGAAGCGGAATTTCACCCAGGAAATCCACGCCCAGTTTGGCCGCCGCGGCCTTTACCCCGCCGTGGCCGAAGATGTCGTCGCGGTGCCCGCAGTGGCTGCAGCTATGGTAGCTCATGTTCTCGACCATGCCGAGCGTCGCGACGCCCGTTTTCTCGAACATGCGCAGGCCTTTCCTGGCCTCGTTCAGCGCGACATCCTGCGGGGTGGAGACGATGACAGCGCCTGTCACAGGCACGTATTGCGCGAGCGAGAGCTGCGCGTCGCCCGTGCCGGGCGGCAAATCGATCACCAGCACGTCAAGCTCGCCCCAGGCGACGTCGCGGAGCAGTTGCTGTATCGCGGCATGCACCATGGGGCCGCGCCAGACCACGGGGGCGTCGGGCTCGACAAAGAAACCCATGCTCATGAATTTCACGCCATGCGCCACCGGCGGGATGATCATGTCCTTGTCGTCCATCTCGGGCTTTTGCCGGAAGCCCAGCATCACGGGCTGAGACGCGCCGTAGATATCGGCATCGAGCAAGCCGACACTATGCCCCTCTTCTTTCAAGGCGAGCGCGAGGTTGGCGGCAACCGTCGATTTGCCGACGCCGCCCTTGCCGGAGGCGACGGCCACGATATATTTCACGCCCGGCGCCACGGGGCGCGAGGAAATTTTATGCGCGCCCGGCGGCTGCTGCGGGCGCTGGCGCACGTTGAGCGGCGGGGGCGATTTACGCTCGGCGGTCAGCACCGCCGTCGCCTTTGCCACGCCCGGGGCCCTCAAAGCGGCGGCCTCGGCCTGCTGGCGCAGCGGTTCGAGGGATGACCCCTTCGCGGGGTCGACCTCGAGCGTCACATAGGCGGTGTCGCCGGAAATTTCGACCGCGCCCACCATTTTCTGCGTCACGATGTCTTTTCCCGAAACAGGGTCGATGACCGTTTTCAGTTGTTCGAGGACCTGTTCTTTCGTCGCCGGTGACATAACTACGCTCCCTTGCCTAAAAGCCTTGCAGCACAATATAACCCTATGCTCAAGTATATTGCCTGAGGCTATCAGGGATAGTCTTTTTTGCGTGTCATAACAGGGGATCGGCATGGCTTCTTCAACTGGCGACGGTATCATTCTGGCCAACCAGGGCCCCTGGGGCAGCCGCGGCGGCGGAAGCAATGACGGCGGCAATGGCGGCGGTAACGGGGGCGGCGACAAGCCCAACCCCTGGGGCCAGCGCGGCGGCGGTGGTGGTGGCGGTAATAAAGGCGGCCGCGATAACGAGCCCGACCTCGACGAGATGCTGCGCCAGGCGCAGGAAAAATTCAAAGGCACCTTTGGCGGCAAAAAACCCGCGGGCGACCTTGACCCCTCGAAAGCCATCGGCTTTATCATCGCGATCCTTGCCGTGCTCTGGCTGGCGACCGGTTTCTACACCGTGCAGCCGCAGGAAGACGCCGTCGTTCTGACCTTCGGCAAGGTCACGAAAACCGTCACCAACCCCGGCCTGAATTACCGCCTGCCCTGGCCGGTGCAGGACGTGCAGAAGGTGAACGTCGAGGAAATCCAGAAGCTCGATATCGGCGCGCCCAACCGCGATGCGTCGGAAGGCGCGATGCTGACCGGCGACGAAAACATCGTCAACATCCATTTCTCGGTCTTCTGGCGCCGCTCTGACGCGCAGAAATACCTTTTCTCGGTGCAGGCGCCTGAGGATACGGTGCAGAAGGTGGCCGAAAGCGCGATGCGCGAGGTTATCGGCCGCACGCCGATCCAGCGCGCCCTGACCGAGGGCCGCGCCGAGATCGAGAGCAAGTCGAAAGAGCTCATGCAGAAGATGCTGGATGATTATAAATCGGGCATCATCGTGAACTCGGTGCAGCTGCTGTCCTCCGACCCGCCGCAGCCCGTCATCCAGGCCTTCAACGACGTGCAGAACGCGCGCACCGACAAGGAGCGCGCCAAGAACGAGGCAGAAACCTACCTCAACGACATCGTGCCCTCGGCGCGCGGCTCGGCCCGCAAGACCATTCAGGACGCCGAGGCCTACAAGGAAGCCGTGATTGCCAAGGCGCAGGGGGACGCCGAGCGTTTCCTGTCGGTTTACAAGGCCTATTCGACCTCGAAGGACGTCACGCAAAAACGCCTCTACCTCGAGACGATGCAGGACATTCTGAAGAACAGCAAAAAAATCATCGTTGGCGAGGGCGGCGGGCAGAACGTGCTGCCCTGGCTCGACGTCGGCAAAACCGGCGGCCGCATCCCGCCGCAGCCGCAGCAGTAAGGGGGAACACCTATGAACAAGAGTACATCATTCCTTGCCTTCGTCCTGCTGGCGGCATTCCTGGTCATCTCGCAATCGGCCTTTATCGTCATGCAGGGGCAGCAGGCCATGGTGCTGCAGTTCGGCAACCCGGTCAGCTTCAAGACCGACCCCGGGCTTTATTTCAAGACGCCCTTCATCCAGAACGCGCAGTTCTTTTCCAAGAAAGTGCTGTCGGTCGACCCGCCGCCTGAAGAGGTTATCCTGGCCGACCAGAAGCGCCTGGTGGTCGACACCTTCGGCCGCTATTCCATCACCGACATGCTGAAGTTCAACAACAACCTTGTGACAGAGGAACAGGCGCGCGAACGCCTTGCCAACATCATGAACTCGATGTCGCGCGAGGTGCTGGGCACCGCGACGCTGGCCGACGTGCTGTCGGAAAAGCGCGTCGCGCTGATGTCGGCCATCCGCGACAAGGTGAACGAGGCGGTGAAGGGCAACCTTGGCGTTGAAATCGTCGACGTTCGCATCGGCCGCGCAGACCTTCCCGTACAGACCAGCGAGGCGATTTACCAGCGCATGCGCACCGCGCGCGAGAAGGAAGCCGCCGAATTCCGCGGCCAGGGCAAGGAGATCGCGCAGGACATCCGCTCGAAAGCCGACAAGGAAAGCACCGTGACGCGCGCCGAGGCCGAGAAGCAGGCGCAGATCATCCGCGGCCAGGGCGACGAGGCAGCGATTAAAATCTATGCCGACGCCTTCGAACGCGACCCCGAGTTCTATGCTTTCTACCGCTCGATGGAAGCATATCGTGCTACTTTAGGCGATGAAAACACGACCATGATCCTGTCCCCCGACAACGATTTCTTCCGCTTCTTCAAGAGCGGCGAGAGCGCGAAGAAGTAAGCTGCCGTGAAAGATTTCGTCACCGCCCTCAGCCTGATGTTCGTCATCGAAGGCGCCATGTATGCGCTCTTCCCGCAAGGTATGAAGAACCTGCTGGAGAGGATGAGGGAGGCGGAGACTTCTACGCTGCGCTATCTGGGCTTCGGTATGGCGATTATGGGGTTTATTTTCCTTGGCGCGCTACGTGGCTTTTGACGAGGCACAGTGGTACCGCAAAGTGCTGGAATTGTTACGTTTTTGTGCAAACTATTGACCATGTACGAAAACAGGCCTACCTGATCAATATCAACCGCGCCCTTCATCGAACGAGGCGCTTTCCAACGCGAAAGAGGGATTTTCATATGATGAGAGTCATGAAAGGTTTGCAAATTGCAGCCGTGGCCGCATGGATGATTCATGCAGTACCCGTGCAGGCCGCCGCCCCCGAAGGTTTCGAAACGCTGACCGAAAACCTGCTGCCGACCGTCGTCAACGTGTCGACGACCACCAAAATTACGGACGCCGCGCGCGGCGAGATGCCGCCGATGCCGCAGCTGCCGCCCGGCTCGCCTTTCGAAGATTTCTTCAAGGATTTCTATGACCGCTATAAGCGTCCGCCGGGCGAGGAAGAGGAAAAAGTTTCCGCGCTGGGTTCGGGCTTTATCATCGACGCGGCCAACGGCTATATCGTGACCAATAACCACGTCATCAAGGACGCGGACGAAATCAAGATCATCCTGCACAACGACACGACGCTGGATGCGACGCTGGTCGGCACCGACGACAAGACCGACATCGCCGTGCTGAAAGTGAAACCCGACCCCTCGATGGTTTCCACCCAGTGGGGCGACAGCGACCAGGCCAAGGTTGGTTCCTGGGTGCTGGCGATCGGCAACCCATTTGGCCTGGGCGGCACGGTGACGGCGGGTATCGTCTCGGCGCGCCAGCGCGACATCAGCGCGGGCCCCTATGACGACTTCATCCAGACCGACGCCTCGATCAACCGCGGCAACTCGGGCGGCCCGATGTTCAACATGCGCGGCGAAGTGGTGGGCGTGAACACGGCCATCTTCTCGCCCTCGGGCGGCTCGGTCGGTATCGGCTTTGCCGTGCCCTCGAACCTCGTCAAGGGCGTGGTGGAACAGCTGGTGAAATACGGCAAGACAAAGCGCGGCTGGCTGGGTGTCCGCATCCAGAACGTCACGCCTGAAATCGCCGAAACCTTCGCCATGGGCAAGGCGCGCGGCGCACTGGTGGCGGGCGTGACGGAAGACGGCCCCTCGGCCAAGGCCGGTATCAAGTCGGGCGACGTGATCCTGTCGTTCAACGGCCATCCTGTTGACACCTCGCAAAAACTGCCCCGCATGGTGGCGGAGACCGAGGTCGGCAAGAAAGTCGACCTGACCGTCTGGCGCAAGGGCAAGGAAGAAACTGTTTCAGTGACTTTAGGCCAGCTTGAGACCGCCGAGGAATCCGGCCAGCTTGACGGCGGCAAGAAACCTGAAGACACCAAGAAACCGGCGGCCGGCAGCGATATGCCCGACTTCGGCCTCACGCTCTCGCCGCTGACCGAGAAGCTGCGCACGCAGTACGGCATCGACAAGGCGCAAAAAGGCGCGGTCGTGACCGACGTGAAGCGAAGCGGCGCCGCCTCGGAAAAAGGCATCGCGGCGGGCGACCTGATCGTCGAGGTCGACCAGCAGGAGGTGGCGACGCCGGAAGACGTCATCGCCAAGGTCGACGAGGCGAAGAAGGCGGGCCGCGGCTCGGTGCTCTTCTTCCTCGCCCGCAAATCAGACCGCCGCTTCGTGGCGCTGAAGCTGAAAGATAAATGAAAACGGTAAACACCGTTGTCGTTATCGGGGGCCCGACTGCCAGCGGCAAGTCGGGCCTCGCGCTTTCTCTGGCAAGGCAAAAGAACGGCACCATCATTAATGCGGACTCGATGCAGCTTTATGACGGGCTGCACCGGCTGACGGCGCAGCCCTCGCGCGAGGATTTGGAACAGGCGCCGCATGTTTTATACAGTTGCCTCAAGTCCTCCGATGTGTGTTCTGCGGCGCTCTGGCGCGATATGGCGCTGGTGGAAATCGACAAGGCAATTGCGGCGGGGCGGCTGCCCATCATCGTCGGCGGCACGGGGTTTTATATCCGCACGCTGCTGCTGGGCATCAGCCCTATCCCCGATATTCCCGCCACGGTGCGCGAAGAAGCCAACCGGCTGCAAAAGGAAATGGGCAACCCTGCCTTCCATGCCGAACTGCAAAAACGCGACCCTGCCATGGCGGCCAAGCTGCACCCCTTCAACACCCAGCGCCTTGTGCGCGCGTGGGAAGTTCTGGCGGCCACAGGCGAAAGCCTTGCGAAATGGCAGGAACTGCCCATGACGCCCCCGCCCGCGCATCTGCGCTTTATTTCCGTGACCCTGCTGCCGGAGCGTAAACAGCTCTATTCACAATGTGACAGCCGCTTTGGCCAGATGGTGGCGGGGGGTGTGCTGGACGAGGTGAAAAATTTCAAAGCCGAGCCACAGTGGCCGCTGGCGAAGGCTTTGGGCTACCCCGAATTGTCGTCCCATCTGGCGGGCAATATCACGCTACCCGAGGCCATCGACATGGCGCAGCGCGCGACGCGCCACTACGCCAAGCGGCAGGTGACATGGTTCCGGCACCAGCTAAAGCCCGACCTGGTGCTGGACAGGCCCGACGCGGCCAAACTGGCTTCTGCTATTTTTTAAGGAGCTCGTTCAGCAGGCGGATCATTTCCTGCTGGTTCTTCAGGCTTTCCTCGGTCATGGCGATACTGCGCTCGGCAATCGACAGACCGCGTTGCTGTTCGGACAACGCCTTGGCGTGGTTATCCCAGATTTTCTTGTTCTGCTTCTTCGCCAGAATAAGTGCAAAAAAGATGATAGAGGCAAAGAATACAAGATAGACAATCGTGCCCATGTTGCGGCTGACCCAGGTACTGGCGCAGGAAGCCGCAGGCGCGGCGGCAGCGGGGTTTTCGCGTTTGTAATATTCCTTCGACCAGTCGCTGAACTTGGAGGCCGGGAACCACACGCCGCCCGTGCGGTCGTGGTAGAAGTAATTCTGGCGCGTCCAGGCGCCATAGCTGGCGGCGTATTTCTTGAAGAAGCTTTCGGGCGCGTCCATCAGCTCGACCTCGATGATGCCGGTCGAGAGGCCTTCGTAATAGCCCTCTTCATAGGGCGTAATCGCCGCATTCAGCAGTTTCAGGCGGCCCTTGTAGGGAAAGAAGGTGGTTTCAAAATTGTAAACGCCCTCTTCCTTCGTTTTTTCGAAGGTCTTTACCTGCGGGTTGGATTTGACGGTGTCTTCCCAGATGGCGACGAGGCCGTCGCGCGTGGGGTCAAGCAGCGCCACCTTCTCGGCCAAAGCCGGCATGGCGATGAAAGACAGGACGACGACGGCCAGCGCGATAAAGTGCTTCATTTAGAAGATCCTGTCGACAACGCCTTTTTTCTTCTCGATGGTGGGCACCTTGCCCTCGTTCACGGGCTTGCCTTCTTCCTCGTTCTTCTTGAGGCGTTCGGATTCCTTGCCGGGGTTGACGACAGAACCGTCGACGTCATCATCCATCACTTCCTGTTCGTCCTTCCAGAAAATCAGCTTGTCGACCAGTTTCTGGTTTTCGACGGCCATATAACCGTTTTCGCGGTTGATTTCGGAGCGGATGTTGGGATCGGCCTTGGCCGCGCCCATTTTCTGCAACAGCGCGCCTTCGGAACCGGTGGCCGCGGCCGTCGTCTCGCCTTCGGCACCCTCGCCCATCAGCAGCGTCTTGGCCTGGTTGGAAGCTTCGGAGGCCGGCGCCACATCGCTGTCGGAAGGCGGACGCAGGCTGTAATCGGGCGGCAGCGACAAGGGTGCGCGTTTCACCACCATGAATTCATCGGGCGAATTGCGGCCGACGCCCAATTCCTTTTTTACCGAGGAGCAGGCGCCAAGCGCCAGCAGGCAGGAAAGGATGATGACGGTTTTCTTGTTCACGGTATACCTCATGTCTTTTTCTTGTCAGTCCCGTCCTTGTTGAATATCGCATCGATACCCAGAAGGATGGCGCCGATGACTATACAGGCGTCGGCGACGTTGAAGGCGGGCCAGTGCCAGTCGCCCACATAGAAATCGATAAAATCGGCGACCGCCTTGAAACGCACGCGGTCGATGACGTTCGCCACCGCGCCGCCGACGATCAGCGGCACGGCAAAGCCGATCAGCACGTGGCGCGCGATCACCATCCAGAGCAGCAGCCCCAGCGAGACGCAGAGCGCAAGGCCGATAAGGGTAATCTGCGAGCCTTTGCCGCAGTGGTCGAACATGCCGAAGCTGATGCCGCAGTTCCAGACCATGCGCAGCGTCAGGTGGGGCAGCGCCTCTTTCACCGCCGTGTAGTCGGACGGCATGTCCATCGTCAGCGCCTCGAGCGGGCGCGGCGCCATAAACCACTGGCTGAAGGACAGGGATTCGCCCTGCGAGCGCAGCACTGTTTCCATCACCAGCCACTTGCTGTACTGGTCGGCCGCGATGACGGCGAGGATCAGGAAAAAGCCGATCAGCAGGAAGCGTCCGGGGCTGTGTTTTTTGGAGATCATTTATTCCGCGCTAACCGCTGTTTTTTATAATCGGGAGGATTTCAGCACAGTGAGGGCCTGCGCGCAATCCTGTTTCATCTGCTGTTTCAGGGCTTCCAGCCCCTGGAAGGCAAGCTCCGGCCGCAGGTGGGCAACGGGCTGCACGGCCATTTTCTTTCCATAAATATCTCCGGAGAACTCGAAGATGAATGTTTCGAGGATCGGCTGGTCGATGCGGAACATGGGGCGGATGCCGAAGTTGGCGGCGCCCGCGCGCCAGTCCTTTTCGCCCTCTATCTTCACCCGCACGGCATAGATGCCATAGGGGATGCGCAGGTATTTGCCGGGCTGCTGGTTGGCGGTTGGATAGCCCAGTTCGCGCCCGCGCTTGTCGCCGTGCACGACCTCCGACTCCATCGCCCAGCGCCAGCCGAGCAGGTCGGCCGCGCCCTCGAAATGCGCCTTTTGCAGCAGCTGGCGGATACGGGTGGAGGAAAAAACCTCGTTACCCGTGCATTGCGCGAGATCAATCGCCGTATAGCCGAGGGTGGATGCCTTCAGCTGTTCAGCGTTGCCCGCGCGGCCTTTGCCAAAGCGGAAATCGGGCCCGGTCACGATATGCTTTGCGTGAAGCCTCTCCGTCAGCAGCGTGATGAAGCCCTCGGGCGAGAGGCCTGCAAGTTCGTTATCAAACGGCAGCGCGATAAGGTGCTGCACGCCAAGCTCGCTCAAGAGACGCGCTTTCTGCGCAGGCGTCGTCAGGCGGAAGGGTTCGGTATCCGGCTGGAAGAATTCACGCGGATGCGGCTCGAAGGTCAGCACGGCCAGGGGCGCGCCGAGGCGGTTGGCGATTTTTGCGGCCTCCGTCACCAGCGCGCGGTGGCCTTTGTGCACGCCGTCAAAATTGCCGATGGCCACGACCGCGCCCCTGGCGGTGGTCGGAAGGTTCTCGGCGGTGTTATGTAATGAAATCATCGCTGTTCTATTGTGATTCTGCCCGCTGCATAATAGGCCAGAAACAAAAGGAAATCGAGATGCGCGCCTTTGCGGTGTTACTCGCCCTGCTGCTGATCCCCCTGCCCGCCCTTGCAAAAGACCCGCGGCCCGAAGCCGCCTGCGTCTGCGCGCCGCGGCCGCTGGACGCAAGGTGGAAGGATGCGACGAATATCTTTACGGGCACCGTGCGGTCGATTGATGTCATCAAGATACAAGTGCAGCGCGGCAACGTCGACCTGCCGGTCAAGGTCGCGGTCGCCATCGACGAGGTCTACAAGGGCGAGGTAAAAAAGGGCGAGGCCTTCGAGCTGCAGACGAACCTGACGCGCGAAACCTGCACCGGACATCCTTTCGTGCAAGGCCACAGGTACCTTGTTTACGCCTACAGGCGGGACGAAGAGTATGTCGAAGACTGGTCGCTTTATCCGCTGCCCTCCGGCACCTTTGATGTCGGAGGCCTGTGCGGCGGGACGAAAGACATGGAGGACAAATCAGTGCCCGAGGAAATCGAGCAGCTGAAGGTCAAGCACGCTGCTGAGGCTGAAGAAGAATAACCTCGCCCGCGCGTTTCAGGTTCAGGCTGTCCCAGACTTCGCAGAGCGCTTTTTTCAGATGCTCCATATCGGCGTCGGTATGCCAGGGCGTGGGCGTCAGGCGCAGGCGTTCGGTGCCGCGCGGCACCGTCGGGTAGTTGATGGGCTGGACATAGATGCCGTATTTTTCCATCAGCATGTCGCTGGCCTTCTTGCACAGGCGCGCATCGCCGACCATCACAGGCACGATATGGCTGACGGAGGGCAGCACCGGCAGGCCCGCGTCGGACAGCAGTTTTTTCAGGGTCGCGGCGCGTTCCTGATGGCGGATGCGTTCGGCCTGCGATGATTTCAGGTGCTGAACACTGGCGGTTGCGGCAGCCAGCAGCGCGGGCGGCAAAGCGGTGGTGAAGATGAAGCTGGACGCATAAGAGCGCACGACATCGACGATGGCGCGGGTGGAAGCAATGTAACCGCCCATGACGCCGAAGGCCTTGCCCAGCGTGCCTTCCATGATGTCGACGCGGTGCATCTGGCCGTCGCGCTCCGCCACGCCCGCGCCGCGTTCGCCGTACATGCCGACGGCATGGACTTCGTCGAGGTAGGTGAGCGCGCCGTATTTTTCGGCGAGGTCGCAGATTTCCTTGATGGGGGCGATGTCGCCGTCCATCGAATAGACGCTTTCGAACGCGATCATTTTCGGGCGGCAGCGTTCGACCGACTGCAGCAGCTGTTCGAGGTGCGCGAGGTCGTTATGGCGGAAGATGTATTTCTCGCAGCCGGAAGCCTTGATGCCTGCGATCATCGAGGCATGGTTGAGCTCGTCCGAGAAAATTACGCAGTCGGGCAGCACCTTGGCAATCGTGCCGATGCCCGCTTCGTTCGAAATATAGCCCGACGTAAAGAGCAGCGCGGCTTCCTTGCCGTGCAGGTCGGCCAGTTCGTCTTCCAGCACGACGTGGTAATGCGTAGTGCCCGAAATGTTGCGCGTGCCGCCGGCGCCCGCGCCGGATTTCTGCGCGGCCTCGCACATCGCATCGATAACCTTGGGGTGCTGGCCCATGCCTAGGTAGTCGTTGGAGCACCAGATGGTGATTTCGCGTTCGGCACCCGCGTCGTCCCTTAAAATCGCCTTGGGGAACTTGCCCACCTGGCGTTCGAGGTCGGCGAAAACGCGGTAGCGGCCTTCCTTGTGCAGGTCGGCGATGCGGTTTTCAAAAAACGTTTCGTAAAAACCCATGGTAGGCTTTTTCTCGACATTTTTTTTAACGGCTGATTGGGGGAATTTTGTCAGGGACATGCGCGTTTTCTTCTTCGTTCTCATCAGATTTACCTGTCCGGGCGGCCTTATGCAATAACGGATGTTGGCTTTGGTATTTTCATAACAACAATAAACGCTGTTATATCAAAAGCTTAGGGCTTCTGGCGCGCTTTTTGCCTCTATAATACAAGCCTACAGGTTTTCGGCCTTTTCTGGATTGATGGAAGTCAAGAATTGCCTCCTGCCGTCGGGATAGCGTTTTCGCGGCTTTGGGCATAAGCTGTTTTTGCAGGGGGATTTCACATGATAGTCGTTTTCGGCTCGATGAACGTCGATATGGCGATGCCGGTGAAGGCATTCCCCGCCCCCGGCGAAACCGTTTTGTGCAACGCCGATTACCTCAGCAGCCCGGGCGGCAAGGGGGCCAACCAGGCCATCGCCGCGATGCGCGCCGGCGCCAAGGTCGTGATGGTCGGCAAGGTCGGCGACGACGCCTTCGGCCGCCGCTGCGTGAACAGCCTGAAGACCCAGGGCATCTGGACATCGGGCATCGGCATTTCGGAGCGCCCGACGGGCTGCGCCACTATCGCCGTCAACGCCGAGGGCGAGAATACGGTCATCGTGGCGCCGGGAGCGAACCTCGACGCCACATCTGATCAAGTCCCCGACGAGGTAATGATTTCAAAGAATATCGTGCTGACGCAGCTGGAAGTCGCGCCGAAAGAAACTTTCCTGACGCTGAAGCGCGCCCATGCCGGCGGCGCGATGACGATTCTGAACGCTTCGCCCGCGGGCAGCATTCCCAAAGAGGCTTTGCCCGATATCGATTTTTTGATTGTGAACGAGACAGAGGCGCTGCATATCGCGCGCGGGCTCGGGCTGAACGAGAGTAACCCGCTGCTGCTGGCGCCGCTGATCCGCGCGGCGGGGATCGAGACCTGCATCATCACCATGGGCAGCAAGGGCGCGGTCGCGGCATCGCCGCAGGGCGTCTACCGCGTGGGTACGCTGAAAGTCGAGGCCGTGGATACGACGGGTTCGGGCGACACTTTCTGCGGCATTTTCGCGGCGTCGTTGCAGAACGGCGACACATGGCTCAAAGCGCTGCAACGCGCGGCCGTGGGCGCGGGCATTGCCTGCATGGGACTGGGCGCGCAGGATGCCATGCCCTCGAAAGACGACATCGACGCAAGATTGTCCGAGCTGTCGATGCCCGAGAAACTTGCCTGATTAAAACTGGCTTAAAGGGTATAAACGAAGTTCATGCGCGTGGCCTTTAACAGGCTGTAGCCGGCTTTTTCAAGCGCGCCTTTCAAATCCTGCCGCCACTGCTTTTCGGAATTTTCGAGGATGAGGATACGCGGGAACATCTCGCGCGGCGCAGTGGCGAAGAAAGGTATCAGCGCGCGGTCCTCCGCCCCCTCGATATCTATTTTCAGCGCGTCGATGCGCGGCAGGCGGTGTTTCGAGACGATATGCAGCAGCGGATAGGCGCTGACGCTGATTTTTTTCGACGAGCGTTCGGCGACGAGGCTGGAGCCCCCAAGGTTGGTGTCGTCTAGCGTCAGTTCGACGGTCCCCTCGGCATCGGAGACGCAGGATTGTTCCACCTGCACGCAGCGTTCGAAGCCGTTCAACGCCATATTGAATTTCAGGCGGTCGAGCACCGCGGGATTGGGTTCCACCGACAGCACATGGCCGCCCGCGCCAACGATGGCGGCGGCGGTGAGTGTATAAATCCCGGCATTCGCGCCGATATCGACGAAGACACCGCCCTGCGGCAGCTCCTTTTTCAGCAGGCTGCGCTCGAAATTGTCGAAGAACTGCGGCATGAAAAGGAATTTGCGCTCGGACACATTGTCCTTCATGTAAAGGCGCATTTTAAGGTTGTCGACCGTAGCATCGACAGTCGTATGGTCGTTCACCAGCACCGACTTGCGCAATATCAGCGCGGCGCGGCGGCCGAACCATGTCGCGGGCATGCCCTGCGCCCAGCGCAGTAGTTGCGCCTCGCGTTTTTTCAAGGAATAGGTGCCGAAGGGTGAAGTGAAATCGCTCATGTCAGTTATTATAGGCGAAAGCCTGTTTGCCGTCACCCTCTGCCTGCCACCAGGCTTTGGGCTGGAGTTTTGCAGGCACGGCCACGGATTTCGGCAGCAGTATATATGACTGCCCCGCGCTTTTCATGACGCCTGCGTTGTGCGCGGCTTCGTCCCCCGCCCCCCAGAAATAATCGCCGCGCACCGCGCCACGGATGGCGCCGCCGGTATCCTGCGCGACCATCAGTTTCTGTATCCGTCCCTCGCCTTCCGGCGCCGCCGCGTCGACGAAAACCGGCGCCCCATAAGGGAGTTTCTTGCGGTCGACGGCCATGCTGCGGCCGGGGGTGAGCGCGACGCCCTCCGCCCCCAAGGGCCCGTCACCGTCCAGCTTGCGGAAGAAAACGAAGGACTCGTTTAGGTTCATCACCTCCTCCGCCTCGTCCGGGTTTTCTTCCAGCCATTGGCGGATGGCCTGCATCGAGACGTTTTCTTTTTTCAGCTCGCCGCGCTTGATCAACTCCTGCCCGATCGCGTAATAGGCGCGGCCGTTGGCGGCGGCGTAACCGACGCGCAGCGTCTTGCCGTTTTTCATCTGCACCTGGCCGGAGCCCTGGATATGCAGGAAGAAAGCATCGACGGCGTTGTCGACATAGATAACCTTTTTCGTTTTCTTGATTGCCCCCTCTTCGATTTCCTCGCGCGTGTAATAGGGCACCAATTTATCTTTCTTCACGCGACCCATGATGTTTTCACCCTTCAGCGACTCTTTGAAATCGCCGAGGTTGACGCTGATGAGGTCTGCGGGGCGCGCGTAGAGCGGGATGTTATATTTTCTGTTTTTCTTCAGCGCGCCATGCAGGATGGGTTCGTAATACCCCGTGAACAAGCCGTCCCTGCCCTTGTCGCCCCAGATTTCATAGGGGGTGAAATTTTCCTCGAAATAAGCGCGCGCCTGCGTGGCCTCGGTGGGCAATTTCGCGCAAGTTTCCTGCCAGTCGGCATAGGTGCCGATATCGGTGGGCCCGAAGGTTTTATCGGCTTCTTTCTTCGCAATACGCGCACATGATTTTTCAAGCGCGGGCAGCGCCGCCGCCACATCATCCTCCTGCCAGCCCGGCAGTGCGGTAAATGCAGTGGGTTTCAGGAAAAACGGTTCTTCCTTTTTCTTCACGCTTTCCGCGGGCATGGCACAGGCAGCCAGAAAAAGCGGCAGGAACAGGAAACCAAAACGCATGGAAATATCCCCTTTTCAATCAGGGGATCAGATTACTTCTCTACGGCGCGCGTCTCAATAAGAATCCAGTTGGGGTCGGCCGAACGTACATCGCGGGTAAAGGTCCAGACGTCCTCGATCGTCGTGATCTCGTCTGGGTTGCCGGTGACAATCGCGCCGGCGCGGTCGCGTGTGACGGTAGTTTCCTCGACTTCAAAAGAAACCGTGATGTAAGCCATTGTGCCGCCCAGGCGCGCATCGGTCAGGCGCGCAGATTTGATGCGGTGGATGGTGACGTCGGAGGTATGCCCCTGTTCTTCGCGCGCCACGACGCCCGCCTTGAAATCGCGGTAGAGTTTTTCGCTGAGCAGCGGCTCCAGCGCGGGCAGGTCGCCCTTGGCGTAGGATTTCACGATGGTTTCGAAGGCATAACGCGCGCCCTGCATGAAACCGTTGATTTCGAAGCCCGCATCGGCGGAGATAATATCGGCGAGTCCTTCCTCGATGCGGCCGTCCTTGTTCGCTTCGGTATCGACCATCTGGCCGAGGTCGATAGGCGCCAGCGGCAGCACGGGGCGCTGGTGTTTCAGCGGCTGCGGCGCGGTCGCCTTGGCAGGCTGCGGCGCGTTATCGGAATTAAAAGGGTTGGGGCGCTGGCGTTCGTCGTTGCCGGGTTTGGAGCCCAGCACCGAATGCAGCTTGAAGACCAGGAATGCCGCGATGACCGCGAAAATCAGAATATCCACACTAAGCTTCCTCTTGTTGCCGTCGACTTGCCGGGCAGCGCCTGTTTTTTCTTTTTTGCTGTTGATGCTAACGTCAACGCTTGCAGGCCTATCCTTAGATTCTATCTTATTTTGCAGTATTCATCCAGTTTGACACCCGTTATAAATATAGGCGTTAAACGTAAAGATTCCCTCTATCCACCCCAAGCGGCTGAAATGTTTAACTTTTTAACACCTCTTACCTTCCTGCCCCTGGCCGAAGTGCTGGGCTTTATCTTTATCGGCGGCAAGATCGGGTTTTTCATGTCGCTGGTCTGGCTTTTTGCGGCCTCGGGCCTGGGCTTTTACCTGCTGACGATGGGCGGCTCGATGGCGCTGTCGCGCGCGGCTTCTTCAGACGACGCCGAGGTCTTCGGCGCGGAGAATATTTTCGCGAGCCTCTGCCTGCTGATCGCGGCGCTGCTGCTGATTTTCCCAGGTTTTATCAGCGATTTCCTTGCTATCCCGCTGCTGATCCCGGGCCTGCGCCACTGGCTGTTCCACCGCGCGCAGAAAAGCCCGGACCATGTTTTCCGCCGCAGCTACCGCAGCTGGTCTGAAACGACGCGCCGCCGGCAGGACGGCACGACCAAGACGACGACCACCATCGAAGGCGAATACCGCCGCGTCGACGATACCGAGAAGCTACCGTAATTTATGAAAACATCCGCGCCCCAGCTTGCGGCGCAAGTAAGCCCATGCTACGGATTGGGCAGGTAAACAGCGATTTCATTCCAGAAGGATTGTCACACTATGGCAAAAGACAAGAAGCCCGAAGCAGCAAAGCCCGTCCCGCAAAAAGCGCCGCAGGCAGCCACTTCGGCAAGCGCGCAGGGCAACAACGCTCCCGGCATCCAGGTCGTTGCGCAATACATCAAGGATTTTTCCTTCGAGAACCCGAATGCGCCCGAGAGCCTGATTTCGAAATGGCCGACGCCCGAAACCAACGTGCAGATCTTCCTGCGCCACCAGCCGATCCGCGAAGATGCTTATGAATGCAGCGTCAACTTCCGCATCGAGGCGATCAAGCCGCTGGAAGAAAAAGACAAGGGCCAGAAAAAGCCCTGCTTCATCATCGACCTTTCATATGGCGCGCTAGTCGTGCTGCAGAACATCCCGCAGGACCGCCACGCCCCCGCGATCATGGTGGAAGTGCCTAAGCTGCTGTTCCCCTTCGCGCGCGAAATCGTGGCGAACGTGACTTCGGCCGGCGGCTATCCCCCGCTTTACCTGACGCCCATCAGCTTCGAGGCGATCTACCTGAACGAGGTCGAGCGCCAGAAGCAAAAGACCGCCAAGGGCTGATTTAAGCGAAACAAACAAAAACGCCGCCCGGTAATGCCGTGGCGGCGTTTTTGTTTTCAGCGGCAATTATTAACCTTTGGTGCCGTCTTTTTTGGCCTCTTCGGCGGGTGCTGCGCCGAGTGCCGTCCAGAGTGCGTTTTTGATTTTCGCGACCAGGTCACCATGCGCTTTTTCTTCGGCTTCGCTGATCGGGAAGCTGCGGTGCGGGCGCTGCTGGCGCTTGAGTTTCGCATTCAGCTGGACGGAGCCCTGTATCGCCGCTTCGCTCATCAGGCTGAACCCGTGCTGGCGGCCACCTTTCAGCTCCAGATAGACTTCGGCCAATAGCTGGCAATCGAGAAGCGCGCCGTGGAATTTACGCTCCGACAGGTCGACCTTGAAGCGGCGGCATAGCGCGTCGAGCGAAGCAGGCTGGCCAGGGTATTTCTGGCGCGCCATCAGCAGCGTATCGGTAACGCGCGTCATCGACAGCGGCTTGAAGCCTGCGGATTTCAGTTCCGCATTAATGAATTTCATGTCGAATTCGGCGTTGTGGATGACCAGCATGCCGTCGGTGCCGATGAAGTCGAGGAAATCGCCGACTTTTTCGGTGAACAGCGGCTTGTCCTTCAGGAATTCGGTCGTCAGGCCGTGGACGCGCGCAGCTTCGGCGGGCACGTCGCGCTCGGGGTTCAGGTAGACCTGGAAGACGCGGCCGGTGGGCAGGTGGTTTTCAAGCTCGACGCAGCCCACCTCGACCAGGCGGTGGCCTTCTTCGGGGTCGAAGCCCGTGGTTTCGGTATCGAGGACTATTTCACGCATGAGGGCAAATTACCAGAGGCCGGGGCGCGTTACAAGTTACAGCGGGCACCTGCAAGGATATGCATGTTTTCAGGGTCTTGCAGCAGTACGGCGCAACCCTCTATTTATTTAAAATCGGCAATCGGCGCCTTGAACGTATCTCTGCCGC
>CAZNRN010000039.1:0-23678 GCA_964575605.1 uncultured Micavibrio sp. | reverse complement strand
GTTCGCAGGGCAGATGTGGACATGGTGCACGGTGATCGTACCGCTCCAGTTGCCCGACATCTGGCTGTTACAGGTCACGTCGTAATATTCGTCGACAGGGTTGCAATCGCAAACACCGGTCGATGACTGGGTCTGCCAGTTGCCCCCGCTGCCACAAACATAGGTACGCTGGAAGCTGTAGCCCGTCACCGGCGTCGTCCAGGTGTTACCCTGATAACCCGCCGGGAGCACATAGGTGGTCTGCGCAGGCGTGCCGCTACAGACCGTCTTGTTCTGTACGGGGCAGTTCACAACAGTCTGGCAGTTCACGGTGCCGTTGGCGGCAAGGCCGCGGGCAACCTGGCCTGAAGGGCAGGAAATTGCCAGTTGCGGAGAACACCTGACCACACCGTTGTCGATACCCGTGGCATATTGCCCGCTCGGGCAGTTGAGGGAGTGCGCGACAGGGAAGCAGCCGACAGTAGAGCTGCCCGAAGGGCAAAGCTCGTTGGCATGGCTGTCGAGCGATGCGTGGACCTTGCCCGCAACCTCAAGCGCGGGCGTCAGCGCGTCCGGGTTTTTGCCGATGGCAATTTTACCGCCGCCGGGGCCTGCGTTGATCAGGTCGTTGATGTGGAAGCCGCCCGCATCGGCCACTTTCCACAGCGGCGTTTCAACAGAAGACGAATATTTCACGTAGTCGTCGAAATGTGTGGCGCCATTGGCGGTCGAATAGGCGGCAGCCTTGTAGATAGCAAGGTTGGCCGGCGAGACAAGGCCGGTATTACAGTTGTCGTTGTCAAGGGTGCCCGTCGGGCAAGCGCTTGTCTGCTGTCCATAGCGCGTATAACCGCCTAAGCGGTCGGGGCCTTTGCCGATCAGCACATAGTGCACGGAGCCGCCGGTACCCGACGGGGGCTTCACGAGACTGGTACCTGCGCCGTCTTGCAAGTCGATACCGCCGTTTTTCTGGTTATAGGTGCTGGGCACTGCCAGTGCCTCTGTCACGGCATAATCGAAGCGGGTCTTGTAGCCGTCTTCTGCATATTCCTCGGCAATGCCGAGGGTGCGGAATGGGACCATGCCGCGGCGCACACGGGGCGCCGCCAGCGCGGGACCGGCACGGTTGCTGGTTTCAACGCAAATGCCGTTCGAACAGTTACCCACGGCAACAGCCGTGCTTGTGCAGTCGCCTGCGACGCCGTAATCGGCGTCGGCGCGCACTGCGTTCGAGCGCGCGGGACAGGGATAAGCACCCGTCTGGATGAGGTAGTTGTCGAGGCCGTTGACCACGACGCTCGCGTTGTTGTCGGTTTTCTGCTCGGCCTGGGTCTTCAGGTAGATGTTATAGGCGGTGGCGAATGACGCCATCATGATGCCCACGACAGCCATAACGATTGCCGATTCGATAATCGTATAACCCGCGTTGCGACCCTTGTTTACGGCCTGAGCCGCTTCCCTTACGGAGCCAGACATATGATTCCCCCTAATGCAGTAAATCCTTTGAGCAGCTGCCCAGCGGGGCAGTTGCCGGGCACAAGCCCTGTTGTGCTGATTTGGCCGACACAGCTGACCGCCGAATTGGCGATGCCGGTCACAAGGCCGCCGTTGCAGCTGACACCCGAGCCGCCGATCATGCTTTGCGGGAAGCAATACCCGCCGTTGGCGCAAATGGTGTCGGCCTGGAAGTCCTGAAGCTTGATGTTACCGACGACGTCAAGGCTGTAGTTATTACTCGCATCCGGAATGCCGCCGATGCCGACGCGGCCGGTCGACTTGTTGCGCATCGAGGTCAGTCCGACACGGCTCCATTTATCGCGGTCACGGACGACGTCGAAGGACAGGAACGCGTCGTCATAGAAGTCTGCACCCGCGGCGTGCGATACAACGTTATCCGCCGAGGTGTTACCGCGCTGCAAGAAGGTCGCGTCGTTGTTGCAGTTCTCGGTGTCGCGCGCGCCCGCCGTGCAGTTTCTCCGCTGGCCGTAATAGTTGTAAGCCCCCTTGGCGTCCTCGCCGTGCGACAGAAGCACAAACAAATAGCTGTTGGCAACACCGTTGAAAAAACTGTTGCTGATCGTGTCGGTTGATCGCGTATAGGACTGAACGTTGATGGCGCCACATAATTCGTTATATGTTGCAGCTTTAGTCAGGTACTGCGAAATCGCATAGGTCATGCGGTTTCCCCAGCCGTCCAGGCTGTCGTTCACGGAGATACCGAGGTCAAAATAGGGAACCGAGCCGATAAACACCTTATCCTTAACTGTCACGGCAAAGGGGTTGCAGGTTGAATGCCGCGCGCCGTCGGCTACGCAGACACCGTTCGCATTGCATGTGCCCACCGCAGCGCCGGCGGCGCAATCTGGATCCGCGTTGGTGCCGCCGTAAACACCTTTGCCTGCGTTAGCTACGTCCGGCGCCAGCGCGGCGCCAGCAGGGCACGGCAGGAAGTTGAAGTTGAAGAGGTGGCGCGCGAGGGCTTCTTCCACCTGGCTGCGGCGCACAGAGGTATCGTTGACCACCTTGACGACCATATAGGTCCGGTATGTTTGCATGGCAGCCGAAATGAGCAAGCCTATAATCGTAGTGATGATCGCAAGCTCAATCAGCGAAAAGCCGCCGCATTTTCTGGCAGGCAGAATCATATCGAGAAACCCTTTAACGCACACAGCACCAGTCTTAATTCTATCCCCGTTTGACTGAAAAAGTGGTTAATTTCATCGCCTGAATACGAAAAAAATCTAATAAAATCAGCAATTACACCCCGAACGTTCCGCGTACGTGGCTATTGTGGAAAAAAGCGGTTTACTTAAGGCGTGCCGCAGATGATGCCGGAGGAGCTAAACCCAATCACAAACTCCCCCGGGGTCGTGCAGCTCTGTCCGTTAAAGCCCGTGGGCAGCGGAAGCGGAACGGCGGTACAGGTTATCTGTCCGTTGGTTATGCCCGTCATGACGTTCACGGTGCCCGACGGCGCGGCGGGACACTGGTTACCGTTACCGACCGGCCCGCCCAGTAAGTTGGGCGACCAACAGTTTGTGCCGTTGGTATCGCAAAGGAGGTTTTGTTTTAACTCCCCGCCGGCTGAAACCTTGATATTTCCGTTGACCTCGAGGCGCTCCGCAGGGTCCGTTGTGGTGCCCACTCCTACGTTACCGAAGTTTTTGTTGTAGATGTCGTTGCTGCCCGCGTCGACGAACTCCCAGATTTTGGAGAGCGTCACGGAAGAGTACTTGATGACATCGTCGTAATAGTTTGCCCCGGGAGTAAGCACGCGCAGGCCACTGGTGAAAAGCGAGTCGTTATCACAGTTTTCGGCATCCACAGTACCGGCCACGCAGGCGATCGTCATAACCCCTTGTGACGTATAGGCGCCCATATGGTTTGGCCCATAAGACACGATAACATAGTTGGCGTTACCCGCGGGTGACAGCAGCTGCGTGCCGTCCTCAGTCTGCACGTTTATGGCGCCGTATTGCCCCTGACCATAGGTACTGGGGTTGGTGACAGCCTGCGTCACTGCGTAACCCATCTGGTAACCCCATGGATCAAGCGCATCTGTCATGTTGATGTCAGTGAAGGTCGCGATGGTCGTCGGCAGGTAAACGCCGGCGTCGACGTTACCATCGCTGTCGGCATCGCAAGGCTGCGGCGTGCCGTTGACGGTCGAATAGCATTCCGGCGTAGGCGGCAGGACCGCGCCGCTGGTAAACCGCTCGATGCCGGACTTGATCGTTTTGTAAGGCAGGCCACCAATCAGAACAGGGTCCGGGTTCACGGTCTCAAGGTCGGCCAGGGTGTCACGCGCGCCGTCCACCTTGCACATGGAGCCTGCGGCGTTACAGGTGTTTATCGCGATAGCTGCAAATGCGGTGCAGGTGCCCGTTGCGGCGTTAAAGTTCTCGAGGCCCGCGGCAGTCTGGGTGAAAGGCACTGTCGGGTCGGAGGGGCAAGGAAAACGGCCCTTGGAACTTGCAAAGCTCGACATCGACGAGTAAACGGCGTTCAGCTTGTCGATCGTGCCCTGGTAATACATGTTCTGGACATACACGTAGTACATCTGGATGGCCGCTGCCATCAGCAGGCCTGAAATGACGATCACAGCAGCGAACTCGATCAGGGTGAAGCCCTGATGGCTTGATTGGGAACGCATTTGAAGAACTCTCGCACTTTGCACACCGGGACTGATGCCCCATATTAGAATCTACACAAAAAAGGCCAAAAAAACGTTAATTTTTGAATTTTTTCTTTCTTCATCAATCCCTTGCATAGAAAAAGCCCGGGAGAAAACCCCCGGGCTTTTTGCGTATTCCTGTCTTTAGCCTTCAATACGGTAGATCAGGCCACAGTCTTTCGTAGCGATTGTCTCGTTGTAAGTATATTGCGTCGCGCCTGCGGTTGCAGTCGTGAAGCACGAGGCGCCGAGGCCGAAAGCCTGGACGTAGCCGGTGCCGGGGCGGCCGTCATCCATCTTGCGGTCGATCTGCGCGGCGCGCAGCGGTGCAAGAGGGTTCGAGCTTGCCGTCACGGGAACAGCAGCAGCGGGGGCAACGACCTGCAGCAGCATAGTGCCCGAGATGCCGGTGCCAGCGGGCTGGAGCGAGCCCGGGCCAATCACGCCCGTGCCGTAACCGACGATAAAGCCGCCGGAGATTTTCGCTTCAGGATGCGTACGGCCGAAGGCAAACGCGATCGCGTTGTTCAGGCCCTCGTCCGTCACGCCGCCGATCAGGTTGGCGAGCAGCAGGTGCGACCAGAAGAGGTATTTTTCCGAGTCGACGTTGGCAGGCGCCGTGGTGCCGGAGGTGGCGACAACGCCAGGCGCAGCCCAGGTACCGCCGGAAGCCCAGGTGGTCAGGCCGACGATGTTGTTACCGGCGTTGCCGGCACCCGTGAGCGGGTTGCAGGCAGCCCCCGCCGTACCGGGACAGCCAACCAGGCGTGTGCCCGCGCCAGGCATGTCACCCGGATATGACTGGTACATGTCTTTAAAGCTCGTGACCGCGGCGCTGTAGGATTTCACCTGCGCGACCGTCGAGGTCACACGGGCGTTTTCCATCAGTTCCTGGCCTTTCAGGATCCCGCCGATCAGCAGGCCGATAATGGTCATCACGATCGCCAACTCGACGAGCGTGAAGCCTTTTTGCGTGTTTATCTTCTTCATTGATTCTTACTCCCCAGCTTGATGATATTTAAGTCTAACAGTTCTGTACTTTTTAACGCTTAACACTTCTACTAACTGTTTGTTTACCGTTCGGGTACCCGCAGATAGTAGAAAGCACCTCGCCAGCACAACGTGACTGAATGAACCCCAAATCCCCTTTGTGCTCCAACAACCACAATAGTATCTAGTTCATATTACATGACTTTGTAGCCAGGCGCTAAAGAAATTCAGCACAAAGAAAAAGCCCGGGAGTTCCCCCCCGGGCTCTTTGTAGCTATGAAGCGCCAGATTAGCCTTCAATACGGTAGATCAGGCCGCAGTCTTTGGTGGCGACAGTCTCGTTGTAAGTATATTGCGTCGCGCCTGCGGTTGCAGTCGTGAAGCACGAGGCGCCGAGGCCGAAAGCCTGGACGTAGCCGGTGCCGGGGCGGCCGTCATCCATCTTGCGGTCGATCTGCGCGGCGCGCAGCGGTGCAAGAGGGTTCGAGCTTGCCGTCACGGGAACAGCAGCAGCGGGGGCAACGACCTGCAGCAGCATAGTGCCCGAGATGCCGGTGCCAGCGGGCTGGAGCGAGCCCGGGCCAATCACGCCCGTGCCGTAACCGACGATAAAGCCGCCGGAGATTTTCGCTTCAGGATGCGTACGGCCGAAGGCAAACGCGATCGCGTTGTTCAGGCCCTCGTCCGTCACGCCGCCGATCAGGTTGGCGAGCAGCAGGTGCGACCAGAAGAGGTATTTTTCCGAGTCGACGTTGGCAGGCGCCGTGGTGCCGGAGGTGGCGACAACGCCAGGCGCAGCCCAGGTACCGCCGGAAGCCCAGGTGGTCAGGCCGACGATGTTGTTACCGGCGTTGCCGGCACCCGTGAGCGGGTTGCAGGCAGCCCCCGCCGTACCGGGACAGCCAACCAGGCGTGTGCCCGCGCCAGGCATGTCACCCGGATATGACTGGTACATGTCTTTAAAGCTCGTGACCGCGGCGCTGTAGGATTTCACCTGCGCGACCGTCGAGGTCACACGGGCGTTTTCCATCAGTTCCTGGCCTTTCAGGATCCCGCCGATCAGCAGGCCGATAATGGTCATCACGATCGCCAACTCGACGAGCGTGAAGCCCTTTTGTGTGTTCAGTCTTTTCATGAAAAAGCTCCCCTTTGTTATTTACAGTCTGTTAAGCAATTAACCCTTGTCCCATCACCTTGGCACGCGCAGAGGTTGTCTGCTTTCTGCGTAAGCAATGTCATGCACAAGTCTGGTGACCTAATCCCTATAATTCAACAAAAAAGTTAAACGAATGCTTAAATCCGGACCGAATATTTCTCACCATGACAAAATAAGCAGATACGCTTGCCATATATTCGTGATTTCCTTCGATATTTCCTGTACGCACGTACACTCTTTACATCGTCAAGATGACGAATTGTATGCGCTTAAAATCGATATGGAATCCGATCTGGGCTTTTCAGATATTCCCGTGTTGCCAAAACGTCCCGCCAGAAAATGCGGGACGAGTTGAGAATCGTCAGAACAGGATTTTACGTTTTGATGATTATTTTGCTGCGCGGCGCAGTAGCAAAGTTACAAGGCGGGGTTCTTTTGTTCCTGCGCCTGTGCGGCCCTGTAGGCAGAGGGCGTCTCGCCGGTAAGGGCGCGGAAAACACGGTTAAACGAAGCCAGTGAGTTGAAACCCACTTCGGACGCCAGCACGTTGATGGGAATCGAGGGGTCCTGAAGCATCCGTTTGGCGTCTTCGACTCTGAATTCGTTCAAAAGCCTGGGGAAACTGCGCCCGAAAGCAATATTGATGACGCGCGAAAGGGTGTTTTCGGAAGTGCCCACCTCGCGCGCAAGATCGGCACGGCTGAAGGTATGTTCATGATAAAGCTTGTCCAGCTCCATGAGCTTCCGCACCTTTTCGGCGATTCGTCTTTCCTCGTCCGACAAAAGCAGGGCCCGGGCGCGCGACGCGGCGCTGAGCGCGACTGGTAACGGATAAACCCTGAACAGTGTCGTCGTCGCCAGATAGGCAAAGGCTATGCCCAGGATCACATGCAGCGCGTCATGGTCGGTGCGGGCGAGGTATCCGGTTGCGTTTAGCAAGCTGACGATGATCCCCATCACATTCGCCAGCACCAGCGTCATCACCAGCCAGTAACGCTCACGCGCGCCGCGCTGGCGCCATAACTTGCCGAAGAGGTCTTTCTGCGCCCAGAGTGCCAGCATGCACAACGCACCCGCCATCCCTCCCAGCCAAGACAGGATGTCGAGAAAGCGCGGACAGAGCCATTCCCCTCCCTCGCAAAGATGACGCGAACGCTGCAAAATATGGGCCAGCACCAAAACGGCCGGCATGACGCCCAGGATAAAAAGGTGCCGGCGCTCGGGGAAATCCGTCAGTTTCACCACCTGATGGACAAGCAGGAAGCACAAAGGCGCGCCCATAGACCAGGCGAACCACAGCGCCACGCGCAACGGCTGTTCGAAGTCGGTAAGGCGGAGCGAAAATTGTAGCCCGAAAGCAAGCGCGAGGAAAAAGAAATACGCGAAGGCGATAGCTGCCTGCCGCCAGCTGCGCGCACGGAAAGCCGTGAACACGAGGATGAACACGCATTGCACCAGCCCGGTGATGGCCAGCCATTCGATAAGGCTGAAAGTCGTTGCATAATCCAGTCCCATCACAGCCGGTTCCTTAAAGGGCAATCCTCACTCGGGTGCAGGGGGCGCGAGGCGCGGCCCGTCCGGTGCGGCGGTGTCCGTACCGCGCATCTTGATAATCATATCGACCTCGGCCTGGTCCACGCCCAGCTGCTCGACCAGCCAGGCCTTCATGAAATTGACTTCATTGGGATGGAAGCGACGGCTGCTGAGCAGCAGGCTTTCGACGATCTTGCGCGCGGCTTCCTTGTCGCCCTGGTCATTCAGCACGAAGGCAGGCATATGCCGCGCCCATTCGGGCAGCGTGTCCCCGACCGGTTCCATTTTCGCGAGACGGTAAGCGAGGTCGAGCGCGAGCTTGAGGTCCTTGAGGTGGTGCCGGGCGAGGAAGATTGCATGCGCAAGCCACCGCCACTTGTTGCCGGCGGGGTTGCTGCCCACCGTCGCGAGATAATCGACCACCACCGCGACATCTTTTGGCGTGCCGCTGCCGCCAAAGTAAAAGGCCGCGACCATCGGGACATGGTTGGAAGCAGGGTCAAGTGAATCGAGCAGCCAGAACCATTTTCCCAACCGCTGGTAATCGTAGTCGCGCAACGATGTGACACGTCCCCCGCCATCGCCGAGGTTCTGCAAGGTGATAGCTCCAAAACGGTAGGAAAATTGCGCATCGCCTAAGGTCATCATGCGCGCGCCCGACGACGACGGCGGGGGCGGTACGCCTTCCCAGCGCGCGTAAAGGTCGGAACTGGCCAGCCAGAACAGGAAATTGAGGGCGAGCATGCCAAGCAGCCCGGCATTGATCGCTTTTTTGAGCTGGGCGGGTGACATCAGAACTGCCGCCGGAGGAAATCAAACGCGGCGCAGAACAGCAGCAGGCCGATGAAAAGCGCACCCTGTGCCGCCATGAAGCCCAAGATACCAAGCGTTTCCATCAGGCGGTGGGCGTAAGTCCCCGCCCGCTCGAGGAAGTCGATTCCACCAGAGCCCTCCACCCCATAAACCAGCCAAGATGTCTGGCCCATAAGGTCCAGACGGGGAATAACGACCGAAATCAGGTTCATGACGTTGTTCATGATCGCGTAAATAACCTTTTCCGGCGTGACGGCGGCAATACCCAGCAGCGTCCCCATCAGGCGCGCCAGCACATAGACACCGAGCGTCGCTAGCGCTGATCCCGCCGCGCTTGCCAGCACCATCGAGAAGAAGAGCGCCGTCACCGCCATAATCATATTTTCAATGGCGATGCTGAAACCCCAGGCGCCCAGCCCGGCCATGTCGGGCCGGCCCAAGCAGGCGACGGCGGCAACAACGGCGGCGGTCACGAGCACCGACAGCACCATGAAAGCGACGGCGTGGTTGAAGAGGAACGACATGCGTGACAGCGGGCGCGAGAGCAGGAATTCGACTTCCTTGGTCTCGAAGGCCCGGCGCACGTAAAAACAGCAGAACAGGACAACGCCGATGACGGAAAGAAAGCGCAGGCCGCTGGCGCCGAAAACCAGCGCGAAGCTTTCCTTTTCCGCGATTGCCGCGTCGCCCAGGAACATGGAAAGCCCTGCGCCCACACCGATCATCACGAGCAGCGTGATAAGCAGCTTGTCCCGGAACGCAGCGGTCAGGACAAATTTGATGAGAGGCCGTGAAATCATTTAGTCAGGCTCCGCGTCTGGCCCCGATCAGAGACGGCCGGGGTGGCGGTCCAGACCGAAGACTTTATAGGCCTTCTTCTCCATATCATCGACGTTCGAGCCGGCGACGATCGTGGCCTTCAGGAAGATGACGAGTTCGCTTTTGCGTACGCCATCCTTGTGGTTACGGAACAGGCTGCCGACGATGGGCAGGTCAGCCGCGACAGGCACACCTTCCTGCGTGACGCTGTTCTCATCCTCCATCAGGCCGCCCAGCGCCATCATCTGGCCGGACTGCATGCGGAGGATGGAATCGATTTCCTGGAGTGCGACGCGCGGGATTTCGTTGTCCGGCACCGGCACGGCGGGCACGCCGCCGTTGTTGAGGGCAAGCGTCAGGCTTACTGTCGGGTCGGTGACGGTGGTCGTAATCTTGGACACCGTCGGGCGGACGACCATAACGATCTCGCCCGTGTCGGGGTTGGCGGTCGGAATCACGTTCAGCAGCACGCCCTCAGGGACCGAGCGCACTTCGCCATCGATCGTGGGGGGCGTGGTAACACCGTTGGTATCAGTCGTGCCGGCTTCAACGTCGAAGTCGAAGTAAACGAAGCTCTGGGTCACGTTGACGATCGCGGGCATGTTGTTCATCACCGTCACGCGCGGGCTGGACAGGATGCGGATATTGCCGAAACGGTTCATCGCCTGCAGTGCAAGGTTGAAGTTGCCCTTGGTGAAGGTGACGCCGAAGGAGCTGCCGCCGCTCAGGTCGGGGACGAAGTCAGGCAGCGGATACGACTGGGCCACTTTCAGGAGGCCGGTAAGGTCGAAGTCGCTCCAGTCGATACCGGCGTTATATTCGTCGTTCAGTTCGACCTGCAGCACTTTCGCCTCGATCAGCACCTGGGTGCCGATGCGGCGGCGGAAATCGTTCATGAAACGCTGCACCAGTTTCTGCTGGCGGTCGCTGGCAAAGACGCTGACGATCCCGGACTGGCGGCTGATCGAGAAGGTCGCGGGCGGGTTCGGCACCATCGGCTCGCCGGGAGGCGTGCTGATGTTGAGCACGGGCGCCTGCGCGGCAGGCAGCGGCGCGACGGCGGGGTCGCCCGGCAGCGGCGGCGGCGGCGGCGGTGCATCAGGGTTGGCAGGTGCGGGCGGTGGTGCGGGCGTCGCAGGCGCCGAAACCGGGTCAGACAGCGTCGCCAGCGGGATATAGGTGTCAGAGGACGACAGCAGTTGCTCGAGACCGTCGTTGAGTTCCTTCCACAGGTCAGGGTTCACTTCGTTGCTGATGCTCGAAGATGAACTGCCGCTACCAGAAGCGCCGCCTTCGGTCGACGCGAGGCTGATGCTGGTGTTGATCGAAAGGCTACCCTTGCGCGAGACGTTGATGAAATCGACGCTGTAGTTGTGCGTATAGGGACGGTCGAGCTCGACGCGCAGCACGTTGTTTTCGAATTTGTAACGCAGGCCGGCCATGTCGGAGATGCGCGCGATGACTTCGTCGAAGGGGCGTTCCTTGGCAACAAAGCTGATCGTGCCGTGGATCTGCGGATCAAGTTCCACATCGACATCCGCCTGTTCGGCGAGCTGCCAGATAAGGTCGCGCAGGCCGACGGTCTGGTTCACCGCGACGCTGACGAGCGGCGACGGCATGCGGAGTTCTTCAGGAGTGGAAAGGACGGCCTGGAAATCAGGCGCTGCCGTTTCCGCATCGTTCGGCGCGGGCATCGGCTTCAGTGCATCGCGGTAATCCTGGCGGTCAAGTTCGACACTGCGGTCAAATTGCAGCTGGTTTTTTGCCGCTTCGCAACTGGTCAGGAAGACCACTGCTGCTGCCGTGATGACGAAACCGCCGAAGCGGCCGAAGCGACCAGATACGAACATTAAAAGCCCCAACTTCCCGAAAAAGTTATGTACAAGAGGATGTTTTACATCCAGCCTATACCTTTATAATCAAATAATTTTTACAGGGAGAGCTTAGAGGTGTCAACGCTGGACGAGCCTTTGGACTTGTCACTGAGCTTGATATTCTGGATCTTCATTTTCATATCCGCCTGAATATCGGCCTCGGCGACCGCCGTCTGCTCTGAAATAAGTCCGTCGCTGTACAATTTGAGGATCGACTGGTCGAAAGTGATCATGCCGGAGGCCTGGCCACTGGAGATCATGATTTCCTTAATCTTGGTCGTTTCGCCCTTGAGGATTAATTCCTTGATGAGCGCTTCGTTGAGCAGGATTTCCAGTGCCACCACCATGTCGCCCTTGATCGTGCGGATCAGACGCTGCGAAACGATCGCCTTCAGGTTCATCGAGAGAGCGATGCGTATCTGCTGCTGGCGGTCTTCGGGGAAGAAGTTGATGATACGCTCGATCGCCTGCGGCGCGTTGTTGGTGTGGATGGTCGCCAGGCAC
Source organism: uncultured Micavibrio sp. (assembly GCA_964575605.1). Lineage (GTDB taxonomy): Bacteria > Pseudomonadota > Alphaproteobacteria > Micavibrionales > UBA2020 > JAPWJZ01. The sequence goes on along the minus strand of CAZNRN010000039.1, from coordinate 11,836 downwards.
AAGTGGCCGGTTTCGGCGGCGGTGATGGTTTGCTCCATCACCTCGGGGTCCCTCACCTCGCCCACCAAGATGACATCGGGCTTCTGGCGCAGCGCGTTCTTGAGCGCGACCGCGTAAGAGTTCGTGTCGATGCCGATTTCACGCTGCGTGATCACGCCCTTTTTATGCTCGTGGTAATACTCGATCGGGTCCTCGATCGTGATGATATGGCCGCCGACCGTCTGGTTGCGGTAGTCGACCATGGCGGCGAGCGACGTCGATTTACCCGACGAGGTCACGCCGGTCAGCATAATGAGCCCGCGTTTTTCGAGCGCGAGTTTTTCCATGATCTTGGGAAGGCGAAGTTTCTCGAACGAGGGTATCTCGCTGGTAATGCGGCGGATGACCATGCCGGTATGCTGGCGCTGGCGCATCACGTTCACCCGGAAACGCCCTTCCTTGCCCATGTCGAAGGCGAGGTTCAGTTCCATGTTCGCGTCGAATTCACGCCGCTGGCGGGAGGTGAGGACTTCGTTCAGCATCGCCTGTACGTCGTCTTCCTGCAATTGCTGGTCGCCCAGCGGGTGCAGTTCGTTGTCCACGCGCAGTGTCGGGGGGACGCCGCAGGTGATGTAAAGGTCGGTCGCCGACTGCTTTATCATCTCGTTCAGGTATGCGTAGATTGCGACGCCGCTCAAAAGGAATATCCTCCGCCTTCAGCCTTGCCCTCTTCGCCTTCCGCCGCAGGTTCAGGCGCGGCCGGCTTGGGCGGCGCGACAGCGGGTTTGGCCGCGGCCTTGGGCGGCGGTGCGACGGCTTTCGGCGGCGCGCCCTTGCCCATCATCGGCTTCGGCGCGCCTTTTTGCGCAGGTGCATTGCCGCCCTGGATGCCTTCGTTGGCTTCCGCCATATCCTCGGTTGCGTCTTTCAGTGTTTCATGCGCGGTTTCTTCGGTAATGGCCCCGGTGACGACAAGGTCGTTGACCGAGTCTTCCATGGTCTGCATGCCGTAACGCGAACCGGTCTGGATCATCGAGTAAAGCTGCGCCAGCTGGTTTTCACGGATAAGGTTTCGCACGGCGTTCGTACCCACCATGATCTCGTGTGCGGCAACACGTCCGCCGCCCGCGCGTTTCAGCAGCGATTGCGCAATAACCCCCTGGATCGAGGATGAAAGCATCGCGCGAACCATCTCTTTCTCGGCCGCCGGGAACACGTCGATGATACGGTCGATGGTTTTAGATGCCGTGTTCGAGTGCAGGGTGCCGAAAACCAAGTGGCCCGTTTCTGCGGCGGTGAGCGCTAGCGAGATCGTTTCATGGTCGCGCATCTCACCGACAAGGATGACGTCGGGGTCTTCGCGCAGCGCTGATTTCAGCGCGCGGGCGAAGGAGCGCGTGTCGTTACCGACCTCGCGGTGATTGACAAGCGAGGTCTTGGACGGATGGAAGAATTCCACCGGGTCCTCGACGGTAAGGATGTGATAGGGATAGGTCGCGTTGATGTGATTGATCATCGAAGCCAGGGTCGTCGACTTACCCGAGCCTGTCGGGCCGGTCACGAGGACGAGGCCTTTTTCAAGCTCGGCCAGGCGGCGCATGACGGGCGGCAGGTCGAGCTGCTCCATCGTCGGGATTTTCGTGGGAATGACCCGGAAGACGGCAGCAGCGCCGCCGCGGTTGGTAAAGGCGTTGACACGGAAACGCGCGTCCTGCCCCAGCGAGATAGCGAAGTCGTGCTCGAGCTCGCGTTCGTAAACCGCGCGCTGGTCTTCGGTCATCACCGCGAATAACATTGTACGAATAATGTCGCTGGTCAGCATATCGGTCTTGATGCGCTGCAGGTCGCCGTCGATGCGCACGATCGGCTGGTTGTTCGAACTCAGGTGCAAGTCCGACGCCTTGTTTTCCAGCGTAAATTTCAGAAGTTCGGTGATTTCCACGGCTTTATCCCCCTCGATTACCCCGGGCCATTTAAAAAACCCGCTACACACCTTTGGCAGGAAGATTCGTGAACGCCTGTACCCCTGCCGGTACCTTATAAAGATAGCCTATTTTACCTGAAAAAAAGGTAAATCATGGTTTACATATATTGCGCGAGGAAAACCGGCGGGTGCCAGACCAGCACGGCCGTAAAGGCCACCACCAATGCGGGACCGAACGGGAACTCGGCCTCCCCCGTCGCGCGCCTCCAGACGAGCGCCAGCGCCACGGCCATAACACCTGCCAGCAGCAAAAAAGCCGCCAGCGCCTCGACATTGAGCCCGAACCAGAAACCGGCTGCGGCATAGAACTTAACATCGCCCAGACCCAGCGGGTCCTTTTTCAGCACAAGCATGACCCCGTAACGCAGTGCAAGCGAGCCAAGGCCGTAGATCAGCGCACCTGCAAGCGCGGTGCCGCCCGTCTGCATTATATAGTCCGGCGGATTGCCCGAATCGATTGCCGCCAAGGCCAGCAACGCAAAACCGAAGAGCGCGACGGCGGCATTCAGCCCGTCCGGGATAATTTTGTGGTGCAGGTCTATATCGATGATGCTGACGATCACGGGCGCCAGCAGCATCAACGGCACAAGCTGCCATGAAAAATCGAAGCGCCAGAGGAAAAGGTAGCACAACAACAGCGTCGAAAGTTCGATGAGCGGATAGCGCCAGCCAATAGGCGCCTTGCAGCGGCGGCATTTTCCGCCCAGGAACAACCATGAAAAAACAGGGACAAGGTCAAGCGCAGTGAGGTTGCGGCGGCACGAGGGGCATTGCGAACGTTCGGTGACGAAAGAAATCCCGCGCGGCAGCCGCCATGACAGCGCACTTGCAAAACTGCCGAGGCAAAGCCCCAGCAGCGTCACGCTGACGATGTGGAAGGCCACCGGCAAATCCGCGACAGCCATGGCTTAGTGCAGGACCGACAGGCGCCTTTTGATCTGCTCGAGCGGCAGGTTTTCATCCAGCGTGCCGTCCGCCGACATGCGGATCAGCTGGCGGTAGAGGTCGCCCGCCGCCGAAGCCTGGCCCATTTTGTCGTAGAGCACGGCCTTGTTGTAAATCACATAGGCGCTGCCCGGGTCCATCGCCTCGGCCATCTCGAGATAGCGGAGCGCTTTCTCGTACTCGCCCGCCTGGCCCAGCGCAACGCCCAGCTGCGCGGTGATGTCAGGCTGGTAGGGATAGGCCTGCTGCAGTTCCGAAAGCTTGGCGACCGCAAGCTGCGGGTCGCGCGATTTCAAAAGGCCCAGCATGTTGGTCAGCGCCTGCAGGTTTTTCGGGTTCGCATTCAGGACGGCCTCATATGCCGCAAGCGCGTCGTCGGTCTGCCCCATTTTCTGGAGTGCTACGGCGCGGCCCATCAGCACGCGGCTGTCCTTCGGATATTTCAACTTCAGGTCGGTGAACAGCTGCAGCGCCGCGGCATTGCGGTTCTGGGCAAGCGCGCTGCGCGCGGCCGTCAGGCGCGAGTCCATATCGTCGGCGTCATAGTTCTTTTTCACCTGCAGCCAAGAGGGCGGAAGGGGGCGGATGATGGCCTGCTGCTGCAGCAGCTTGTCCACTTCCTTGATCGCGTTGGTCTGGCTGGGCGTCGGCGCCGCAGGGTCGAAAGGACGGCTGACGGTGCCGGGTTGCGTTACCTGGTCCAGGATCGCTGCGTTCTGCACGATTGCCAGTTCGGCCTCGCTGGGTTCGGTCGTACCGGCAGGCGTGGTTGCTGTCGTGGTCACCGTGGTTGTGCCGGTGGGCTGTGTGACGGTGGTCGTCACGGTCGTCGCAGGCGTGGTCACGGCCTGTTCGGGCATCGGCAGGTCGGGTTGCGGCTCGGCCGGCGCGGGAGTGACAGGCGCTGTAACCGAGGTTGTGGTTGCAGCAGGCGTCGTGAGCGGGGTCGCGGTGGCTTCTTCAGCCGGGGGGGCGCCCAGGTCAGCAGGCTCTTCGGGCGCAGGGGGGGCGACAGCCGCAGTCTCAACGGGCGGCGTTACCGCAGCAGCGGCTGCATCAACAGTCGTCGCAGCACTTGCATCAACCGTGGGCACAGTCGCCGTCGGGGCAGGCGTCACAGCGGCCGTGGCATCAACGACCGGCGGCACAGCTGCAGGGTCAGCAGGCGGCATCGCCGGTACAGCAGCGGGATCAGCAGGGGGCGCGATGCCGGGGTCGGCAGCAGGCACAGCGGCAAGCGCATCAGGCGCGGGCGCAGCGACGGCAGCAGCGGGATCGGCCGCAGCAGGGTCGGTTGGCGTGGCGGCAGGGTCAGTGTTCGCGGCAAAGGTCGCTTCGCTGGGCGCTGCGGGTGCAGGCATGGCGACCGGCGGGTTGGCGGGCGTATCATCGCCACCCATCAGGAAGAAATAAGCGCCGCCGCCACCCAGCAGCAGCACAGCCAGAAGGCCGCCCAGGATGATGAGGTTCTTTTTGCTGCCGCCCCCCGAGGACATGTTGCGCGTGGGCGCGGCAAGGGGGCCGCCGTCTTCCGTGACAGGGGCTTCGTCGGCAGGAGCGTCCGCCGTGGCGTCGAGGTCTTCGAAGCCTTCGTCGAGGTTGTCATCGTTCTGGCTGGTGCTCATGATTCATAGACCCTTGTTGAACCTTCAATTACTTTAAGGAACGCGCGTTCCAGGTATTCCTGTTTTGTCTGGCCCTTCAGCTCGGCGGGCGTGCCGCAGAAGCGCAGGCGGCCGTCGTGGATGATGGCGATGCGGTCGCAGATTTCATCCATGTCGGCAAGGATGTGGGAGGAGAGGAAAACCGTCATCCCCGCCTTGCGGCAGGCGGCAATTTCGTCTTTCACCAGGACGCGCGCAAGCGGATCGAGGCCGCTCATCGGCTCGTCGAGTATCAGCAGCGGGCAGCCCGTGAGCCATGTGCCGATCAGCCCCGTTTTCTGACGCATGCCCTTGGAATAGGTCGAGACGCGGCGCTTGACTGCGGCGCGCGTCAGCGATACGCGGTCAGCCGCCTTCATCACCGCCTCTTCCGAGAAGGGGCGCCTGTAAAGTTCGAGAGAGAATTTCACGAATTCAAGCGCGGAGAGGAAAGGCGGCGGCTCGAATTTTTCGGGAAGGTAGGCGATTTTCTTCTTGGTCGCGGCATCCAGCGATTTGCCGCCGAAAATTTCGACGCCGCCTTTTGCGGCCTCCATCAGGCCCAGCATAATCTTGATAAGCGTGGTCTTGCCGACGCCGTTCAACCCGATCAGGCCGAAGGTTTCGCCCTGCTTCACGTCGAAATTGATGTCCTCGATGACCATGCCGTGTTTATAGCCGGCGGAAACCTGCCGGATATTGACCGCCGGGACAGCGGGATCCATGGCTTGGGCAAGTGCGGTCATTGCTGCGCCACTCCCGGCAGCAAAAGGCCCGGCACAATATAGTAGGTCTGGTTAGGACGCATCGTCAGGTTGATGACGCCGTTCAGGCCGATATCGAACCATTTGATACGCACGTAGTCTTTCGCCACGCCCAGTTCGACAAGTTCTTTCAGCGGAATATAACCCGGCACGACTTTCTGGCCATTGATCCAGACAACCCAGTTGTCACGGCTCTTGTAGGTAATTCCCGACACCGTGATGAAGCGGTTCATCGGGATAACGGGCGTTTCAATTTTGCCGTCCTGGGTCATCTTTACGTTCGGGGGCGTTTCGGATGCTTTTTTGATTGCGATGATGTCTTGCGGCGAGAAAAAGAGCGATTGCCTGAACGGGGAATTTAGGTCCGCAATCACAGGCTCCGCCGGCGCGGGGACGACAGGCGCAGTCGCCGTTGACGTCGCAGCAGCAGGCGCGGCTGTTCCCGCCGCGGGCGCCGCAGGAGTTGCAGGTACAGCGGCGGGTGCGGGGGCAGGCTGCTGCCCTGCGGCCAGCGCTGCGGCCTGTTGCGTTTGCTGCGCGCCCTGCGAAATCGGGTTGTTGGCCATGACACCAGCCGCACCCATCGCCATACCGACATCCCCCATTTGGGCAAATGCCAGGGCAGAAAACCCAAGGGCGGAAACGAGTACCGCAAAAACCAGCGGCCATCTGAATGTCGAAGCCTGTGACTGAAGAGCGGGCGAATTCATGTTACAACCCCCCCGGGCCGCCCTGGGCCCCCTCTTCCGTCGCTTTCGGGATAACCGTCAGCCAGTCGAATTGCGCCTCGGCGGTGATGAGGTCGACTTTCTCGCGCTTCTGGATTTTCACCAGCGCCGCGCCGTTCAGCGGGTCCTTGCGCCGGATCTGGAACGATTGGAAGCGTGTATGCGCGGGGAAATCCGTCTGCATGGCATCGATAAAGTTGAAGAAGTTGATATCGAGCAGGGATTCCACGTTGTCGACCCTGATGCGGCGGTAAACCAGTTGCATCGATGTCGGGTCGATATCGGGGTTCTCGACGCGCTTGATGTCGGTAATCGTGAACTTGAAGCCCGCCAGCTCTGCCTTCAGGCGCACGGTGTCTAGGTCGCGGCTCATGCGGAAGCGGTCCTGGGGCAGCATGAAGCCTTTCCGTTCCAGCTCCTTATATTGCGGCAGCGTGACCTTGAAGGTCTCGAGGTCCGCCTTGATCGAGGAAATTTTCTGCCCTGTCGAGGCGATCTGCCCGCTGACTTCGTCAAGCTTGCGCTGCGATTCTTCGGCCATGGGCATGACTTGCAGGAAATACACCGCTGCGATCGCTACGTTGATCGCAAGGAGGACCGCAAGGATAATGGCGCGTTTGAGGCCGATAAGCTTCATTTGATGGGCACCCCCTTGAGCTCGACCTCGGAAACATCGAGCATGGTGGACGAAGACGCCGCCTGTTTATCGCCCAGGGTACCCTCGCCGCTTCCCTCGCGCTCGACGCCGCCGAACTGTTTTTTAAGCGTGATCTCGAAGCCCGGGAAGGCAGTTTTAAGCTTCTTCACCAGGTCTTCCGAGCGCAATACCTTTTGTTCGAGTATCAGGCTGTCGGGCAGCGAATAAATCAGGTTGATGCGCACCTTGCCGGGGTCGGTCGGGTCTTCGGGCGCGGCGAAGAGGCCGCCGCCGTTCGACGCATCCGCAACCTTGAGGTGGCTGGAGGCGGAATGCTCGATGTTCAGGTTCTGTATCGTCACATCGGATGGCAGGGTGTTTTTCAGCAGGTGCAGCAGCGGGCGCAGGCTGATGCTGTTGGTCTCGAGCAATTTTTTCGCGGCAAGAGCGCCCTTGACGACGTCCGGCTTGACGGCCAGCGTGTCGAAAACCTTCGACTCCTGCTCGTATTCGCGATCAAGCATCGCTTTCTGGTTCTGTTTGCCGGTAATCTCTTCCTCGAGCGAGCGGTATTGCTGGAAGCCCTGTGCCGTAAAGCCCATCAGGCCGAGGATAGATAGGGCCATCAGCACAGAGCCGACCCGCGCGGCCAGGCGCGGCGCCATAATGCGCTGGATCGACGGCACCTTGACGGCAAGCTTGAGGCCGCCCTTGCGCGACGCCCAGGCGGCGTGCAGCGCGTCGGCAAAGTTGCTTTTCTCCATGCCGAAGGAACGCAGGCCGATATGGCGCATCGCTTCCGACACGTTGACGCACTGGAAGTTCGTGACCGGGATGGCCTTGGTGTCGAAAAACTGCTTTTCCACGTCGCCGCAGACGACGACGACGTCGAGGCCGTCGTCATTGTTGTAGCCGAAGCGCGAGATATAGGTGAGCGTCGCCTTGAGTTCGCGCGTGACCTCTTCCACCCAGCCTGTGCCGCTGGTGCCGGCCTCCGACGTGGGGGTAAGGCGCGTCAGCGCGAGGTTGCCGTCTTTGATGACGACCTGGCGCAGGCCGCCCGTTTCATGCTGGCCGACAAGGACCGCCCAGCGCGACTTCTTGCCGCGGCCGGCGAAAACCTTTTCGGACATCTCGTTGACGAGGCCCATCGATTCCAGCGGCAGCAGGCCGAAGCCTGCGACAGGCACGCCTGCTTCGTACATCGCATTGCCGATGCGGTCGAGCTGCTCGGTTTCCGGCAGCGCGACAAAAAGGAACGACGGCAATTCCTGCCGCGCGCCTTTGGCCTGCTTGCCTTTTTTCTTGGGCGGCTTGATCTCGAGCGATGCGCGGATCGGGTAGCTGGGGAAAGCAAGTTCCAGCTTCCGTTTGACGAATTTGGGGCGGTCGATGACGGACAATTTCGCCGTCAGTTCCTCGCGCCGGTAGGTCTGGTCGGTGCCATCGAAAAGCACGACGACCGATTTGCTCTGGTTCTTGGTGGCCAAGGCCTCGGCCAGCTGCTGGTCAAAGTTAGGTACTTCCCAGGAAATGGAGGTTTCACGCTCCATTCCGCGGCCGTGCGGCGCGTAAAGCACAACGCCCTCGCCGCCCACCAGAAGTACCCTTTTTCCACCGCCCAGCGCGACCATTGCTTACCCGCCCATCTTGCCAAAGCTGTCGTAAACGGGGCCGAAGACCGCGGCCGCGATCCACAGCAGCATGCCGCCCAGCACGACGGTCAGCGCGGGTTCGATCATCTGGATCATCGCGTCAACCGCTTCGTTCACGTCCTTGTCGTAGAATTCCGAAACCTGTTCGAGAACGCCCGTCAGGTTACCCGATTCCTCGCCGATCTTGACCATGCGCACGACCAGCGACGGGAACTCGCCCGAGGAGTTGAGCGCGGCCGAAAGGCCCGAGCCTTCCTGCACCTGCGTCTTCACGCCCTGCAGCGCCTCGGTAATCACGAGGTTGCCCGAGGTCTGCTTCGCGGCCTCGAGGCACTTCAGGATCTCGAGGCCGGAAAGGAAGAGGACGCCGAAGGTCTGGCAGAAGCGCGAGAGGGAAATTTTGCGGATAAGGTTGCCCATGACAGGCATGCGCAGCGCGATATAGTCCGTGCGGTACTTGAAGTCCTCCGACAGGACGCGCCCGACGCGCAGGAACACCATGAAGGCGATGATCGCGCCGATGATATAGCCGAAATAGCCGACGACGAAGTCTGAGGTCGAGATCAGCGCCTGCGTGATCGGCGGCAGTTCCTGGCCGATGTTGCGCAGGAAGCCCACCACCTCGGGCACGACGTGGCCCAGCATCACGTAAATAACGCCGATAACGACAACGCAAAGGACCTTGGGATAGCGCGTCGCCTTCTTCACCTTTGTGTCCATCGCATCCGTCCATTTCAGGTGCTTGATCACCTGGATGAAGGAGTTGGTGAGGTTACCCGTTTCCTCGCCCGCGTTGATGAGCGATATGAAGATCGAGGGGAAGGTGCCGGGGTGCTTTGCCAGCGCGTTGGAGAACGAGCTGCCCGCCGTCACTTCGGCGTAAATATCGCTCATGATATCCCGCAGGCGCGTGGATTCAGCCGTATCGCGGACGTCGGTGATTGAATCTAGCAGGGGCACGCCCGCCTTTTGCAGCTGTTCGAGGTGGACGAACATCTGGATGAGGTCGCGGACCTTGACCTTCTTGGCGGTCAGTGCGGAGAGCTTGCTGGACTTCTCGTTCATCTCCTTGCAGTCAAGCAGGCTCATGCCCGTTTCCTGCAAGCGGTTGAACAAATCGGTTTCGTTCGCGGCGTTCACAACGCCACGGACCGGCCGTCCTTTCGGATTGATCGCCCTGTAACTGAACTTAGGCATCTTTTAAGACGTACTGCCCCTCTCGCGTCTCGTTCCCAAAACTAGTCCTATAAGTGTTACACCAATTATAGAGGTAAACCAAGCACTTATATTAGCGCCCTCTAACCGATATAGTGCGGGAATATACAGAGTCACGGGACGTCGGAAATTCGCTACAGGCGGTCTGCGAAGTTGAGCGACTTGCTGGCCTGGTCGAGGCTGGTCGTGCCCTCGTATATTTTGATAATGCCGTCGTCGAGCATGCTCTTGAAGCCCTTGGTGAGGGCGACCCTCTTCATTTCGGCCTTATGGGCGCCCTGCGCCACCAGCGCGTCCATCTCGTCGTCGAAATACAGAATCTCGACGCAGGCGATACGGCCCTTGAAGCCGGTGTTGTTGCACTCGGGGCAACCGCCGGGATGATATATAGTCGGCGGGTTCGCGGGGTCGATCGGCTTACCGTCCGGCCCGTCCCTCAGCATCTTGCATTCCTCGGGCGTGGCGGGCTTGGGAACCTTGCACTTGGGGCAGAGTCTTCTGACAAGTCGCTGGGCGAAGGTTGCGATAATCGCGCCCGATATCATGCCGGGCTTGAGGCCCATGTCGACCAAGCGGGGCACGGCGCCGAAGCAGTCGTTGGTGTGGAGCGAGGTATAGACCTGGTGGCCTGTCATGGCGGCTTTCAGTGCCTGCTCGCCGGTCACGAGGTCGCGGACCTCACCGATGAAGATGATGTCAGGGTCCTGGCGCAACAGGGCTTTCACGCCCTCGCCGAAGGTGAAACCGCCGCCGTCCTTCACGTGCGACTGGCGTATCATGCCGAGGTTGTATTCGACGGGGTCTTCCAGCGTCTGGATGTTCACGTCCGGCGTGTTCACGTCGTTCAGCATCGAATAGAGCGTCGTTGTTTTACCCGAGCCTGTCGGGCCGGTGACGATGATGATGCCTTCGGGGCGGGACTGCGCCTTTTTAATCAGGTACTGGTTGTGTTCCGAGAAGCCGAGTTTCGACAGCGGCACGATCGACGCCGATTTGTCGAGCACGCGGAGCACGATGTTTTCGCCATGCACGGTGGGCAGGCAGGATACGCGGAAGTCGGCTTCTCTCGAGCCCATGTTCAGGTTAAAGCGGCCGTCCTGCGGCGAGTATTTGTCTGCGATGTTCAGCTCGGCCATGATCTTCAGGCGCTGGCAGATGCCGCTCCAGTATTCCTTGTGCAGCGTGTGCGAGGTAATCAGGTCGCCGTCGATGCGCCAGCGCAGGCGGATGAAGTTTTCCTCCGGCTCGAAGTGCAAGTCGGACGCGCCCATTTTCACGGCTTCGAAGATAAGCGCGTTGACAAGGCGCACCAAAGGATGGCTATACGCCTCCGCTTCCGAGAGCGTATCGAGGTTTTTCTTGGCCGCCGCGGCATCACCCGCAAGCTCTTTCAAAATCGCGTCGATCGAGGTCGAGACGCCATAAGCCTTGTGGATTGCATCCGCCAGCGTCGCGGGCGGGCATATCTGCGGTACGATGGTGCAGGATTTCGGCAGCAGCTGTTTCAGCTTGTCGAGCGCGACGACGTCATAGGGGTCGACCATCGCGATAACCGCACGGTTCGCGGCCTTATCGACCGAAACGGGCAGGATCTGGTATTTCTGCGCTTCCTTCTTCGGGATAAGCTCGAGCGCTTCGGGGTCCAGCATCGTCTTCTTGGGGTCGAACTGCTGCAGGCCCGTGGATTCAGACAGGAATTCGGATAGCGCGGTCGACGTGATAAAGCCGAGGTCGACGAGGATCTCGCCGATCAGCTTGGTCGAGGATTTCTTTTCGTGCAGCGCGACTTTCAGCTGGTCTTCGGTGATAAGGCCGCGTTCCAGCAGCCGGTCACCGATGCGCTTGCCGACAGGCGCCGTGCTGGGATTGACGTTGAGGCCCGCAAGGCCGCCCGGCATGGGGGCGCCCGGCACCAATGCCGCGCCGGTGGTGGGAGCCGCGGGCTGCGGGGGCGTCGGCGAGGGCGCAACAAGCAAATCATCGGCCGAGGGGTTCATAGACAACCCTCCCGATGGTGCCGGTTTCGCTGCCGGTTTTGCGCCGGCCTTTACCGTTGCGTCTTCTGCCATTTTAGTAAACCCAACCACTTGCCGCCTGTTCCTCCAGTATCTAGACTGCCACACATTAGTTAACAAAGTCAGAATATTACCGTTAATCGTTTACTTAATATCAATTGTTTGTCATAATCCATTATTCTTTGGCCATAGCCTGAGCTTATGGCACTGTTAGCCGCTCTTTATGGGTATAATCTGGTGTACCCCGCCCTAATATCAAACCCTCCCCCTC
>CAZNRN010000038.1:0-23751 GCA_964575605.1 uncultured Micavibrio sp. | reverse complement strand
GGCGACCACCGAGATCTACACCATCGTCGCGCTGGAACAGGCGGGTCAGCTTATGGACCGCGTCGCGACCATCTTCGGCAACGTCAAGGGCGCGAACGCGAATGACGAGTTGCGCGCGATCGAGGAAACCATCGACAACGAATGCGTGAAATTCGGCAACGACGTGATGCTCGACGATACGCTCTTCGCCCGCGTGAAGGCCGTTTACGACCAGAAAGACAGCATGATCCTGTCGGGCGAACAGGCAAGGCTGCTGGAGCGCACCTACCAGGCCTATGCCCGCAACGGCGCGGCCCTGCCCGCCGACAAGAAGGACGAGCTGAAAGAGGTCAGCGAGAAACTGGCCAAGCTCTATTCCACCTTCGACAACAACGTGACGCTGGCCACCAGCGCCTATGGCAAGCTGGTCGAGGACGAAAACGACCTGCGAGGCCTGCCGAAAGACATCAAGCAGATGTATGCGAAATTCGCCGAAAAAGCCGGGCACCCCGGCAAATGGATGATCAAGCTGTCGCCGCCGCCCGTTGACCTGCTCGAATACTGCGACAACCGCGAACTGCGTGAAGAGGTGCAGAAGGCGCGCACCAACATCGCCTTCGGCGGCGCACATGACAACAGCCAGGTCGTGCTCGACATCATGGCGCTCCGCCAGCAAAAAGCGGAACTGCTGGGCTACCCCAACTTCGCCGAAATGACGCTGTCCGACCGCATGGCGAAGGACAGCGCGACGGTGATGAAGTTCCTCAAGGAAAACGAAGCCGTCTACCGCCCCGCCGCCGACGACTATATGCAGAAACTATCCGCTTACGCGCAGAAAACCGACGGCGTGTCGACTATCGAGCCCTGGGATGTGCTGTATTACGGCCGCCGCCTGAAGGAAGAAACCTACAAGGTCGACCTGCAGGAAATCCGCCAGTACTTCAACCTCGAAAAAGTACTCGACGGCCTGCGCGCCCATGCAGAAAAACTCTTCAACATCGAAATGACCGAAGTAAAGGGCAAATACGGCACTTACGATCCCGACGTGAAGGTCTACGAAGTCAAGGACAAGGCGACCGGCGATATGGTCGGCATTTTCTACGCCGATTACTACGCCCGCCCCGGCGCGAAAAGCAACGGCGCCTGGATGAATACCTTCAGGAAACGCGGATTGAGCGTCGAGGGCGAGAACGAGATTTCGCTCGTCACCAACGTCTGCAACTTCCCGAAACCCACCGACGAGCACCCGACGCTGCTGTCGCTGGACGACCTGCGCACCGTCTTCCACGAATTCGGCCACGGGCTGCACGCGCTGCTGGCCGAGGGTAACTACCGCTCGCTCACCTGCACCTCGGTGCTGCGCGATTTCGTCGAGCTGCCCTCGCAGCTCATGGAAAACTGGGCGAAAGAGAAAGAGGTGCTCGACACCTTCGCCCGCCACGACAAGACCGGCCAGCAGCTCGACGCCGCCACCATCAAAAAGCTGCAGGACATGGAAAACTTCGATGCCGGCTACCGCGGCATGCGCCAGACCTTCTTCGGCCTGCTCGACATGAAATGGCACACCACCGACCCCAAGACGATCAAGAGCGTCGAAGGCTTCGAAGACGAGGTCATCAAGGAAAGCTGGCTGTTCAAACGCGTCGCAGGGCCCCAGTCGACCAGCTTCGGCCACCTGTTCGGCGGCGAGGGCTATTCCGCCGGTTACTACGGTTATAAATGGGCGGAGGCGCTGGACGCCGACGTCTTCTCGGCCTTCGAGAAAAACGGCCTCTATGACCGCAAGACGGCCGACCGCCTGCGCGAGACCATCTACGCCAAGGGCGGCACCGAAGACCCGGCCGAGCTGTTCAAGAAGATGATGGGCCGCGACCCGGATCCGAAGGCGCTCTTCCGCCGCGAAGGCCTGTTGCCGGAGGAACCCGCCAACGAGAACACGCCGAAGAAACCGGCCCCGAAAAACGCCTTCAACAACAAGAAATAAGGGCGAAACAGATGTCCGATAACCCGCTGCTGCAGCCTTTCACCCTCAAGAACGGCGCGCCGCCGCTGGGCGACGTCAAGCCCGAACACTATAAGCCTGCTTTCGAGCAGGCGATTGCCTCGGCGCGCCTCGATATCGAGGAAATCCGCGACAACCGCAACAAGCCGACCTTCGAAAACACCATCGCCGCGATGCGTTATTCGATGATCGGCGAAAAACGCTGCATCGGCGACCAGATGGCGCGCGTGACGGGCGTGTTCTTCAACATCCTGCTGGCCAACGGCGGCCCCGAAATGCGCGCCATGTCGGCCGAGCTCGAGGGCATGGCCGTCGCCTTCACCGACGAAGTGCTGATGGACAAGAAACTGTTCCAGCGGGTGAAGGCCGTCTATGACGCCCGTGATACGCTGGGCCTTGACCCTGACCAGTTGATGCTGACGACCGAGATTTACAAAACCTTCGTGCGCTCCGGCGCGCTGCTGTCGGAAACACCCGCCGCGGGCGAAGCTAAAAGCGACAAGGAAAAACTGGCCGCGCTGAACCAGCGTCTCTCCGGCCTTTATACGCAATTCAGCAACAACCTCGTCAACGCCACGGGCGAATACCAGAAGGTCATTACCGACGAAAACGACCTGGAAGGCGTGCCGCAGCGATTGAAGGGCGGTTACAAGGCTGCCGCCGAGAAAGCCGGACTGAAAGGCCAGTGGCTGATCCGTCTCTCGCCGCCGCCGACCGACCTGCTGGCCTATGCAGACAACCGCGCGCTGCGCGAGGAAATTCTGACGGCGCAGAGCAATATCGCCGTGGGCGGCGCCTATGACAACCGCCCGGTCATCATCGAAATCGCGCAGGCGCGCCATGAAAAGGCGCAGCTGCTGGGCTTCAAGGATTTCGCGTCCTTCATGCTGGACGAAAAAATGGCCAAGACGCCCAAGGCGGTGATGGATTTCCTGGACGATAACGAAAGCGTCTATAAACCCGCCTGCGACGCCTTCATGCAAAAGGTGCGCGCCTTCGCAGCGAAAGACGGCGTGGCCGATTTGCAGGAATACGACATGTCCTACTACAGCCGCAAGCTGAAGGAAGACACGTTCAAGATGGAGGCGGAGGCCGTGCGCCCCTACCTCACGCTCGACAACGTGCTCGACGGCCTGAAAAAACACGCTGAAAAGATGTTCAACGTCACGTTCGAGGAAAAGAAGAACGGCGAATACCCCGTTTTCCACGAAGACATCCGCGTGTTCGAGGTGAAGGACAACACATCCGGCGAAGTGCTGGGGCTGTTCTATGGCGATTATTACGCGCGCCCCGGCCTCAAGAAAAACGGCGCCTGGATGGAAATCTTCCGCAACCGCGGGCTTGACGAAAACGGCGAAGACCAGCCCGCCATCGTCATCAACTGCTGCAACTTCCAGAAACCGACTGGCGATGCGCCTACGCTGCTGTCGATGTCGGAAGCGACCACGGTCTTCCACGAATTCGGCCATGCCTGCCATGCGCTGCTGTCGCAGGGCCGCTACCCGCTGATCACCGGTTACCGCGTGAAGGGCGATTTCGTCGAACTACCGTCACAGCTGCAGGAAAACTGGGTATGGGAGCAAAAGGTGCTGGACGGTTTCGCGAAGCATTACCAGACCGGCGAGACGATCCCCGCCGAGATGGTGCAGAAACTGGCCGATATGGAGAATTTCGACGCCGGTTACCGCGGCGTGCGCATGACCTTCCGCTCCAAACTCGACATGGCCTGGCACATGACCGACCCGAAGGATATTTCGACGGTCGAGGCGCTCGAGGAAAAGGTCGGCAAAGGCCTGATGCCGTTCGGGCGCAACGGCGCGATGAGCCCTTCGTTCCACCACCTGTTCATGAGCGACGAATATGCGGCCGGCTACTACGGCTATAAGTGGTCCGAAGTGCTGGACGCCGACGTTTTCTCGGCCTTCAAGGGAGACCTTTACAACAAGGAACTGTCGGAAAAACTGCGCAATACCATCTACGCCAAGGGCGGGCAGGTGGAACCGATGGATCTCTACAAGGAAATGATGGGCCGCGAGCCCGACCCCAAGGCGCTCTACCGCCGCGAAGGGCTGTTGCCGGACGAAAAAACGCCCGCCAACGGGAACGCCCCGAAGCCTCCGTCCAAAAAATTCGGGTAGTGGGTTAAATCAATCCGTCGCGCGGGAGCAGCACTCGGCTTCTTTTTCAAGAAGCGGGTCTTCGTTCACGGGCACCAGCATGATGCGGTCGCGCGCGGGCGTGGTGCGGTAGAAAGAACGGGCAGAGGTGACGCGAGTCGTCGTCTCGTCGTTGAGGGCGGCGGTCGTGTTGTTTGTCTGCGGCATATGCGTCTCCCTTTCCTTCTCGTCAAAAAGCTGTTCAGCATAACCCGAATCCGGCTTCTGGTGTTAAGCAAAACACCTACTTTTATTGCTTTTAAGGCAGAAATCTTTACATAGCGGCAGATGCTGCGCCGCGTCACGACGATGTTTGACGCGTTCAAGAAATTTTGTTTCAGGAATTGCTGATGAAGTTGTAGACGAATTGTTGCGACGCAGTATCGGCGAGCGCCGGTACATGCCCCGCTTCGGCGTCGATATAGACGGCAAGTTCGGGCTTCGCCGCTTTCAGCTCGGCGATTTCCGCCGCCGTGCAGATATCCGATTTTCCGCCAGCCACAAGCGCGAGGGGGCAGTCGAGTTTCTGCAAGCCCGTCGTGAGGTCAATCTGCACCTTCAACGCGGGCACCGCGGCGCGCGCGATCTTCGGGTCGAAGTGGAAGATATACTGGTCGCCCGCCTTGCGCAGCTGGTGCGTCGCGTAATGCCGCCAGACGTATTCCGGCACGGCGCCGATGATCAGGTTCTTTTTCAGGATATCGACATACTGGTCGACGCTCGTAAACGTCGGCAGGTTCTCGGTGACATAGCCTGTCAGGCGCAGGCAGCCCTGGAAATTCGGGCGGTGCGTGATGTCGACCAGTGTCAGGGAGCGGAATTTCGACGCCATGCCTTTTTCCGCCATCTTGAAGGCGATAAGCCCGCCCATCGAGGTGCCCATCCAGTGCACGCGCTGCAGCGACAGTTCTTTCAGGAACAGGCCGAAGATGGTCGCATAGACGTCGAGGTTGTAGGCGTTGGGGTCGTACATTTTGCCGCTGCCGCCGCGCCCCGGCGCGTCGACCGCCAGCACCTTGTAGCCGTTGTTGGCCAGCGTCGTGGCGATGTAATCGAAATCGCGCTTTTGGCGCGTCAGGCCATGGACGGCGACGACAGTGCCCTTGTAAACGTCGATTGGTTCCCATTCCGCATAGCACAGCGGCACGGGCTTGCCGCCGCCATAGGGGATATCGATGGTCTTGATAGCCGTGGGTTTGTCGGCGGGGGTGCCGGTTTTCATGATGGAATAGCCCTGATAACGCGTCTCACGTCCCGAATATGGGCGCGTTAATGAAGGAGGTCAAGGGGCGTGGCGCTCAAGCCATCCACATGTCCCGCGTCGGCCATTGCCAGCCGTGGCTGAGGCAGTCGGCAAGTTTTTCCACCTTCAACGGCTTGCGGATAATGGCGTCGGCGCCAAGGTCCATGGCGCGACGCATCCGGTCGTAATCCAGTTGGCCCGACAGCGCGACGACGGGAATATCCTCGAGGAAGGGGTCGCCCTTCAGGCGCTGCAGCACCTTGAACCCGTCGATTTTCGGCATGTTCAGGTCGACGATGATGATGGTGGGCGTCATGCAGAGAACTGTGTGGTCGTCGAAGCCCTGTTCGTTCATGTATTTTATCAACTCGTCCCCGTCACAGAAAGTTTTCACCTCCGATACCAGCGGAGATGATTCCAGCTGCGTCTTGCTGAAAATGCGGTCGTCCTCATCATCTTCCACCAGCAGGACCCTGCACTCGGCGACCTTGTTGTTTTGCTCTGTGCTCGGCGTGTTGTCTTTCTGCATCCTGTCCTCCTTTGAGTGGTAATGTCAGTTTTGCAGTAACCCCGCATCACGCGTTGCAAGAGATTGCAGGGCCTTGATGAATTCATAGCGCGACAGCGGTTTTTGCAGCACCGCGCGCGCGCCGTAGCGTAAGGCATGGCTCAGTTCTATCACGTCGCGAGAGCCTGACACGACCATCACCGGAATTTCCGACAAGGCGCTGTGGCTGTGCAGGTATTTCAATGTCCTCAGGCCGCCGATGCCGGCCATGCGCAGGTCAAGCAGGATAAGCCCAGGCTTTTCGCTTTCATTCGGGTGCTCCTGCAGGAAATTTATCAAAGCATCGCCCGACGGAAAACCTATCACGGGCTGGTCGCCCAGCAGGAACAGCAGTTCGCGTTTCAGCGCCTGCCTGTCATCGGCATCGTCATCCACGATTGCAATCGGGCGGCGTTGCTTGCGCGCCGCGGCCATTTTCGCGGTCTCCGCCGCGTTGGTGTCGACCCAGTTCATCATATTGCACCCCCGTGAAATTCCTTCCTTACTCAAATGCAATACTGCAATAGACGTGCCATAAAAAAATTGAAATTTTAAACAAGCGCGGGAGAGGGTTAAAACCCGTTTACCACTGTTATCAGGATATCAAAATAACATTAAAGGGCGCTGAAATTTCAATCGTATGTATTTCAAATTTGAGCGAAATTGCGGTTAAAAAAAGTTCCCTTGTACCGCAACTTTATTTATGCCCGCGTGTTAGAATAAAAGTATGGATAAGCGCGTCGAAACCCCAACACAGCCGGAGACCCGGCAAATGATGCCGTCCGCGCACAGGCCCCTCAAGGTGCTGGTCGTGGACGACAGCGCCGACGATCGTGCGCATTACCGGCGTTTGCTGCGCGCGGGTTCCGGCCGTTTCGAAGTGCTGGAGGCCGACAGCATGCAGGAAGGCCTCAATCTTGCCCGCGGCGGCATGGATTGCATCATCCTCGATCAGGATTTGCCCGACGGCAGCGGCATTATTTTTCTCTCCGCCATGCGCAAGGATCCGGTACTGAAAGATTCCGCCATCGTGATGCTGACGGGCCGCGGCGATGAAGAAACCGCGGCAGAAGCGCTTCGTTTGGGCGCTGTCGATTATATGCGCAAGGCGCATGTCAGCAGCGCCTCCATCTCGCGCTGTGTTTTGAATGCCGCGGAAAAATCGCGCCTGCGCCGGGAATCCGACGGCTACCACGCCGACCTTGAAAAATCCTGCCGCTCGCTCTCGGCCTTCGCGCACATGGCCTCGCATGATCTGAAAGCGCCGCTCCGCCACCTCACCACCTATTGCAACCTGCTGAAGGAAGAGTACGGGGACAAGCTGGGCGACCAGGGCGGGAAATACGTGCAGCGCCTGATGGTGAACGCCGAGCGCATGAAAAACCTCGTCGACGGGCTGCTTGCCTATTCCGAAGCGCGCGGCAATTCGGGCGAGAAAAGCGACGTCGACACCATGGCCGTGATGCAGGAATCGCTCGAGATACTGCAGGAGGCCGTGCAGGAAAGCCGCGCCCGTGTCACCATGGGCGCGCTGCCCGTCGTGCAGGCCTGCCCTTTGCTGTTCCGGCTGCTGGTGCAGAACCTTTTGTCGAACGCCATCAAATACCACGGCCCCGCCGCCCCCGAAATCAGCGTAAGGGCGGAAGAACGCGGCAATGAATATCTTTTCACCATCGCCGACAACGGGCAGGGCATCGATGCCGAATTCCACCAGGAAATTTTCGAGCCCTTCAAGCGCCTGCATTCGAAGGACGAAGTCGAAGGCTCCGGCCTCGGTCTTGCCATCTGCAAACAGGTCGTCGAAATGCACGGCGGGCGCATCTGGGTGCAATCGGCGCCGGGCAAGGGCGCATCCTTCCATTTCACCATTCCAAAAGATGGCCCAAAGGCCTGATTATACGGCATTTTAAACCGCTTTTCATATAGCTGCGGGTTGTATAGACTGCGGCTATGTTGACAGTTATCGACGGCCTGCTGGCCAAAATGACGCTGGACGAGAAAATCGGCCAGCTGAACCTGATCGCCCCGGGCGGCTTTGCCGTGACGGGCGCCGAAGTGACGAAAAACGCCGGCGATAAAATCCGCGCCGGCGCGGTTGGCGGGCTGTTCGGCTGCTGGGGCTTCGAGAATATAAAGCCCTGGCAGGATATGGCGGTGAAGCAATCGCGCCTCGGCATTCCCCTTATCTTCGGCCTCGATGTTATCCATGGCCACAAAACTGTTTTCCCCATTCCGCTCGCGCTCTCCTGCATGTGGGATATGGATCGCATCAGGAAATCCGCGCGCCTCGCGGCTGTCGAGGCGACGGCGGAGGGCGTGCACTGGGTTTTCTCCCCCATGGTCGATATCTCGCGCGATGCCCGCTGGGGCCGCGTGGCCGAAGGTGCCGGCGAAGACGCATGGTTAGGATCGCAAATCGCCAAGGCGATGGTGGAGGGTTATCAGGGTACCGACCTCTCGCGGCATGATACTGTGCTGGCCTGCGTCAAACATTTCGCGCTCTATGGCGCGCCCGAGGGCGGCCGCGAATATAATACGGTCGATATGAGCCGTATCAGGATGTTCGAGGAATATTTCCCGCCCTATCAGGCCGCGATCGACGCGGGCGCCGGCACGGTGATGACGTCTTTCAACGAAGTCGACGGTGTGCCCGCCACGGGCAACCGCTGGCTGCTGACCGATGTGCTGCGCCGCCAGTGGGGTTTCACCGGCATGGTGGTGACCGATTACACCGCTATTAATGAAATGACGGCGCATGGTATGGGCGGGCTGAAAGACGTTTCCGCACAGGCGCTGCATGCCGGCACCGATATGGACATGGTGGGCGAGGGATTCCTGACCACGCTGAAGCAATCCCTAGATGACGGCGCAATCACGCTGGATGAAATCGACCAGGCCTGCCGCCGTATCCTCGAGGCCAAGCAGCGCCTTGGCCTTTTCGACGACCCGTACCGCTACCTCGATGAAAAGCGCGCGCCTGAAAAAATCCTCTGCCCCGAACACCGCGCCGCCGCGCGTGATTTTGCGGCGCAATCCTGCGTGCTGCTGAAAAACGACAATGCCGTGCTGCCGCTGAAAAAAAACGGTACCATCGCCGTCGTGGGCCCGCTGGCCGACGACCGCAAGAACATGCCCGGCACCTGGGCCGTTGCGGGCGAATGGAAAGACTGTGTCACGCTGCTGGAGGGAATTAAATCTGCCGCAGGCGACGCGAAAATCATCTATGCCAGGGGCGCGAATATCACCGACGACCAGAGCGTCGCCGACCGCATCGCCATCTTCGGCAACAACCGCATCGATATCGACCCGCGCCCACAATCCGAGCTGATCGCCGAGGCCGTGGCCGCAGCCAAGCAAGCCGACGTCGTGGTGGCCGTGGTGGGCGAGGCGCAGGAAATGTCCGGCGAATCCGCCAGTCGCAGCGATATCCGCATACCGCCGCACCAATTGCCGCTGTTGCAGGCGCTGGCCGCGACGGGCAAGCCTGTGGCGCTGGTCGTGTTCAGCGGCCGCCCGCTGGATTTGTCGTGGGAGGATAAAACCTTCCCCTCCATCCTCGCCGCGTGGTTCGGCGGGACGGAGGCTGGCAATGGGATCGCCGATGTGCTGTTCGGCGCGCATAACCCCGCCGCGAAACTCACCATGACTTTCCCGCGCAACGTCGGGCAGGTGCCTATCCACTACGCGCATAAAAATACCGGCCGCCCCTACCTCGGCACCGAAGGGCCGGAGGGGAAATTCAAGTCGCGCTACCTCGATGTCGAAAACACGCCCCTCTATGCCTTCGGCCACGGTGTCAGTTACACGACCTTTGCCTATGGCGACCTGCAACTGTCGCAGGCGGAAATGACGGGGGAGGGCACGCTCCACGCCGGCATACGCATCACCAATACAGGTAACGTAGCGGGCGGCGAAGTTGTGCAGCTTTATATCAGCGACCCCGTCGCCAGCGTCGCGCGCCCTGTGAAAGTGCTGCGCGGCTTTGAAAAAATCTTCCTGCAGCCGGGCGAAAGCCGCACGGTCACCTTCGCCATCACCCCCGACATGCTGAAATTCTACAATTCCAGCCTCGAGCATGTCTGGGAGCCGGGGGAATTTATCATCCACGCAGGCGGCGCCTCCGACCGACTTGTCTCCGCATCCGTGATCTGGCGCAAAACCGCCGCGTTACCGAAAATAAGCGGCGATAGCCAAATCGCTGCGGCGTGATATGATGCGGCCTATGCAAAATAAAGGCTTCAACGGCGCTGCGGGCAAAAAACCGCTGACGGACGACCAGCTGCTCGACCGCGTACAGCGCGAGACGCTGAAATATTTCCACGATTTCGCGCACCCGAACTGCGGCATGGCGCGGGAACGCAGCAACGTCGTGCCGGGCTATGGCTATGACCTCGACTGCGTCACCACGGGCGGCACGGGCTTCGGCATCATGGCGCTGATCGCAGGGGCGGAGCGCGGCTTCATCACCCGCGCCGATGCGCTGGCGCAGATCGAAAAAATCACCGCCTTCCTTGAAAAGGCCGATACCTTCCACGGCGCTTTCCCGCATTTCCTGAACGGCAATACGGGCAAGACCATCCCGTTCTCGCCCAAGGACGACGGCGGCGACCTTGTCGAAACGTCCTTCCTGATGATGGGACTGCTGGCCGCGCGCGAATATTTCAAGGGCGAGGCGGTCTGCGGCGCTATCACCAAGCTCTGGGAAAATGTCGAGTGGGACTGGTATACCAAAGGCGAAAAAAACCTCTACTGGCACTGGAGCCCGACGCATAACTTCGACATGAACCTGCCCATCCGCGGCTGGAACGAATGCCTGATAACCCATGTGCTGGCGGCAGCCTCGCCGACGCATCCTGTTTCGACGGATGTGTATAAGAGCTGGCTGGCGGGCGGCGATTTCAAGAACGGCAAGGATTATAACGGCGTCACGCTGCCGCTCGGCCCCGATGCGGGCGGGCCCTTGTTCTTCTCGCATTACTCCTTCCTCGGCCTCAACCCGCACGAGCTGAAGGACGGTCACGCCGATTACTTCCAGCAGAACCGCGCCCATGCGCTGGTCAACCACGCGCATTGCGCCGCCAACCCGAACGGGCACAAGGGCTTCAGCGCAGAATGCTGGGGGCTCACCGCCTGCGACAGCCATGAAGGCTACGGCGCCTATTCGCCCCGCAACGACAAGGGAGTGATTGCGCCCACCGCCGCGCTGTCGTCCTTCCCCTATACGCCCGATGAATCGATGAAGGCGCTGCGCCATTTCCACGAAAAGCTGGGCGATAAACTGTGGGGGAAATACGGCTTCGTCGACAGCTTTAACGAGGGCGAAAACTGGGTCGCCAAAAGCCACCTCGCCATCGACCAGGGTCCCATCGTCGTGATGATCGAAAACCACCGCTCGGGATTATTGTGGGATCTGTTCATGTCCGTTCCCGAAATCCGCCCCGCGCTCGATAAACTCGGCTTCGACAAACCCGCAGCACCGAAAACCACGCCCAACCCCCCCACACCGTGAAATTTTTGTCATGAAACCTTTCTTCCGCGATTTGTGGGCGCTGACCAAGCCCTTCTGGACCTCGTCCGAAAAATGGCGGGGTTTCTTGTTGCTCGGCGTCGTCATTGCGCTAAATCTTGCGCAAGTATACCTAAGCGTGCGTTTCAGCTTCTGGAACAATGGATTTTATACAGCACTACAGAATATGGATGAGAGTGCATTCTGGAGCGGTATCAGGCTGTTTTCTTGGCTCGCTTTTTTTTATATCGTTGTCGCGGTCTACAAAATTTATTTCCGCCAAATGTTGGAGTTAAAGTGGCGGCGTTGGCTAACAGGCCACATGCTTGAACGTTGGATGGATGGACAAGCCTATTACCGTTTGCAAGTGCAGGGGAATCAAGCCGATAACCCCGACCAGCGCGTATCCGAAGACGTAAAACAATTTATCGAATATACAATGAGACTGACACTCGACCTGCTTAGCGCAGTGGTCACCCTTTTCTCTTTCCTCGGTATACTGTGGAATTTGTCGGGTGCGATTACAGTGCCGTTTCACGGCGGATTGGTTAACGTTCCCGGGTATATGGTATGGGTAGCGTTAATATATGCAGTTATTGGGACAGCTATCACGCGCTGGATAGGTCGCCCGCTTATCGGGCTTAACTACAGCCGACAGAGATACGAAGCTGATTTTCGCTTCAGCCTAATACGCTTGCGGGAAAACGCCGAAAGCGTGGCGTTCTACGGCGGCGAGAGGCAAGAGCTGTTGACCTTCCGTGAACGTTTTGGTCGCGTCTTTGACAACTTCTGGGAGATCATGAAGCGTCAGAAGCGCCTGACTTGGTTCACGGCTGGTTACGCCCAAATTGCGATTATCTTTCCATTCGTGGTTTGCGCTCCACGTTATTTTGCTGGCAAAATCAAGCTGGGAGATATGACTCAAACCGCGTCGGCCTTTGACTCGGTGCGTGAATCCCTGTCATTTATTGTTGACTCTTATGTAGAGATCGCCACCTGGCAGGCCGTTATCGACCGCCTGACCGGTTTCACCCGCCATATCGCCATGGCGCAGGAAACGACGGAAACCTCGTTCCAGCCGCAGCAGGGCGGGCAGGGCATCGATGCGCAAAATGTTTCCCTTTCGCTGCCCGACGGGCGGCCGCTGCAAAGCGGGATTTCGTTTACCGTGCCTGCGGGCGGTTCGCTGCTGATTCAGGGCGCTTCGGGCAGCGGCAAGAGTACGCTGCTGCGCGCCATGGCGGGCATCTGGCCCTATGCCGAGGGGCATCTTGCGCTGCCCGCGAATGCCAACGCGCTGTTTATCCCGCAGAAGCCCTACCTGCCGCTCGGTACGCTGCGTCATGCGCTGCTCTACCCCAAAGGCGCGGGTGCGACGGATGACGAACTCCGCAACATGCTCGACCTCTGCCGCCTGCCGCAGCTGAAGGAAAGGCTGGACGAGGTGCAGCCCTGGTCGCATGTGCTGTCGGTCGGCGAACAGCAGCGCATCGCCTTCGCCCGCGCGCTGCTGTCGAAACAGGACGTGCTGTTCCTTGACGAGGCCACCTCGGCGCTCGACGAAGACAATGAATCCTATTTCTACACTCTCGTCCGCGAACGCCAGCCGCAGGCGATGATCGTCAGCATCGGCCACCGTCCGAGTCTCAAAAAATGGCACGATAAAACGCTCGAGCTTTCACCCCTGAAAGCCGGCTAATCACCCCGCGGTAAATGCGCGTTATTTCTATTTTAAAACAAAGGTTTAAAACGCCACCGCCCGGCGAAATATTATTCCATAAACACTTGACAGAATAGCCTAAAGGATTAAAATCTCCGCATTGTTTCAGGGCATTTATTCAAGCGCATTATCAAAGGGTGTGAAATGCAGCCGAAAAAAGCCGAGCTTGCCAGCGGTACGACGCTTGGCAAAGATTTTAACAGCCAGTTATTGAACGCTCTTCTGGGCGCGAATGACAACGCGCGCGAGGAACTGGCCGCGGGAATTATCAAGAAGAACCCGGATGGCGACGCGCGCTGGGAAGAGATTAAAAAGAAACGCGCGGCGCTGAGCTTTGCCGAACTGCAGCAGATATTGCAGGAAATGGAAAAACAGCAGCTGCAGGCAAAGCCGCTGAACGACAACCGCAAGACGCCCTTTAGCGAGCAGGCTTTCTACGACGCGCTGGCCAAAAACATCAACGACGGCGAAAAGCTGAAAAAACAGCTGCGCGACCTGCACGAGGCCGCGAAGAAGGAAAAAGGATTCCTTGCCGCGCGCTTCAACCTTTTCACCGCGAAGGACCCGGTTGAAAAGGCGATGAAGGATGTCGCGAGCTTTGAAAAATACTGCCACAAGAACGGCATCAAATACGACGCCACGCACCAGCAGCTGGTGCAGGGGGAAAAACCGAGGACGGGCATGGATAAACTGTGGGAAATGCGCTTCCTGATCGCGGCCGTGGGCGGCGCGGCGCTTGGTTTCGCCGGCATCAACCTCGGCCTTATCCCCGTGCTGGCGGCGGCGCCCGCGCTGTTCTTCGGCGTGCTGCCCTGGCTGGCCGCGCCCTTTATCGGGCTCAACATCTACCGTTCTTTCTCGCAATACAGCATCATGAAGGAAGCGCCGACGCTGGGCCGCTTCGCCGCCATCACGGCCGCGGGGCTTGCGATCAGCCTCGGCGTCGTGCTGGGCATGACGGCGCTGATCCCGCCGGTCAACCCCGCCACCATTGGCGCGGCCGCCACGGTCAACATGGGCGCAGGCGGTTTCAGCCCCATGCAATACATGCTGCCCATCATCGGCGCGTTTACGGGCGCGGCGTTGCTTTACAAACGCGCCAAGGCGACGGTGGCGGGCGATTTCAACACGCAGGCCAATCCCGATACCGCGCCCACGAAACTGCAGCGCGCCTTCCGCACCGCGCAGAAAATTTCCGGCAAGGTCGCGGGCGTCTTCGTCAATAAAACCACTGCGCCCTATATCGTCAAGGCCGGCCAGGCGGGCGAAAAGGCGACTGACGTCATCAACAAATACTTCCCCAAATTCATCGATGCCGCAGGCCTGCCTGCGGTTGCCGTGCTGATGTCGGCCACCATGGCGACGGGCGGCCTGGGCTTGCTCGGCGCTTTCGCGGGCTATTACATCACCGCCTTCGCCGGTATGGCGCTGGGCGGCGCTGCGCTGATGGCGGGGTATTACAAGATGGGCTGCCGCGGCAAGGATTTCAAAGAGCTTGGCTCCGCCGCGCTGACCGGGTTCAGCCTGTCGTCCTCAAGCGCGACCATGCCCAAGGAACGCGAATGCCTCAAGGCGATCGGCGTGTCGAAGAAAACGCGCGATACCGTCGTGCCGCTGGGCGGCGTCTTCAACATGTTCGGCACCTCGCTCTACATGGGCCTGACGGCGTTTTACGCCGTGACCATGTTCGCCGTAAACCCGAACCCGATGCAGTATGTGCAGACGGCGGCGGCGGTGATGGCGATTGCGCTGGGCGCGCCCGGCATCCCGGCCTCCAACATCACGCTGCTTGACCCCGTGATGCGCCAGACGGGTATGACCTCGGGGCAGATCGGCAAGGTCTATTCGATGATCATCCCCGCCGACCGCATCCTCGATATGACGCAGACGGCGTTAAACGTGCTGGGCGACATGATCGCGGCGGTACATCCGGACAGGAAGCGCTTAAGGTATGTGCGCGCGAAAAACATCAAGCGCATCCGCGACGAGCGCAAGAAAAAAGCGGCAGAGGAAACGCCGGCTGCGGCAGCGCCAGCGCCTGTGGCCGCCGCCCCGCAGGCACCGAAGCCGCCCGCACCAAAACCGTAATTATTTCGCAGGAATCCACTTTGGGGCATTGGCCTTGAGGGTCACGACAGGCGGTTCCTGATCTTTTTCACCCTGATGCGCGATGGCAGCGCCCTGGTATTTTCCCTTGTCGCTGACGTCGAGGAACAAGATGCCGCGCTTGTCCCAGTCGGGCACGATGGCGATGGGACCCGCGCGGGTGATGCGCACCATATCCTTGCCGTCGAGGCGCGCGGTGTAGATATCGTTCGACGAATTATCAATTAAAAAATAAGGGAAGTTCGGCGGCACCTCGCTGTTCACGCGGCTGAACACCACCGATTTGTTGTCCGGCGACAGCTCGGGGCTGCGCAGGCTGGCGACGCGCAGCTTGCCGCCCGCCACCGCGCGGCGCGCATGGCTGCCGTCGCTGTTTGCAACCCAGACATCATAGATATCGGTCGAGGGGTCGGCAGAAACATAGGCCAGCATCCGGCCGTCTTCCGACACCGATACGTCCATTTCCTCGCGGGTTTTGCTTTCCACCAGGCGTTTTAACTGCGTGCCGTCGAAACGGATGCGCCAGACATCGCTGGCCGCGGCATTGGCGGCGTAATCGTCGTTGGTCACAGGCGTTTCAACCGGGTCCCTGTCCTTGCCTGCAAAGAAAATGAAACCCTTGCGGTCCCAGTCGACGCCGCCGTTGCCGGCCGATAGCATCGCGGGCGCAAGGCGCGCGCGCGTGCCTTTTTCTAGGTCGAAAATCCACAGGCGGCTGCGGCTGTCGGGGGTGTTGAAAACCTTCACGTTCTGTTCGTTCGCCACGACATAGCGGCGGTCGGGCGAGACAGCGGCATGCTCCCAGGCCCCCTGCGGCCGCTCGAAAGTGATTTGAGTGATATCGTCGCCCTCGGCGTCGGCGACATAGATAAAGCCTTCCTTGTGGAAGACAAAAGCGGCGTCATCGGGGATACGCTCCACCTTGGTCTCGAGCGCCGTTGAAATGCCGGCGTTGTCTTTCCGTGGCGGCAGGTTCCACCGCATGTCCTTGCCCGATTGCTGCAGTTTCACCAGCACCAGCGCGGCGGAAATGACGAAGAGCGCGAAAAGGATATGGCGCACGCGGTGCCAGATGGTGCGGGGCCTGGCGGGTTTTGTGGCTTTCGGCGGTTCAGATGTCATGTGCGATCCTGATATGGCCTACCTCGATCCCGCGCCAGTTTTTCTGCACGGGCAGGGCGGTCGGGCGGATAGCCTGTAACGTATCATCGCCTACAAGATGATATTTTTCCAGCATCGCGTAAACGCCGCCCTGCACAGCGCGCACCGCGCCGTCTTCGGCCTTCAGCACCATCACGCGGTCTTTGGCGGGTATAATCGCCGCATAAAGCCCTTCGCCGCCGCCCTTGGCGACAACCATGCCCTTGGCGGCCTGCATCAATATCGTATCGAGCCGCCCCGTGCCCGCCACCAGCTGCGGATGCCCCATCATCGACACCATGATGCGGTTGCAGGCGGCCGAGCGCGCATCGGACATCTTATCGGTGCGCAAAAACTTTGCGATACCGCGCGCGAAATGCGAAAGCGGCATGACGGGGTTGGGGGCGGAGCAGCCGTCGGTGCCGCAGGTGCCCGGCCGGATGTCGGTTTCGCAGAATTCCGCGACGGTCGCCAATATGCGCGCCTGCGCCGGATGGTCGGGCTTGATATAACCCGCCGCCGGCACCTTCATATGGCGGCAAAGCGCCAGCATGCCGGTATGCTTGCCCGAACAGTTGTTGCACAGGATGCTGGGCGCGCGCGACGGCGCGATATAGGGCGAATGGGGCCCGCATTCCAGTGTGTTTTCCGTCATGCCCATGCGCGACAGCCATGCGGCGACCGCGGTTGTGTGTTTCTCCTCGCCCGAATGCGAGGCGCAGGCGAGGGCAACCTCCGCATCCGAAATATCGTCGCCGCCGCCGCTTTCCAGCAGCGCCACGGCCTGCAGCGGTTTCAACGAGGAGCGCGGGAAGGTCAGTCGTTCGGCATCGCCATGCGCGGCCACCGTCTTGCCGTCGCCGTCCAGCAGCAGCGCGTGCACCATGTGGCTGCTTTCCACGGCGGGGCCGCGGGTGAGTTCAATGCGAAAAGGATTGAGCACGGCCATATCTGTTTCCTTAATAGGGGGATTAAACGTTCAAAGCAGGACGGAAGTATGCTTAAATCGGAGAACGGCCGTTCCGGTGGTGTAGTTCCGATGTCCTCGTCAGTCAAATATCTCAACTTGTACCGCAATATCAAGGGGCGGGTCGATTTGATGGCGTTTTTGTGCAAATGGGACACGGATTACCGCAAAGACCTGCTGATCACCGTCCTCGCCTTCGGGCTTTTCATCTATTCCGTCTTCGCCTGGAACGGCATCTGGGATTTCATCGCCATGCTGATCGAGGCGGGGATTATCGCCGTGCAGCTGGGCGGCGAAGTGTCGATTTTGCCGGCCGATTACCGCCCGTCGCATGGCGGCGTCCGGTATACTGTCGCGCCCGCGACGCATATCGCCTATGAGGAGTTGAGCTTCCTGATGTCCGCCGTGCTGCCTGCGGTATCGGAGGAAAAGCTTGGCTTCCGTAACCCGATCGATGGCAAGGGGCTTTGCCGCGAAAGCCCGCTGTCATCCGACCGCGTCGACGATATTTTGATGACGCGCGACAAGTTGCCCTTGAAGGTCGATTCCAGCGAAACCAATTACATCCGCTCCCGCCACCAGTTGCGCTACATCGCCATCCGCGTGGCGAATAAGCTGCAGCACACCACCAACGGCGAGAAACTGGCGCTGTACGATATGGCGTCGGGCCTTGCGGGAGAGGGGCCGGTGACGGTGCGGAAATCTTTTTACTTCGATGCGCTATTGACCGCGGAGGCCTTCCGCAGCCGCATCTTCCGCAACAACATCCAGGGCGAGAAAGAGGTTTATACCGACCTCACCACCTATTTCCCGGTGAACGAGGAAATGGTGGACGGCGTCGACTGCGTGCGTTTCAGGGAGGGTTTTTTCAAGGAAGTCTCCGGCCATATCGGCATCACCACGTTGCTCATCACGGAAAACCGCCGTGTCGCGATGCTGCACCAGGGCTCGACCAAGGCCGTGGGCTCGCATACCGTCAGCCTGGGCGGTTCAGGCTCGATGAATTATTCCGACATGACGCTGGCAAAGCGCGACGACGACTTGCGCGTCGCCGTCACCTACGGCATGGCGCGCGAGCTCTGCGAGGAAACGGGGATGCAAAAACATTTCCCCGCCGTCAGGGAAAACACGATGCTGATCGGCTTCTTCCGCTGGATCGACCGCTGCGGCAAGCCCGAATTCGTCGGCCTCACCCGCGCGGGCGGTGTGCCGTTCTCGAAAGAGCGTTCCATCGACGGCGACGAAGTGGTGAAGTACGAAGAAATCCCCGTCACCATCGACACGCTGGCCGATTTCAGCAAGGTGCTGGCCTGGCTGAAGGAAAACAACGTCAATGTTGCGCTGTCGTCCTTGATGGCGCTTTACCGCATGACGGTAATCGCGGGCTATGCCGGTGCGGGGGCGACCCCCGGCCAGAAAAAGGTTTACCAGATTGCCTCCGAATTTCTATTCGGATCATCGGCTTAAGCCGGTACACCGGTAATCCCGCCGCTCCTCATGCAAGGCGCGCAAAAAATAATTTTTGGTTCCGGAAATAGCCAGTTTTATCAATCAATTAAGCGTTAATACCTGCCCCCTATACTGTGATTCCGGCCGGCATTTTCAAACCTTTGCCGTCACGGGCTGCGTTTCATGGGAAAGAAGGCAGGGCAATGGCTGTCACAGACGACGACGATGAGACGCTGGCGCTGCAGGCCGCCGCAGGCGACAAGGCCGCCTTCGACGCGCTGGCCGAACGCCATATCGACCGCGTCTATGCCATCGCCTTCAAGTGGTGCGGCGGCAACCGCGCCGAGGCCGAGGATATAACGCAGGAGGTTTTTTTGAAGCTGGCGCGCAACATCCACTATTACAAGACCGAAGGCCGGTTCACGACATGGCTTTACCAGGTCGTGGTGAATGCGGCGCGCGACAGTTACCGCCGCGACAAAACGCGCCGCCAGCATGAAACAAGTTACGAACAGGAAACGCCCAAAACCGCGCCCGCCGCCGACGAAACAACCGGCAAGCAGCGCGATCCGCGCCTCGATGCGCTCTACGACCTGTTGAAACGCCTGCCGCCCGACCAGCGCGAGGCCGTGGTGCTGGTCTTCTGCCACGGGATGAGCCACCGCGAGGCGGCGAAGGTGCTGGGCTGCGCCGAAAAAACCGTGACCTGGCGCCTGTTCGAGGCGAAGAAAAAACTGCGGGAGTGGTACGGCCATGGATGACGACAAAATCATCAGCCTCTTCGGCGAAGACCAGGGCGTAAAGATGGACGCAGCCGCGCGCCGCCGCATCCTGTCGCACGTGTCCGGCGAATATGACGCGGCAAAACCCCACCGCATGCCGGGGGCGGATGCTTCCTATATGCCGCCGCGGCCGGCAGGTGCCTTGCGCACCGTCTTCATGACGGTTATCGCCTGCATGGCCGTCCTTGCCATCGGCTGGCAGCAGGGCCATGTGCGCTTCGGGCAGGACGATGCGGCGCGCGAGAAAGTTATTTTGGCCGAATTCAACGAATTGTTCGGCGGCCGCGTGCAGGCGGTCATCAACGCGGGCGGCCAGACGCAGATTGTGCTGGCGGAGCAGGGCACCGTGCTGCAGGGCCAGCCCGTGGTCATCCGCTTCACCGACAAGGGCCGCGACGTCGAAGTCATGAGCTACAGCGGCCAGACCGTGCAGGTCAGCCTCGGCGGCCGCGACGTTGTTTTCGAGACGCTGGTCAGCGGCGACGGCCGCGTCATCCTTGCGGGTGAAAAGGTGTTCTGGGACGGCAGCCGCGGCGAAATTGCGGACGCGCCCGGCGTGAAGATTAAAACCGGCTTGCTGGAGATGTAAGATGAAACAGATGTTCTTCGCTGCTGCTCTCCTGTTGCTCCCCGGCGCCGCCATGGCCGCCGACGCGACCGCCTTCAGCGTGGCGCAGGGTGGCAGCAATACCTGCATCGATGGCATCCGCGACAATGAAATGGTCTGCCACCATGTCGCCGCAGGCCATGAAATCGTCCTGCGCGCCGACGAGACGGAAGAAGGCGCCTGCACCGCGCTCAAAGCAGAAGTGTACCAGTCGTCCGAGCGGCTGGACATGCCGATGCCCGATGCGGCCATCACGCAAGCCGAAAAAAACAACTGCCACCATCAGCAGTTCACTTTTACCGCGCCGGATGTGCGCGTGCCGTCGCAGTTCTTTTTCCGTGTGCTGGAACGCGACAGCCGGGGCAACTGGGGGCAGGGGCACGACACGGCCTTCATGGTCTATCCGAAAACGCAGCTCGACGCCGTCAAAAGCTGGGCGAAGAACGAAAAGAACGCGCTGGTGGTGCAAGACAAAGAGGGCGAGTTCACCGCCTTTCTCGATGGGCAGAAAATCGAATATTACACGGCCGCCACCGCGCCCCGCGATACCACTATCACCGCGGTTGTGGTGGGCCAGCCCGATGACATCGAAAAGCCCCTGCATAACACGCTGTACCTTGACGAAAAAAGCAAAGGCCTCGCCAGCGTCAGGGTGCTTGAAAAGGACGGCATCGTCACCGTGCGCGCGCAGCTCAAAATCGCAGGTGCGCTGAAATCAGGCGACCCGCTCGCCGAAAAAGAATTTGCCGAATTGTTCGGCCTCGTAGCCAAGTAAAGGAGGACTACACATGAAAACCATTTACGCACTCGCCTTCACCGCACTGCTGGCGCTCGGCAGCCCCGCCTTCGCGGCGGAAGAATCCGGCGCGGCCGCCACGCCACAGGTGGCCGAGGCGCCCGCCGTCACCTATACCGCCGCCGTCCTGCCCTTCACGGCCGGCAAGGAGCTGGAGGAGATGAGCCAGGAAGTGCCCGTCATCGTCAGCGCCTTCCTGTCGACAAAAGACGGGTTGATGATGGTCGAGCGCGCCGAGGTCGACAAGGCCTTAAGCGAAATCGAGCTTGGCAAATCGGGCACGGTCGACCCCGAAACCGCGGCGCGCGTCGGCCACCTGCTGGGCGCGCAGGTCCTGGTGACCGGCCGCACCATCCCCGTGCAGCGCGAAGTGATGATCGTGGCGAAAATCGTCGGCGTCGAAACCGGCGGGATGTTCGGCGAAACTGTCACCATGCCGCTGCGCGGCAACCTGAAAGACGCCTCGCTGGAGCTGTCGGACAAGATCGCGGCGGTGATCGCCGCCAAGGGCGCGAAACTGGTTGCCAAGCCCGAAAAGAAGGAAGACGTGGTCGCCAAGCTGAAACCGCTGGTCGAGGGCAAGAAACTGCCCAGCGTCTCGATCGTCATCGACGCGATGAACATGAGCCGCACCGACACGGATGAAGCCGCGCAGACTGAACTTGCCTTCATCCTCGAAAAACTGGGCTTTACCATCGTCGACACCATGGCCAGCAACAAGAAGGCCGACGTCGAGGTGACAGGCAAGGCGATATCCGAATTCGCGCTCAGGAAGGGCAACCTCGTCTCCGCCAAGGCGAATGTCGAGCTGAAAGCCATCAAGCATGCCGACGGCAAGGTGCTGCTGGTCGACCGCGAGCCTGCGGTCGCCGTCGACCTCGCGCCTGAAATGGCCGGCAAGATGGCGCAGCAGAAAAGCGCCACGGCACTGGCCGAACGCCTCGTGAAAGCCATCGTGGACGCGAAGTAACCCATGCGCGGCATCCTCGCCATCGCCATTGTCTTCTGCCTCGCCCTCTTCCCGGCCCAGTCTTTCGCCGCGGAAGGGGGCGGGCGCATGGCGGTTACCGTCATGCCCTTCGTCGCGCTGGACGACAACGGCGAGGCCTGGGTGGGCAAGGCGCTTGCCGACATGGCGGCGCAGCGCATCGCGCAGCAGGGCGGCTACGATGTGCTGGAACGCGACCGCCTGCAGGGGTTTTTGAAGGAGATGGAACTGCAGGAGGCGGGATTCACCGATAAGGACAGCCTGCAGCGCCTCGGCAGTCTCGCCAGGGTCGGCCGCGTCGTCTACGGCAATTACGCCGCCGATGGAAAGGATATCAACATCACGCTGTTCATGATGGATGTGGCCAGCCAGGATATCGTGGCGAAAGAGTCAGTGACCGCGCCGCTGGGCGATCTGGCCGCAGCCGCGGGCAAGGCGGTCGACGCGCTGCTGGCGGAAACGGGCCAGAAACCCGCTGGCGCCACAGCATTGCCTGTTTTCAAGGTGACGGACAACACCTCGGCGCTCGAGCATTTCTACAAAGGCCTGATCCTGCATGACGCGGGCAAGCACGAGGAGGCTTTCGCCGAATTCTCCCTCGCCGCCAAGCAGGACGACAAATACCTAGACGCCCGCCTCTGGTCGGCGCGCATGCTGGAATTCACCGGACGCGGCGAACAGGCCGCAATCCTCTACCGCAAGCTGCATGACGACGCGCCGGACTCGGTCGAAGGACGCGATGCGCTCTTCTTCGCCGCGCGCCTGACCGAAAAAACCGCGCCCGAACGCGCCATCGCCGATTATACGGTGCTGTCGTCCCTGCTGCCCAAAACGCCGCACAGCCTAGAGGCCGACCTGCGCCTCTCGATGGTTTTCGAGGCCGCCGGAAAACCGGACAAGGCCTATGCCGCGCTGCAGCGGCTGCAGGATTTCCGCGACCAGGTTGAAAAATACGCCTTTTCCTTCAACGCCGCTCAGCAGCGCGAGGAAAAACGCGGCTTGATCGACGCGGTGAAAGAGGCGTTCCGCTATATCAGCCAGAATCGCAATGATCTTTCCGACGACAACATGCGCCTGCTGGCGGGCGTGGCCGATGCGAACATGCGCCTGTCGCGCTTTTTTACCTGGGACCATGCCTTGGCGCTCTACCGCGGCGCGGCGCTCCGCATGGCGGGCCTTTACCGCGACGCGCAGGCGGCCGACCCCGCGCTGAAACCGCCGCGCGGCGTGTTTTTCATCGACCCCGCCAACCCCGTCGCCGGCGAGCAGGAATTCGGACAGGCCAAATCGCTGTTCTTCGACGACACGGGCTACGACGACCGCTGGCGGGAAAAATTCTATGCCGCCGTGGTGCCGAAAGGCTATACGGCGGAAGGCGTCACGCTGCAGGTGACGGGCCGCGTGCCCAGCCCCACCGCCACGACCGATTTCACCCTGCGCGTCTTCGGCTACCCCTTGAGCCGCAACTATTACAACCGCTGGCTGGGCGTCGTATACGGCCAGACGCAGGAAATGACGACGCTGAAAAAGCATGTTGGCTTCCACGGCGCGGCGCATGACGTGCTGGTCTTCCAGATGATCGAAAACCGCGGCAAGATCAAGGACTGGCAGGTGACCTTCCGCCTGAAAAAATCCGCCGCCCGGCCTGAAAAGCTGCAAACCGCAGGCGAGGGCATCGATTACGAAGGCCGCGATATCGCGCGCCTGCCGGTCGACGAGGAAGGCCTGCCCGGCGTTTCCGATCCGCAGTATATCGAGCAATA
>CAZNRN010000037.1:14640-25685 GCA_964575605.1 uncultured Micavibrio sp. | reverse complement strand
CGCCGGCCATCAGCCCCTCCCGCAGGAGGGGAACGCCCCGCCAGCAACGGCCAGCCCCGGCGGCTTGGTGCGCGCGGGAACGTTGCCTTTGGGGCGCCACAGCGTCCGGGTCATCGGGCCACCGCCAGGCGATACTGCGCGACGAGCCCCGAGACCCCATCCTCGACCGTACTGACCGACAGAATCCGCCACTCGCGGTCGCCGTCGATCACGAGCATGCCCTCGGTCGGCGCGAACGGCAGCGTGGCCCCGACGAGCGCGTAGACCCGTTCGGCCTGGCTGGTCGTCGCGCCCGGCCCGAACCGCCGTTTCGGCGCGCCGGGCAGCGCCTCGACCGTGGTCTCCGTCCCGTCCTTGGTGCGGAGGGTGATCGGGCGCCGGATCGCCGCGGGGACCAGGTCGAACGCGGTGGCCACGATGGGAAGGGTCATCCGCGCACCGTGGCGAAGACGCCGGGCGACACGAGGAGCCCGCGGAGGAGCGGCCGGACGATCTCGTGCACGATGACCTCGGCCGGCGAGAGGCGCACGGCGCCCGCTTCGAACGAGGCCGCGAACTCCGACCCGATCGTCAGGCTGCTCATCCCCCGCTGGTCCGGTGCGGCCCACGGGTCCCGCCCGGGATGGGCGACCGCCCAGGCCCGGAGATAGGCGGCCCCGTGCGCCGTCGCCTTCACCACCCGCGCCGGAATGGCGGTCGTCGACTCGAGGTCGGTGCCGGCTTCATTCCAGATGGGGCTGCGGGGGAAGGCGAGCGCCTGGGTGGCGGTCACCCGGGCCGTGGTGGGGTCGAGCGCTTCCTGGTCGATCCGGGCGGTGATCTGCGCCAGCGCCCGCGCCTGGTCATCCGCGGACGACTCCGCCCAGGCGGCGACGACCGACGCCGGCAGCCAGTCGATCAGCGCCGTCGCCGCGGCCACCGCGCAGTAACTGTTCGCGGTGGCGTCGCCGGGGGTGGTGACCAGGGTGAGCGCCATGGGGGCAGTACTACCCCTTCTTCTTCGGGGACTTCGCGGCCGCCGGCGCCTCACCCTCATCCGCCGGAGCCGGGGCGTTGACCCCGAGCCCGAACCGATCCTCGTGCTGCTCGGGATCGAACGTCCGATCGTCGACCAGAATCTCCGCGCCCGTCGCGCGGTCGATCGCCCGCCACGTCAGCGGGCGACCGTCCTCGGCTTTACGCATCCGTCGCTCCTCGGTTAGATCCGCAGCCGGACCGCGAGGTTCGGGTTGAGGGTCTTGTACCCCCAGAGCGCGTCGAGCGCCCAGATCGTGGCGCCGAGCCCGCCGGAGCCCCAGATGCGAGACCGGAGCGTCAAGCCCGTCACCTCGTCCTGCACGGTCGCCGACATGATCCCCGGGCCGGCGTCTTCGAGCGGCTGCATCACGAGCGCGAAGGCGTCACGGTGGAACGCGAGCCCGATGCTGGTGGCCGAAGTCTGGTCGAACGAGACCACGGTGTTGTCCGCGGCGTCTTCCTGCAGCGCCGGGCTGATCGAGACCGTCACCGCGGTCGCGGACACGGCCGCGTCGGCCGTCACCGCGTACTTCTGGGTGTGACCGGTCAGGGTGATGACCGCCCCGCGCTTCAGGGTGCCGGAACCGGAGGTCCCGTCGATCACCAGGGTGCGGGTCCCCTTGGTGTGGGCGCCGGTGAGGTTGGGCGAGGTCAGCGCCGCCGACCCCGAGGTGAACGTCGGGGCGTTCTGGTTCGCGAAAATGCGGAACCCGAACTTGACGGCCAGGAGGCCGTCCCGCTGGAGATCCTGCGAGCCCGCGGTGTTCGCCTGCACGAACGTCGGGTTCGACTCGTACCGCTGCTGGAGCGTCCCGTCGATCTGGTAGGCGTAGTCCGCCGGATTGATGAGCGGCGCCTTGGTGTCGAAGAGGGACTTCCGCATGTTGGGGAAGTCCTTGTACGGATCGGTGGCGTCGTCGTCGACGATCCACGGCACCTCGAGCGCGAGGCTGGCGAGGTCCTGGTCGATCCGATCGGCGATGCCCACCGCAACCGGCGCGATGTGCTCCGCGATGAACCGGTCGACCGTGAGGGTTTTCTCCTTGTCGGTGAGCTTGAAGCCGTCGCCCCGCCACTCGGAGATCACCAGGTTGTCGTACTCGGGGGCCTGGTCGGGGAAGCTCCCTTCCGCGATCGGCATCGCCTGGGTGGTCCGCGTGCGCGGCCGGCGAAGCTGGATGGTGTCGCCCTTCGACGAGCCCTTCTCGCGCTCGAGCTGGCGGTTGACGTAGAACGCCATCCCCAGCCGCTTGTACAGCACCGACAGCGCCGCGTTGGCGTAGAAGTACGGGTTGTAGGCCAGTCCCGAGGTCAACAGGTTCGGCATGGTCGAGCTCCCGCCCCGAAGGGCTGTCCTGATTGGTTAGGGATAACGACCAGTCCTGGACCAGTCGGCGTTGCTATGTGACACCCTCGATCTTCACGCGCGCGTAGTCGCCGCCCACCTTCTTCAGCGCCGCCTGCATCGTGGCGTGATCGCTGGCCTGCTCCCGCGTCAGCCGGATCACCGAGGCGTCGCCGCCCCCCCCATCGGAGCCGCGCGAGCCGCTCCCAGGGCCACCCGTGCCCGCGAACACCTTGGGCTTCTTGCCCTTGTAGACCTCGCTGAACCACTGTTCCGGCGTCTTGCCGGTCGGGTCGCCCTGGTCGTCGAACACGACCACCTTCCCGTCGTCGTTCAGATCAAACCGCTTGGCTCGACCGCGGAGCAGGATGTCCATCTCGTCGTCGACATCCTCGGGCAGCATCCCCGCCTTCAGGGCGGCGGACTTCACCTGGTCGTCCAGCTGCATCGTCCGCAACCGGGCCTTGGTCTTGCCGAGCTCCTCGACGACGGGCGCGAACTTCCCCTCGATCTCCTTCGCCCGCTTTTCGAGGATCCGTTCGAAGTCCTTGTTGCCCAGGTTGCCCTTGTCGCCCTCGCCATCGGAGCCCCGGGAATCCTTCTCCCTGTCGGCGATGAGCTGGCGGACCTTGTCCGGTTCGAGCCCATCCCAGGCCTTCAGCTTCTCCTTGACGCCGGCCAGGCTCCCCAGGAGTTCCTGGTTCTTGCTCTTCAGCCCGGCCACTTCCGCGTCGAGCTGCGCCTGCGTGTAGGTCTTGGCGCCCTCGGCGCCGTCGCCGTCTGTCATACCTTGGCCTCACCAAGGAAGAGGAAACCCGCGCGCGCCGTGACGGCCGCGCAGACGAAGCGAAAATGGGAAGCGGGGGAGGACGGCGGAAAGAGGGTTAGGCGGACTGCAGGTTGCTGTCCTGCAACCGGGGATTGGACAAGCGGAAGCGCCGGACGCGGCCATCTGGTTGTCGTTCCACCAGATAGCCCCGACGCAGGAGGCGGGTGACGGCCCGGCCAATCGTGGAGAGATCGAGCCCGGTTTCGCGTTCGATCTTCTCGAGCTTGAGGGGCCGCGGGTAGTCGAACGTCAGGCAGGAGGAGCAGAAGATCAGCACCGCGTAGTCGGAGGCGCTGAACGTCCGATCGGCGCTGGCGCGGAGCAGGGGGGCGGGAATCACGACGGCCTCACCGCGTGCCCGCCAGGGCGGCAAGTCTCAGCAGGGAGGCACACCGGCATCGCGGGTGCGCCGGGGGGCCCGCGTAGCCGCCGGGAAACGTGCCGCCGATCGGTGCCGTCTCCCCGTCCAACGGCCCGCAGACCGGGCACACCCGTTCATCGGCCGCGGTCTGCCATTCCTGGACCCATTGCCCCGGATCCAGCGTCCCCTCCCGGACCAGCCGTTCCCGCTGCAGCTGCTTCCCGCCCTCGAGGGCCGCGATCGTCTCGGTCCGCGCGATCGCTTCCGCCCGGACGCGGCGCTGGCGATCGGCGTACCGGGTCACCATCCGCTCGACCTGGGCCGGGTCCCGTCCTTGGGCGGCGAGCCGGGTCCGGCGGGCGGCCACCGCGGCTTCCTGCTGGGGGGTGAGCCCGATCACGGCGCGGAGGTGGCGCGCGGTGTCCTTCGGGTTGAGGCCCTGCTCGAGCCCCCGGCGGAGGTGGTTCCGGATCGCCTGCTCGGTCCCCTGGCTGATCCCGCGAATCCGCCGGAGATCCTGGCGATCGAGCGCGGCGAGGACGTCGGGCTGTTGGGCCGCGACGACGCCGAGCGAGGCCTGGACGGTGGCGAGCGCCTGCAGCCGCGCCGGGAGCTGCCCCGCTTCTGCGTGGAACGCATCGGCGCGGAGGCTGCGGGTCCGCTCGGGGATCGCGAAGAGCGCATTCTGGACCGGTTGCAGCCCGATCGCCTCGACCGCGGCCGGGAGGTTCCGCTCCAGCAGCGCCTGCTCGACCGCATCGAGGGGCAGGGCGGCGCGGACCCGTTCGAGGACGGTCACCAGCTCGGTCAGGATCTGGCGTTCGACTCGACCGGCCAGTCGGGCGAGGACTTCGGGGGACAGGAAGAGCGAGCGGCGGGCCATCGGTCAGTCCTCCCCGTGGGTCCGGTGATAGGCGCGACGTTCGTCCTCTTCGGTGTCGTAGGCGGCAAGCCCGGCCGGTGAGGCTTCGCCAATCGCGCGGATCTCCAGCAGGTCGAGGACGATCGGATCACCGTAGAGGTCGAGCCCCTCGTACAGCCGTGGCCCGGTGCCCGCCACCGCCAGCCGCCAGGCTTCGTGCAGGGAGTCGAACTCGTTCCGGGCCATGGTGTAGGCGCCGCGGTCGCCCTTGCACCAGACGTTGACGAAACCGCCCTTCTCGCGCGCGGGACGGTACGTCATCCGCCACCCCGCTGCACGGCCTGGGCCGCTCGATACGCGCCGAGGTCCCCGGCCTCGACCAGCGGGGTCACCGGCGGATCCCCGGGCCGCCAGCCCACCGCCAGTCGGGCATCGCTGATCGGCGTGGACCAGAGGCCGGTCTGACGCATCCAGGCCTCCGTCGCCAGCCGTTCCCGTCCCGCCAGCCAGGCCGCGTAGCTCATGCAGCCCCCCGCCGGGCCAGCCGCTCGGCCCGCTGGCGTTCGAGCGCCGTGAACTCCGCCTCCAGCTCCTCGTCCGTCATCGTGCTGGGGTCCGTCGGGGCGGGCGGCTCCGTGACCGCCTCCTGAGCCAGGGCCTCGGCTTCCGCCGCCGGGTCGAACCCATCGCCGAACCGACCGGAGCGCGCCACCATCTGCAGCAGGGTGGCCATCGTCAGCTGGCCCTTCTCTTCGAGCTCGGAGGCCAGCCGCAGGTCCTCGGTCGAGATGAACGTGGCGAAATCGCGGGGCAGGGTGACTGACAGGCTGGTGGTCGGGAGGCCGCGGAATTCCGCCAGGTAGATCAGCGTCTGCTCCAGCGCGTCCTTGGTGCTCCGGACCAGCCGGGCCAGCAGGGACTCCTCCTTGGCCTGTTCCCGCCGGCTTTCGGTCGCGGTGGCGGGCGCGATCGGGTCTTCCTTGAGGATGGCGAGCGCCATCCCGGCGATGCGCTTCTCGATCGCCTCCCGCTCCTTGAACTGCTGGTCGAGGGCCGTGCCCTGGGGTTCGATCCATTCCGCGGAGCCGCCCGCCTTCAGGTGGATGCCGCCGCCCTGGGTAATCCGCAGCACCCCCGCCGCGCCCGCGGCTTTGCCGGTCTCCGGGGCTCCCTGCAGTTCGCCCGTGACGGCCAGCATGATGATGCCGGCCTTGTGGAGCGTGGCGGCGCGCTCCGATTCCACCTGGGCCCAGCGGATGTTGGCGAACGCGATATCCTCGAGCGGCGGCCGGCTGGTCAGGATCCCGGTCGGTTTGCCGCCGTAGATGACCGCCACCGGAATCTGACTCGGGCCGCTGAGCCGGGACCCGTCCGCGCGAAACCGCCCGAGGTCGCCGTGCGCGGCCAAGGTGAGGTCGGTGACTTCGCCCGTGGGGCTCCGGACCTCTTCCCACCGCTCCCACTGCACGTACGGCTTGGTGTAGTCCGTGAACGCCACCCCCGCCGCGTCAGCCCCGGTGGCCCAGGCCTGGCGGAACACCTTGTAGCGCGTCGCGGTCCGTTCGCCGAACGCCCCGTCCGCCTCGAGCGCCCGTTCCCGGATCACCAGCTGGAGCAGGGTGAGCCGGCCGCCGATCACCGCGGTTCGCCAGGACAGGATGTCGTCGACGCCGACCCGGACGACGTACGGCCGCCAGGTCGCCGCTTCCTCGTCCGCCCGGGCGGCCTGCTCGGGGGGCGCATCGGTCAGCAGGATGACGTGGCCGTCCTGCAGCGCCTGGTCCTGGGCCATCTGGGTGACGACCGCGCCATGGTTCCCCTGGCCGTCGAGGTTCTCCCAGTCGGCCTTGAGGATGGCCGGGACCTCGGCGCCCAGCTCGGGATCGTGCTTGCTGATCAACCCGACCGACATCCCGATCGCCTGATCCAAGTAGGAGGTCACGAAGGTCTGGCTGACCCGGGTGGCCCAGTCTTTGTCGGCTTCGGCCAGGAACCGGGGCAGGTAGGTGGTCGCCTTCTCACGAAAGACGTCGGTCCCGCCGCGGACATCGCGGCACCGCTGCCACTTCGGTTCGAGGGCGCGATAGGTGGCACTCGGGGTATCGGGACGATGCACGGGCGCGGTCATTGGGTCATCCCCAGACAAGGGTGAGGGGTTGGACGGTCGGGGTCGGGGCGAGCGTCAGCCGGTTGAAGGCCATGGCGGAGGCGTCCATGTCGTCGAGGAACTTCCCGTGCGGGGCCAGCTCCATCGTGTCGAGGTAGGCGTTATTCCAGTCGCCCTTGACCAGGCGGACGTTGCCGAGGTTGGGCAGGGGGCCGTTCGCCTGCCACTGCGCGGCGAAGGGATCGGCGCGGGTGACTTTGTCGCCGGTCGCCGGCCGGGCCCGGACGTCATAGCCCTGCAAGGACTGGATCGAGGCCTCCGCCGACTCCTTCCCACCGGAGCCGGGTTCCTGCTCGAGGTCGATCAGCACGCCGGGGCCATCCGCGTCGGCCGTGTCGCGCATGATTTTGTTCCGCTCGGCCGCGGCCCACTGACCGGCGACCCGATGGCCCACGTAGACGAGTTTGTCCGGCCCGATGCCGAGCAGGATCCCGGCGGTTCGCTTGCCCGAGTCCTTGGTGCCGGCCTTGTCCCAGGCGCGACACCATCGGGTCCCGGCCGGCGCTTCCGCGACGATGCCCACCTTCGCCCGGGGGAACATGTTCCCGGACCGCGGCGTCGGCCGGCACTGGTACAGCGCCTCGAAACTGTAGGCCCCCATCGACTCCCGTTGCTCGGCGAAATGCTTCTCGTCGAATCGATCGGGGCAGAGCGCGGCGCCTTCGGGCCGCCCCAGCGGATCGTCCGCCTCGGCCAGGGCGGGGAGGCGCACCAGGGTCCAGCGGGGGCCGTCCGCGCTGGCCAGGATCCGAGCCACCAGGTCGTCGTGGTGCCACGGGGTGACGGTTACCACCAGGGCCGCGCCGGGTTCGCGGCGGGTGAGGATGTCGTCCGTGAACCACTCCCAGAGGCGCTGCCGATAGTGAGGCGACTCCGCCTCTTCGCGGTTCTTGATCGGGTCGTCGATGATGATCAGGTTGGCGCCGTGACCGGCGACACCGGTACCGACGCCGACCGCGCGACAGCCGCCCCCGCTCGCCGTCTCCCAATCGTTCGCGGCGGTCCGTTCGTCCGACAGCGCCAGCCCCTGCGCCCGCGCCAACCGCCGACTCCGCCGACTGAACTTCTCCGCCAGGGTTTGGTTGTACGCGGCCTGAATGATCCGGGTGGTCGGGTCCCGCTGGAGCCGGTAGACCGGGTAGCGAATCGTCACGCACTCGCTTTTCCCGTGCCGGGGCGGCATCAGCACCAGGAGTCGATCGTTCTCCCCGCGGGTGATGCGGTCGAGCTCGGCCTGCAGCCGCTGGAGATGGGGCCAGCGCCAGTTGTATTCCGGGGTGACCTGTTCAAGCCAGGGGCCGTAGGCGAGGTCGGGCGCGGAGCGCCCCGCGCGATGGCCGAACCGAAACGCCCCGGTCGGGACGGTCGCGTAGGCGGCCAAGGCGCCGACTCGCACGAAGTCCCGTCGCAACACGGTCACGCCGGCGGCTCCGGATGCAGGCCCGCCGCGCTCATCGCTTCGAGGAGGCGTACCGCCTTGTCGGTGATGACGCCGTGCAACACCGCCAAGTCCGCCGCGTTCTGCTGGAGCAGCCAGGGGCCGTTCCGAAACACCGTCACCTGTTGGTGCCGGAGCGTCGTCAAGTTCTCCCGGAGGTAGACCAGCAGGAGCTGCCCGATCTCGACCTTGGCGTCCGTCGCCACGATCGCCGGGCTGTCGTGCTTGAGCTTCGACTTCCAGCCCTCGACGGTGCCCTTGGGGATTTGGTACTCGGCCGCGATCTGGTCCGCCGCCTGACCGGCCAGGAGGGCGGTGATCGCGGCAGCCTTCGTCGCCGCATCGTAGGCGGACCGTCCCCGGCCGGACTTTTTGGCCTTGGAAGGTTTGCCCATTACCGGACGCCCCCGTGCTGATCCCCGGGCAACCGCACCGGGGAGGGGATTTCACCCGTAGCACCCGCCGTAGCATGACCAGGGGGTGTGGCGCCATCCTGAGGCGCCCCGGCGAGGGTCGTCTCCCTCGGAAGTGCTTGCCCCGAGGGCAGGGGTACGGCCCTCATAATGCCGGGGTCGCGGGTTCGAGTCCCGCCCCTGCTATGTTCGCCTCGCGGCATCTTGTTGTTCGGCAACGTGTTAGGCGGCATCGCCCG
This sequence comes from uncultured Micavibrio sp., assembly GCA_964575605.1. Taxonomy (GTDB): domain Bacteria; phylum Pseudomonadota; class Alphaproteobacteria; order Micavibrionales; family UBA2020; genus JAPWJZ01. Next base: position 17,014 of record CAZNRN010000037.1, on the reverse strand, counting down.
AGTTCCCTTCGATGTTTCGTCGTTGAAACGTAGCAACACCCGTAGTATCCGTCACCAGAAACGAGCTGCCGCACCGAACGCAGAACTCCTGGACCGCTCCTCCGTCGAGCCGCCAGAGGGTTTGCCGGTCCGGGTGGTCGCACGCAATCTTGATGGCCGCGAAATGAGCTGCCCGCTCCCGGGCGGCGACCTGACGCTCCAGGTCCTCGAACGCCGCGACAAGGGAATCAGTCATCATCCGTGCCTCGCATCGGTGCGGGTCGCCTCGGCCTCCCACCGCTGCCGTTCGTCCGTCCGCGGGATGAATCGTCCGTATACGCGCAGGGCCAGGGTCCCGTCGACATGCCCCAGCTGGCGCGCGACGATCTCGATCGGCGTGCCGGCCCGGATCTGCCGGACGGCCCAGTGGTGCCGGGCGTCGTGGAGTCGAAGGGCGCCGCGGCCCTCCCCCCGCAGCCCCAGCGCCACCAGCAGGCGTCGGTGCTCGGCGCTGGCCTGGTAGCGGGTGATCCCAGGGAACAGCGGGGCCGCCGGCGTCTTGTCGGCGAGGAGTTCCTGGACCGTCGGCCACGCCCATTCCGCGACCCCCACCACCCGGTCGCGGGTATGACTCTTCGTGCCGGCCGCCCGGATCTCACGATCGGCTTTGACGATGTCGCGGGCCGCGAGGCGCAAGGCGGCCGAGAGGTCCATGCCGGTGCCGTAGAGCAGCGCGAAGAGCGGCCGGAAGACCCCGGGGGCGGCCGCCACCAGCCGCTGCACGTCCGGGAGATCGAGAAACACCATCCGCGGCGGCGCCGGGCGCGGCGGCAGCACGCCCCGCAATGGCTCCCCGTGGGGAACCTGGATGGCGTCGAGGAAACTGAGGAAGCTGGCGAGCGCGGCGAAGTACTTCCGCTTCGTCCCCGCGCTGGTGGCGAGGCCCGACAGCCACCGATCGACCGCGTCGGCGGTCACCCGGGACCGGAACCACGGGGCCTGCTGGTGGAGCGTGGCGAGGTGCGTCGCGTACCGCGCGGCCGTCTCCGGGTGAACCCGGCCAACCAGCCACGCCTGCCATCGGGCCACGTACGGGAACAAGTCGAGGTCGTCCAGTCCACGGCGAAACGCCTCGAGTGTGCCCATGCGATAGGCGTCGAACAGCTCGGCCAGCGAGCGCCGGCCGTCCGTGACCGCCCGCAGGAGATCCCACTGGCGGCGGCCCCGGACCCCGAGGTCTTCGACCATGCGCTGCATCTGGGTGGCGGTGACTTTATCCCGCGTCCCGGTCGATCGGATCTTCCACCCGCCGGCTTGGGTGGGGACGTTAATCCGATAGGTCAGCTCGCCGCGGTTCCGAAACGGGCTCATCCGTTCACCTTCAGCGCATCGTGGGCGCGGGCCCACTCCAGGAGCTTGGCATAGTCGTACCGGAGCAAGGGCGCGGCGCCGGGCTCGTTGCTGGGCAGCAGCACCCGCGGGGCATCCGACTTTCGAAGATAGTTGACCGACACCGACAGCAGCGCCGCCGCCTCTTTCTGGCGGAGGAGGATGGGCGCCGGCCGGACGGTCGTCCCGGTCATCCGACGGCCCCGTCCGCGACGGTGAGCGCCAGGGCCAGGGCGGCCCGAGCATGGCTGCGGACGCCGTGCAGCGGCCCCCCGCGCCGGGCGGCAGCGGCCCCGCCGAACCGATCGAGGATGGCCTGCCAGATGTTGGCGTCCTTGGCCCGCGCGCTCTGGCAGTGGTGGAGCTTAACCGCGAGCCGGGGGACCAGGTGGACCGCCTCGGGCTGGACGCTCGCCTGCTGGAACCGGCCGATCCAGACGACCGTCTCGAACACCTCGCGCCCGACCGGCATGCCGTAGCTGGCCACCATCTCGATCGCCAGCGTCCAGCGGGTTTCGGCGGGGAGCCGGGCGAGCAGGACGGAGTTGGGGAGCACCCCGGCGCGGATCGCCTGGGTGGCGTCCGGCTGATAGTAGCAGTACCCGGTCTCGGTCGGGCCGGGATCGAGGGCAAGGATCGCGGTCACTGGACCCCGCCCTTGGTGACGGGACGACGACCCGGTAATTTCTTCCCTATTGACATATGCCCCCGTCTGTGCTACTATTATGGTGTCGCCAGGGCAATCCCGCCCGGCCACTCATGGAGCTGACGGATGATGACCATCCACCTGACCCACGCCGACTACGACGCCGCACACTTGGCAGCCGTGTCCGAGGAGATGCGGACGCTCGGGGCGCCGACAATCCGCGCGATCCGGGGCGACGTCAACGTCTGGTACGCCCTTGAGGGCTGCCACCGCCTCCGGGCGGCGCATGCGCTCGGGCTGATCCCGACGATCGAGGAGGTCGAGTACTCCGATACCGTCATGGCCTCCGATCTTGGCCTC
>CAZNRN010000037.1:0-14540 GCA_964575605.1 uncultured Micavibrio sp. | reverse complement strand
TGGCCTCCGATCTTGGCCTCGATTGGCAGGACGATGCGCCGATCGGCACCGTCACCGACGGATTGCCAGCGGCCACCCTGGTGTGGCGTGACTGACCCCGAGTTGATCCGGGCCGCGATTGCCGCCGGGAGGCTCTCCTCCCGGCGGTTTGCCGAGGACCTGATGGGGCGCGACGAGCGGACGATCCGCCGCTGGGTGGCGGGCGACATCGCCATTCCGCCCATCGCGCGGGCGTGGCTGGAGCGCTGGCTAACGCTATCCGACGCGACCCGAGGCCGGATCGTGGGGGCGCTGTCCCGGTAGGTGACGGGACGACGACGGGAGACCGCCATCCTACGCCCCCTCTCCCGGAGCTGACCCGGATGGCTTGATTTCCATGACCGGGATGTCGAAGTGTCGCGCCGCCGCGATGCAGTCCGCTGTCCCTTTGCCCCCGGGGAAGGCGATCAACAGGCAGGGGTTGGTGTCGGCCAACATCCGCCGATTGCGGATCGGTCCCGCCGCCCGGCCTTCGCGGTCCCAATCAGCATAGTAGACCCGACGGCTTACCCGTCGATCCATCGCCCATTGATGCGCGTAGTAATCCGCCCCGGACCGACAGCCGCCATGTACCACCACGGCCACGCCATCGGTCGCCAGTTCCGCGTCCAGCACGCGATACACCTCATCGCGGTCGCGGTAGTCTCGACCGCCACAGACGGCAACAATCCGACTCCGCTTCACCCCTCACCTCCCGGAGCGGACCGCGCCGCGTCGATGCGAACACCGGGACATGAACACGCGCCTGGTGTGGGGCAGCCGCGAGGCTCGACCAGCCAAGTGGGATTCGTCCCTGCCATGACAGCCTTCATCTGATCCCACCACCCTTGAAGGGCCGCACTGGATTGACACTCGCTGATCGGCAGGGCGGCAATCAGGGCGCGAAGCTGCAACACCTCCGACTGTCGCCGCTCCCCGTCCTCCCGGAGCCGCGCCACCTCGGCACGGAGGGCCTTGAATTGGTCCAGCAGGCCACGGAGGACGCCGGGGGTAGCCGTGTTGTCGTGGTCGCGAAGCACCTGTTGATACTCGCGAAGTTCGGTGGAGAGTCGCGTCACCTCGGCGGCGATCCGCTGCTGGACGAAGGGCTCCAGGGCGGTGAGGATGGCCACGTCGTCGAACTCAAAACGGTCCCCGGAGAGCTGCCACAACGCCTCTCTCGCGCCGTCCGGCCATACCGCGTCACTGCCGCTCACTTGGGTTCCTCCATCAGAATGGAGTGACGGCCAAACCACCCGGCGACATCCCAACCTTCTCCGATCCACTCCAGCCAGACCATTGCTCGCCTCACCTCCACGGCTCCGCGATGGCGTTGACGACGCTGGCGGCGGGCTCGTTCGAGTCCCTTCCGACGTGCGCGTTTCATCGCTCCGTCCCTCCTTCCGGGGGCCACTTCCCACGGGGACCCAACCGCACGAGGCACCGCTTGTGCGCCCATCCGCCTGCAACCATCGTCCTCGGTCCCACCTTGCCGCAGTAGACGCATCGCCGCGAGACATGACCCCACGGCGGCCGCTTCGTTTTCATCCCTCGCTCCTGTTCTCCGGGGGCCGAACCTGAAACGTGATTGCCCATACCCACGGGTTGGCGTTCCACCCAAAACCTCGCTTGGCGTTGATCTCATCCCAGCGGCTCCGGAACCAGTCTCGGGGGTCAATCGGGAGTGAGGGCGTTGGCTCAAATCCCTCGGCATCAGCGTCGAGGCGACTGATATCCTGCACTCGCTGAACTTGGACGTCGGTGATTTTGAGCATCAGCCGCGACGCCCACCGGGGCATATGGATCGACGGCTTCCACCGGGTCGCCTGCTGGGAGGTTCCGGCGATCGTGTACCAGTCTTGGGCGCCACACCACTCGGCGTCGGCGTTTCCCCATGCCGTTTGGCCGCCGGCTTGGTAGGCCACACAGTACCGGTTCCTTGCGGGCGAATATTCCCCGCGCATCGTCTCCCGCACCCAGAGGCGGTCGCCTACTTCCCCGTACTTGCACCGGAACGCGGTTCCCCGATTCCCCTCAACGGTTTGTCCCCTTTCCGTCAAAGCGAACCACGTGCGCGTCCCCGACCACATCCGGGTCACTTGATCCAGCGACCGTTTGGTACGATTGCGGGGCGTCAGGATTTCCAGCGGCTGGAAGCCTAGCACCCGCCGCGTCTGGGTCTTCCGCCCGTCGAGGATCGCCCGGACCATGTCGCCCGAGAAGATGATCGGCCGCTCCGTCATCCCTCGCTCCTGTTCTCCGGAGGCTGCGACCGATGGCAGGGGCACGAACAGGCAACCGATTTGAGATGCCGCCACACTGCACAACGCCACCGATCCGAGACGGGGCACTGACACGTCCGGTCGGTCTTGGAGATTGGCCCCGCGCCGCTCGTGTGACCGATCTTGCCGATCATCCCTCGCTCCTGTTCTCGCCGGGCGGGACCGACCGCAAGGCCCGACGGCTGATGATGTCGCGCTGCCCGTTGGCCCACTCCACCAGTACGCTCCCCATCCGACCCCGCGCGATGATCCGACACCGCTGGCCGTAGAGTTCGGCCCGCCGAGGATTGTTGCGCCACGCGAACCAGTGGGTCATGCCCTCGCCTCCATTTCCCGCCGCAACCGCTCGTTCTCCGCTCGGATGGCGGCGAGGGCCGATAGGACGGCATGGTCGATGGCCGCCACCATGCTGGCGCGGGCCTGTGAGAACACCTGGGCGTCCACGAACACCATGCAGTCAAGGTTCTTCCGCAACTCGGGCGTCATCCACGCCGGCTCTCCCGCTGGGGGTGGCGCGGCGGGAGCGGAGCTAAGAGCGTCCTGACCGGGGGCGCGACCCCCGGCCACCGGATTGGCCATCCCGGCACCGCTAGACGACGGGAGCGTGGCCCCCGACCGGGAGTCGAACCCGGTGTTTCTCTCTGCTTCCTTCCGCTCCTCGGCTGGACGGAACAGGGCGTCCATTGTGGCGACGAGGCGGGCATAATCCGCGTCGAGTTGTATCGCCGGGCCTGCCGCCAACGTGCGAACGTAATCCGCCATCGCCCACGCGAAGGCGCGAAACTCCTCCGGGGTGCAGACCAGCGGGACACGGGGCGTCATCGGGGGGTCTCCGATCTGAGGGCGGTGAGGAGGGACGCCAACACGTCGCGACGAACGTCCTCGTAGGTGTCGATATCCGGCTTGTAACTGCGCAACATCATCACCTCGTCCAACGGCCACCGCGCCACCACCTGCTCGATCACGGCCTCGGCCAACCGGGTGAGGCAGGGGTTGCAGTCGTCGGCGTGGTGGACGGCCAGCGTGTGGCGGGTGATACACTCCGGGTCCTCGCCACATCCCGGCGTCTCGCGGAGCGCCGCCAGCAGGTCAGGAGTCACCGGGACCTCACTTTGTAGCCGCAGGCGATCTCGTAAATGGTTCGCATCTCGCGGTCGGTCATCTCGTGCCGCGTATTGGTCACCGGACCATCGGCGACCATCGCTCGATCATCCACCGCCTCGATGATCTCCGCGATTCGCTTGAGGCGAGCTAGGGGCGACCGCACACCATGAATACCTTTCCTGGGGTCTGTCATGGGGTCGCTCCGTCCACCGGGAGGGCGCGGAGGGCGTTGGCCAGTCCGGCCATGGTATGTCGCTCCGATTCGATTTGGACCGTCAATCCGTCGTCCCGGTTGAAGCGTTCTCGCCGTCGCGCCACCATCGCCTCCCGCTCGGCCGCCATCGCCGAAGGCAACGCCGCCGCTCGCTCAATCCCCTGCCGTTCGCGGGCCGCCCCGTAGGCCAGGATGGCGGCACGGAGGGCGGTCAGTGCCTCGCCCCACTCCGTGTACAGGTCCGTGAGATCCGAACCGTTTGGTGCTTCGGCGATCCGCGTATTGACTTCGTCCGCAGCGTGGATCGCCTGCTCGACCGCCTCGGGCAGGCGGGGGGACGCGGGAGGGGTCATGCAGCCACCTCGTTCGCGTAGGAGACGTTCGCCCGGACCAGCGCCTCGGCGACCTCCGGGCAGACACTGTTGCCGATCAGCCGGACCTTCGCCGCCTTGGTCCGGGCCGCGCTCAGGTCGTAGGTCGGAGCGAACCGACCGAACTGCGCCGCGAGCAGCTCGTGGGGTTCGAGCATCCGCATTCCGATGTCGGCAATCTGGTAGTCGGTCCCCTCGACCGCCACCAGGCCGAGGCGGTGCTTGGCTGTCAGGGTGCGGAGCGGGTCAAACAGCGACTGGCCCGCCTTCTCTGCGCCGTAGTAGGTCGTTAGGAACGCGCGGACCGCGGCGAGGTGAGGGCCAGCCGTCTCGGGAGGCGTCAACGTCGCGGCCGTCAGCGCGTGATGATCCTGGGTCGTAACGGTGCCGGTTGGCAGGTCCAGTTGTTGGCCGCCAACGAAGCCGCCGGCCCGTTCGCCGTAGTGCTTGGAGAGAAACGCCGCGACCAGGGCATGCTTGAGGCCGCCGGCGACCACGGTTCCCAGGGGTTGGTGCAGATCCAGGGTTCGGGCCCGCTGGCCCTGGCGTTCGCCGTAGCCGGCTTGGATCAGGGTCGGCGCCACCATCGCCCGATCGTTCTTGGCCGTGATGGTGCCCACCGGTTCGTCGATCGACGTGGGGTCAGATTGCCCCGCGCGCCCGCCGACGCCGACGATGAAGGGCCGCGGGGTGTCCAGCACGAACCGCCGAATCCCCTCCGCGATCCGCCAGAGCGTTTTCTCCGCCAACGGTTTCTTGCGCTCAAAGATGCTGGGGCAGGGGATTGACCAGTCGATGCACTCGGCCGCCGCCCGGAGCGGCCGCAGCCCCTTGCCGTGGGTGGGCGCGGGCCACCGGATCGGCTGCCCATCGCACCGGGCCACCAGGAACAGCCGGCGCCGCTTCGTCGGGGCGCCGTAGTGGCTGGCGTCGAGAATCCGGTAGTCCACCACGTACCCCAGCCGCTCGAGGGCCCGGCGCCAGCTGGCAAAGGTTTCGCCCTTGCGGACCCGATCGGGGCGGCCATCAGGGCCCAGCGGACCCCAGCCGCGAAACTCCGCGACGTTCTCCAGGCAAATCACCGCCGGCCGGACCGCCTTGGCCCACCGAACGACGACCCAGGCGAGCGAGCGGATATTGGCCAGGACGGGGACGCCACCCTTGGCCACGCTGAAGTGGGTGCAGTCGGGCGAGGCCCAGAGGAGTTCGACGGGTTGGCCGCCGGTCGCCTTCAGCGGCTGGACCTCCCAGATGTCGGCGTCGAGGTGCCGGGTGCCGGGATGGTTGAGCCGATGCACCGCCAGGGCGGTAGGGTCGTGATTGATCGCGACATCAACCGGACGACCGAGCGCCGCTTCGATACCCGTCGAAGCCCCGCCACCGCCGGCGAACAGATCGACGATCATCGCTCCGTCTCCTCCCGCTCCACGGCGTCCAGCACCGCCGAGGGATCGTTCCGGTATCGTTCCATCTCCACCACGGAGCAGCGGAACAACAGTTCAGTTACCGCCCGGACCAGGGCCTCGTCCGTGGCGCGACGGGCGGCCGCATGTCTCTCCCTGTTGGCCGGCCACGGGTAGTAGTACATCAATTCTTTCGCGTGATCTTCCCGTTGCCGGGCTTCCCGCAGGGAGACCGCTGGGGTGTCGCTCACGGAACGCAGCTCCGAGAAACGGCCACCGCCGCCGCGAGCCAGCCGGCGAACGCCAGTCCGCCGGCTGTCGCAGCGGACCGGGGCCCACCTCCCCGCGCCGCGTGGCGACCGACGAGATAGGGCACGATCGCGGCGGACCAGACCAGGTCGCAGGCGACGTCTCCCGCGGTCCAGGGGCCGATCCGATCCGGGTGGCTGGCGTAGGTCAGGGCTTTCGCGGCCGCCACCTGGCCGACCGTGCCGATCACCAGGGCCACCGAGGGCCGGATCCCGACGTCTTCGGCGCCGAGCGTGATCGTCGCACCCACCAGGGCCCGGACGGCGCGATGTTGGACCGGGGTCAGGGTCGAGTCGTACGACCGGGGACCGACGGCGCAGCCGGCCAGCGCCACGAGGAGAACGGCGAGCGTGAACGATCCCCGGCGAAGCCAGGCGCCGAGGTGATCGTAGAGCTGGGCGACCTGGTCCCGGTGGAGGTGCATCCGCTCGTCGCCGCGGCCGAGCCAGATGTGCTCTCCCCCCGCCAGGCTCGACTGCTGGAGCGAGCAGGCGTCGCCGTTGCGGTCGGCAAAGTCGATCCGCTCAAAGCCACGGGTGGTCATGGTGACGTTCATCGGCGGGCGCCTTCCGTGAGGCGAGGTTTCGGATGCCAGCGGCTGTAGCCACGGCTCCGGCGGTTGGCTGCCTGTTCCTTGGCCGTTGCCCAGCGGCAGTTGGCCGCGGAGTAGGGGCCGTCGTTGTCGCGACGATCGATCGAGTGCCGCGGACTCGGGCGCGGGCCCATGTCCGCGTAAAACGTGGCGAAGCTGGTCCGCCACTCGGGGCACACCGCGATACCGCGCCCGCCGTATTCCGGGTAGTCCGCAGAGCGGGGGTTATGGCACCGCCGCTTCATCAGGAGCCAGATGTTGTACTCCGCGGAGGACGACTGCCGATGGGTGCCGGAGGTCTCACGAACACGATCCACCCGGTAGCATCCGCACGACGTCGTTTGCCGGCCGAGATGATCCTGGCGCACGACCGCCACTTGCCCACAGTCGCACCGGCACTGCCATGCCCGATGGCGAGGCGACGGGCGGTCGACCTCGCGGAGGACCACCAGACGACCGAACCGGCGCCCCGCCAGGTCGAGAAGTCTGGACGTCATCGCGTGGCCACCGTCAGCAGCGCGGGATTCGCCACCGGCGCCCCGCCACCCTGAAACGCGCCGTCAGTCATCGCTCTCCTCGCTCTCGTCGTCGGTGTCGTCCTCGGCGTCGCCGTGATCGACGAGGTCCAACTGCACGCCCAGCTTCCGCCCCAGCGACTCGATCGACCGCAGCTGCTCCGCCGCGTCGTCGTGCGCCAGTTCGATCTGCTCGGCCGTCTCAACCTGCCGGGCCACCTTGCCGTGCCGGAGCCGCGCCGCGATCCGGGCCACCTTGAGCGCCGGGCGGCCGATCCGGAAATCCTTCCCGCCATCCACCGGCAGCGCCTGGATCTGGTTCAGCAGGTCCTTCTGGGGGTCGAGGAGGTCGTCGAGATCTTCCGACCGCCGTTCCAGCGCGCTATCCAGGCGCCGGGCGTTCTTGACCGTGCCCTTCAGCTGCTTCAGGCCGTGGCGGAGTTCCACGACTTCCTGCGGGGTGATGACGACCGAGGCACTCATGACGGGTCAGGCTCCTTCAGACGAGGGTGGGTTGGGGGGCGCGATCGACCCCGAGCACGTGTTCGTGCCAGGCATCGACCATGTTCTCGACGCGGCCGTCCACGACGGCGAGGCGGACGCTGCGATCGCGGGCGTCGTCGTCGAGGCGATGCTTCCGACAGGTCACGACCATCACGTTCGGGTCTTCGAGCTCGCGAACGTCGCGATGGCCGGAGCGAATGGCGTTCAGCGTCTCGGTGTCGACCGCCGCCTTGAGGCGCCGCGACAGCATCAGCACGACGTTGGCTTCCTCGGACAGCCCGGCGGTCTCCTTGAGGCGCTTGAGGACCGGGGGGTAGTACCGATCGATCGGGTTCGGATCCTGATTCAGCTGGGCCGAGACCACCATGGCGACCCGATGCTCGCGGGCAATGTCTTTCAGGGCGCGGGCGGCGTCGGTGACTTGGACCCGGTACTGCGCGGCGTTCCCGAAGTCCATCCGGTGGAAGTGATCGACCACGACGATCTTCGCCTGGACCTCCTCGACCGCCCGCTGGACCCATCCGGCCAGTTCGAGCACCGAGATCCGCCGATCGGGGGGCAGGTGGACGTGGGGGTTCTTCAGCTGCGCGGCGATGGCCGCTTCATGGCGATCGCGGGCATCCGGCGCGAGATCATGCCACTCGTTGCGGGCCACCTTGAGCCACGGCAAGCCCGCGGTCCACGCGGCCCAGTGCCGCCGCAGCTCCCAGGGATCGAGTTCGAGGGGCACGTACAGCACCGTGGTCTTCGCCGCCGCCCAGGCCTCCATCTGGGACAGCAGGAAGGCCGTCTTCCCGTTGCCGGTCCCCGCGCCGATCGTCAGGAAGTAGCCGGCGAGGAGTGGCCCGATCAGGCGATCGAGCGCGGTCCAGGCGAACCGCGGCGCGTCAGAGTGATCGCGCCGGCCCTCGGTGATCGCGTCTTCGACCTGCTCGTACGCCATCGCGTGGAGCGAGGCCGGCGCGGTGACGGCCGTGCTGCCGGACGGGGGCGCGGCGACTGCGGTGCCGGACGGGCGGGCGGCCTGGCGGGCGCCGATGCTCCGGACGATCGCCTCGATCTCGTCGCGCTCGAGCGGCTGGGCCCACTGGCTGTTGACGCCGAGCGCCATGGTGAGCACCGAGGGCATGTCGTGCCCCTTGCCGTACGCCCAGCCGACGAACCGGGTCATCGTGTTGTTCCGGGCGCCGGGTTGCACGTCGCGCCAGGGAATCATCCAGGCGGGCGACTTGTCGGCGACGATCGCGGTCCCCGCGGCCGTGGCCTGGCCCTGGATCCGGGCGATGAGCGCGGCGGGGAGTTCGGCAACGTCGTGGATCGTCCCGAGCCACCGGTAGACCGCGCCGGTGGGGTGCACCGAGGGCGGCGCCAGGACGTACCCCGCGTCGCCGCGGATGTCGGTCTTCGGGCCGAGCGTCCCGTTCGGCACGTGGCCGCCCGGATGCCGGTACCAGCGATGGCGCCCGCGGCCGGTCTGGACTTCGAGCGTCGGTTCGGCGAGGAGGCCCACCGCCTCGGCGGTCTGTTCGCCTTCGGGGCCGTCGAGATCGATCACGACGAACCCCGAGCGTCCCGGCAGCACGCCGACGTTCGCGTCGGGCCACCGCGCCCACCACCCCGCCACGACGGTCGGATCCGCAGTGGCCTCGAGCAGGCCGTGGCTGGTGCGGGGATGCTTCCCCGGACTCGGGCAGGTGGAATTCCCGCAGCTGCACCGGCCCTGCGGCGCATTGTGGAGCGGCACCACGTGCCAGCCTTGGCCGGCGTACGTGACCGCCGCGCGGCCAACTTTCGAGACGGGCGTCGGCGCGGTCATCGCTGCAACCCGAACATGGCGACGATCTCGGGCGTCGGCTCGCCGTTCTCGTCGTAGAGGTTCACCGTCCGGCTGGGGGCGGGGCCGTAGTCGGACTCCCAGTGCTGCCCCGGCCCGAAGAACGTTTCGGCCCGCTTGATGTACCGAGGCTCGATCGCCTCGCGAACCACGTAGCCGGCGTAGGCCTCCACGCCAGCGATGAGCTGCTCCGGCGTTGCCCGACGAGACCGTATCGAACTTTCGAACGCCCGGCGGGCGTTGGCCTTCGAGTTCCCCGGACGCTTGGGGTACAGTGCCCAGGCTGTTTCGAACGCTCGCGCGACCTGCTCGCGCGTATATGATCCCTCTCCCTTTCCCTCTCCCTCTCCTAGATCCCTTTCCCTATCCGCACCCCCTGATCCTCCGTCTGAACTAACGACATCCTCCGGAGGGTTGCCGGAAATCCTATTCTCAACCGGAAGTAAGCGACTGCGTAACAACGGCTTGCCGGGGTTCTTCACAAGCTGGTGCTTCTTCCAATTCACGAGTTCGATCACCCGTGCGCCATCTTTCGTCGTTCTGAACCGAAACCGTCCCGAAGTACAGAGCTCCGCAAGCCATTTTTCGAGGGTCTGAACTGACACCTCATCGTGTGGATAGAGTTGCCCCAGCAATTGCCGCGGCTCGGCCATCAACAAGCCGTAGTCGTCCGCCTGAGAGATGAGCAGGACGAAGGTGTACCGTGCAGGAATTGAACACCCCGCCAGCGTCTTGTCGGACGCGAGTTCCGGCTTGATCGAGCGAATCCGAGCCATGCGAGTCAGGCGGCTTTCCGGTGAAGGGGCCAGGGGATGATGACCCCGTCGTAGAGCTGACGATGCCGGTCCGGCCAGGTGGGGTCGTACCCACAGCACCGGCAGCGATCCTCGACCAGCCGCTCCGCGAACCACACCCCCCGGCACCGGCGGCATCGGTAGAGGGCCAGGTCGAGCCCGAGGTCGGTGGCCGTGACGGCATGCCGTCGCATGCGCGGCCAGCCATGGAACCAGCCGTCCGGGCGCGCGGCGACGAGGCAGACGTCGGCGCTGTCGGTGGGCCGATGGCGCCAGGCTTCGACGTGCGCGCAGAGGGCGTCGACCTTGGTGAGATCGGGGCGCGTGAAGGCCGGCTTGACCTCGACGAACTGGCCCGCCTGCGGGAGCCAGAAGTCCGGCAGGTAGAACGTCTCGCCGAACCAGCGACCCTCGCGTTCGTACTCCCAGGGCATGCCGAGGGTGTCGAACGTGATCGCCCAGGCCGACTCGAGCTTCGAGCGGAAGACGACCGGGCGGGTCGGGTGGCGGGTGGGAATGGCGGTCCGCATTCGGGTTAGGCTTTCCCGGCGAGGTTGAGCCCTTCGACCATTTGGTCGAGGCGCCAGCGGACGGTCTTCAGCAGCCGCTGCTCTTCGTCTGTGAGGAGCCGGCCATCCAACCGCTTGGCGAGTGCCCGCAACTGGGCGGGAGTCAACAGCAAGGCCAGGCTTCTCACGCTGCGCTCGCGATCCGGGCGGCCGTCTCGTAGTACTCCGCCAACGCGGCATGGGCGCGGTTGAGCCGGGCCAGCGCGATCAACTCCTGCTCGACCGCGGCGTGGTAGCGGGCGTGGAGCGACTGCGTCGCGATCTGCGCCGTCTGGTGGGCGGCGGACGCCGCCAGGATCTCGGCCTGGATGGCCTCCAGGGGCACGGACGGGGCATTCATTCGACCGGGGCCTCCCACCAGGCTTGGCGGGTCCGATCGGCCCGCTCCTGGGCGGCGAGCCGGACCGTCCGGGCCCAGGCGGCGCGGTTGTACCGCGTCATGTAGGCCCGCACCTGACGGCGATGGGTGGCTTTCCAGCGACGAGAGGCCGCGCGCCGGGCCTCCAGGGCCTCGGGCCGCTGGTAGTACTCGCGGAGGTAGGCGCGCCGGGCGTCCGAGGACTGGTGGGGCATCAGGCGGCCCTCGATCGCAGCGGCACGAGCCACAGCGAGACCCCGACCCCGAGGAGGCCGACATCGAGCCAGAGGCTGTACCGGTTGTTGTTCATGAGTTCGGCCTCAGCCTGGATCACCGCAAAGCGAAACGGCGCTTGGTACGCGAGAACAGGCCGGCGACGCAGCACGCGCAACATGCCAGACCAATCCTGGTTCGCGCGGAGATGCAGCTCCCACCCGGCGATGACCATCAGGCGGCCCTCGCGGTCGGCGGATGGACCCGCGGCTCCGGGGTTCGCGGCCACTCCCGCAGCGCGCCGAATCGCACCGGGGCCTCATCGATCCATTCCCGGTACCCGCCCGGCCCGAACGCTGGCGCCCACCACCAGCCCCGCTGTTCGCGGCGCTCGGCGCCGACGCCGGTGACTTCGCGGTATCGGACCGCCCGGTAGACCCCCTGACGGTAGTCGTCGAACAGGCCCTCGAGCGCACCGTGGATCAGCGGCCGCACCAACGACTCCCGCTGGCCCGGCCAGAGATGGAGCACGCCGGCTGCCTGGGCCGGCGGGACCAGGTGCACCCAGGCACCGTCCCCGATCACCAGCATCACCGCGGGGCCCGCGACGTCGACCACCGGGGCGGGTGGCTCGACCGGCCACCGCTCGAGGCTGTCGCCGCCGACGTAGAGCACGTCGTCGCCGAACGGCCAATACTGGCGACCGGCGATCCGGGGCTCGGGGATATCGCGATCGTGGGCCATTAGAACGGCATCTCCCCGTCGCCGTCCTCGGCCGCGTCGCCGGCTTCGATCGCCTGGCTCGCCTTCTCGGCGGCCTTCCGGGCCTTGATCGTCTCGGCGGCTTCGTCGATCAGCTGCCCGGCGGCCTCCCGCGACAGCCCGTCAAGGATCCGCTGGTCGATCGCCGCGCGCTCCTCGTCCCGCCAGACGTGGGAGCGGTACATGCGGGTGAGCAGGTCCAACTGCTCGGCCGAGGCCGACGGGGTCGCGCGGGTCGGCGTGGGGGCGAGCTGCTTCGGCGCGGTCATCGACGCCAGGGTCTCACCCGTCGCCGGGTCGAACGCCTCCTCCGGCGCTTCGTCGTCCGCGGTCAGCGCCAGCACCAGGTCGCCCGTCTTCGGCTGGCGAGCGAACCAATCGCGGACGACCGCCTTGCGCGCCCACCAGGCGGGACACCCCGCGGGCTCACCCTTCTTCTTCAGGGCGTTGTCGTTCCAGCCGCGCGACTTCGCCCGGCGGGCTTCGATGTCGGCGATCGGGAGGAAGTGGAAACTCTTCGGCTGGTGCGGCCGCTCGATGATGGCGTAGGCGCCGATGATCGGCCCGCGCGCTTTCGGATCGGACGTCGGCTTGTGAGTGAGGTACGGGTTGAGGCCGAGCGCGTAGTCGAACTCGTCGCCCTGATGGACGACGTACTCCTCCATGCTCCGGATCAACCGGGCCCGCTGGCCGAGCACCTTGTAGCCGCGGTAGTCGATCCACGCCTCGCACCGCTTGACGCCCTTGCTCTCGAGCGGGACCAGCCACATGCCCGACTCGCCGATGTCGAGCCCGAGGCGGGCACACTTCACCAACGCCAGGAAGATCGAGTTCGGTTGACAGTTGAAGAGGTCGGGCGTATTGACCGCGGCCTGGAGGGCCCCGACGATCAGGCGATCCGGTGTGAAGCCGTGCCGGCAGAACGCCGCCAACTGAGGGACCCACCGCTCGATGTCCGTCTTGAACTCGACCTTGCTCGTCTCGGCCGGGATCTGCGCGACCGCCGTACTGATGGTCATCGCTGGGCCTGCCGTTCCGCCACCGCCGCCGCGAACTGCTGGAGATAGCTGTCGACGTCGGCGGCCCGGGTGAGCAGCTTGGCGAGCCGCAGCTCCAGGATGGCCAGTGCCTCCCCGAGCGGGAGTTCGACGGCCAGCTCGATCAGGGCCTGCCGCTGGGCCGCGCCCGCCGCGTAGTCGCGGGCATCGTCGCTGAACGGGTAGGTCGGATCGTGCCGGCGGACCAACTCAGCGAACTGCGCGAGCCGGGTGGCCGGGGGCGGGGATTGCAGGAGCTCGGCGGTCATCGGTACATTCCTTTCGCGTGTGGTGTTTCCTTCGGGTCCTCGGTCGTGTCCGCGACCGAGGACCTTTTTTCGTGTCGTCAGCGGCCCGCCATCCGGCGATCGCCTTCCGCGTCGGCATAGGTTCTGCGCGGGGGATGGAGCAATCGCGCGCGCATCTCGCGGGCAATCCGGCGGGAGGCCGGTTCGTGGTCCCGCCACCAGCGTCGGAGCCAGGTCAGCATTGGGCGTCCTCCATGTCGCAGTAGGCCAGGTAGAGCAGGCGGATAGCGACCGCCAGAATCACGGCAACGCCGACGAGGATGGTCACCAGTCCCTCCGCCGGCCCTCGTGCGATGCCAGGTCCGCCAGAAACTCCCGGATCGTCCCGTACCGCTTGCCGCTCGAATCCCGCCCCCAGCGGTGCGCGGCCTTGGCTTCCGCGATGACCCGCGCCTGGCAGGCCTCGAACGCGCGCCGCCGGCGTTCCGCCATCGCGGGGTCGATCGATTCCTCGAACCGCTCGAGGTCGGCCAGCGTCTGGTGCTCGGCGTTGGTGGTGTGGCGGTGCGACGACGTCGCCACCGGGGGGACGCCCGCCGTGGGGGAGTGCCGACGCCGCCGCACCGTGCGGGAAGCCTTCTCCATCAACCCGGCGATCCCGAGCACCAGAAAGCCCGCGCCGACCAAGAGCCCGAACACCACGAGCGACTCGCTCATGTGCCGTCGTCCTCCCGCCACTGCTGCGAGTCCGGGTCGCGGAAGTTGGTCCGCCGACACCGCTGGCATTGGCGCATCAGGATGCGCCCCGAGAAGAACATCGGGCCCCAGCGGTGCCAGCCGAGCGCACAGAGCAGCCGGCCGATCATCGGGTGAGCTCCTCGAGCCGGACCTCGAGGGCCCGGATCAGGTCGAGGGTGGACGTGAACTGCTGGCGGGCGAGGCCGAGATGAGCCCGCACCGACGCGACATCGTGGGGATTGCAGAGGTGGCCGTGCTCGGCCATGTCCTCGCGCAGGTCGATCATCTGCGCCTGGTCGAGGATCTGGAGCAGCGGGAGCCGCGGCCGCTGTTCCATCGCGGCCAGGATCTCGGTCGTCAGCACCGCGTAGAGCCGATCGTCCCCGGTTTCCGCCGCCGCCTGGATCAACGCGGCCGTCCGGATGTGGACCCCGCGGGTTCGGACATCCTGGCCGAGCACCAGGGCGGAAACCCCGAGCTGCGCGGCGGCCCGCTGGGTCGCGGCGGACTCCCGTACGCCGGCCCGGCGGCCGTAATGGCGGCGTGTGGTCTCGGAGGCCATGGTCAGACCCCGAGCCGCTGGTCGCGGACGGACAGGGTGGTCGCCACCGCCCGCACCTCGGCGGTCGGATGGGAGGGGATCAGCTGGCGGTAAAGGGCCACCGCTGCCTCGGG
>CAZNRN010000036.1:0-27955 GCA_964575605.1 uncultured Micavibrio sp. | reverse complement strand
GTGTACAGACACGGTTTTCAAACCCCGCGAAGGCAATAGGGCCTCTGGCGCGGGGCAGAATCCAGCAATATCAAGGGGCGGAGGCCAAAGTGACATTTGGCGGAATTTCAGCGGCTTTTTTTGAAGTTCAGGGGCTTCATTTTCTTCACCGCGCAAGCGGGCGCGAGCGCCTGTGCGACCGCCTGCGCGCGCGTCTCCGCACTGTCGCAACGCGCCAGCGCGCCCGCGAGGTTTTCGGCGGTGATGGCCTCGCCTTCGAAAAGATAGGCGTCGCCCTCGTTGAACTTCGGCCTTCCTTTGGCTGTCAGCAGTTTCTCCGTCGGGCCCACCATCACATACACGGTTTCACGGCGCGTGTAATCGTAGCCCTCCATGCGGCCGAGGGACATGATAGAGTCGAGGCATTCGGTCCGGCGTTTCTTCAGGCGCTCGACCTGCGCCAGTACGGCCGGAATGTCGGAGAGGTCGAAAACCCCTTGCTCCTCCGCCACCGTCGCATGCCGCCCGCCTGTGAGCGCGCCGCCGGCGGAAGCGCCGAAAATAAACCCGAGGATTTTGGGGAATTTCGGCTTCGCCTTTTTCAGCGTGTACTCCTCCACGCCCATGGCATGGATGATGTAGGAGACTTGCTGCGGCGGTTTGGGGGCTGTCATGCGGCGGGGCTTTTCAGCTTCAGCGGCTTCATCGCCTTGACCCTGCCGTCAAGCACGGTGCCAAGGTCGCCGTTGACGGCATTGAAGGCCGCGCGGATACTTTTGATGCTGATATCCATATCTTTTACATGCACGGCATCCCTTGTCGGCAGGACTTTATCGGGGTGGTCGTAGTCGGTGATGAACTGGTGCGCGCTGCCGACATACAGGTCGGCGGTGATTTTCTGCGTATAGTCGTAATCGCTATCCTGCCACTGCTTCCATGCGCGGCTCTCGAGACGCGTTTTTTCGGCACGCTTCATGTCGTCGACGAGCGAAAACAGGCGATAGACGTCGTCAGTGGTAAGCTTTCCGCAGGTTGACCAGCTGGTGCTGCGGCTGTCGCCGACACTTCCATCACCCGGATAACGCGGCAGCAGGAAATCCACGGCGTTTTTGGCCCAACCCATGCGGTTATAGCGCACGCAGCTGTCGAGCCCGTTGATGACCATATAATAAAGGACTTCGCCTGCGGGGTTATCTGATGTCATGCGGCAGGGCTTTTCAGCTTCAGCGGCTGCATCGGCTTCACGCCCTCGGCAGGCGCGACGGCGGCGGCGATGGCCGCGTGCATTTCGTCCTGTTTCTTTTTCTGGCGGATGTCATGCGTGTCATGGCGTGCGATGAAGGCCTCCAGCGCGGCCTGCGTGATTTCATCGTCCGCCAGTTTTGCCGCGCCAAGCTCGCCCCGGCGGCTCCAGAGTTTTACCTTCTCGAACGGGCGCACCTCGAACTGCTCGGCCGTGCCGATCCACAGTTCTGTTTCCAGCGAACTCTCGTAAATGATACCGGGCTTGGGAGGATTGTCGCGCCAGCCTTCCAGCCTTTTTTTTGCCTGCGCCGTCAGCTCGCCTGCCTTCGCCAGCGCTTCCTGGACCGTCGAAAGGTCAAGTACCCCGCTTTCATTCTGGCTGAAGCTGCCGCCGACCTGATTATAAGTATCATTGCGCGTAGTGGTGCCAAAAATGCCCCAGGGGCCGCGCTTTACTTTGACCTCTTTCCCGGGATTGGTTTTCGCATGGCGCGCGAAGACCTCGGCGACATAGCGCAGTTCCTGCTCTTTATTTCCTGCCGTGTCTGACATGGCCGCCATACCCCTTAGGCATTGAATTTTCTGCATTATGTATAATATGAAGGGCGACGGCCGTCAACCGCATATATCTAAGATATTGTTTTAAATGAAAATTAGGCCACTTTCGGGGCGGCAGCGGCGCCGAAAGGCAGGCGTTTGATCTGCACGCGGTTGTTATCGCGGCTTTTCATGAGGGCGCGCAGCATCTGCATGTCGCGCTCCGACCCGCCCTGCGCCACGCGCTCGATAACGATATCAAAGGGCGTTTTCTGGCAGGCCGGCTTTTCGGGCCGCGTGGCGACAAGCTTCTGCACCACCAGCAGATCCTCGACCGATCCGGAGGCCGCGTATTTTTCAACGGCGACATCGAGGCTGGTCCTCGCTGCCAGCGCGTTGAAAGCCGCGCAATTAATTTTCCAGAAGATAACCGTCATTCCCCGTAACCCGCTAAACCCCTTTAACAGATTAGGACAGTTTACCGATCAACCCTTAAGATTCGCTGAATATGGATTTTACTTTTGGAAATGAACGGGCGCCGCCTGCACGAGCGAAATATCCTCCGCCCCTGTCGCCAGCATCACAAGGCGGTCGAGGCCGAGCGCATTGCCGCTGCAGGCAGGAAGCCCGTGTTCCAGCGCGCGCAGGAAATCCTCATCGACCGGATAATCCTCGCCGTAAACTTTTTTGCGGAGCGCGACGTCGGCGACAAAGCGTTCGCGCTGCACCTTGGCATCCGTCAGTTCGCCGAAGGCATTTGCCAGCTCGATGCCGCAGACATAGACCTCGAAACGCTCCGCGAAGCGCGCGTCCTCCGGCTTGGGGCGCGACAGCGCGGCCATCGAGACCGGATAATCGTAAATGACCGAGGGTGCGGGCGAACCCAGTTTCGGCTCCACCTTCTCCATCAGAATTTTCAGCAGCGCGTTTTCCCAGTCGTCGTGCGGCGATACATAAACGCCGATGCGCTGTGCTTCCGCCACAATATGCGCAAGGTCGCCGAGGTTGCCGGCAATATCCACGCCCGCATATTTTTTCAGCGCCTCGACGACGGTGATTTTCTCCCACGGCGCGGCGGCATTGCAGCTGCGGCCCTCGACTGTCACGGGTTTCACCAGCACCGCCCGCACAAGGTCCGCGGTTTCGCCCATCATCTCCTTGTAATCCATGCCCAGCTGGTACCATTCGAGCATCGCAAATTCCGGACTGTGCCATGTCGAGCCCTCGCAGTTGCGGAACACTTTGGCCAGCTGGTAAATCTTCGGCAGGCCCGCGACCAGCAGCTTCTTCATCGCGAATTCGGGGCTGGTGTGCAGATACATGGTATGCGTCGATTGCCTGTCGGCGGTCACCAGTTCCGTCCTGAAGCCCTGTATATGCGCTTCCATGCAGGGCGCGACCTGCAGCGCGGGGGTTTCCACTTCAAGGTAGCCGCGCGCGTCGAAAAATTTCCGCACCTCGCCGAAAATGCGCGCGCGTTCCTGCAAATAGGGAACCTTCTTCATAAACAGGTCGGGATGCCACCAGTTCATTTCAGGCGCCGGGGGTTTTCAGCTTGAAGGGGCGCACGGTGACGGCATGGCCGCTGCCGCCGTGAACGGCGGAGGTGATTTCGGCCTGCAGCGCGGCGTCTTTTTCTTCCTGCGCGATACGCGCGATTTCGGAGAAATAAAAGGCAATGCTTTCCGACACGATCTTGCCGGCGGGCCAGCGGCCTGCGTCCTGTTCGCCGCGCTGGTAGATGTTGCGCTGCTGCGCATCTTGCACCATCGGGTCCGCGCCGTGATTGACCAGCCAGAGCGAACGGTCGGTCGAATTTTCGCGCAGGTCCATGTTGTAGGCCCAGTGCAGGGGCGTCATGCCTTTGTCGCCGGCCTTCAGGTTCACGTCTGCGCGCGCGTCCTTCACCAGCCATTCGGCGACTTCATAGCGGCGGTTTTCAAGTGCGGCGGTCAGCGGGCTTTCGCCGTCGTCGCCGACTACATTCGCCTCGGCCCCGTAATCCAGCAGCAGCTTGGCCATGTCGAGGTCGCCGCGCCAGGCTGCATGGTACAGCGCCGTGCGGCCGTTGGAATCGGCCACGCCCGCATCGGCCTTTTCGGCCAGCAGCTCCTCGGCACGGGAAACGTTCCCGTCGGTCACCGCCCTTAAAAGCATTTCATCGAATTTGCGCGCCATGCAGAACCTGTTGGATTAAGTGCCGCATTAGTAGCATTAATATTCCATAATGTCAATGCCTTGACTTAAGCATTTGACATAATACAGTATTTACTGTAGATTATCCTGCAGGGCTGACAAGGGGTTTCATGAACAAGCCGGATCCACAGCTTATTGCCGAGGCCTATCGGGATATCGCCGCCTATGACCAGGGCGGGCAGATGGCCGCGCGCCTCGAGCGGCTGGAAAAGATCGTCCAGTCAGGGCGAGACCTGGGCGTCGACACCGTCAGCCGCAAAAGCCTTTCCCTGATTATCACTGGCGATGAAAAATCCTGCGAAATCCTTGCAAATGCCTATGCCAAAGCGCTGCACGGCCTGGGCGTCACCTATGGCAAGGGCAGCGGGCCCGTCATCAACAGCATCGACTGGACAGCGCAAATATGCGACCCGGAAGCCACGCGCACCCTGCAGGAGCATAGCTGGGCGAACACCAAAATGTACGAGGCCAAGGACGAAGCCGAAGGCGGCGTACTGGTCATCCGCAATATCCACGAGCCCCCCTATGCCGGCTTTCCCGACGAGGAAGAAGCCACGCCAAAGGCGCTTGCGGGCGGTTTGCAGGCCGTGAGCACCTTCATGAACGACTACGCGGAAGAGGACTACATCCCCGTCATCGTCCTCACCGGCCCGGGCAAGGAAACGGGTGAATTCCTTTCGAAAAACCCTGATTTAGCAAGCTATTTCAATGGCAAGGCCGTCAGGGCCGACGCCGCCCCGCCCTCGCTTCCGGTCTATAACACCCACCTGGAAACCCCCGTCACTGTCAGGAGCCCGCTCAAGCTGAAGCCCCGCAGCGCTTGACATTTCCCTTATAAATCCATATAAAATCCACAGTTTTGTTGAGGCAAGACGTATCCCCTATGGATGGTCTTAAGCGCTCCGCGTCCCCCAGTCGGCGAAGTTACGCTCACTGGGGTTAATGAGTTTTGAGCTTTGAGGACAAAGTAGATGTTCGAAAGTCTTTCCAACCGCCTCGGCGGCATCTTCGACGGGCTGATGAAGCGCGGCGTGCTGCGCGACGACGACGTGAACGAAGCGCTGCGCATGGTGCGCGTCGCGCTGCTGGAAGCGGACGTCGCCCTGCCCGTCGCGAAAGACTTCGTTGAAAAAGTAAGGGTGCATGCGGTCGGCGAAAAAGTCGTCCGCGCGGTGAAGCCCGGCCAGCAGGTCATTAAAATCGTCCACGACCAGCTGGTCGAAACGCTCGGCCACGAAAATTCCGAGATTAACCTGAACGTCGCACCCCCCGCCGTGATTTTGATGGCCGGCCTGCAGGGTTCGGGGAAAACCACGACCGCGGGCAAGCTCGCGAAATTCCTGCAAGAGAAGATGAAGAAGAAAGTCCTTCTGGCGTCGCTCGACATCTACCGCCCCGCGGCGCAGGAACAGCTGGAAATCCTCGCCAAAAAGGTCGAGGCAGGTTCGCTGCCCATCGTGAAAGGCGACAAGCCCGAGAAAATCACCAAGCGCGCGCTCGAAATGGGCCGCCTTGAGGGCTATGACGTCATCATCCTCGACAGCGCAGGCCGTCTGTCGATCGACGATGCGCTGATGGACGAACTGGCACAGGTGCGCGACCTTGCGAAACCCGTCGAGATCCTGCTGGTGGCCGATGCGCTGACCGGCCAGGACGCCGTGAACACCGCGCGCAATTTCAACGACCGTATCGGTATCACCGGTATCGTGCTGACGCGCGTCGACGGTGACTCACGCGGCGGCGCAGCCCTTTCCATGCGCGCCGTGACGGGCCGCCCGATCAAGTTCCTCGGCATGGGCGAACAGCTCGACGCCCTGCAGGCGTTTGATGCCAAGCGTATCGCCGGCCGCATCCTCGATATGGGCGATATCGTCTCGCTGGTGGAAAAAGCCGCCGAGAACATCGACATCGAAGACGCCAAGAAGGCCGCCGAGAAAATGGCCAAGGGCAAATTCGACCTTGAGGATTTCCTCACGCAGCTGAAGCAGATGAAGAAGATGGGCGGGCTTTCGGGCCTCATGGGCTTCCTGCCCGGTGCCGGCAAGATCAAGGGCATGATGGAGAACGCGAAAGTCGACGACAACATCATCGCGCGGCAGGAAGCGATCATCTTGTCGATGACCAAGAAAGAACGCAGCAACCCCGACCTGCTGAACGCGTCGCGCCGCAAGCGCATCGCCGCGGGCTCGGGCTCGACCGTGCAGGACGTCAACCGCCTGCTGAAACAGTTCCAGGACATGCAGACCATGATGAAGCGCATGCAGAAACTGGGCGGCAAGGGAGTCATGAGAAACATGGGCGCCTTGTTCGGCGGCGGCGGGCTGGAGGAAATGCAGTCCATGGCGCAGAACATGGAAAAAGCCGGCCTCGGCGGCGCGAACAGCCCTCTCGGCCCCAACCCCTTCGCGCCGGGTGGCGAGCTGGAGGGCACGACCAACCCCCTTCTGAACACGAACGGGAAAAAGAAGTAACGAATTGGAATTTGAGGCCGCAGGTTGCGGGCTTCGATGGAATAGCAACACAGCAACCGGATAACTTAATAGAAAGAGAGAACTAGAAATGCTTAAGATCCGCATGGCCCGCGCAGGCGCCAAGAAAAAACCCTTCTACCACATCGTTGTGGCAGACAGCCGCAGCCCCCGCGACGGCAGCTTCCTCGAGCGTCTGGGCACCTACGACCCCAAACTGCCGAAAGACCACCAGAGCCGCGTCGTCCTGAACGGCGAGCGCATCAAGTACTGGGTGTCGAAAGGCGCGCAAGTGTCCGACCGCGTGGCGATCTTCCTCGGCAAAGCAGGCCTGGCCGCTATGCCCGAACGCAAGAACAACCCGCAAAAAGCCAAGCCGAAAGCCAAAATGACGGACCGCGCAAAACAGCGCGCCGAAAAAGCGGCAAAGCCGGCTGAAGAAGCCGCGCCCGCTGCTGAAGCAAAAGCAGAAGGCTAAGAGGTTATCCGGTTGCGCAAAGCGGCGGCACCCTCTGGCGGCAAACCCCTTGCCTGCATGGCCGAGATTGTCGGCGTGCACGGCATCAAGGGCGCGGTTAAGCTGAAAGTTTTCAGCGAGAACCCGCAGCAGCTTGCCAAAGGCGCCCCGCTTTGCGATTCCGACGGTAACCCCGTGACGCTGACCTCGCTGCAGCAGCACGGCAATATCTGGCTGGCGCAGGTCAAGGGCATCCCCGACCGCACCGCCGCCGAAAAACTCCGCGGCAAAAAACTTTTCCTCGCCCGCGACGAACTGCCCGAGATCGAGGAAAAAAATACCTATTACCACGCCGACCTCATCGGCATGGACGCCCTCCTCCCCGACCAGAGGCCGCTGGGCAAAGTCGTCGCCGTCGCCAACTTCGGCGCGGGCGATTTGCTCGAAATCAAGCCCGCCAAGGGCCAGACCTTCTATGTCCCCTTCACGAATTCAATCGTGCCGCAGGTGGATGTAAAGAAAAAACAGCTGACCGTGGACCCGCCGCCGGGGCTGCTGGATTAAAGACGGTCATTTATGCCGTATTACGTCTACATCATGACGAACAAGCAAAACGGCACCCTCTATGTCGGCATGACCGAAAATCTCGTCAAGCGCGTCTGGGAACACAAGACCGAAGCCGCAGAAGGCTTCACGAAAAAGTACCAGTGCAAGACCCTGGTGTATTTTGAAACCACTGACGAATACGAGGGCGCCTTGCGGCGCGAGAAACGGTTGAAAAAATGGCACCGCAAATGGAAGCTGGACGCGATTAACAAAGACAACCCCGCGTGGAACGACCTGTACGATTCCATCTGCCAATAAATCAGTGCCACCCGCGCCTTGTGCGGGGGTCCAAAAGCGCGTCTGCGCGCCATATAAAGTCAAGTTACACGACGGCCTGACGGCCTATTGGATGCCCGCGCAAGGCGGGCATGGCATGAGAGACAGGGGTGGGGTTAAAAGGCAGAAAACTCGATTTTCTTCTTCAGCTTCGTCACGGGCATCAGCGTGATGCGGCCTTTCGAGCCTTTGGTCATGACGCTCGCCTCTTCGTCGATGCGCTTTGCTTCCGCCGCGCGTTCCTCGAAGGCGTAGACATCGCGGTAAAACTGGGTATTGCCGCCCTTCATTGGCAAAATCAGGACGGCGAAGCGCGAGGGTTTATCCTTGGGCCCGCCCGGATCGCGCGTGTGCAGGCGGTTCCAGTTTACGGTGATACCCTTGTTGTCTCGCGTGATCTTTTCGGGGATAAGCTCGACAGGGTCTTCGTCGCAGTGCTGCGCGATCATCACCGCCATCGCGCCCTTGGGCAGTTTGCCGGGCGGTTCCTGTCCCACTGTATTGCGCCAGAAACTGTCCCAGATAGCGGGGTCCGCGCTGTTAAACCCGATGCTGCCATTGCCGCGGCTGTATTCGCCGGTGATGAAATTGCTTCCGTCGATCGCGGGCAGGTCGTTCTTTTTCGCAAAACGCAGTGACAGCCCGCTGCGTTTATCCTCGACAGCAATGCTTGAAAATTCTAGCGCCATAATATCAGGAAGGCTTGCCCGGATGCGGCGGACGCTCGCGCGGGCCCTGTTCCGTGTCGGGCTTGGGTGCAATACCCGCGAATTTCGGCACTTCCGTAGATGCGCCGTTGAACGAGGCCGCGGCATTGCGGTTACCGACCGTTGACGGTTCTTCACCCGCTTCGGGCGTGCCGGGGCCGAAGCCCGCGAATTTCTCGATCTCGCCGGGCGCGGTGGTGGAGGGTTTCTGGTTGGCAGCCTGGCGCTGTTGTTCGTACTGCTGCGCCAGCTGCAGTTCCTGCGCGGCCTGTTTCTCGCGCGCGGCCTTGTCGGCCAGCTTTATCTTGCGTTCGCGCTTGTAGGCGACGTTATCGTAGACGTTGTCGAAGACCGGCGTCTTGCCGAATTTTTTCAAGATGGAATCGCCCATGCCGATGCCCGCGGCCAGCATCCCGCCGAACAGCATCGCCGTGGGCACGGCCACCAGCAGCGCCGGCGGCGCGATCACGGAAAGAGGGATCAGCAGCAAAGGTTTCACGACATTAATCGCGCCGAACCACATCGCGGCGCCGCCCACAGTCGCCGTAATCGGCAGCGACAGTAGTTGGGACATCACGGGCGACAGCCCTGTTTTGCTGAGCAGGTTCGGCAGCACCGTATCGCCCAGCTGGTGCCCGAAATACATCGAGCCCTTCACGAAGTTAGGGATGAATTCGATTGTTTTTTGCCAGATACCCACGCCGCACACCCTTTTGATTTAAATCCAGATAATACTACCTCGTTTTCATAACGAAGTCAAGGGATTAGAGTCTGTCCCGCTGATATTGCTGGGTTTTCGGCAGACCCGCGGAAGCCTCGTCGTCGCGGCGCAGCACCAGGGGCTTCATGGCCACGACGTCGGTGCCGGTTTCGGGGCGTTCCGCAGCTGCCTTGAATTCTGCAGCCGCTTCGAGGCGGTTCATATGCCAGGCGCGGGCTTCCGCCAGTTCTTCGGGCGGGCGCGTACTGATAATCGCTTCGGCATTGCCCCCGTAGTAGGTTTGAAGCCCGCCAAGGCTGGCTTTCATGGCGCCTGCGCCCATCGCCGTGGCGATGTTAAAGAGCAGCAGGCTGGCGACGCCAAGCGCGGCAAAGACACCTGCCCCGATAACATCCGCCGCCAGCAAATATCCGCCCGCGATCAGAAGTGCAGAGCCCCCGACAAGCACCGCGCCATAAACAAAAGTCCCCGCAAGGGCAAGGCCCGCGCCCGCCGCAAGGCAGCTCTGGAAGGCAAAACCTTTGCGCACGCCTTTCTTTTCGGGCTTCAGCACCTCCCGCGTGATATCGCCTGTCGCGCTGTAAAAGAAGCGGTGCAGGCGGCAGACCGGCGATTGCCAGACGGCCTTGGCCAGTGTCACGGCTTTATCGGCGGCGCGTGCCGTGTTTTGTTGAAAGACGCTATGCGTCATGGCGCGGCCCCGCTGCCTTTTTTAAGCGTAATTGCCTTCATCGGCGTGACCGCCGCGCCGGTCATGACGGGGCCGGCATTGGCCCTGAAGACGCTGCCGGCATTCATGCGTCGCAGCACCGCCGCCTGCGCTTCGGCGATTTCTTCCGGCGGGCGGGTCTTCATGATGTCGCGGCTGTTGTGCGCGAAATAGGTGTCGATCGCATCCCGCGCGCCGCCGGCCATGCCCCAGCCTGCGGTACTGGCGATGCCGCACATAAACGTAAAAGCGGATCCCACGACGAGCGAGCCCCACATACTGGGTATCGCCCCATAAAGAAAAAGCTCGCTGGCAACGGCGGTGACCGTCGTGACCGCGCAATAGCCCATCGCAAAGGTGCCAAGCCCGCCCAGCAAGATGCCCGTCGCGCCGGCAACAAGCGCAAAGGAAACGAAAGATTTACGCACATCCTTGCGCGCCGGCTGCAACAGGGAACTGGAGAATGTTTTCGCCTCCGCAATCATCAGGCGGTAAGGCTTGAGGACCGGCGAGCGCCAGATTTTCATCACGGTATCGGCCGCGCCCGCGACAAATTCCTTTGTTTTCATGCCGAAACCTCCGGCCCTTTTTTAAGGGCAATGGGCTTAAGCGGTTTGATGGCCTGTTCGGTGGCGGGTTCGGCTTCGGTGTTGAAAGTATCTTTCGCCACTTTCTGAAGGGCGGGCGCATGCATCTCTGGCGGGGGGACAGGTAAATCCTCGAGC
This sequence comes from uncultured Micavibrio sp., assembly GCA_964575605.1. Classification (GTDB taxonomy): domain Bacteria; phylum Pseudomonadota; class Alphaproteobacteria; order Micavibrionales; family UBA2020; genus JAPWJZ01. Next base: position 17,329 of record CAZNRN010000036.1, on the reverse strand, counting down.
GTTTCCATGCTTTTCTCGTAGAGGAAATATTTCTCCGTACGCCGCGCGGATTGCCGCGCCGCGCCGATGGCGACGGTCGCGCCCGCCGCCAGCGCGACGATGCCCGCGGCCGGCAGCGCCGCCGCAAACACGCTCGCCGCTGCCAGAAGCGGCGTCGCAAGGCCAAGCGCCGTGCCTATCGCATAAATCGCAGCGGCAACGCCGGCAACGCCCGCACCCAGTACGCCCTGCAGGTAATACTGCGGATATTCTTCGCGCCAGCGCTCAGCGGCCTTGTCCGCCGCGCGCTCGCCCAGCGCATGCAGCGGGCGGAGCACACGCCACGGGCCCGCCATCCACGCGCCGCGCGCCGCTGTCGCGGCGGTCTGGACGGCTTTGTCGAGGAACTGCGGCATGGGCATCAAATCCGTTTGAAAATATCGCCGGTGACGGCAGCGCTGCGGGCGCAAAAGTCCGGTTCAGGCTATTGATATATTTATCAATATTTGAAAGTTATGTCAAATAAAAGCCCGCCTATCGCGCCGGTTGGTCAAACCCACTGATTTTGCCCACTGATTTTGTTAGACTCCCTCCCATGAAACCTCCTGTAGCACCCTTCCACGTCCAGATCGTCACCCTGTTCCCCGAGATGTTTCCGGGGCACCTGGGCTTGAGCCTTGCCGGAAAAGCGCTTGAAAAACAGCTGTGGAGTTTCGAGAGCATCAACCCGCGTTATTACACGACCGACCTGCACAAAACGGTCGACGACAGCCCCTTTGGCGGCGGGGCGGGCATGGTGCTGAAACCCGATGTGCTTGATAAGGCTTTGAAAGCGCACCTGCCGCTCGGCAAATTCATCTACATGACGCCGCGCGGCCGGCCGCTGACGCAAAAGCGCGCGGAGGAACTGGCGAAAGAACCGCTGCTGACCATCCTCTGCGGCCGCTACGAAGGCGTCGATGAACGCGTCCTGGAGGCCTATAGCGCCGAGGAAATATCGGTCGGCGACTATGTCCTGAGCGGCGGGGAGCAGGCGGCGATGATATTGCTCGACGCCGTCATCCGCCTGATCCCCGGCGTGGTCGGCAACAAGGACACGCATGACGAGGAAAGCTTCGGCAACGGCCTCCTCGAATACCCGCATTACACCCGCCCTGCCGAATGGACGGGGCCGGACGGGGTGGTGCGCAAGGTGCCGGAAGTGTTAACATCCGGCAACCATGCCAAAGTTAAGGAATGGCGGCTGAAGGAATCGGAAAAGGTTACGGCAGCGCGCCGGAAGGACCTGTGGGAGGCCTATCTCTCTCAAAAACCTCAAGATTCCAAGAAAACCAAATAAAACATTGAAATCAGGTTGTAATTTCGGTAAGAATCCCCAAATTGGTTGATGGGCTAGTTATGCCCGAAAACCAGCCCGGTAATGAACAAAGTGAACCGCCGGCGTGCAACCGTTCCAAATCGCGCGTCCGAATTTTTACGGGTTCCGATAAATATATAGGGTAAAGACCCATGAACGACCTTGAGAAATTCGAGCAGCAACAGCTCGCTAAACTGTCTACGGACAAAAAGATCCCCGAATTCCAGCCCGGTGATACCGTTCGCGTGAACGTGAAAATCATGGAAGGCACCGGCGAAGAAGCCCGCACCCGCATCCAGGCCTACGAAGGCGTCTGCATCGCGCGTCAGGGCAAGGGCCACATGCAAAGCTTCACCGTGCGCAAGATCAGCTACGGCGAAGGCGTGGAGCGCGTGTTCCCCCTCTTCTCCCCCTCGATCGACAGCATTGAACTCGTCCGCCGCGGTTCCGTCCGCCGCGCGAAACTGTATTACCTCCGCGACCGCAGCGGCAAATCTGCCCGCATCACCGAGCGCGAATATGAAGGTCCCGAAGCAAGCGACGCAGCACCCGCAGAGAAATCTGCCGCAGCGCCCGCTCCTGAAAAGAAAGCGGTTAACGCTTAATCTTCCGGAACTTGAGTTAAAGAAGGCGGCCCGTCAAAAGGCCGCCTTTTTTATACCCCCTTTAAAACATTATGTAATCTAAAACCGCAGCTTTATTGCCCCGTTTCCCTTTGACGCTCCGGCATCCACCAGATTATGGTATCCAAAAATCACTAAGAGGGTGCCATGACCGAAGACAAAAAACTTTTCGCGCGTTTCGACTGGGACGATTACCGCAACGATGGCGACTGCAGCAAAACGGCGGAGGTGAAAGACATCGCCGATGCCGCGAAAAAGGGCGCAGGCCTGCGCGCGGATTTCTTCACGACCTATACGCAAGGGACCGTGACAGTCGGCGGCAAGATCTTCACCGGCGACGCCGAGCCGCAGGCCGGCCGCCATTACCTGCAGCAGCAAAAAATCTATACGCCCGCCGATGTGCTGGCCGAACTGAAGGCCGGCGAAGCGGAAGCGGCCGCCGCGACCGTCAAGCTGATGGCCGACCTGAAACGCCATGGCATGGGCCACCTCGCCGCCGAATTCGCCGCGGCTTCGCCGTCGGAACACCCGCAGGCGACGGAAGCAAAGGCCGCATCGCCAGATACAAGATTTGCCAAGCTGCCCTACAAAGGCTTCGTGAAACTGGAAGACGGCGAAACAGCCTGGGATGCGAAAGGCAACCAGCTCTGGCCCGTTGCCGCGCCCGCCACCGCGCCGAAAATTAAACCGAATAACGAATTCGACCTGTAATTTTATTTATCCTTTTGGAGGACGCCATGACCGTACAGCCCGAGCAAAAATCGACCGTCGAGAAAATCCGCGAATTCCCCACCGGCTCGCTCATCCTCTCGGCCGTCAGCGTCGCGGCGCTGACCGAAAGCATCAACCTCGGCATGATGTTCTTTGCGGCGCCCGTGGGTGCTGCAGGCCTTGCGCTCTCGGGCGCGCTGAACGCCATGGACAAGAAACGCAGCGGCCTCTCCCGCTGCTTTAACGCCGCCGCAGCCGTCGTCGGCGCTGTCGGCGCGGTTGCGCCCTTCGTCATCGCAGGCCCCGCCGCACTGGGTGCCCTGTTCCTGTCAACCGCCGCCATGGGCATCGCCGGCGGCTTCAACCTCGCCGCGCATTTCCTGCGCAACAAAAAACTGCCGATCACCGTCAGCGTCAAGCGCGACGAAGAACAGTTCAAGCCCGCGAGGCCGAAACCGGGGCCGCAGTAAGCCGCACCGCATGAAAGGCAGCCCCGTGAAAGAACGTTTAAGAAAAGCCTTTTTCGTCGCCATGCTTGGCGTCGGTGCGGGCTTTGGCGCGGCGGGCACCTATATGTGCGGCAAAGAGGCCATCACCGAATTCGTGACGCAGAAGGAAAACTACGACAAGGGCAAGCAATGCGTCGAGAAAGTGGAGGCCGGCCAGACCTGCTCGGCTGAGGAATATGACTGGGCCGCGCGCTATGCCGGCCAGAAGCAGACCTATGGCATGGGCCTCTCATGGCTCTTCGGCGGCGCGTCATTCGTCAGGATGGCCCTGCCCAAAGTGCGCAGGCCGCGCAAACCGGGCGAAGAAAAGAAGCCTTGAATTAATCAGGCCAACTGCCAGCAGGCTTCATTTAAAGGACGCTCTATTATCTGATACATTGCTAAGTAAATATTTACCAGCGCCTCTAGTTCAGCAAATGATTTGAAATGCCGATACTGTCCCCTTATAGGAAACAAGCAGTCAAATGAAAACCAGACAGGGATTCGATCACGTGGTCGTGCCTTAAGCGAAGTAAACGCCAGTCTGGCATCGAAATCAATTCCGCGGGGATGGATAACACGCTTGACGCCGCTTGCTACATCAATTGATGTTATCGGTGTCACATTGAGAGGCTTACTCACTTTCGTCAGATCGAGAGTCCAGCAAAGCTTGTAGAGATCTGTGATGTTCTTCTTGTAAATAAGGAATGTAGAGGTTGACAGCTCGTTATCGTGTTCAAATCCGGTATCGGTAAGCTTTTCTGCTAATAGTTTCTTGCAAATATCTGTCGCGGAAAGAGTCTTTTTGGGTTGACCAAGCAACTCATCTGCGCGGCCAACGTTGAACTGGTCGACCTCCTCTCGCCAAAGGCGATCAGCCTCTTGGTAATGGATATCCTGAATATCTATCCACTTTTGGAGGTCTGTGTGTCTTAGTTGATGAAGCCGCTGCTCGCACTTTGAACAATAACTGTCCCATATTTTTCCGCTACGCTGCTTCCGCTGATCGCCTTCCTCCTGCAAATCTCTAACTTTGCGAATTATTTCGTCGCTTGCCCATATCTCCTTTTTCTTAAATTTAATCTGGACGTCTCTAAACTCTTCAAGATCAGAGGCGTTGTGACAAAAACTTTCCTCCCACCGCAGCATTGGCACGAAGGACAGAATGCCCTTTTGCGTAAGCTCGAGTTCCCTTTTGAACAGATCATCTGCAAGTGAGGAGATGGGTGAAAAGTTTGTTTCCAAGCTTTGGATTACTCCGTGCTATGGGGTTAGGGTGAGGGTACTTTCCCGCTGGGCTTCTGCGTTATTTCGTAGCCGAACTTTTCCTTGATTAGCTTCGCGTCATCGGGAAAAAATTTTCCGGTTTCATCCTGCAGCAGGTAAGTTATTTGGCTTTCCCCATATTGTTGAAGCAGGCTATGCCGATAGAAAGCTTTCTCGTATTCAGGGTCCACAGGCTGCCGGTCAAGATCAACCATCTTCCCGATAGGCGGATTATCATACAGCTCCTGTGGCGGCTTACGGGCAGGAATGTGTAGATAAAGAACTAACGAACCACGACGCACAGTGTCACAATTTAGATGGCCGAGACCAAGCAATTTGAAAAACTTTTTGTTCGCGTTTTTAACCGGCTTCAGGACCCTTAAAATAGAGAAATGTTCTATGCTTGTAGGATTGGATTTATCGCTGTCATATTTTAGCAACCTGCCAATGAAAATGATGTCTGCTTCACTTTCAATTTTTTCTAGAAATTCTCTTTCAATCGGCTTGGAAGGAGTGATCGCACACGTCCATGCCGCCGTTGGCCACAACGCAAACAAGCTGACCGCGACAATCAAGACTTTTTGTGCAATGCAGCTATACTTTTTATTCACCGCAGCCCCTGCGCACGAAACAATAAAACAATACCTATTACACCACGCGACGCGCCTGCCGTTAACCCCTTCCCTTTTGCCCTTCAAAGTCCTATTTTCGCCCCCATATCAACCCTCATGAAAGAGGCCGTTAATATGTCAAAGCCCCGCACGCTCTTCGAAAAAATCTGGGACAGCCATGTCGTGAGTAAAAACGACGACGGCGTTTCGGTGATTTATATCGACCGCCATCTTGTGCACGAGGTCACCAGCCCGCAGGCCTTCGAAGGGCTGCGCATGAACAACCGCAAGGTGCGCCGCGCCGATGCGACGCTGGCGGTGGCCGACCACAACGTGCCCACGTCGCACGACAGGTTGAAGGGCATCGCCGACCCCGAGAGCCGCACGCAGATCGAGACGCTGGAGAAAAACGTCAAGGCTTTCGGCATCGAATATTTCGGCATGGCGGATAAACGCCAGGGCATCGTGCACGTTATCGGGCCCGAGCAGGGCATGACGCAGCCGGGCATGACGATTGTCTGCGGCGACAGCCATACATCGACGCATGGCGCGTTCGGCGCATTAGCTTTCGGAATTGGCACGTCGGAAGTCGAACACGTGCTGGCGACGCAGACGCTGATCCAGAAACCCGCGAAAAACATGCGCATCACCGTCGACGGCGAATTATCGACGGGCGTGACGGCGAAGGACATCATCCTTGCCATCATCGGCAAAATCGGCACCGCGGGCGGCACGGGATATGTGATGGAATATGCCGGTTCCGCCATTCGCTCGCTCAGCATGGAAGGCCGCATGACGGTCTGCAACATGAGCATCGAGGCCGGCGCGCGCGCAGGCCTGATTGCGCCCGACGAAACCACCTTCGCCTATTTGAAAGGCCGCCCCATGGCGCCGCAGGGTGCCGATTGGGACAAGGCCGTTGCCTACTGGAAGACGCTGCCGACCGATGCGGGCGCCGTGTTTGATAAAGAGATTAAACTGGACGCGAAAGATATCGCGCCGCAGGTCACCTGGGGCACAAACCCCGAGGCCGTGGCGCCGATTACCGGTTACGTGCCCGACCCGTCGAAAATCGAGGACGCAGGGCAGCGCGATTTCGTTTCCCGTGCGCTTGATTACATGGGGCTGAAGGCGGGGCAGAAGCTGACCGACGTCACGATCGACAAGGTCTTTATCGGTTCCTGCACGAATTCGCGCATCGAAGACCTCCGCGACGTCGCGCGCCTTGCCAAGGGGCGCAAGGTAGCGAAATCGGTTTACGCGATGATCGTTCCCGGCTCCGGCCTTGTGAAGGAACAGGCGGAGAAGGAAGGGCTTGATAAAATATTCATCGAGGCAGGTTTCGACTGGCGCGAGGCCGGATGCTCGATGTGCCTTGCCATGAACGCCGATAAACTGAACCCCGGCGAGCGCTGCGCCAGCACCAGCAACCGCAACTTCGAAGGCCGCCAGGGCCGCGGCGGCCGCACCCACCTGATGAGCCCCGCCATGGCAGCGGCGGCGGCCTTTACGGGGCACCTGACGGATGTGAGGGAGCTGGAGAAGTAACATGCAGAAATTCAACACCCTCAAAGGCACCGCAGCCCCCTTGAACATGGTCAACGTCGATACCGACGCGATCATCCCCAAGCAGTTCCTGAAAACCATCGAGCGCACGGGATTGGGCAAGTTTTTGTTCAACGACCTGCGCTTCAACCCCGACGGGTCGGAAAAACCCGAATTCGTGCTGAACAAGCCGCAGTACCGCAAGGCGTCGATTTTGGTCGCGCAGGAGAACTTCGGCTGCGGCTCGTCGCGCGAACACGCGCCCTGGGCGCTGAACGATTTCGGCATCCGCGCGGTGATTGCGCCGTCTTACGCCGATATCTTCTTTAACAACTGTTTCAAGAACGGCATGCTGCCGGTTGTGCTGCCGCAGGACGCGGTGAACGAGCTGATGAAGGACGCCGAGGCCGGTCTGGAACTGAGCATCGACCTTGAAAACCAGACCGTGACGGGCGGCAACCGCAAGACGTATAAATTCGACGTGGACCCTTTCCGCAAGAAATGCCTGCTGAACGGCCTCGACGATATCGGGCTGACGCTGGAACACGAAACCAAAATCTCCTCGTTCGAGGAGGGGCAAAAGGGCAAACAGCCCTGGCTCTACGGCACGTGAGCGCCAAAAGGCAGCCGTTTCCGCTCGGCACCGCGCTTCTGGCGGGGCTTAAAAACTATTCATGGAAGACATTCCGCGCCGATTTGACCGCGGGCATGATTGTGTCGCTGGTGGCGCTGCCGCTGTCGATGGCTTTGGCAATCGCCGTCGGCCTGCCGCCGCGCCACGGGTTGTACACCGCGATTGTGGCGGGCATGGCGGCGGCGCTGTTCGGCGGCTCGCGTTTTCAGGTCAGCGGCCCGACCGCCGCCTTCGTCGTGATTGTCGCGCCGATTGTGAAGGATATGGGGCTGCACGGGCTGATCTGGTGCCAGCTGCTGGCGGGCCTTATTTTAATCGCCATGGGCAGCTTGCGCCTCGGGCGGCTGGTGCATTACGTGCCTTATCCGGTAGTGACCGGATTTACCGCCGGCATCGCGGTGACGATTGCGATGCTGTCGCTGAACGATTTCATGGGATTGGGGATTGCGAATTTGAGCGGCCCCTTTATCGCCAAGGCGACGATGATCTGGGAGCACCTGCCCGCCATGAAATGGCCGGACGTCGCGGTCGGCATGGCGACGCTGCTGGGCATTATTTTCTTCCCCAAACTCACCCATAAAATACCTGCGCCCGCCGTCGGTATCGCGCTGGGTGCAGGCATGGCCTATGTGCTGTCGCATTACGGCATGGGGGTGGAAACGCTTTATACCAAATTCTCCTACACCGATGCGGCGGGGCTGACGCAGCAGGGCATCCAGCCCTATCCGCCAGTGCTGCACTGGCCGGGCGGCGCCGACCCCTTGTTCGCTTTCCCGTCGTGGGATGAATTCCGCACGCTGTTCCGCACGGCCTTGGTGGTCGCGGCGCTGGCGGCGCTTGAATCGCTGCTCTCGGCCACGGTTGCCGACAGCATGACGCGCACGCACCACGACCCGGATGCCGAACTGAACGGCATCGGCATCGCGAATATCTTTTCAGGACTGGCCTCGGGCATCCCGGCCACGGGCGCTTTGGCGCGCACGGCGGCGAACATCCACGCAGGTGCGAAGACGCCGTTCGCCTCCTTCATCCATGCGCTGCTCATCCTCGTCTATGTGATGACGCTGGCGCCCTATATCAGCTATATCCCGATGGCGGCGCTCTCGGCGCTGCTGCTGGTGGTCGCGTACCGCATGTCGCATATCCATCAATGTATCCGCATTTTCCGCCTCGCGCCGAAGTCCGATACGGCGGTGATGCTGATCAGTTTCTTCCTGACCGTGTTTATCGACATGGTGGCGGGGGTGCTGGTGGGCATGATGCTGGCGACGCTGCTGTTCATGAAGCGCATCGCGGATTTTTCCACGCTTTCCATCTCCTCCCACAAAAAGCCCGACAGCTTCCACGGCAAGGTGCCGAAGGGCGCGATGGTCTACCGCTTCGAAGGGCCGCTTTTCTTCGGCTCCATCAACCGCACGCTGGAGGGCGCGGATTATATCGACAGCGACATCACGAAACTGGTGATCGACCTCTCGTCGGTGCCCATGATCGACATGACGGGCATGTTCGGCATCAAGACCTTCCTGATGACGGTAGCCCAGCCCGGACGCAAGATTTTCCTCTGCGGCGACGCCAAGATCACCAACCGCATCCGCCGCAAGATCAAAGGCGAGCCCTTTGCCCATTCCGTGCGCTTTACCCCGCATGTGCAGGACGCGATAAACGCATAAATATCAAATGGTTGAATGGGGTGTATTGACGTAATACTCACCCGGTGCTAGGTTTGCGCCAATTCAATTTTTGAGGAGTGTGAACCATGAAACTTCCCGGCAAGAAATCGCTCTGCAAGGCTTTCGCCGTTGCGGCCTGCGCCGTCGGCATGACCGGCTGCGCCATCGTCCCGATGGACCCCTATTATCCGCCCGTGCCCGTTGTGGTCGCGCCAGCGCCCGTTATCGTGCCCGGCCCCGTGATCTACGGCCCCGTGCGTCCCTACTATCCGCCGCATCACCACCATCATTATCCCCGCGGCCACCGCCACTAAGCTTTAAGGAGCTGCCATGACCCGACTTGTCACGATACTCGAAGGCGACGGTATCGGCCCCGAGGTAATGGCCGAAGCCGTCAAGGTCATCGGCTGGTTCAACCAGCATTTCGGCACGAAGATCGAAACCGTGCCGGGCGATATCGGCGGCATGTCAATCGACAAGCACGGCGTGCCCCTGTCCGACGCCACGCTGGAGCAGTGCAAAAAATCAGACGCTGTGCTGCTGGCCGCCGTCGGCGGGCCCAAGTGGGACAAGGTGGAATACAACATCCGCCCCGAGGCAGGATTGCTGAAACTGCGCAAGTCGCTCGACCTCTTTGCCAACCTGCGCCCCGCCAAGGTGTTCGACGCGCTGGTCGAGGCCTCGACGCTGAAAGCATCCGTCGTCAAAGGGCTCGATATCATGATCGTGCGCGAGCTGACCGGCGGCGTCTACTTCGGCGAACCGCGCGGTATCGAAACGCTGCCCGACGGCCAGCGCCGCGGTTTCAACACGCAAACCTATACGACGTCTGAAATCCAGCGCGTCAGCCGCGTGGCTTTCGAACTGGCCCGCAAGCGCCGCAACAAGGTCTGCTCGTCCGAAAAAGCCAACGTGATGGAAAGCGGCAAGCTCTGGCGCGAGGAAGTCACCGCGCTGCACGCGAAGGAATACAAGGACGTCGAGCTCAGCCATATGTACGCCGATAACTGCGCCATGCAGCTGCTGCGCAACCCCGCGCAGTTCGACGTGATCGTCACAGACAACCTGTTCGGCGATATCCTGTCGGACGAGGCCGCGATGCTGACGGGCTCGCTGGGCATGTTGCCCTCCGCATCGCTCGGCGCCCTGCAGCCCAACGGCAAGCGCGCGGCATTGTACGAACCCATCCACGGCTCGGCGCCCGATATTGCGGGCAAGAACGCAGCCAACCCCCTAGCCACCATATTGTCCGTGTCGATGATGTTCCGTTATTCCTTCGACCTCAAGAAAGAGGCCGACCTGCTGGAAAGCAGCATCGAAACGCTGCTGAACCGCAAGCTGCGCACCGCCGACATCATGGCGGAAGGCTGCACGAAGCTGGGTACGTCGGAAATGGGCGCGGCGCTGATCGACCAGCTGAATGCAAGCCTCAAAACCGCCAAAACCGCGTAAGGGATAAACACATGGATGACGGCAAGCTCGACGTAAAAGGTTTTTTGAAAGCGGCGCTTGAAAAAGCAACGCCCCTTAAAACCTATGACGTCGTCGCGCTCTCCGCCATTTGCGTCGACAAACGCCTTGAATGCGACGATGCGCACCTTGACGCGCATGGCGTGGCAAAGGGTCTGTCGAACCCCGTCCATCCAGATACCGTCGGCAGGCTTATTGATGGCAAGTCGCATGCCGCCTATCCCGGCAGCCCCGGCATCAACGTGGTGGCGGGCGTGAGCCTGCGCGGCGGCACTGCCGGCCTTATCGGCCGCATCGGCGACGACGACCACGGCAATTTCATCAGCCAGCGCATGAAATCGCATGGCGTCGATTACACGCCCACGCTGTCGTCGACCTCGACCACCGTCGTGCTGGCGATGATCACGCCCGACGGCGAACGCACCTTTGCCTTCGCGCCCGGCGCAGGCGGCGAACTGTCGCCCGCCGATGTGGATGAAAACCTGCTGAAAAAAGCCAAAATCACCTATCTCGACAGCTACCTCTGGCTTTCGCCCTCGGGCAAGGACGCCGTGCATCACGCGGCGCATGTCGCGAAGGGTTCCGGCGGCCAGGTGGCCATGGCGCTCAACGACGCGAAACTCGTGGAGGCACACCAGCCCGCCTTCAGCGCGCTGGTCACGTCGCACGCCGATATCCTTGTCGGCGACCGTCGCGAATTTGCCGCGCTGTTCAAAACCGAGACGATCGAGGAAACCCTGAGCGCCATGTGCGCCACGGGCTTGACGGGCGCGATGACCATGGGCGCGAAAGGCGCTTATGTTTTCAAAAACGGCGCCTGCACGCTGGTGCCCGCGGAGAAAATAGAGAAATCGCTGATCGTCGACACCAACGGCGCGGGCGACCAGTTCGCGGCGGGCTTTATTTACGGCCTCGCCAAAGGCATGACGGCGCTCGAAGCCGCGCAGCAGGGATCAAAGTGGGCGTCGGACGTCATCCAGCACCACGGCGCAGAACCGCAAGTCGGCAAAAACGCCGCGCCGAAAACACCGCGCAACCAACCGCCTGTTCCGTAAAATCTTTCCGCCACTGTGGTACATAGTTAACCCATTTTTATGGATTAACCGTTATCCTAAATGTATGGGGTACATCTGGTTATTTTGCTAATCTTCGGATAGCGCCGTTTATCGCGCCGTCCGCAACGGGGAGGTATGCATGAAACGCAAGATTGTACAGGCCATCAGCCTTGTCCTTTTTATGGCGGGCTTCCTGATGCTCCAGCAGCCCGCAGCGATGAGCGCGGACGAAGATGCGGGCAAGCCGCTCGCCCATATCGTCACCATCGACGGCGTTATCGGCCCGCCCACACTGGAGCTTATCCGCCGCAATATCGATACCGCCGCCAAGGCGCACGCCGACGTGATGATCGTGCAGCTCTCCACGCCGGGCGGGCTTTACGATTCAACGCAAGAGATCATCAAGGCGATTTTGGCGAGCCCCGTGCCCGTGGTGACTTACGTCAGCCCCACCGGTTCGCACGCGGCTTCGGCCGGCACTTATATTTTATACGGCAGCCACGTGGCCGCCATGGCGCCCTCGACCAATATCGGCGCGGCGACGCCGGTCTTTATCATGCCGGGCGGCATGCCCGCGCCTGATGAATCGCCGGAAAAACCGAACGGCCTGCCCAAGGTGATGGAGAACAAAATCATTAACGATGCCTCGGCCTTTATCCGCGGCCTGGCCGAGCGTTATTCGCGCAACGGCGAATGGGCTGAAAAAGCAGTGCGCGAGGCCGCCAGCGTGACGGCGACCGAAGCGCTTGATAAAAAGATCATCGAGATCATCGCCAAGGATATCCCCGACCTCTTGAACCAGCTGGACGGCCGCGTGGTGAAGATGGAAGGCGACCGCACGCAGAAACTGCATACCAAGGACGCGAAAACCGTCGAGTTCAAGCCCGACTGGCGCACCGACCTGCTGGGCCTGATCACCGACCCGAACATCGCCTTCCTGCTGGTGGTGCTGGGTGTTTACGGCCTTGTGTTCGAAGTCATGCACCCGGGCGTTTTCATGCCGGGCGTGGCCGGCGCGATTTCGCTGCTGCTGGGCCTCTATGCCATGAACGTATTGCCCGTGAACTACGCGGGGCTGGCGCTGATCGTGCTGGGCATCGCGATGATGGTGGGCGAGGCGATGACGCCGACGCTGGGGGCGCTGGGCATCGGCGGCGCGATATCTTTTGCGATAGGAGCGACAATCCTGATCGACAGCACCGACCCCTATTTCGGCATCGACATCTGGCTGATCGCGGGCATTACGCTGACCAGCCTTGCCATTTTCTCGGTCCTCCTTGCCTTCACCATCAAGGCCTCGAAGCGCGCGGTGACGACGGGCATCGAGGAGCTGAAGGCCGCGACCGCCGAAGTGCTCAGCTGGTCGCAGGGACAGGGCGAAGTGCGCGTGACCGGCGAAGTCTGGAAAGCTGTCTCGCCCGCAGGCTTCATTATCAAGGAAGGCGACAAGGTGCGGGTGCTCGACATCGAGGGCCTCCAGCTGACCGTCGCGCCTGAAGACAGGACTTAACCATCACTCATTTGAACATTTCCACCACAACACCCTGAAAGGACACACCATGGGTTACGGATTTATAGCCTTCCTGCTTCTCTTTGGCCTTATCTTCCTCGGCTATTCGCTGCGCGTCTTGAAGGAATACGAGCGCGGCGTCGTCTACTGGCTCGGCCGCTATTCGGGCGTGAAGGGCCCCGGCCTGATCATCCTGATCCCGATCCTGCAAACCATGACGCGCGTCGACCTGCGCGTGCGCACCATCGACGTGCCCAGCCAGGACATCATCTCGAAAGACAACATCTCGGTGAAGGTGAACGCCGTCGTTTACTTCCGCGTGATCGCACCCGAAAAGGCGATGAACAACGTGGTCGACTTCCTGCGCGCGACATCGGAACTGTCACAAACCACGCTGCGCGAAGTGCTTGGTAAACACGACCTCGACGACCTGCTGTCCGAGCGCGACAAGCTGTCGGGTGCCATCCGCGAACTGCTGGACAACCAGACCGACCAGTGGGGCATCAAGGTGCAGAACGTCGCGCTCAAGCACATCGACCTTGCCGAGAGCATGATCCGCGCGATCGGCCGCCAGGCCGAGGCCGAACGCGAACGCCGCGCCAAGATCATCTCGGCGGAGGGTGAATTGCAGGCTGCCGACAAGCTGGTGGAGGCCGCGACGAAGCTCGGTTCCTCCGGCGCGATGCAGCTGCGCTACCTGTCCGCATTCCAGGATATCGCGAACGACAAGACCAATACGATCATCCTGCCGCTGCCGCTCGACCTGATGAAGAAGATGGGCGTGTAAGTGAAAGCCCGCTGATTGAAAGTTTCTGGCCTCTACATCTATCCGGTCAAGGGATTGCGCGCGGTGGAACTCGGCGATGCCGAGGTAACACCGCGCGGCCTTGCCCATGACCGCCGCTGGATGCTGGTGGACGCCGCCGGAAAATTCATCACGCAGCGCGAGCAGCCGAAACTGGCGACGCTGGCCGCCACGGTGACGGACAAGGGCTTGCGCATTACAGGCAACGGAAAAACGCTGGATATTGCCGAACCTGCCGACGGTGCACTAAAGCTGCCCGTCACCTTGTGGAAGCAGGATATCGAGGGCTATGCGGCGGCGCCCGAGGCGGATGCGTGGTTCAGCGATTTTCTGGGCATGCCCTGCCGCCTTGTCTGGCAAGGCGGGTTGCCGCGCGCGGCGTCGGAACAATATGCGCCGGGCGCGGAAGTAAGTTATGCCGATGGCTTTCCGATTTTGCTGACCGTCACTGAATCGCTGGCCGACCTCAATGTGCGCATGGGCATCGAACTGCCCATGGACCGTTTCCGCCCGAATATCGCCGTGACCGGCGCCGGCGCATGGGATGAAGACAGCTGGAAGCAGGTGAAAATCGGCGGCGTCACCATCGACATCGTCAAGCCATGCACGCGCTGCATCGTCACCACCACCGACCAGCACACGGGCGAGAAAACCTCAAACGAGCCGCTCAACACCCTCAAAACCTTCCGCCTGCTGCGCACGCCCGCGCTCACCGGTGTCGTCTTTGGCCAGAACGCCGTGCCTGCGGGCGCGGGACGTGTGAAATTGGGGGATATGGTGGAAGTCATGGCCACACAGGCGCCTCCCGCCTTCGCAAAAACCGCTTAAATCATTGTAATTTCAGGGTTAAATTAACCTTGAACGCGCGGATTGATTCGGCGTACTCTCTTTTACCTAAATTGACGTTTCCAGCGGAAGGGTGGCCGAGTGGTTGAAGGCGATCGCCTGGAAAGCGGTTAAACTGTAACAGGTTTCGTGAGTTCGAATCTCATCCCTTCCGCCATTTCTATTTCTTCATTTTAAAATGTCCGTCGCCGTCAAAATCATCCTTACGGTTATCGCTGTCGCCCTGCTGGCGCTGTTGGGTTTGTATGTCTGGGGCGTTGCGGCCACCACACCGCCCAAGGGGCCCGACAACCCCGTGCAGGAAGGCATCGTGAAACAAGCGGTGGCCGAAGGGCCGCAGCCCGTCTACTTCGGCATCGGCTGGAGCGGTGAGGATACGGCACGCGTATATACCGTCGCCGTGGGCTCGCCGACCGACGATATGGGCGGCGCGGATATCCTGCGCGTCAGCGGCAAGCCTGTGCCTGTGGATGTAAAAGCACCCGCACGCGGCAGGGTGGAGATTGTCTTCGACGGCAAGCTGGCGGATGGCACGGATACGCTGTCGATTGCCATCGGCGATGATTACCGCGCGGCAAAAATCGTCGAGGTCGAGAACGGCGCCGTCAAGGATTAAGGCTTCGGCGCGGCTTTTTTCGCGGCGCAATCCTGCCATATTTTATCGGCGCATTGGCTGAGCGGTTCGATCACGAAGCCCTGTGCCTGAAGTTTTTGCACCTGCTCGGTTTTAAGCAGGGCGTCGTCGAAATAGATGCGCTCCAGCCGCAGCGTGCTGATAGCTGCCGCGGGCATGACCATTTCGTTGACGAAACCGGCACGGCTGCAGGGCACCGCCAACGGGTTGTCGGCGAAGACCAGGATGGCGCCTGCGCGGTCGGCCTCGGAGGTCATCGATTTCAGCTGGCGTTTCGCCCAGGTGCGTCCGGCGGCCTTCAGCGCCGCTTTGGCGAAGATGCCTTTCAGGCCTTTCGGGAACGTGGGATTCAATTGCGCATAGCGGTTGAAAAAACCCTTTTTTTCGAGTGAGCCGTTGCGCGGGCCGTCGCCCGTCGCAAAACAAAGCGCGCCCGCAAGGCTTTCGGGGCGATGGCCGTCAAAGGTATAGAAGTTACCATCATGGCTGGCCTTCAATGTGCGCGTTTCAAGAATGTTGAGCGCTGCGCCCGCGCTGGTGCCGTGATAGAGCGACATGAAATCTCCTGTTGAAAAACTGGGATGAGTATACGTCTTAATTTTTCATAATGCAAGAATTTGTTGGCAGCTATTTTATAGGTATTTCAATTGGTTACGTCTAAGCCCAGTGCTTTTTCTTGGAAGTCTGGCCCACGCCGGGGTTGAGGGCGTTGGAGGGGTCGAGGCTACGGTAGAAGCCCTCGAGGTTGGCGGGCGCCTTGTAGAAATGGCCGACGTTGTGCTCGGCCGGGTATTTTGCGCCGCGTTGTTCCAGCAGCGCCATCACGCCCTGCTTCACCGCCTTGCAGTCTTCGCCTTTTTTAATGATGTAATCCTGATGGAAGACGTGGCAGAGGAAATGGCCGCAGTAGAGCGCCTTGACCAGTTTCGATGAAATATCGGCCGGCAGTGTTTCGAACCAGTCGCGGTCGTTGCGGCGCAGCGCGATGTCGAAGGCGACGATATCCTCGACCGTATCGGCATGGATGCTGCGGTAGCGCACGCCTGCACCTGCGACGGCAAAACGATGCAGCAGCGCCTTTTTCTTCTCATCATCGGTGCATTCAAAGAACGCACCCTTGACGCCAAAGGTGAAAAAGGACGACAGGTAAGCCGCCGCTTCGGCAACGCCCTCCCCCGACATTTCCAGCAGCAGGTGGTGCTCGAACTTGTCGCGGTAATCCGTCATGCGCTGCGGCAGGTGCGGCGGGAAGAGGCGCGAAAGCTTTTGCAGCAAACGATCGCTGAAACCCTTACCGAACCAACCGTCAAAACGGCCCTTCAGCGCGAACAGGGGCGCAAGAAAACGCGTCCCCAGCCAGTTGATGATAAGAAACGTATCCTTGCCGTATTGCTCGGCCACGTCAAAGGCGTCGCGGTGGATATATTCGCCCAGCACCGGCATGTTTTTAAACTCGCCCAGCACATGGCGGCGGATGTCGGAGAGCACACGCAGGTCGTTCGCGCCGATATAGAATAATTTATGCTCGGGCTCGGCCTCGAAGGTATCGAGGCGCACGGCGAACAGCACCAGCTTGCCCGCGCAGCCCGAGGCCTCGTACAGCCGCCGCGGGTCGGCGTTGAAGCGCGCGGGCGTGTCGGCGTCGATCATGCGCACGTGCTGCGCGTATTCGTTATCCGACGCAGCACCGGTGCCGTCATGGATGTCTTTTTCGGTGAATTTGCCGTGGTCAAGGCGGCGTAAAATCTCCTCCGCCTCCCCGCCCAGGTCGATGCCGAGGTGGTTGATGAGCTCGATATGCCCGTCGTCATGCATGCGCGCATACAGGGCCAGCTGAGTATAGGCGGGCCCGCGCCGTATCAGCGCGCCGCCCGAGTTGTTCGCGATGCCGCCCGTGACCGACGCGCCGATGCAGGAAGAACCGATAACCGAATGCGGCTCCCGCCCCAGCGGTTTCAGCTTGCGCTCCAGCCTGTCCAGCGTCGCGCCGGGGAAGCAGACGGCCTGCTTGCCCTCGCGTATCAGGCGGATTTTCGACAGCCGCAGGGTATTCACGATCACGATATCGCGGTCATAGCCCTCGCCGTCGGGGGTGGAGCCGCCGGTCAGGCCAGTATTCGCGGCC
>CAZNRN010000035.1:0-29324 GCA_964575605.1 uncultured Micavibrio sp. | reverse complement strand
AATTTCGGCATTGCCGCCGCGCACAAACAGGTCCGAGAACACGCCCGCCATATTGTCGCGTATCGGCTGGCTGTCATCGAGGATTTCATCTGCAAGCCGCGCAGCCGCGCGCATGTCCTCGAGCCCTGACAGGTATTTCTTGTCTTTCACCTTCAGGGTGCCAAGGTTTTCGAGAATCTGCACCTCCAGCCCGTCGCCGCGCCAGGCAAAACGCAGGCTGTCGACGGTGTCGATGGCCTGCTGCGTCGAGATTTTCTTTTCCTGTAATTTCAGGTTGGTGAGCGCGAGGCTTGCTTTCGCATGGTACAGGCGGTCGAGGCCGTTGGCCACCGGCTGCCATAGTTTCATCGCTTCCGCGGGATTGCCGGATTGCCTCGCGGCTTCGCCCTTCAGGTACTGGATGGCAGCCAGATGGTGTGCGTCAAGGTCGGCCGACATGCTGTCAAGTGACGTCAGCAGTGCCGAAGCGCTGTCAGTGCGGCCCAAGCGCAGCGCCGATTCAGCCATATAAATGGTAAAGGGTACCGCCAGGTTCTCGGGATATTTCAGCAGCAGCTTGTTGCTTTTCGGGAAGGCACGGTTCGCCATCTTCCACTGCTCGCTCTGTGCGGCGGCATAGCCGATCCATAAGCTGACCTCGGGATGTTTTTGCAATAGCGGGTGAGAAAGGTCTTTCAGGGCATCAGTATAACGGCCGGCCATTGCGGCGGAAGCGCCGCGCAGGGCGATGAAGTTCAGGTTCTTGGCCATGTCGGTGTTCTGCTGCTCGATCAGGCGCAACATGCCGCTCGATTCCTGCCCCAGGTTATTGGCGAAGTAAAGCAGGGCCAGCTTCATCATCAGGTCCTGTTTTTCTTCGGGCTTTTTCGCGCGCGCGATTTTCTCCAGCAGCTGACGGCGGTTGCGGTCCAGTTTGGCGACGCCACCCTGGCGCCAGTTGGGGAAATCGAAAAGGCGTGTTTCGGTCGGGTCATCCTGTTCTTCCGCAACGGCAATAGGCGTCGGGCCTGCAACGGCGCCCGGCGTCGCGATGATGCCGCCCGGCGATGACACGAGCACGAATTCTTCGATGCGGTTGGCGCGCACACCGTCGGCAAGGGGACGTATCACCATGCCGATTGATGCCGGCAGGATTTCAAGGTCGGTGAAGCGGCGTGCGCGGTCGAGACGCTGGCTTTCTTCCGATGTCGCAAGGACAATCAGGGTGTCGCCCACGGCAGGGTCCTGAAGCTCCAGCGGGTTGCTGGCGCCCTTGATCTCGGCCATCAGCTTGGCCTTCTGGCTGGTTTCGTCATATTCAACCATCACCTGCGCGCGCGACGGCAGCTGTTTTTGAGTCGTGCTGACCAGTACGTTCCAGGTCAGGCTTTCTTTTTGCACACTCACATAGCGTTTGGGCGGCAGGCTGTAGCGGTAAGCGGTACCCCCTTTGATTTTGAAAATCTTTGGCGAGCCCAGCAGTCCCGCCTCCGGTCCGCTGGCGTCGGGCGCAATTGCACCGGCTGCTTCGGAGTCCAGCACGACCCAGAGCGTATTGAAGCGTGTAAACACAGCCAGCCGTGTGGGCTCGACCGTCGAGAAAGTGATTTTTGTCGCGGGCGCCTCTACAGCTTCGGGCGACGCCTGCTCGTCTGTGGCGAGGACGGTTTCTGCGGCCTTGACGGCGGCTGCCGCAGGTGCGGGCTCAGGCGTGGCATCGGTTTCGGGCAGTTTATCGATAACAATATTCGCAGCCGTTGCCAGTGGCGTGGCCGCTTCGGGCTTTGAGGGCTCTGCCGGCGTTGGAGTCTCGGCCGTTTTCACGGGCTCGGTGGACGCGGGCTGCGGAGCCGCCTCCGTTGCTGCAGGAGCAGGGACGGGAGCCGCTTCGGGTTTCGTTTCCGGTTTTGGCGATGCATCCGCGACGCGGGTTTCTACCGGTTTCGGCGCTGCGGGTTTTGGCTCGACCGCGGGCGATACGAGGTCGACGACAATTTTATTGTCGAGGCGGTAAACCGTGGTTTTGGCAGTTGTCTTGACTGTCACGCGCGGCTGTTTGCCGATCTTGCCCAGCTGCAGGCCGCCAATAAACTGGTAAGTATCGCGGGGCAGGCGGATGCTGCCGTCGGTATCAAAGACGAGATGGAGGGCGCCTGCTGATTTTTCAGTCGTATAAGCGGTCAGCCGCGGGAAGTCGAAAACGATGCGGGTGTAATTCGCGTGTTCGCCAATGCGGACCGGAACACGTGCGGTGTTACGCGCAGCTGCCTTAACACCACCTGCCGTTTCGGGCGGCACGGCGTCAACAACAGGCGCGGGAGCAGGCCGTGCTACCGCCTCAGGCACTGGCGGGCCCGACGGTGCCAATTGTATAGGCGTTTGCGGGGTGGGTGGTGCGGCGGCGCTTTCCGAAGGGCTCAGGCTCTGCATATCCTCTGGCGGCAGGCGCATACCTTCCTGCGCCTTTGCAAAAACCGGCAGGAACAGTGACGTAGCGATAGCGCTCGCGAACAACAGCTTCCGGAATTTATGCAATGGCAGTGTCATCAGACGACAATTTTCCAATCATCATTTCCCTCCTCAGGATACACTAAAGAGGTCAAAGAATCAGGAGGTTATCTCGCAAAATGCGAACCCCTTGCCATAAATATAGGGTGAAGATTAAAACTCGCCCAGCACGCTGATGAGTTTGCTTTTCAGCGTGATCGCATTGTAGGGCTTGATGATGTAGTTGCTGACGCCCGCCGCCTTCGCTTCGATGACGTTTTCGGTCTTGTTCTCTGCGGTAACCAGGATAAAGGGCACGCTGTTGCCCTGAGCGCGAAGGTATTTGAGGAAATCGATGCCGGACATCGGCTGCATGTTCCAGTCGGAAATCACCAGGTTGTATTGCTTTTCCGACATTTTGGCGAGCGCGGAGCGGCCGTCCCGTGCCTCGTCGACATTCTTGAAGCCGAGGCTGAACAGAAGGTAACGCATGAGCTGCGTCATGGTCTGGAAGTCATCCACGACCAGTATGCTCATGTTTTTGTCCACCATCATGCAGGCACTCCAAAACCGGCGGTGAAAAGCAACGCCTGTATCCCCATCTTATATTCTGCCTGAATCAGATTAAGCAACTGTAAATAAAGGGAGTATTGGTGAAAACCCTTATTTGGACAAGGTTTTAGGGCGTCTTTTCGGGGGCCGTCGGTTTAGGCGTTGCCTCGGAAGCCTTGGTGTCGTCAACGGGCAGGGAGGGGAGCTTCCGCTGCTCGGCCAGCCGGATGGTCACGATGCGCGCCTTGTCGGGGTCCATAGCTGCCAGAACCGGGCTGCTCTTGCGCTCGCTCATGCGGCTGATGACCGAAAGCAGAACGTCGATATTGAGGGTATTGAAAATGACGGCTGCTTCCTTAGGCTTCATGGCTTCGTAAATTTTCACAAGGCTGTTGATGCGGGCGTCTTCCATCTGCTGCTGCTTGCCCAGCAGGCCTTCGATTTCGCCCTTCAGCTTGTTCAGCTCGGTGATCTTCTGGTCGACCTCCTGTTCGGCCGCGTTCAGCAGCGCTTCGCGGTCGGCGATGCGGCGTTCGCGCTTTTCCAGCTCGTCGCGGCGTTTGGAGAGGGAGGACAGCACCTCCAGCTCGGAAGCGGTAAAGGCGCGGCTGAACGTAGGGGGCGGGGGCAGCTCCTGGCCGGTGCGTGGCGCAACCTCGGGCGTTTTCTCGAGGTCGGCCTGTTTCGCGGCATCCTTGACCGCACGGTCGATGTCACCCTGTGTTAGCGGGGGGGGCCGTTCTTCGGCGGGTTTTGCCTCGGTGGCCTCGACCGCATTCGCCGATGAAATGATGCCGATATCTTCCTGCGGGCCGCGGTGCGAGAAGATGTTCACAAGGCGGAAGGTGAAGGCAAAAGCCAGGATGATGACTAAAAGCGTGAAGGCATTGACCGGGCGCAAAATCCTCATGACGACCGCTGCTTCGCGCGCAGCGCCTCCAGCAGCTCTTTCTCGGCACGGCTGCGCGGCTGGGCGGTCGTAACCACGGGTGCCGGCGCTTCTTCCGCTTCATTGGCGGCGAATTGCGGCACGGGTTTTTGCTGCGGCAGGCGGGCGAGGCGCTCCGCCAGGTTATCGCCCGCTTCGACGATGATTTCCAGCTCATCTGACAGCGCACGGGCGGTGTTGATTTTCTTTTGCAGCGCATCCGCGCCTTCCTCGGCGGCAGCCCTGATACCACGGGCGGCGGCATCTGCCTTCGCCGAGGCGATATTAAGGGAGGTGATCAGGGCCTCCAGCCCTTTGCGGTCAGCCTGCAGCGATTTCAACTGGCGCGACAGCGTAAAGGCATAAAAAATCGCGGCGCCGAGCGCGCAGAGGATGACGACGTTCAGGGCAGTTGCGGCAACTTCGCTCATCAATTGTCCTCGGATTTCTCCGGTTCGATATATTCCTCGATGCTGCAGGCGATCTGGCCCTGCTTCTGGCCAACCTTGGCCATGAACATCGGATGGTCGCCCACGCGCATTTCAACAAGGTCGTCGGGGCGGGTATTAAGGATAACGGTCGATCCTACCTTCCAGTTTACAAGCTCGTCAAGGCCGACACTCGTCTCGCCAAGGATGGCCGAAAGCTGCACGTCTGTCTGGAACAGCTCGCGCGTCAGGTGCGTCTCCCAGATGGTGTCGCGCCCGAATTTTTCGCCCATGAACATCTGCAGGAGAAGCTCGCGGATAGGCTCGAGCGTGGAATAGGGGATCATGATCTCGACGCGGCCCGAACGGTCGCCCATGTCGATGCGCAGGCGGGTCAGGACGCCGGCGTTATTGCTCTGCGTGATGGTGGCGAAACGCGGGTTGGTCTCGATGCGGTCGAGACGGAACGAAACGGGCGAGAGGGGATCGAACGCCGACGACAGGTCGTTCAGCACGACGTTGACCATGCGCTCGATGAGCTTTGTTTCGATGGTGGTGTAGGGGCGCCCTTCGACACGCAGCGCCGAGGTGCCGCGTCGGCCGCCCAGCAGCACGTCGACGATGGAATAAATCAGCGCGCTGTCGACTACCAGCAGGCCATGGTCGTCCCATTCCTCGGCCTTGAAAATCGACAGCATAGCGGGCAGGGGGATGGAGTTGAGGTAGTCGCCGAAGCGCACCGAAGAGATATGGTCGAGAGAAATCTCGACGTTATCGGAAGTCAGGTTGCGCAGGCTTGTCGACATCAGGCGGACAAGGCGGTCGAACACCACGTCCAGCATCGGCAGGCGCTCGTAATTGACGAGCGCGCTGTTGATCAGCTCCATGATGCCGGTTTTTTGGCCGTTGCCGCCGTCATCGAAGCCTAAAAGACTGTCGATTTCCTTCTGGTCGAGGATGCGGCCTTCATCTTCCTCTTCCTCCGGCGCGTCCTGCACCATGGTTTCCAGCGATTTGTCGATCGTCGTCATTGCACCAGTATCTCCTGGAAGAGGACGTCGCGGATTTTAACATCAGGCGCCGCCGCGCGCACGCGGCTCAGCAGCTCAATCTTCATACGGTACATGCCGGATGAACCTTGTAAATCATCAAGGCGCAGTTCGCGCAGGTATGCCTGGAACTGGTCGACGACGCGCGGCATGATGGCCTCGAAAGGCTTCTGGTCGTCCTTGCCTTCAAGCTCGACCTTGATGGTGATTTTCAGGAAGCGCGGCTGTTTGGTGGTCGCGCTCATGTTCACGATCATGGTCGGGATGTCGATGAAAATGCCGGGCGGTAGTGTGTTTGAAGCAGTCGCCAGTTCCTGCGCGCAGGCCTCGTAATCCTTGTCGCCTTCCTGCACTGTGGTGCAGTCGATCTTTTTATGCGGCAGGATTGAATCGAGATGGCCGGTGAAATAGGCCGCAGCGCCGCCGCCTGCCAATATCAACAGCGGCAGGACAATAAACAGCAGCAGTTTTTTTGCGCCGATGCCGCTTTTGACTTCGGCGGCCTCGATCGCGGGATCGCCCTCGACCGGCGTTTCAACAGCCTTCAGCTCCGGCTGTTTGGCACCCGGTTTTGGATCATCCTTCTTGGCTTTTTTGGCGTCAGCCATGAACCCCCTAACCTTATGGCAACTGCCTTAAAGACAGTGCTTAAACTCCTCATAACCCTGCATATATCGTGCCATGATTAAAACGGTTTGTCAGTTTGTTTTATCAGTATAGGTCAGGGTGGCTGCATCAGCGCCGCCCTTTCCCCTAATATGGGACTCTGGCGCTCCAAGGCAAAAATTTCCTGTTCTGTAATCTACCTACCGCACGCTCTGCTTTCTTCCGAGCCGGAACACACCACGAAATAGAATCAAGTAACTGAAAACAATAGAAAATCCGGAATGGCACGGTTTTCGCATTGAAGCGAGTGGGTTAAACACGTTTCCCGCCGACAACCTTCACAACAAAAAAGAAGGGGCAGGGAACGGCAAGTAAAGTCAAAGGTGGTCTGGCCATGGAAAACGTATCGTATATAGGACTCTCGCAACAGCTGGCGCTGTCGCAGCAGATCGAAGTCACAGCCAACAACATCGCGAACATGAGCACGCCCGGCTACAAAACACAGGGCATTCTTTTTCTTGACTACGTGACCAAGCCGAAAGACGGCCAGCCCATCAACCAGTCGTTCGATTTCGCGACCTATCGCGACCTCTCCGCCGGCAGCCAGTTACCGACGGGCAATCCGCTCGATATGGCGATCAGCGGCGACGGTTATTTCGCCATCCAGACAAAAGACGGCGTGCGTTACACCCGCGATGGCAGCTTCGTGCTGAACGCCGAACGGCAAGTTGTCAACGCGCAGGGGAATGCGCTGCTCGACGACGGCGGCAGCCCCATCGTTATCCCGCAGGAGGTTACGAACGTCACGGTATCCAGCGATGGCGTGGTGTCGGGCGAAACCGGCAATATCGGCCGTGTCAGCCTTGTCACCTTTGCCAACCTGCAGATGATGAAGAAAGAAGGCGACAACCTTTACACCTCGGGCGGGCAGGCGGAAACGCCGGTAGAAAATCGCCGTGTGGCCCAAGGCCTCGTCGAGGCGTCAAACGTCAACCCTGTCGTTGAGATGAACAGGATGATCGAGCTGATGCGCCTTTTCCAGGCGACGCAAAAGATGCTCGACAACGACCACGACCGCATCCGCGGATCAATTCAAAAGCTGACCAGCGTCGGCTAACAAGTTAAGGCAGGAGGAATAACATGTCACTCACCCTCGATATCGGCGCAACCGGGATGCTCGCGCAGCAGCTGAACGTCGACGTCATTTCGAACAATATCGCGAACATGACGACGACGGGCTTTAAAAAGCAGCGCGCGCAGTTCCAGGACCTTCTGTACCAGACCAAAGTTCGCCCCGGCGCTTCGTCGTCGGACCAGGGTACGACTATCCCCTCCGGCATACAGCAGGGTATGGGCGTGAAAACCGGTTCTGTCTATCGTATCAACGAACAGGGCGCGATCCAGCAGACCGACAACAAGCTTGATATCGCAATCAAGCAGCGCGGCTTCTTCCAGATCACGCTGCCCTCGGGCGAAACGGCCTATACCCGCGACGGCTCATTCCAGGTCGACCAGAACGGCATCATGGTGACGTCGAAGGGCTATCAATTGCAGCCCGGCATAACCATCCCCGATGACGCGGTCGATGTCAGCATCGACAACACCGGGCAGGTGATGGTGAAAATCCAGGGCCAGACTGCGCTCCAGAACGTCGGCCAGATCCAGACCGTCCTGTTCACGAACGAGGCAGGCATGGAAGCGATCGGCGATAACCTCTTTCTCGAAACCGAGGCGTCGGGCTCACCCACTGCGGGCAACCCCGGTGACGTGGGTTTCGGCGAATTGCTGCAGGGCGCGCTCGAGGTTTCCAACGTGAACATCGTGCAGGAAATCACGCTGCTGATCCAGGCGCAGCGCGCCTATGAAATGAACTCCAAGGTTGTGCAGGCGGGCGATGAAATGCTCTCCACCATCGTCCAGCTGCGCTGATAGGAAAGGGTAATGGCTATGTCTCAGATTGAACCGGTGAAAAAAATCGACCTGAAACGCCTGCTGATGGCGGTCGCCATGACGGCCTTTGTCGTCAACAGCGCTTTCGCCGCTTCTCCCCGCGCGGATATCTCCCTTAGCGGCGATACCGTGACAGTGGGCGATGTTTTCCCCGGCGTGACGCATGATGCGGCATATGTGCTGGCACCGGCGCCCGCGCCCGGCCAGACCATGACGCTGAACTCCACCGACCTGCAGCGCATTTCGGATGCCTTTAATATCGGGTGGTCATCGTCGGGTTTCGAGCAGGTTGTCGTGCGCCGTGCGGCGAAAGACCTTGGCCGTTCGGTCGTGGAATCCGCGGTCGAACAGGCACTGGCCGAAAAACAGGCCGCCAAATTCCAGGTCCGTCTCGGCGGCGAGGCCGATTTCAAGTTGCCGGCGGGGGCAGAAGCCACCGTCGACATCCAAAACCTTAAATACGATGTCTCGCGCGGCGAATTTACCGCGACGGTGACGGCGCCCGCAGGCGCAGAACAGCCCATCCTGAAACGCGAGGTTTCCGGACGTTTCTCCGCCGTCATTTCGGTGCCCGTGCTGCGCAATGCGCTCGGCCGCGGCGAAATGGTGAAGGCGGAAGACATTGAATACATCGACATGAAGGTCGAAGACGTGACCTCTACCATGCTCACCGACGGCTCGAAACTGGTGGGCATGTCGCCCCGCCGCAGCGTGGCCGCGATGCGTCCCCTGATGACCAGCGAGATGGCGCTGCCGTTGTCCGTCAAGAAAGGCGAGATCGTGCTGATGGAATTGAAAACGCCCTACATGCACCTGACTGCGCAGGGCCGCGCGCTGGAAAGCGGCGCCGAAGGCGACACGATTAAAGTCCAGAACGCGAATTCGAACCAGGTTATCCAGGCCCTGGTGACCGGCGTCAAAGCCGTGTCCATCCAGTCGCCGGACGGTACTTGAGAGTTACTACATAAATACTAACAAACAAAAAAACGAAAACAGGGTTAAAGGGAGTACTAACATGACAAACAAACGGAATTCATTCACCGACAGCGCAAGGATCACCGTATCCTGCCTCGCCATCCTCTCGCTCACCGCCTGCGCGGGTATCGAGGAGCGTATGTCCCGCATCGGCAAAGAACCGCCGATGACCAAGATCGAAAACCCTCAGTCGAAGCCTGGGTACAAGCCGATTTCTATGCCGATGCCGCCGCAGGAAGTGGTGGTCTCCGCCCCCAACTCGCTCTGGCAACCCGCGCGCCAGACTTTCTTCAAGGACCAGCGCGCGCACAAGGTCGGCGATATCCTGACCGTCCTCATCGACATCCAGGACGAAGCCGATATGAAGAACAAGACCGAACGTACCCGCGAAGGCGAGGAAGCTACCGGCGTGCCGAACCTGCTGGGCCTGCAGACCCTGCTGCCCAAAGTGCTGCCTGACGCCGTCAACCCCGCAAGCCTGGTCGGCATGACGACCAACTCGACCTCGACCGGCGACGGTAAGATCAAGCGCGAGGAAGATATCAAGCTGAAACTGGCCGCCATGATCGTGCAGGTGCTGCCCAACGGAAACTTCGTCCTGAAGGGCCAGCAGGAGGTCCGCGTGAACTTCGAGCTGCGCGAACTGAGCCTCAACGGCGTCATCCGCCCCGAGGACATCTTGAACAACAACTCTATTTCCTACGAGAAGATCGCCGAAGCCCGCATTTCTTACGGTGGCAAGGGCACGATGAGCGACATCCAGCAGCCCCGCTACGGGCAGCAGTTTGTCGACGCGGTCTTCCCCTTCTAAAGGAGCCTGCCTTGACCGGGCCGTCCGGCCCGCCGCTATCCGATTTACGAGTTTAACCCTGACCACTCAACTTTTTCAGGAGAATCCTGAGAGGCCGGCGTTTTTGCGCCGGCCTATTTTCTTTCGCGTATTTTTCAGGGTGCGGGAGGCGGGCCAAAACGCAGGCGGAAAGGTTCGCCCTTTTTCCAGACCAGTTGCGGTGCGCCGGTGCTGGCGCATTCGAGGAAATTCCTCGCCTCATCCACCAGCCGCTGGTCGGGGAAGCGTTCGATCGGCATTTCCTGAACAACCGCACCGGTGATTTTGTGGGCGCGGGCGGCGTTGAAATTGAAGACATAGGTAACGCCGGTCTGGGTAATTTCCACCTGTGACACGTCGGGTTTCTGGACGCCGTCCTGCGCGGGCAGTTCGCGCGTGCTGTGTTTCCAGCCTTTTTCACATGCTGTGTGGCAGGCTTTGCGCGCGTCGTCCATGCGTACTTCGACGTTCTGCGCTTCGTCGATGAAAACCTGGTCGACCATGCCGCGTTTTGACATCCAGTCGAGGAAAGATTTACGGCCCTGCGCCGAGACGTTCAAATCTTCGACGCCGAACTGGCCGAACATAAAGCTGTCCATGAAAGCCTCGACAAATTGCTTCGGCTCCAGCAGGCGGTTGTCAAGCATGGCGTCGAGGTGTTTTGTATTGCCGCTGGCGGCCGCACGGATGGCGGCTTCCTTTAAAACATTCTGGTAGTCGACGACGTGATAGGCGGCGCCGGGGTGCATGTCTTCGTCTTTCAGCGTCGCATAGGTCTGCGCCAATAGCGTATAGACGTCATCGCCTTTTTTCTCGGCGCCGTCGCGCAGCCCTTTCATGGTGTGGTTGTACAGTTCCTCGCGCACGCGGTCGGCGGCGCCGCCGAAATTGGTATTATATTTTTCCGCGTATTTCAGCAGCAGGTAGGCGGCGGTGACGTTGTTGGTCTCGGCGGCTTTCTTGATGCCGTCGGAAACGTCTTCGTGCGCAAACCCGTCCTTGTTGCCGCCGGGGATAAGCTTACCTGCTTCGCGTAAGGGACGGTTCAGCAGGTACCAGACGCGCCAGTTGTTGCCGGTTTCGATCGCCAGCTGCAGCGCCTTGCCGGCGTCCATGCCGGTCGCGCCTTTGAACTTTTTCGCCCAGCGATGGTCGGCCTTGTCGGGTTCAGGGACTTTGATTTTATCCTCGAGGCCCTCGATGTTCATGTAGGGCGAGGCCTCGGCATCGGGCGACAGCGGCTTGTCTTCACGCAGTTTCTTCCAGCGTTTGAAGAAGTCGTCCAGCATCGGCAAATGCCCCCGGCTAAAGATGAATGTTTTTTGAGTAGGCGGACTATAGGGTGGGGTACCTTCTATGTCAATGTTATCATTATGTAATTATATAAGCATTGATATTCGGGAAAAGCGCCGCTAAAAATACTTATGCCCCAACCGCTTCTGACATTCGCCGAGCTCAAGCGCGCGATCATCCAAAGCTGCACCCCGGATCTTCTTGAAAAGAAGTACCGCGACACGCTGTCGCCAAACGACCCGCCCGAAACCGGGCACTGCGCGGTCGCGTCGGAGGCTTTTTATCACATCGCAGGCGGCAAGCAGGCGGGCTTCGTCCCGGTTGTCTGCGGCTACGCCGAAAACGACAAGGGCGAGATGAAATTCAAGGCCGATATCCATCCTGCGCTGCAGAAGGGCTGGAAGAAATGCACCCACTGGTGGATCCGCGGCCCGTTGAATGGCGAACGCGGCAAGGGAAAAATTTTCGACGTGACCGCAGGGCAGTATAATGCGCCCTACCCCTACCACAACGGCCAGAATACCGGCTTCATGCAGCCCCAGCAAAAACCCTCAAAACGTGCGCAAATCGTCATCGACCGCGTGACGGAAAAACTGGGCGTGTCGCGGCTGGAAGCTTATAAACAAGCCAATATCAGGGCTTATGCGCCAGCAGTCGAATGTCTTCCCACAGGTAAGTCACGTCCGGCAGTTCGAAGCCTTCATAGGTGAAGAAGCCTTTTCTGAGGAACACGCCGCCAAGCCGTTCGTAAAACGCGCGCGCGGGCGCGTTGTTTTCCAACACCGACAATTGCAGCGACGTGCAGCTTTTTTCCATCAAGGCTTCCGCCATCTTCCGCATCATCGCGCGGCCGGTGCCTTTGCGCTTTGCCTCGTCCAGAAGATAAAGCGCATATACCTCCCCGCGCGACGAATCTTCCCCGCAGCGCTCAAGGCCACAGACGCCCATGCCGACGATGTTTTTCTGCTGCTCCGCAACAAAACGCAGCGCGTGGTTCGCGGGGTCGGTGAAGGCCTTTTCGACGCGCTGTTTGTCGGCTTCGATATCAAGCTTCGACAGCAAGCCTGCAGGCATTAGACCTGCATAACTTTGACGCCAGCCCACGACGCGGACGAAAGCCATGGCGCCTGCATCTTCGATCACGGCGCGGCGGATGAGGGGTTCTTCCATATCACATAATCCGCTTACAAAATTGCACTCTTCTGGGCTTTTTGATTATAAAGCAAACAAGTATAGTACGAACTTATTCTTTTGCACCGGAGACATTTAAAATGACGCATACAGCAGAAGCCGTTCAGGCAGAAGTTTCTTCGCCGGAAAAAATCCAGCCGTTGTTTGAAAGCGGCAAATGGGTATGGGAACGTCATTATCCGCAGGGTGTGTCATGGCATGCACCGCTGTTGCGTAAGCCGCTCTTCCACATCGTCGACCGCGCGGCTGAAAAATACGCGCAGAAAACGGCGATCGATTTTCAGGGCCGCACATGGACCTATGCCGAATTCGGGCAGATGGTCAACCGCGTGGCGGAAGGCCTGCAGAAATTCGGCGTCACGACGGGTACGAAGGTCGGCCTCTTCCTGCCGAATTCGCCATACTCCCTGTTTTTCTTCTTCGGCGTATTGAAGGCAGGCGGCACCGTCGTCAACTATAACCCGCTGTATGTCGAACGCGAGCTTGCATCGCAGATCGAGGACAGCGAGACCGATATCATGGTCACGCTCGACCAGCCCGCATTGACCGCGAAAATGCAGAAAATGCTGGAAACGACGCGCCTGAAAAAAGTCGTCATCTGCCCTGAATCGGGTGTGATGACGCTGGGCAAGTTCCTCAAGCTGAAACTGAGCGGCAAGGAACCCAAAATCGAAAGCGATAGCCGCCACATTCCTTTCGCCGAAGTCGTGAATAACCCCGGCAAGCCCATTCACGTCACCATCGATGCCGAAAACGACGTCGCCGTGCTGCAATACACCGGCGGCACGACAGGGGTGCCGAAAGGCGCAATGCTGACCCACGGTAACCTTTACGCCAACATGCAGCAAATTGTCACCTGGGTGAAAGACATGCGCCATGGCGAGGACAGCATCCTTGGCATACTGCCATTATTCCATGTCTTCGCGATGACTGTCGTGATGAACTGCTCGATTTACGCGGGCCTTAAAATTATCCTGCAGCCCAAGTTTGATATCCAGGAAGTTTTCAAGGCGATTAAAAAACACCGTCCGACGCTCTTCCCTGCGGTACCTGCCGTGTTCAACGCCATCGCCAATGCGCCCGATGTCGGCACGGTCGACTTCTCCTGCCTGCGCTTCTGCATCACCGGCGGTGCGCCGATTGCGGTCGATGTCATGCGCCTGTTCGAGGAAAAAACCGGGTCGAAGGCACTGGCGGAAGGCTATGGCCTTACCGAAGCGTCACCCGGCTGCACTTTCAATCCGCCCGTCGGCAAGAAAAAGCCCGGCTCTGTCGGCCAGCCTGTGCCCGGCACCATCGTCGAAATTATCGACCGCGTGGACGGCAAGACGGTTCTTGGCGTTGGTGAAAAAGGCGAGGTCTGTATCTCTGGTCCCCAAGTCATGAAAGGCTATTACCGGCGTCCCGAAGCAACCGCCGAGCAGATTAAAAACGGCCGCCTGCACACCGGGGACGTCGGTTACTTCGACGCAGAGGGCTACCTGCACCTTGTCGACCGCATCAAGGACCTGATCATCGTGCGCGGTTATAACGTCTATCCGCGCGTGGTCGAGGAGGCGGTTTACCTGCATCCGGCAGTCGAAGAGTGCATCGTGGCCGGCGTGCCCGATGGCGAACGCGGCGAAACGGTCTGGGCCTGGGTGAAGCCTGCCGCCGGCAAAACCGTTACGCCCGATGCATTGAAAGAATTCCTGATCGACAAGCTCTCGCCCATCGAGGTGCCGCGCAAAATCATTGTGCGTGAAAAACCGCTGCCGAAAACGGCCGTGGGTAAACTGTCGCGCAAAGACCTGCTGGCCGAAGAAGGCATCGTTAGAAAGTAAGAAGGAATGGATATGTCTGCGAATACCGTGCTGAAGCAAGACAGCGGCGAGATGCCCTGGGTCAAGAACTACGTTCCCGGCACGACATGGGATATCGAGATTCCGCAGCAACCGCTGTTTTCCTTCCTCGACAAGACGGTCGAAAGCTTCCCGGCGCGTCCCGCCATCCATTTCGCGGGCCATGTCTATGATTTCAAGACGGTGGGCCAGCTGGTTAACCGCGTGGCGAAGGGGTTGCAGCTGCTGGGCGTCAAAAAAGGCGTCAAGGTCGGCCTCTTCATGCCGAACTCCGCCTATTCCGTCATCGCCTATTATGGCGTGCTGAAAGCGGGCGGCACGGTCGTCAACTATAATCCTGTATATGTCGAACGCGACCTTATCGTGCAGGCCGACGACAGTGAAACCGACCTTCTGATTACGCTCGACGCACCGCCGCTGCTGGAAAAAGCCAAAACGCTGCTAGAGAAAACAAAAATCCGCAAGGTTGTCGTCTGCCCCGTCAAGCAGAACCTGACAGCTACGACCAAGACGCTCGACCTTCCCGATGCCGAAGGCAAAAAAGACGGCTACCTCTGGTTCTGTGACCTGACCAGTAACGACGGTAAACCTGAAGCCGTGACGATCAATCCTTCCGACGACATCGCCGTGCTGCAATACACTGGCGGTACCACGGGAATCCCCAAGGGCGCGATGCTGACGCACCGCAACCTCGTCGCCAACATGGTGCAGATCGGCAAGTGGTATCACAACACGAATGACGGCGAAGACAGCATGATCGCCGTCCTGCCGTTGTTCCACGTCTTTGCCATGACGGTCGTCATGAATATGTCGATGATGAAGGGCATGACGCTGTTCATCATGCCGCAGTTCACTGTGCCCGAGCTGCTGGAGCTGATCAAACACCAGAAACCCGGCTATGTCGCCGCCGTGCCGACCATGTATATCGCCATGGCGAACCACGACCGCATTTCCGAATATGATTTTTCCTCCATCAAGTTCTGCCTCTCGGGCGGTGCGCCGCTGCCTGCCGATGTGAAACGCGTGTTCGAGCAGCGCACCAAGGCGAAACTGGTGGCGGAAGGTTACGGCCTCACAGAATCCTCCCCCGTTGTTACCTGCAACCCTATCAGTCCCAAGGCGCGCGCGGGCTCTATCGGCCTGCCCATCCCCGGCACGATGGTCGAGATCATCGACCTTGCCGACCGCAAGACGCCGCTCGCCATCGGCGAGAAGGGCGAGATCTGCGCTACGGGCCCGCAGGTGATGAAGGGATATTTCAAAAACCCAGCCGAAACCGAAGAGGTCATGCGCGACGGTCGCCTGCACACGGGCGACGTCGGTTACATGGATGAAGACGGTTTTGTTTATATTGTCGACCGCGTGAAAGACCTGATCCTCGTCGGCGGCTATAACGTCTATCCGCGCCATATCGAGGAAGTGATTTATGCGCATCCCGCGATCGAGGAGTGCATCGTGGCAGGTGTGCCCGACAAACTGCGTGGCGAGGCGGTGCATGCATGGGTGAAATTACGCCCCGGTGAATCGGTATCCTCCGAAACGCTGCGCGGCTGGCTGCACGATAAACTCTCGCCGATCGAGTTGCCGAAAAAGATCATCATCCGCAACGACCCTCTGCCCAAGACGGCCGTGGGCAAGCTGTCAAAGCGCGACCTTTTGATCCAGGAAGGTATCAAGAAGCGCTAAGCCTTATACTTAGATTACAAAGGCTTAACAGCATCGATGCTTTACATATTCATAAATCCCTGATATCATGCTAGAATACTGGTGTGTAAGGGGATTCGTGTATGGCTTCTAATATCTTCAAAAAAGGCATGTTGTGCCTCGCTTTCGCCGCCGCTTTGACGGGTTGCGGCCCCAAAGCTCCTGACCAGACCGCGCAGACGCAGCCGACAGAAGTGACCCAGAAGGTCAATGACATCAAAAAAATGGACCCTGCCCAAGTGATGTTTACGCTCGCCGCGGATGCGCAGGCCGCAGCTGAAAAGCATTACCATGCCTATACGCTGCAGCGCGATTTCCAGTCCGGCAAGATCAGCCAGGAAGACTTCCAGAAGGGCAGCAAGGAAGACGCAGATTTTGTGTCCCGCACCCGCGAAGCCTATCTGCAGATGAAATACGGCAGCCTTTTCGACAACATGTTTGTTGAATCACTGAAACTGGTCGAGGCGCGGGAAAAAATGATGAACCCCGAGCCCGCTCCCAAAAACGCCCTGCCTTTGAAAGGGCAGGTGCACGACATGGTGCGTGCGCTCATCGATATCGCCGCGGGCCAAATGGCCGAAGATATAAAGGTGGCGGCAAATACGCAGCCTGTGGGCCCTTCTTCTCAAGACCCTGCGCTGCAGGGGACATCGACGCGCCAGGCAATTTTCCCGGGCGGCCCCTTGCAATACCTGACAGTGCTGGACGCTTCGGCGCTGAAAGCAGGCGGTGTTTATTCATATACCGGAAAATTGAGCATCAACGGCGACCTGCCTGAAAATGTGACGCTGAATGTGAACGGCAAGCTGGTCGTGAACGGTAACGTTTCCAGCGGTGATAAGCTTAGCGTCAAGCAACCCGAGAACACACGCACCGAAAAGCATGATTGCTGGGCGTGGGGTTACGGGCCTTCGATTTCTCAGCCCAGCAACCAGCAGTATCATTACGGTAACCGTGACAATGCCTGCACCGTCACTTTGCCCGACGGACTGAAATACAAAAACGATCCCGAAGCCGCGATCCACATCACCGGCACCGCCGCAAATAATGCGGGCCTTTATACCAATGGTGGCAAAATTGCGGTGGATGGCGGACGTGTCGCGCCTGCGCCCACCGTTGCACCTACAGCGCCGCAGACCAACGCGCCTGTCCGCTAAGCGGCCTTTTGTTTGAAACTTCCGGCAAGACCGTCATATATTATGAATAATATAATCGCTGTTCTGGGGCGGAACGGGCGTTCATATTTCATATTGTCGTTTAGCGCTTGCCCGCCCCATTCCGCCATGCTACCGCTCTCGCATTGTAGTTTTACTTAATGCGTCAAAAATACATACATATAAAAGGAGCGAGACGACTATGGCGAGACGAGCGGTGAAGAACGAAGCACAGGAACAACAATTCGGCAGCCACCTGAAGCCCGAAGTCCAGAACGTTATCAAGCTGACGCTTGCCTTCACCAAGGCGGTTGGCGCCGACCAGAAGGACAAAGCCGACAACCTCGTTGTGTCCCCCTATAACGCCCTCGCTGCGCTATCAATGGTTGCCAAAGGCGCCGATGGAAAAACGCGCGATGAAATGGCCGCAACGCTTTTCGGCGTCAAGGGCAAGGATCTCGACGCTTCCGCCAGGGCCTATACCGACCTGAACGAACAAATTCTGGCGGCGAACAAAGGCTCGGTCGAGCTCACGACCGCCAACGGCATCTGGGTCAACAAGAAACAGATCAAGCTCGATGGCGATTTCGCCGACGAGATGAAGGGCCAGTTCAAGGCAGAAATCAGCGAAGAAAACTTCGGCAAGCCCACCGTCGACAAAATCAACAAATGGGCCGGCGATAACACCAAAGGCCTGATCAACAAGGTGTTGGATGAACTGAAACCCGACGACCTCGCCGTGCTTGCTTCCGCGCTGTACTTCAAGGGGCAGTGGACGCACAAGTTCGATAAGAAGCTGACGGAAAATAAAGATTATACGCAAGACGGCGCTTCGGTCTCCAAAACGCCCACCATGCACCGCGATTTCGGCCGCAGGGAGGATTTCAGCATCGTGCAGGGCAAGGATTTCGACGGCGTGGCGCTGAACTACGGTGAAAAAGACCCCGCGAACGGCAAGGCGCCGACAATGCGCATCGTACTCGTCCGCCCCAAAAACGATGGCGTTGCCGCGCGTGACTGGCTTGCGTCACAGGCTGACGGCAAAGTGCCGCAGTGGCTTGATCCCGCCGCTTTTGAAAAAGCAACCGGCTCGGTCGAGCTACCGCGGCTCGACATCAAGCAGACCTTCGACCTCATCCCCGCGATGCAGGACATGGGCATGAAACAAGCCTTCACCGACGCGGCCGATTTCTCGCGCATGGTGACGAAAGAAAGCGGCAGGCTGAAAATCGGCAAAATCAGCCACGATACGGTCTTCAAGACAGACGAAGAAGGCTCCGAAGCCGCTGCGGTCACCGTTGTGGGGATGAAGCGTTCCGCCTCCATCCCGGCGCCGATGCCTCACCTCGATGTCAAGTTTGACCGTTCCTTTGTCTTTGCGCTGCAAGACGTGAAAACGGGCGCGGTCCTCTTTATCGGTGCGGTCAACAAACCGAATGCCGATATGAAATCGGACAAAAAGCCGAAAGCGCCTGCACGCAAACGCTGATCGGCGTGTCATGCAAAAGGCCCGGGCTTCAACCCGGGCCTTTTTGTTTGACGGTGTTTAACGGCAGGCGTTACCCTTATAACCGGTATTCGTTACGCGCCCGTTGGTGATGATAAAAGTTGTCTCGCAGGAAAAAGTTTCTGTCGAGGGCGGATAGCCGCCGAAGCAGTTGCCGCCGTATCCGATGCCGCCGCGGCTGTAAAAACAGGTGTTAAAAGAGCCCGAATAGTTGACGTTACGGCGGGAGACATAGGCCAGCATCTTCGTGTGCCTGTCCAGTTCGTAGGTTTTGTCAGGCACGCCCCAGGTCGTAACGACCTCTTTTTCCGAAGCGCCCTTCCACCCGGCTATCTTTTCCTTGTAAGTCGGCCCGCTGGCACAGGCAGCCAGTAGCAATAGCGTCAGGCAGGCAATAAAGTTGCGCATGGGAATTCCTTCTCCCTTACGAACGCAGGGTACCGCCCGTTTGTTTCGTCACCGCATCGACAATTTTCTGGCTCAGGGCGACGATTTCCTCTTCCGTCAGCGTCTTGTCGACCGGCTGTATTGTGACACCCAGCGCGACGGATTTCTTGCCTGGCTCCACCCCCTTGCCTTGATAGACGTCAAATATATCGACGTTGGCAATCAAGGCCTTGTCTGCCGACTTGATGGCGCGGATCAGTTTTTCAGCCTCGGTCTTCTCGTCGACGACAAAAGCGAAATCGCGGCTCAGCGGCTGGAAGGGCGAGGGCTTCAGCAATTCCTTGCGCGGGCCCTTTTTCTTGGGCTGGGGCAGGGCCGCCAGGAAGACCTCGAAGCCTGCATATTTTTCCTCGCGTTTCATGACGGCAAGGATGGCGGGATGGATCTCGCCGAAATAGGCCAATACCGCAGGGCCTTGCCGCAACACGCCGGAGCGGCCGGGATGGTACCATTCCGGTGCATCCGCCGTAATCTGTACGCTTGCGGGGTTTACGCCGCAGCTTTCCAGCACGGCCAGTGCATCGGCCTTCGCATCAAACGCGTCAACGTCGCGCGCAGGCCCTGCCCAGTGGCGGGCGACAGCGTTGCCCGAACGCAGGCCGGTCGCTGTCATCAGCTGCCCTTCGGCTGTCGTGGCCTTGTAGGTATTGCCGATTTCAAAGAGGCAGGCATCGGCAAAGCCGCGGTCCGCGTTCCGGCCCGCCGCCGTAATGAGGTTCGGCAGGATCGAGGGACGCATTACCGACAATTCCGACGAAATCGGGTTGGTCAGGGTCAGCGCTTTCTTGTTCTGGTGCAATTGTGCGCCGAAAAGATCGGCCGTGGCGTTATCCAGGAAGGACCATGTAACCGTCTCATAAAGCCCGCGCGCTGCCAGCGCCCTGCGTGCCGTAACAACGCGCTTGGACAGGGGGTTGAGGGCCGAGCGTCGCTCCTCTGCCGCAGGTCGCACCAGCACGACGGGAATGTTGTCGTATCCTTCGATGCGCAAAACTTCCTCAACTATATCGGCGCTGCCGTCGATATCGCCGCGCCAGCTGGGGGCTGTCACTTCCCAGGCCTTGCCCGCGTCATTCACGGCAAAGCCCAGCGCAGACAGGATTTCTTTCTGGCGCGCGGCAGGCAAATCCATGCCGCCCAGCAATTTCAGGCGCTCTGGAGCATAAGAAACCTTCTTCGCCGCTGCGGGCACAGCACCCGCCACGAAAACCTCGCTCGCCTCGCCGCCGCAGAGGTCGAGGATCATTTTCGTAGCCAGCTCGGCACCGGGCGCGGTGAAGGCGGGGTCGATGCCGCGCTCAAAACGGTAGCGCGCGTCGCTGTCGATTTGCAATGCCTGGCCGGTCTTGGCCGTGCGCACCGGGTCGAAATAGGCAACTTCGAGGAAGACGTTCACGGTTTTGTCGGAAACGGCAGACGAGGTGCCGCCAATAATGCCGCCAAGGCCCAGCACGCCAGAATCATCGCAGACAGCGGTCATGCCATCTAGCAGTTCATATGATTTATCGTTCAGCGCATCCAGTTTCTCGCCCTTTTTCGACAGGCGTACATGGATATTGCCTTTCAGCTTGTCCGCGTCAAACACGTGCAGCGGGCGCGTGCAGGCGATGCTGAGGTAATTAGTGATGTCGACCAGCGTGGAAATCGGGCGCAACCCGATAGCCTTCAAACGGTCCGCCAGCCATTTGGGCGAAGGGCCGTTCTTCACGCCCTTGATATAACGCCCGATAAACAGCGGGCAGGCTTGTGTGTCCTTGATATCGACGGTCACAGGGCTTTTGAATTTTCCGGCCACAGGCGTCGTGACAGGAGGCTTCAGCTTGCCGAGGCCGGCAGCTGCGAGGTCCCGTGCAATGCCGTAGATACCGGCGCAATCTCCGCGGTTGGGCGTCAGGTTAATCTCGATGACAGGATCGTCCACGCCCAGCGCAGAAGCAGCAGCGCTGCCGGTCGTGCAAGCGTCGGG
Source organism: uncultured Micavibrio sp. (assembly GCA_964575605.1). Taxonomy (GTDB): domain Bacteria; phylum Pseudomonadota; class Alphaproteobacteria; order Micavibrionales; family UBA2020; genus JAPWJZ01. Next base: position 8,438 of record CAZNRN010000035.1, on the reverse strand, counting down.
CAGCTCGATGATGCCAGCATGTTCGGTGGACAGCTCCAGCTCTCGCTCCGAACACATCATGCCATTCGATTCCTGGCCGCGGATCAGCGATTTTTTCAGCGTGATATTGCTACCGGGGATATAGCTGCCGGCAGGAGCGAAAACGCCCTTCATGCCCGCGCGCGCATTAGGCGCGCCACAGACGACTTTCAGCTTTTCCTTGCCCGTATCGACCACAAGGCATTGCAGGCGGTCGGCCTCGGGGTGCTTTTCTGCGGAAAGTACATGGCCGACAACGAAACCGGACAGCGTTTTCGCGGGGTCCTGTATGCCTTCGACCTCGAGGCCGATCGCGGTGAGTTTTTGCGAGATTTCATCCAGCGTCGCGGTGGTGTCGAGGTATTCTTTCAGCCAGCTGAGGGTGAATTTCATGGGTGTTCTCCTTACGCCAGCGCCGGATTGGGTTGGTCCATGGGGCCGAAGCCGTAATGCCTCAGCCACCGCAGGTCACTTTCGAAGAAAGTCCGAAGGTCTGGAATGCCGTATTTCAGCATCGCCACGCGTTCGATGCCCATGCCGAAGGCAAAACCCTGGTATTCATCCGGGTCGATGCCGCAGTTCTTCAGCACGTTCGGGTGCACCATGCCGCAGCCGAGGATCTCCAGCCAGTCGGAACCCTCGCCGATTTTAAGCTCGCCACCCGCACGGGAGCAGCCGATGTCCATTTCGGCCGAAGGCTCAGTGAAGGGGAAGAAGCTGGGGCGGAAGCGCGCCTTCAGCGTATCCACCTCGAAGAAGCGGCGGCAGAATTCAATCAAACATCCTTTTAAGTGCCCCATATGTGCCGCCTTGTCGATCAGCAGGCCTTCCATCTGGTGGAACATGGGCGTATGCGTCATGTCATAGTCGGAGCGGAAAGTGCGGCCGGGGATGATAACGCGGATCGGCGGCTTGGTTTCCTGCATCACATGCACCTGTACGGTCGAAGTATGTGTACGCAGCAGGCGCTTGGCGGCAAGGCCTTCCTGCCCCGGCGCGTCGGGGAAATAGAAAGTATCATGCATCGCGCGCGCAGGGTGCCCCGGCGGGAAGTTCAGCGCGGTGAAGTTGTGGAAGTCGTCCTCGATCTCCGGCCCCTCCGCAACGCTGAAGCCCATATCGGCAAAGATCGCGATCATTTCCTCGATCGTCTGAGAGATAGGGTGGATGGCGCCCTTAGCCTGCGGGCGGGGGGATAGCGTGATATCGACCTTTTCCTTCGCCAGGCGTTCGTTCAGTGCGGCATTTTTCAGCGTTACGGCGCGCGCCTCGATCTCGGCGGTAATCTCGTCCTTAAGGCGGTTCAGCGCCTGTCCCATTTCCTTGCGCTGGTCGGGTGACAGCTGGCCGAGCGTCTGCATTAGCCCTGTCACCTTGCCTTTTTTGCCAAGGGCGGAAACGCGCACTTCTTCCAGCTTGTCGATATCGTTTGCGGCCTTTACCGTTTCCACGATTTCCTTGCGCAGCGCGTCGATGTTGCTCATATCAGTCATCCCTTTATGGTTCCGTTCCGGGTGCGACGGTTACTTTCAGCCCGTCAAGTTCTTCACTCATCAAAATCTGGCACGAGAGGCGCGAGTTGCTGCGCACGTCGAAAGCGTAATCGAGCAGCATGTTCTGCTCGTCGTCATGGGGCGGCACCAGCCTGTCCACCCATTCATTCGCCACATAGACATGGCAGGTGGCGCAGGCCATCGCGCCGCCGCACTCGGCCTTGACCATGATGGCTGGATCTTCGCGGCCGTAATCGCGGATAATCTCCATCACGCGCCAGCCCTCGAGGCCTTCCAGTTCCCGCTCTTTACCGTCGCGGCCGGTGACAAACAGTTTCATGCCGCTTTCGGTCTTTCGATCCGCCCCAGTATTTCCTTCAGTGCATAAGAAGCCGATGCAGACAAAAGGGCGACCAGCGCCATCCACAAAACACAGGCCAGCGTCAGCAGGATATAGCTGGTGCTTTCCGAAGGTTTTTCGCCCGCCGGTACCAGCAACGCGCCGATGCCTTCCAGCACGATCATCAGTGGTGAACTGCAAACAATCAGCAGGCCCGTCAGGCGAAGCGATATGCCGATGCCGTTGACGCGGTAGATATAATCACGCAAGGGGTAGCCGACGGCGCCCAGAATATGGGCAACCCCCAACCGCAGCGCCCAGATGTTGACGCCTAGCAACAGCAAGGCCAGCAGGATATAGAGGCCGCCCGGCTGCGGGCCCTGTTCAAGGAACCATTGGCTGTACCCTACGAACCCCGCAACCCAGGCGTTGTAAACCAGCCAGAGAAGGATGCAGGCTTTCAATCCGCGGTGCCTTTCCTGCAGCAGCGATATGTCTTGCGTCATCACGGGCGCACGCTCGCCTAACAACAGCAACCGCACGAGGATGAACATGAACCATCCCTGCAAAATGCGCGCGGGAAGGTTGATCAGGAAATCCATGTAGGGGGAGGGCGTGACGCCGTTGTAATAGGCGGTCAGGTTGGTGATCAGCAGTACGCCCAATGGCAGCACGGCAAGACGGCCAAGATATCCCGCCTCGCGCCCGACAAAGGTATAGCCGTTCCGGACGGCCGCCAAAATGCTGAATCTGCTGCTCATACGCGCCTTAAAAAATTTCCCTATTTTTCCACCGGAATCACCTTACGCCAAGTTTTTCCTGCAGGTTGCTGCTGCTTGTCGTGTATTCGAAGCGCAGCTTCTTGTCGGGGTAGACATAACGAAACGCCTTTTGCGCCATCAGCGCCGCCTCGTGGAATCCGGAAAGTATCAGTTTTAGCTTACCGGGGTACCAGTTGATGTCGCCGATGGCGAAAATGCCGTCAACTGATGTCTCGAACTTTTCGGTATCTACAGGGATCAACCCGTCCTTCATCACTATGCCATGCTTCTGGCAGATATCGCCGACAGGGCCCAGCTTCATGGTCAGGCCGTAAAACGCCAGTAGCGTGTCGCAGGGGAGTTCATCTGCCGTCTTATCGGCATGGGTCAGGAACAGCGATTTGATATTCCCGTTCTCGCCGTGGATGCCGGTCAGGTTTGCGATAACTAGTTTCATTTTGTCAGCGGCCACCAGCTCGCGCATCTTCGATACCGTATGTGGTGCCGCGCGGAATTCGTCGCGGCGGTGGAGCAGGGTGAGTGAGTTAACGACCGGCTGCAGCCCGATCGTCCAGTCGAGCGCTGAATCACCGCCGCCCGCGATGACAAGGTTCTTGCCCCGGAACTGTTCCATCCGGCGCACGGCATAAAAAACCGATTTGCCTTCGTATTCTTCGATGCCCTTGATGGGTGGTTTTTTCGGCATGAAGCTGCCGCCGCCGGCGGCGACGACCACAACCTTCGCCTCGATCACCGTTCCGGTGTCGGTCGTCAACTGCCAGCCACCAGAAACCTTCTCGAGTTTATCGGCCATCTGGCTGTAGTGAAAGACCGGGTTGAAGGGCTTGATCTGCTCCAGCAGCCTTTGCGTCAGCTCCTGCCCCGATACAACCGGGAGTGCCGGAATATCATAGATAGGCTTCTCGGGATAAAGCTCGGCACACTGCCCTCCTGCGCGGTCAAGGATATCGACAAGATGCGCGCTGATGCCCAGCAGTCCCAGTTCAAACACCGCGAAAAGACCCACAGGCCCCGCGCCGATAATTATCACGTCTGTTTTATGCGTCGTACTCATGGGGAAGAGATAGGCGGAAATTCAAGTAAAATCAAGGAGTTTTAACAGAAAAACCCTGCGCGACTGTGGGGGCGGAGGGGCTGATTGCGGCGGTGACGTCGCCGTCAACAGACCAGCTGCGCATCTTGTCCTGTCTTGACGCCTTGATCAGGCCCGCGCCAACCGCCAGGTCGAAGTAGTCCTTGATGCCGTCGAGATAGCCGCCGACCTTCACCAGCACCACGGGCGGGCCGTCTTCGTAAACAGCTTTTTCCAGCCCCTGCAGGGCTTCGCGCAGCGCACCGGGGCCGCCGGGCAGAGCGAAAAAGGCGACAGGGTTGCCATGGGTGCTGAGAAGTTCGAAACGGTGCTGTTCGTCGCGCACGGGCAGACATACGGCGCCCGGCAGTTGTTCTTCATGCGCGTATTTTTCAAGGCAGAGCGCTGTGACACCGGCACCTGCGGCAAGGGCCGCTTTCGCAACCGCGCCCATGACACCCTGCGCGCCGCCGCCGTAAACGATATCATAGCCGGCCTCGCCCAGCTTTTTGCCAAGGGCGGTTGCAGCCTCCATGATGCGGGGGTCGGAAGGCGTGCTGGAACCGGCAAATATCGAGATAACGGGGCGTGCCATGGGTTCTCCTAGCAGGGCGGATAGCCGGTGAAAACAGAAGGGTCGTCCGGCATGCAACGGTCGAGGAAGCGGCGGAACTTGCCGAATTTGCCCTTTTCCTGATGCGCCTCAGGCAGTTTGTCGCGCGCGGCAGTCTGCAGCTGATGATGGCCAATATGGCCCAGCACCTTGGAAATTTCCCAGCGGCTGTCGATGCGCTCGACATGGTTGTCAAAGGTCAGTTGCGTGATTTCATAGAGGTTGTCCTTGACCTGAACCGCAACCAGCGCCGTCGTGAATGTCTGGTCGCCCTTCTTCAGTTCGGCGTTCAGCGTTATGCGTTTGCCGTCTTCGGATTTCTTGAACTCATAGGCATATTCGCCGCTTTCCGTCTTTACGTTATGTGCAGTGTTCAGGCCCAGCGCACGGGGCAAGGCGGCTTCGCCATGATAGGGTTGCGGGCAGAGCAGCTCGGTCAGCTCATGGTCGAAGAACTGGTTGCCGCGGCGGCCATGATACGAAAACTGCGACGAGATGAAGGGCGGCATAAAAAACCCACTAATCGTTTGTTTTTAAAGTCCTTTATAGTATTTATGGCGACTAGCCCTGTCAACAAATATGAAAAATCATGTAATATCAAAGAGTTTATGGGCGCGGTCAAAAATTGCTAGAGTAAGCCCGATGAAAAAATACCACCTACACCTGATATCCGATTCCACAGGCGGCACGCTTAATAGCGTGGTGAAAGCATGCCTCGCCCAGTTCGACGGGGTAGAGGCCGAGCAGCATTTCTGGCCGCTTATCCGCACGCAAAAGCAATTGCTGACGGCGATCGAAGGTATCCGCAAGCATCCCGGCCTCGCCTTCTATACGCTGGTCGACGAAGGGCTGGCGAAGGCGCTGGAAAAACATTGCCAGGGCATCGGCGTGCCGACTATTTCAATCCTGCACCCCGTCATCCAGATGATGAGCAGCTATTTCGGCATGACCTCGCTGGCTGAACCGGGTTTGCAGCATAAACTGAACGAAGAATATTTCGCGCGCATGGATGCTGTCGACTACGCACTGCATCATGACGACGGGCAGAAGAACGACCGCGATATCGCGAAGGCCGATGTCATCCTGGTCGGTGTCTCGCGCACGTCCAAAACACCTACCTGCATCTATCTTGCCAACCGCGGCGTGAAGGCGGCAAACGTGCCCTATGTGCCCGGCATTCCTTTTCCTGAAAAAATCATCGACTTGAAAAAGCCGATGTTCATCGCACTGACTGCTGCGCCCGAGCGCTTGATAGATATCCGCCGCAACCGCCTGCAGCAATTGGGCGAAATACGCTCGACCGATTACCTCGACAGCGAGCGTGTGCAGGAAGAGGTGCGCGAAGCGCGCCGTTTCTACAACCGCATGGGCTGGCCGATCATCGACGTCACGCGGCGTTCGATCGAGGAAACGGCGGCAGAAATCTTAAGCCTGTTGGAAGCACATCGCGCCGAAAGGAAAGGCGTATGAGCAGCGCGTCCGCACAGCTCCGCGCCTGCGTCATGGGTTTCCCGGTGTCGCACTCCTTGTCACCCAAATTGCACGGCTGGTGGCTTGATAAATACGGCATCGATGGCTCCTATACGACCATGGCGGTGGATGTCGCCAACCTGAAAGAGGCTTTCAAGCTGCTGGTCGGCAGGGGTTATCGCGGCTGCAACCTGACGCTGCCGCTGAAGGAAGCGGCGCTGTCGATGATGGACGACCATGACGAAAGCTGCCTGATGTCCGGCGCCGTCAACACTGTCGTCATCGACGGCGGTCGCCTGCGGGGCTTCAACAGCGACGGCTTCGGCTTCGCCGAAAGCCTCAATGCGCAGGTGCCGGGATGGGACGGCGCGCGTGTGGTCATTATCGGTACCGGAGGCGCTGCGCGCGGCATTATCGCCTCCTTGCGTGGAGCAGGGGCAAAGCACTTCGTGCTCGTCAACCGCACACCTGAAAAAGCTGATAAAGTTATTTCTGCGTTCAAGCTTGATGGCGAGGTATATAACTGGAACCTGCGCCATGATGCGCTGAAAGAAGCAACGATGGTGGTGAATTGCTCCAGCCTCGGCATGAAGGACCAGCCGGCGCTGGATTTGTCTCTCGACAGTTTGCCGAAGGAAGCTGTGGTGGCCGATATCGTTTACCGCCCGCTCGAAACCGGCTTGCTGAAGCAGGCGAAGGCGCGCGGCAACAAAACGGTCGAGGGTCTCGGCATGCTATTGCACCAGGGCCGCCTCGGCTTCAGCCAGTGGTTCGGCCGCGACCCGGAAGTAACGCCGGAGCTGCATAAATATATGGAGGGATTGGCTGTATGATTATCGCAGGACTGACAGGCTCCATCGGCATGGGCAAATCTACGGCATCGAACATGCTGCGCGAAATGGGCGTTCCGATCCATGATTCAGACGCTACGGTGCATGAACTGATGGGCAAAAACGGCAAGGCCGTGCCTGCCATCGCCGCGCTCTGCCCCGATGCGCTGGTCGACAACGCCATCGACCGCAAAATCCTCGGCAAATTCCTTTTCGCCGATCCCGTGCTGAAACAGGCTGTCGAAGACGTGCTTTTCCCCATGGTGAAGCAGTCCGCACTCGACTTCGCCGCCGCGCGCAAGGCCGAGGGCCACGCGCTGGTGGTTTTCGATGTCCCGCTCCTGTTTGAAGCCGGCTGGGATAAAACGGTCGATAATGTCATCTGCGTCTCCGCCCCGCCCGAAGTGCAAAAGGCGCGCGTCATGGCGCGTCCCGGCATGACCGAAGAACGCTTCAACGCCGTGATGGCGGCCCAGATGCCCGACGCCGACAAACGTGCCAAATCGGATTACGTCATCAATACAGGCATCGGCCTCGACGATACGCGCGAGCAGTTGAGAAAACTGGTTGATACTTTGAGGCCTTCTTCACGCCGCAACCCTCCCGGAATGAAACCGTGATCGTTATCGGCATTACAGGCTCGATCGGCATGGGCAAGACGACGGCCTCGAACATGCTGCGCGACATGGGCATTCCGGTGCATGACAGCGATGCAAGCGTACATAAATTGATGGGCCCCGAGGGCGCGGCGGTGCCGGTCGTCGCGCATAAATTCCCGGATGTCCTGCGCACCGACGAAGCAGGCCGCAGCTATATAGACCGGCAGGCGCTGGGCCGCGTCGTTTTCGGAGACCGTCAGAAAAAACGCGAACTGGAAGATATCCTGCATCCCTTGGTCCGCGCCGAAAGCGATGCATTTAAGGAAGAAATGCGCCAAAAAGCCCATAAAATCATCGCGCTGGACATCCCGCTGCTGTTCGAAACCGACGGCGAAAAACGCGTCGATGTAACCATCTGCGTCACCGCCTCGAAAGACGAGCAGAGGAAGCGCGTGATGGCGCGCCCCGGCATGACGTCGGAGAAGTTCGAGCGCATCGTGTCGGGCCAGCTTCCCGATGCCGAAAAAAGGAAAAGGGCAGATTATGTGGTGGAAACGGATATCAGCCTCGACGAGACGCGCAAGCAGCTGCAAAAAATCCTCGACCTTATCCGTACCCAGCGCCGCCGCAGGTAATTCCGTGAAAAAACTTTTTCTGCTTTTCTGTTTGCTGCTGGCCATGCCCGCGCATGCCGAAGAACCGGCAAAGCCGGCCGCTGTCGTCGCCGAATTGTTCACATCGCAGGGATGTTCCTCCTGCCCGCCGGCGCAGGCATTCGTGGCTGAGCTTGCGAAGCGTGACGATGTGCTGGCGCTTGAACTGCATGTCGACTACTGGGACGACCTGAAAACGATGTTCCACGGCACATGGAAAGACCCTTATTCGGATTCCGTCTGGTCGCAGCGCCAGCTGGAATACAACCGCCGCCTGATGGGCGAAGACAGGGTCTATACGCCGCAAATCGTTATCGATGGCCGCTTCCAGGAAGCCGGCACCAATAAAAGCGCGGTGAAGGATTTCATCGAACAGGCAAGATCGCAGCGCCGCGCGCGCTACGATCTCACCACCGCCACAGCCGCCGACGGCGTCGATGTGACGGTCGATGGCGCTGGCAAGGGCATCATGAAGCCCCTGCAGGTTGTACTGGCCCGTCTTGTGACCGAGGGCACGACCAAAATTACCGCGGGCGAAAATTCCGGCACCACGCAGCTCAGCCGCAAT
>CAZNRN010000034.1:0-30889 GCA_964575605.1 uncultured Micavibrio sp. | reverse complement strand
GAAGACATCATCCGCCGCCGCGTCGGCAAGAGCCGCATCGGCTTCACCGCCGACAGCGCCGTCCGCGATGACACCACGCAGCGCGAAGAACTCCTCGCCCAAGTCGCCCCCGAGGACCTCATCGAGTTCGGCATGATTCCCGAGTTCGTGGGCCGCCTCCCGGTCATCGCCCCGCTCATGCCCCTCACGGTCGATGCAATGATCAACATCCTGACCGAACCCAAGAACGCCATCGTCCGCCAGTACCAGCATCTCTTCTCGCTCGAAGACGCCAAGCTCTCGTTCACCGAGGGCGCTCTCCGCGCCATCGCCGAGAAAGCCATCAAGCGCGACACCGGCGCCCGCGGCCTCCGCGCCGTCATGGAAGAGATCATGGTCGATCTCATGTTTGAGCTGCCCGACAAGGCGCACAAGGGCGCCGAGTTCATTATCGATGAGAACGCCGTCCGCAACCGCCGCAGGCTCGCCGACCTCCGCATCACCCGCAAGGAATCCGCGGCCTAGTTCCGGATCACGCCAGCTCGGTGCTGTACCACCCCGCGCGCCCCTCAACCTTCACCTGCACGAGCAGGTGCGGGCGAACTCCCGCATCCGCAAACGTACCGGCCCCCTTCGCCACCGGCGTGAACAGGTGCAGCACAGGCGTTGACGCGGCGTCAACTTTCTGTCCCGTCGCCTGCGCCGCCAGCGCGATCAGCGCCGCATGTGCCTTGGCCCATTGTCCCGCCGCCAGAAGACTCCCAGCGGTCTTCCACGAACCTTCGTGCGAGTCCGCGAGTGCCAAGAGGTGCAGCCCACCCGCGCCATCAAGCGCAAACTCCACCAGGGGATAAGCAGGACACCCCAATGCGACGGTCGCCAGGCCTGCAACATGTGAGGCCAGCGGCCCCGACGCGGGAACCTCGACCACCGCCCCCGCCCCCGGTCCGGCACCCGCAGCCCCGAAAGCAGGCACGCTCGCCCGCACACCCGAGGTTGTGGTAGACTGCGTCGGAATCGCGTGCGAGGCATGCGGCGCTGCATGCCCCAGGCGCGACGACACAGGGATCTCGACCGTCGGCGACGCAGCGGCTGCGACAGGATGGACGCCGCCGGCCCCCTCCGTCCTATCAGGCGTGTCCGGCGATTCCAGCATGCCGCGGAAATCGGACAGCAGCCCCGCAAGGTCCTCCATCATCAGCCCGCGATAGATCAAGGATGATCGCCCGATGCCGATTCGCGCCAGGCACGCCGTAATCTCGATCCGCTCCCTGAGATTGGCTTCAACCGCTTTCTGAATCTTGTCCGCCGCCGCGAGAGCCTTCTCCGTCGTCGATCCCATGATCGCAGCAGCGGCGCAGGATATCCATGATATCGGGCCGCGAAAACGGCTCGCCGCCGGTGATTTTCACATGCGTGAAACCGGCCTCGCGTAATTCATCGATAACGCGGTAAACTTGCGCGGTCTCCAGCTCGTCCTTGTGCTGGCGCGAGGTCGAACTGAAAATACAATAACGGCAGCCATAGTTGCAGGTATTGGTGATCTCCCAAATCACGCGCCCCGAATTTTTCGGGATGCGGAAGAGGCAGAGGCTTGTCTTAGGGTCGAAATCATCCATCGATCACCTGTTCGCACAGCCGGTGATAATCGAGTTCGGCGGGCGCGTCGCTGGTATCGAACACCCAGTGTTTCTTGCCCTGCGCCGCCAACATGGCGGCGGTGGCCGCGGCCGTCGCCTGCAAACCGAGGCGTTTTTGCACCTGATCAAGGGGCAAATCGCCGCCGGCAAGGCGCCGCTTCTGCACCTCCGGCGCGCAATGCGTCACGACGACTTTATCGACCAGCGGTAAAAACCCGTCTTCGGCGAGGCGCGCCCATTCGATTAAATAAACGCCGTCGCCCTTTATTTCGTTTTTGACGGCCGAGAGGATTTCGCCGCCCGCAATACGCCAGAAATCAACCGGCCCCTGCTCGTCCCTGAAAACCGCCGCAGCGAGTTGCTGCAAATCAAACCCGCTGGCCGAGAGCGGCACCGAAAAATGCGCCGCAATGCGTTTGCGCAGCCCCATATGCAGCGGCGAAGCCGTCATCATATAGCGGCGGATGCTGTCGATCGATAAAATACGCGCCGCCACGCCGCGGTCGGCAAGGTAATCGGCAAAGGTCACGGCCAGCCGCGATTTGCCGGTCGCCATCTGCCCAGTAATGCCAACCGCCTTCGCCATCATACCTCCCAGGCAATGCCGTAGCGCAGGGGGCACAGCGACACAACGTTCAGCCCCGCGCTACGCTGTTGCAACGCCGCCATATCGATAAATTCGTCAGGGTTGCTCACCACCGCATGGCTGCCGCCCAGTTCCGCCGTCAGCGCCGCGACGGCCTCGGTAATTTTCTCCGGCGCGACCTTGCACAGGTTCTGGTTTTGCCTGCCGTGGTGGATATACTGGCTGGAGGGCGCATCGGGATACTGCTCGAACAGCGCACTGCCCATGCGTAGCGCAAGGTGATGCAGGCGGATTTCTTCGGTGCGCATCTCCAGTATCATGTCGGTCGTGCGCTTCAACTGTTCCGCGTCAGTACCCGGCAAATCCATGATCCAGCTGGTGCGCACGCGGAAGCCGATATCGCGCGTTTCCGCAACAATCCGCTTCGCTTCCGCGCCGGAAATTTTCTTGTGGATGGCCGCCAGCTGCGCATCGTCGCCGCTTTCGACGCCGTAGTGAATCCAGCGAAAGCCCGCCGCATGCATTTCTTCCATCATCTCGCGGTCGTACAGCGACAGGGAGCCGAGGCAGCCCATGGCAACGCGCAAACCACGCTCGCGCACGCCGCGGCAGATTTCCTTCATGCGTTTCTTGCTGACCGTCGCGTTATCGTCGAGGAACAATATCTTCTTTGCCCCGTGCCGCGTCACCAGTACTTCGATTTCATCAACCACCGAAGCCGCATTGCGCCCGCGCCACGCGCCCCAGAACCCCGGCACATGGCAGAAATTGCAGGTCATATGGCAGCCGCGCGACGACAGCAGCGTGCGCACATCTATATATTCATCCAAAGGCACCAGCCCGCGGTCGGACAGCGGCAGATTATCGAGTTCAAACGATTTCGCACGCGGCGAGGACACAACCTTGCCACCTTGCATAAACGAAATACCCGGCACATCGCCGAAATCCGCGCCGCGCAGCAGCGCCTCGAGCGCCGGTTCCATTTCATGGCGTATCAGCACGGGCAGCGCGTCGCTCAGTAATTTTTCCGGTTTGTAGGTTGCGGCCTTGCCGCCCGCCGCCACGCGCGCGCCATGGCCTGCCGCCTGCCGCGCAATTTCGCGCACCGATTCAAGCGCGCCGTCCTGATGCAGCGGGATGTGATAGTCATGCACAATAACGGCCAAATCATAGGCCGTATCGCCCGCCAGCGCCTCGGTGTACCGGTCGGCCGTCAGGCGTTTGATATCCATGTCGAGCAGCGTCACCTCGTGCCCCAGCCCCTGTATGTAGGACGCCACGCCGAGCGCATCGATCGGCTCGATCAAAATCCCCTTCGAGGAGAAAGGATGGTTCGGCGGGTTGATGACTTTGACTTTCATGGCATGACGAGAATAGCAAACCCGCGCCCTTTTGTCATATTATTCTGTCCCGCGAAAACGTTATAAATATCAACAGATTATAAAAGATTTTGCCAAGACGCCCCGCTTCATGGCAAAAAACGCGCATGTCGAACAACACCGCCATCAAAATTGAACCAAGCTGGCTCGATGTCATCGGCGCCGAATTCGACGCCGATTACATGAAGAAGCTGAAAGAATTCCTGCAGCAGGAAAAAACCGCGGGCCGCGTTGTGTACCCGCGCGGCAATGATATTTTCAACGCGCTGAATTCCACGCCCTTCGACAAGGTCGAAGTGGTGATACTGGGGCAGGACCCTTACCACGGCGAGGGGCAGGCGCATGGCCTCGCGTTTTCCGTGCGGGCAGGCGTTGCCCTGCCGCCAAGTTTGATCAATATCTATAAAGAAATCGAAGCCTGCTACGGCGTCAAAATGCCGCGCCACGGCGATTTGACGTCATGGGCGCAGCAGGGCGTGCTGCTGCTGAACGCGACACTGACGGTGCAGGCCGCCAACGCAGGTTCGCACCAGGGGCGCGGCTGGGAGCAGTTCACCGACGCCATCATCCGCGCGCTGAACGACCGCGGGCAGAATATCGTGTTTATGCTGTGGGGTTCCTACGCGCAGAAAAAAGGCGCCTTTATCGACCGCAAAAAACACCTCGTGCTGGAAGCCCCCCACCCCTCGCCGCTCTCCGCGCACCGCGGGTTCCTCGGCTGCGGGCATTTCAAGAAGGCGAATGATTATTTGCAGCAGCACGGGCGGAAGCCGATTGACTGGACGAAGGTGGGATAATCTCTCCACTGTCATCCCCGCGAAAGCGGGGACCCAGCGCGACGCGTCCGCGGCGCATATAAAAAAACGCCAACCAGGTTCCCGCTTTCGCGGGAATGACAACAATGGGTATCTATCAGAAATCACTCACAAATTTTATTAACCCCCTTTCAACCCTTCTGCGGCATAATGATGTCTCAACCGCGAAAGGGATGAACCCATGAAAAACCAAAAACAATCCGCGCCTTGTGGAACCTGGGTTTCCCCCGTCACCGCCGATGCGGTAACGGCAAGCTCGGTCGGTTTGGGCGGATTGTCGTCAGACGGCGGCACACTCTACTGGCTCGAGGGCCGCCCGTCAGAACAAGGGCGCAGCGCACTGGTGCGCCGCAAGCCGGACGGCACGGTCGAGGACGTCACCCCCGCGCCCGTCAACGTCGCCAGCCGCGTGCATGAATATGGCGGAGGCTCCTACGCCGTCGACAACAACCGCATCGTCTATACCGAGAAAAAAGATTGTTCGGTATGGTTGATCGAAAATAACGCGGCACCCCGCAAGATTGCGGAAGTAAAAGACTGCCGCTACGCCGATTTCCGTTTCGTGCCGGGCACGGATCAAATCGTCTGCGTGCGCGAAGACCACCGCAACCGCAAGCCGACCGACCCCGAAGCCGCTATTGTGGTGCTGGATACCGCCAAGGGCATAGATGCCGCGACAAACGAAGGCACGGTGCTGGCAAAAGGCGGCGATTTCTTTTCCTCCCCGCGCCTGTCGCCCGACGGCAAGAAAATCGCCTGGCTGACATGGCAGCACCCCGATATGCCCTGGGACGCGACGCAGCTGCATGTCGCCGATTTCACGGCGGCCGGTTTGAAAAACATCAAAACCGTCGCGGGCCATGAACAGCGCGAAGCCATCGTGCAGCCGGAATGGTCGCCGGAAGGGACCTTGCATTTCTGCACCGACCGCAGCGACTGGTGGAATGTCTATAAACTGGGCGCGAAAGGCGTCGAGGCCGTGACGAGCGTGCCCGACGGCGAAATCGGCGGGCCGCACTGGGTTTTCGGCGGCAGTTATTACGCCTTCAAGCCCGATGGCAGCCTCATCGCAGAACTCTCGCAGAACGGGCAATCGCACGGCGTCGCGGTGAAAGACGGCAACGTGTCAGACCTGCCCTTGCAACCGGTCGGCGACTGCCCCGTGCTGCTGCCGGGCGGCGCGATGGCCTATGTCGCCGTCGCGCCCGATACGCGGCAGGCGATACGCCTATATGACAGCGCGAAAGATACTGTCATCAAATCATCCGGCCCCGACATCATCGCGGCAGAAAATATTTCCAAGCCCGAGGAAATCACTTTCCCCACCGCCGACGGCGGCGATGCGCATGCGTTTTACTATCCGCCCGTCAACGGCAGCTTCAAGCCGCTGGAGGGCGAAAAACCGCCGCTGATCGTCATGATCCACGGGGGGCCCACTTCCGCCGCCTCGACCGGTTTCTCGCCGGCCAAGCAGTTCTGGACCTCGCGCGGCTTTGCCGTTGTCGATGTCAATTACCGCGGCTCGACAGGCTATGGCCGCGCCTACCGCGAAAAACTAAACGGCGCCTGGGGCGTCGCGGATGTCGAAGACTGCGTCGCCGCCGTAAAATTCCTGGCGGGCGAAGGCCGCATCGATCCCGACCGCGTCGCCATCAGGGGCGGCAGCGCGGGCGGTTTTACCGTGCTGGCGGGGCTTACCACCAGCGACGTGTTCAAGGCGGGCGCCAGCCATTACGGCGTCGGCGACCTGATGTTGCTGGCGCATGAGACGCATAAATTCGAATCCCGCTACCTCGACCGCCTTATCGGGCCCTTGCCGGAGGCCGAGCAGGTTTACAAGGACCGCTCGCCCGTCAACCACCTCGACAAGATGGCGGGCGCCGCGATTTTCTTCCAGGGGCTGGATGACAAGGTCGTGCCGCCCTCGCAGGCGCAAACCATGGTCGATGCCATGCGCGCCAAGAACATGCCCGTCGCGCACTATGAATTCGAGGGCGAGGGTCACGGCTTCCGCAAGGGCGATACGCAAAAACGCGTGCTGGACCTTGAGCTTGGTTTCTACGCGAAGCTTTTCGGCTTCACCGCGCCGGGCCTGTCGGAAAAAGTCGAAATTTCGGGGCTGGAAGACAAGCCCGCACAGCCCAAAACCGCGCCCAAAAAGGCTGCTCCTCCGCGCTGATTCCGCGCGCTCCGCGCCCTGTCAGGACGCCTTCTCCGCGCACGCAGCGCCGCACCAGAACGCGTAAAAGAACGACCGAAAACGTGGTTTTTCAGGGAGTAATCCAATCACTTGATCGCATTTTCGCGCAAAAACGCTAAATAATTGAATTAATTTGGCTATTTGGGATGTTGCGGCTTAAGTGCCTGAAATGGCCGAATTTCAGCTTTGCGGCGCGTTTTTCGCCGCCGAAATTTTCGCAAGATAAGCCGCCGCCGTCGCCTGATCGATTCCCGCTGGCGCATCCAGAAGGTCAAGCGGCTTCAAAGTTTTTGAACGCGCGACGGCATTCGTTAAACCGTACTGGACCATTTTGGCGAAGGGGGAAAAATTTTCGTCTTCGGTCACGTACCTTGGAAGTTCGTGATAGGTTTTGACGATGGCCAGAAATGACGGCAGCAAATTGCGCACTTTTTCCTTCACGGTTTTTCCGTTGAGAAGTTTTTTATTGTGATGGCTGCGTTTCGGGACGGAGGCGGTGATCATGGCGGCATGCTCGCCGAGCGGCTTTATTTTCAGGGGCTGGGCGAAGCGTGAGAAGATGTTTTTCAAGGGCTCCCACAAGCGGTTTTTCACCTGCACGATTTTATCGTTGGTCGCCTCGAGATATAAAGTGGTGAAGCGGTCTTTTTCCTGCTGCGGGCGCGACGGCGTGCCGACGCCGATGGAAACGACTTCATGCAGCGCTTCCTTCGCGTCTTTGTCGCTAAAGCCGATTTCTTTCATCATGGAAAGCGAGGCGTTATAGCATTCCTGCGCGATGACGCCGCCCGCGCTGTAGCAGAAGAAGGTGACGTTGCGCAAATTCTTCTTCGCGTCCTCGAGCGGCAACGGTACGCCGACGGAATTCCCTTTTTCATCGAGCTTGAAATCTTTCGCCACCAGCGGCATCAGCGCGCCCGCCGCCAGATTTTGTGCGATCGGCGAAAAGCGCTTCTGCGGCTGCGCCCAGTAAGCCATGACGTTGAAAATATCTTTGAGGTTCGTGTGCGTGTAGGAAAAGACGTCGACGTCCGGCGCGGGCTTCGCGCGCATCGCCATCATGTCTTCCATCGTCTTCAGCGAGGCGGAAGCCCAGGCCTTGTTCTTGTCCATCACGAAAAAGCCGTTGAGGAAAATCACCGAGGGCTTGTCGATTTTAAGCGCAGGCAAATCGACTTCCGTCGCGACAGGCGCGGCGGAGGTGCTTGAATCGGATTTGCGCCAGAGCTTGGCCATCTTTTCTTCAACCGGTTATTTTCATATGGCCAGAAACATAGCAGGTGCCTGCCCCATAGTCAAATGACACTATGGAAAATAGCATACTCCTTATTCGCGCGCTCCTCTTTCTTATCGAGGGCGTCCGAAAGGCCGGTTTTATTGGGCATTTGAAAGCCGGTCACACCAGTCCCAGCCCCGCCAGCTCCCGCCGCACATCTTCGGGAAGCTCGTCGAGGCCGCTGGCGGAACGGTCGCGCGGCGCGTCCTTGCCTTCCAGATACCGCCAGCCCTGGAAGGCGCGGCGTTGCTGCCATTGCACGGGGATGACCTTTTTGTCGTAGACGATGCCGCAGTGGGGTACGCCGTCGCGTTTCATTTCGCGCAACTCGAGCAGTTTCTGCCGCGCGACGATCCAGCCCTTCACCACCCAGTAAATCGACCCGCCGTCGAGCAGTTCATCGGCGCGCTTCGGCATCTGGCGCGTGATGTGGACCAGCTCGGGCACCCTGCCCTTGGTCTTCATGTCCTTCAGCCTGCGTTTCTGCCAGTCCTGCAGATCGGCGAGACTGTCTGTGCCGACCGATAACTTGATCAGGTGCAGCGTCATGTTTCGCTGATGGTCTTCTTCAGCATCTGCAGCACGGCAAAGGCGGTATAGGGTTTCTTGAGGAAGTTGGTCACCCCCGCCTCGCGCGCCTTGGCGACAGTGCCGTTGGCGTCGAGGCCGCTGGCGGCGATAATTTTCACCCCCGGGTTGATCTTTTGCAGCGCCTGTATCGTCGCGGCGCCGTCCATGATCGGCATCATCATGTCTGTCAGCACCACCGCGATATCGCCCCTGTGCTGCGCATAGACGGCGACGGCCTCCGCCCCGTTGGTCGATGTCAAAACCTTGTAGCCGAAGGCCTGCAGCGTCTGGCCGGTGATGGCAAGGATCGAGGCCTCGTCATCGACGATGAGGACGGTTTCACCGTTGCCGCGCGGCGCTTCGTCCTGCGCCGAGGCGCCCGGGGCCGTTCCCGCGCCGCCCTTGGCGCCCGCCGCAGGCAGGTAAACCTTGAAGGTCGTGCCTTTGCCGATTTCGCTGTAAACGTTGACGAAACCGCCGTGGCTTTTGGCGATCGCCAGCACGGTCGCAAGGCCCAGCCCCGTGCCGTGGCCGAAGCTTTTGGTGGTGAAGAAGGGCTCGAAAATCTTGTCGATGATCTCGAGCGGGATGCCCGAGCCGGTGTCGGTGACGCTGAACATCACATAACGCCCGACTTTCGACTGCTTGTTCATCGCCACGTATTGCGCGTCGATGTCGACGTTCTGCGCGGTGATGGTGAGCAGCCCGCCCTGCGGCATCGCGTCGCGCGCGTTGACGCAGAGGTTCAGCAATACCTGGTGCACCTGCGTCGGGTCCGCGCTCATCGTCCAGACGTCGGTTTCGGCCGATGATTTCAGCTTCACGTCCTTGGGCAGCGTGTCGCGCAGCATGGAATCGAGGTCGGCCAGCAGGTGGCGCGGATGTACCTCGACGAACTGGCCCTCGATGCCGCGCGCGAAGGACAAGACCTGCTGCACCACGTCGGCGCCGCGCTTGGCCGCGATGTCGATGGTCGACAGCACCTCGAGCGCCTTCACGTCGTTGACCATGGTTTTCAACAGGCCGATAGAGAGCAAAATCGGCGCGAGGATGTTGTTGAGGTCGTGCGCGATGCCGCCCGCGAGCCGCCCGATGCTTTCCATGCGCTGCGCGCGCAGGAACTGCGCCTCGATACGGCGTTTTTCGGTGATATCGCGCATAATGACGGTGTAAAGCTTGTGCGAACCCGTGCCGGTCTGCGAAATCGACGCCTCGATCGGGAATTCATGGCCTGCGGAATGCAGGCCGACGATTTCGCCGAGGCGGCCCATCATGCGGTGCGTAACGTTGGTTTCGCCAAAGCGCCTGATATGCTGCCCATGCGCGGCGCGGAAACGGTCGGGGATCAGGAAATCCATTTTGCGGCCCAGCACCTCTTCCGCGCTATAGCCGAACATGTGTTCGGCCGTGCGGTTGAATACCGATATTTTTTCATCGGTGTCGATGGTGATGATGCCGTCCATGGCCGATGAAATGATGCCGGCGAAGCGCATCTCGCTGTCGCGGAGCGCCTCCAGCGACAGGCGGAACTGGTCCTTCAGGAAGGCCGTGCCGCTGGCGTTCTTGGGCATCAGGGGCATGAAGGCGGTCACGTCCTCGACCCGGTGGACGATATACATCACCTTGCCGTCACCGTCCAACACGGGGGCGTTGGTGGGATTCCAGTACCGTTCTTCAAACGCGCCGTTGCCGCCCGGGACGGGGATGTCGTATTTCTGCACCGGCATGGCGTCGGCCTGGCGCGTTTGCAGCACACGGTCGAGCGAGGCGCGCAGGTTGCGCGCGCCCGTGGCATTGGCGTCGTTCGGGTTGTCGGGGAACACGTCGAAGATGCCGCGGCCGCGGATATCGGCGATTTTCGTTTTCGTGGCTTCCAGATAGGCGTCGCTGGCAGCGAGAATCGTGAAATCGGGCGCGAGGTCAGGTAAAGGTCGGGCGCCGCCTTTAATATACGTTCGAATTCTATCATAGCCGCCCTGCCTCTTGTGGATGCCCAGAACATACCCGAAAACCAAGACGGGGCAAGAGTTAATTCAACCCCTTAGGGACAGAGGATTTTAACCGGCGTTAAAGTATAATATCGTCCTGCATACAGGCATATTCAGGGGTGGATTTAGGCCGGAGCCGCAAGTATCATGAAAAAAACAGTTCGGCCCCGGCATGAATCAGGCAACAATCCTCGTTATCGACGATAACCCCGAGCTTCGCCAGCTGATCACCATCAGCCTCGAAAACAACGGCTATGCCGTTTTCTGCGCCAGCAACGGCGGCGAGGCGCTGCACATCCTGCGCGCCAAGAAGGCCGATACCGTGCTGCTCGACCTTGGCCTGCCCGATGTCGACGGGCTGGCGTTGATCGCCAGCATCCGCCAGCTGTCGGATGCGCCCGTCATCGTCGTCAGCGGCAAGAAATCCACCACGGATAAAGTCGTCGGCCTTGAAATGGGCGCGGACGACTATTTGGCCAAGCCCTTCGAGTTCGAGGAGCTCTGCGCGCGCGTCAAGGCCAGCGTGCGCCGTCACAAGAACCGCAACGCGCCGCCGCGGCATGCGCCGCTGCCGCAAAAAATGGTTGTGGGCGGCATTACGATCGACGAGGCGCAGTTCCAGGCCTTTGGCGACGGCGGCAAAACCTGCAACCTGACCGCCATGGAATTCCAGCTGCTGCGCGCGCTGGCGAAGGCCGCCAACCGCGTGTTGACGCGCGAGCAGATCATCGAGGCCTTCCGCGCCGAAAACCCGAACATCAACGACCGCGCCATCGACATACAGGTGTCGCGCATCCGCAAAAAAATCGGCGACGACCCGCGCGAACCCCGCATTATCAAGACGGTGCGCGGCGTGGGTTACATGATGGTGTCGGAATAACCCCTACTGAACGATTTTGGACAGCAGGTCGAGGTTGCCGTAGCGGTACAGCGTATCGGGCGACTTGACCGCGCCGTCGACCGCCATGCCGCCAAGATAGGCAAAGCCGTGGCAGACGCTGACTGTCGCAAGGCTGAGCGTATCGACGCCTAGCGCGAAAGTTTTCCTGACCCGCAGCGACGAGGCCGCCAGCGCGCAGGCGCCCAGCGTGCCGAAGGCCTCGGCCTGCTTGTCCGACGCGATGCGGCAGCCGAGCGCGTCGAACCGGTAGCGGTCGAAGGACGCCAGCAGCCGCTTGTGCGCGGGGTCGACCTCGGCGAAGACGCCGCGGCACAGCCCCCTGATTTCCGAGAGGAACCAGCAGCCGTTCGGCCGCGGATCATCGGTAAAGCCCTTGACCATGATGACCAGCAGCGCCCTTTGCTGCGGCGACAGCGCGACAATGCGCGCCATGTAGGTGTCGAAACTGCTGCGGTGGAACAGCGTGTCGTATGACACGGGGCAGACGATGCAGAACTTGCGCCCGTCTGCGGCCATGGCTTCCAGTTCGGCCAGCACCTTGTCTAGCACAAGCATGTCGGCCGTCAAGCCGGCGTTCAGCGGGCTGTCGGGCTGGCAGATATAGGTGGTGATGGCGCCTTTCTGCACTTCCCACAGCGGAACGAAGCTGCAGGTGAAATCGGGCAGGATGGGGGCCGGCGCTTCGACAGGGCATCCCCCCTGCGCCGGCCCCACCGGTTTTGCCCTGTCGAATATCGCTGCCAGTTCGTCCTCCGTCTTGCCCGTGACGGCGGCGGCGGGCGTTTCGGAGACCTGCCGGCGTACGTCGATTTCCTGCAGCGCCATGCCGATGGCGGAAAGCTTTTCGCGTATCTGCCGCCCGATGCGGGTGGCTTTGGCGCGGCCCTGTTCGACGCCGCGCTCGCCGAAGACGATGACATAGGCGTCGTCGCGCATACGCACGTAGACGTCGTAGGGGCCGAGTTCATGCGCCAGGGCCTCTTCCGCCACGCCGTGGACGAGGCCTTTCACCATGTCCCAGCGCGCGCCCATGCGGTCTTTCAGTTCGGTGAAGCCGAGCAGCTGCAGGCGGCCGGAGGTGATGATTTCCTGCCGCGCGCATAGTTCGGCGCAGAGCTTCTCGATTTTCGCCCGGCCCTCGGGCGAGCATTGCCGGTTGATGCACACTTTCGCCACCACCACCGTGGCGGGCGGCGCGGGGAGCGGCGCAGGCGCGGGCGGCGGCGGCGAAAGCTTCTGGCGGAGCGAGGCGAAGAAACCACCCGGCATGGCTTAAGCCTCCGGACGCAGGTTCTTGATGAGATCGAGTATCTCGTTCGGGCGGAAAGGCTTGGCCAGCGTATAATCCGCGCCCAGCGCCTTGGCCATGTCGAGGAAGCTCATGTTGTGCGTATGGCCGCCCCCCGACATCGCGACGATTTTGACACCGGTGTTCTCGCGGCGGATTTCGACGATGGTCTCCAGCCCCTCCTTGTCGGGCATCAAAAGATCGGTGACGATGACGTCGGGTTTTTCCTGGTGCATCATCTTGAGCGCCATGTAGCCGTTGCAGGCCTCGCAGGTGTCGAAATTCATCCGCTGGAACAGCTTGCACAGCGTGACGCGGGTGAGCGTATCGTCCTCGACGACGAGTATCTTGAGCGGCTTGACGTGGTTTTCGGTGATGGCTTCGGGCATGGGGTGGCTCCTCTTATTGTAACCGGGTTGTGAAAAAATACTGGACTTCGGAAAAACGGCGCTCGATCTCGTGCAGCAGGCCGGCCTTGCGGTCCTGGCCTTCCGCCGCGTAGGTTTCGGCCAGCAGGCAGGCCTTGGCCAGCGCCGCCGCGCCGATTTGACCGGCCGAGCCCTTCAGCTTGTGCGCGGCCTTGCGCCAGTCGTCGTTGCTGGCTTCCTGCCTGACATGGCGGCGCAGCACGTCGAGCGTATCGACGCCGGAGGAAACGAAAATGTCGGCCATGGTGCGTTCCTCGTCGCGGTCGCCGCCGGTGAAGAGGTCGAGGTATTCGGTATCGACGATTTTTTCCCAGATGGCGCCGTCGGCCGGCGCGGGCGCTTCGGCGGCGGCCGGGTTTTTGTCCGTGCCGCCCTTTTCCAGCCATTTAAGCATCGACGCTGCCAGCGCGGGCGGGCTGATCGGCTTGCTGATGTAATCGTCCATGCCGGCCTGCAGGCAGTTCTCGCGGTCGCCCGACATGGCATGCGCGGTGACGGCAATGACGGGCTTGTGCGGCAGGCCGCGGCTGCGCTCGTTCTCGCGGATGCGTCGCGTCGCTTCCAGGCCGTCCATCTGCGGCATCTGGCAGTCCATCAGGATAAGGTCGAAGCCCCCCTCGTCGGCGAGACGCACGGCCTGCGCGCCGTTATCGGCCGCCACGATGTCCTTGAAGCCCAGTTTCTCCAGCAGCCTGACGGCGAAAAGGCGGTTGACCGGATGGTCGTCGACCACCAGGATGCGCGCGCCCTCGCTGTCCGGCCCGACCGCGGCGGCGGCGAGCGACTGGCGCGCCTTGACCGCGCGCGCGGAAGCGGGTTTCAGCCGCAGGGTGACAGTGACTGTGGTGCCCGTCCCCTCGGTGCTCGAAACCGAGATTGAACCACCCATTTTCTCGGCCAGCATCTTGCAAATCGCGAGGCCAAGGCCGGTGCCGCCGAATTTGCGGTTGATCGACGCATCGCCCTGCGAGAATTTGGTGAAAATGCGCTGCTGCATGGCGGGCGTCATGCCGACGCCCGTGTCGACGACCGCAAGCGTGAAGACGCAGTCGCCGTTTGCACCGGGCTCCGACACCACGTCGAGGCTGACGCCGCCGGTTTCGGTGAATTTCAACGCGTTCCCCATCAGGTTGGTGACGATCTGGCCGATGCGCGTGACGTCTCCCGTGAAATAGACGGGCGTCAGCTCGCAATACGAGAAGCTCACCGACAGCCCCTTACGCGAGGCGAGCGGCGAGAGCAGGTTGACGATGTTCTGCAGGCATTCCTTCATATTGAAGGGCGCTTCTTCCAGCGTCAGCTGCCCGGCTTCCATCTTGGAAAAATCGAGGATGTCGTTGAGCAGCAGCAGCAGCGCCTCGCTGGAATTGACGACTGAATCGACCAGTTCCTTCTGCTCGGGATAAAGCCGGCCCTCGGCCAGCAGGCGGGTGAGGCCGATGATGCCGTTCATCGGCGTGCGCAGGTCGTGGCTCATGTTCGCGAGGAATTCGGACTTCGCCTGGTTCGCCTTCTCCGCCGCCGCGCGCGCCTCGATCAGGTCTTTCTGCCAGCGGCGCAGGGCGATGAGCGTAAAGCCCCAGATGACCGGCAGGACGGCCGCCGCGGCGACGTTCAGCACCAGCGTGTAATGGCCCATGATGCCGTTTGCGTAGTCGGGGAACACGTGCTCGAAGGCGCTGGCGCAGTAGAAGAAAGCCGTCAGCACAAGACAGGCCTGCATCAGGCGCATGGGGAAAGCCTGCTTGTCCTTCTCGCCCTGGAAGAAACCGCGGCTGCCCCTGAAAAGCTTGACGCAGAGCCCGATCGCGATGATGGTGCCCGTGACGATCGCGATGCCGAAGGCGAGCGCGTCTTCGTCCGCTCCCGCGGCGGCTGCGGGGGCAAGGCAGTAATCGCCGTCGGGCGTGAAGACGGTCGCCGCCATGCCCATGTAATGCATGCCGCAGATAGCCGCGCCCATCACCAGCGCCGCAACCCCCGTGAGCACGTTCCGGCGCCTGCCGTCCGGCTGGCGCTCAAGCGAAAAGAATATCCAGAGCGCGGCGCCCGACGCCACGACCGCGAACGCCGCCGAGGCGAGGAATACCGAAGGCGTGTAGTGCAGGCTGACGAAGGGCATTTCCATCGCCGCCATGCCGGTGTAATGCATGCCACAAATCGCCGTGCCCAGCAGCAGCGCGCCCGCAACGAGCTTGCGCGGCGTCAGCGGCCGGTGCGCGCAGACCTTGAAAAAGCCGATGGCGATGCTGACGGCGATCAGCATCGAGAGCGCGGTCATGACCGGATCATGCTTTACCCGCATGTTCATCTCGTAAGCCAGCATGCCGATATAATGCATCGACCAGATCGCGCTGCCGAAGGCAATCGCCCCCGCGGCCAGCATGATGCCGCGCGTCCGCGCCTCGGCCGCGCGCGCGTATTCGGAGGCCAGCAGCAATCCGGTGTAGCAGCCCAGCGAGGCCACGATATAGGACAGGATGACCAGCGAGGGCACGTAATTACCTGTCATCACGTTGTCAGGAATCGCGCTAATGAAAAAATTGTCCAGCATCGGCATCTCCCCTCGCCTACTTTTTAGTATCGGCTTTCGATGTTTCCGCGCGATGCAGGCAATGTTTCAGCCCTGTATCAGCCCCGAAAACCCAGCAGAAACAACGGATTGGGCGGCCACGGGTCGCAGGTTTTTGTGGCAAAATCCTGCCGAAACAGGCTAAAATCCTACCAGCCAAAGGAAGTCACCATGCAAGCCCGCAAGAATCGCATTACCGTCGGCAACACCATCGCCGGAAACCCGATCGATATCGTCACCTATACCCTCTCCGCCCCCGCGAAAGGCAAGAAGGTGTATATCCAGAGCGGCATGCACGGCGGCGAGGTGACGCAGTGGGTGCAGCACCGCCTCTATAATTTCCTGAAAGAAAACCTGAAGGCCGGCGAAGTCACCTTCGTGCCCGTCGCCAACCCCGCGGGATGGGAGCAGCGCGCCTATTTCTACACCTTCGGAAAATTCGATTTATACGACGGCCGCGACCCCAACACGCATTTTCCCGGCAAGGCAGAGGGATCATTGCACCAGCGCATCGCGCATGCGCTGGCCTCGCTGGCGAAGGAATGCGACCTCGGGCTGGACCTGCACACCGCGCGCGACAGCTTGCCCTATGTGATTTTTACGCAGGAAAAATACCTGCCCCTGGTGAAGACCGTCGGGCTGGAATACAACTATTTCGACGGCGGCGACCCCTCGGGTTCATTCGACGCCGCGCTCGATCCCCTCAACATCGACAACCTCTGCATCGAATGCGGCAGCCATGACGAATTCAACGCCGAAAAGACCGAGCAGGTTTACCAGGGCATCCTGCGCCTCCTCGCCTCGCTCGGCATGGTCGACAAGGGCGCGGCAAAACCCTCCGTAGACAGCTGGTATTTCGCCGACCACAAAAAAATCCTGACCAAGGACGCGGGTTTCGTGCGCTACGACGCGCAGCTGGGCAAGCCGTTTAAAAAGGGCGACACCCTCTTCACCCTGCACCCCTCCTCCGAACTTGGCGCCGAAATCCCCGAGCTGGCGACCGAAGACGGCGTCATGTACAAACGCTCCCCCACCCATATCTACCGCACCGGCGACGAAACGCTACATTACGTGCCGAAAGACTGGTTGAAGAGGGTTTGATATAGACGTCCAGCGCGACAAGGCTGCGACTTAATCGTGACACCAGTAACATGCAGGCGGCCTTGCAGGCCGCACCGGACCCCGCCCTTCGGCGGGGTGGTGCTTGGGGTGCAGGTTTTGAAAAACCAGCTTACGGCCTGAACGGCTTCGGCGCGTTTTTGGGCGGCAGTTTGACGACTTTGGCGGCGGAGGAGGAGGTTTCCTCTTCCGGTTCGTACTGCGGGTTTTTCTCGATGTAGCCGGGGCCGAAGCAGTCAAGGTAGAGCTGCTTGAGCATATCGTGCCAGTCGGATTGCAGGCAGGAGATGCCGTCTTCAATAACGAAGGGGCTGTCGCCGCCGCTGGCCATGCCGGTGATGCGGAACATTTCGGCGCCGGACGGCGGGCTGTCGCCTTTTTTCAGGCGGCCGCCGCTGATTTTCACGGTGACGACGCCTGAGGCGAGGTCGACAGGCTGCATTTTCGCGTTTTCGCCTTCGAAGTTCCAGTGCCATGCGCCCGCGGTGTCGCGTTTCACGGTGTAAACGCCCTGCGGGATGTCTTTCAGCGCAGGCGTCTGGCCGTCGAAGCTTTCGTCATGCGTGGCGAAGGCCTTGACGTAGAAGGAGCCCGGCGATTTCAGGTACTTCTGGTGCACGGCATCGGCATTGTCGCGCAGCGCGTGCAGCAGTTTCAGGTTTTCGGGCTTGTTGAAATCCGCGTAATGCGCGAACCATGCCATGCGCGAGAGGCCGGGGATGCCGTTGCCTTCGGCGTCCGCGCTCATCTGGTCGGTCGGGCCCTGCTGGCGGTCGTTGATTTCGTTGATCCAGATCTTGCCGGTGCGGTCGATGATGAGGTCCGCGCCTGCAAGGCCGACCTTGCCGCACATGCCCATTTTCTTGCCCAGCTTCTCGCCGATTTCGGAGATCTGGCGGCCGATATGGTCTTCGTAGACGTGGCCGATGTTGTTGCCGACGCTGTCGCCCGGCTGGTTCGCCAGCAGGCTGTCGCCCACGACTTTCAGCGTCGCGCGGCCGGTGACGGCGAAGACGTTGGCGGCGTTGATGCCGGCCTGCGCCGCGTTCGCCTCGATGATGGCGAGGCTTTCGGGGTTGGCGCGGTCGATGCCTTCGGGCAGGTTGGTTTTCGCGACGCCGCGGCCTTTGGCGGGCTTCGTGTTGCCGACGAAGAACGAAAGGTTCGCCTCGTTGCCCTCGATGAAGCGGGTCACCTTGAAGGGGACTTTCGAGGTCGCGATGCGCGCAACAAACTCGTCTTCGCTGCTGATGAAGCGGGTGGGCTCGTAATTTTCGACGCAGGACTGCACGACAACCTTGCCGCTGTCACTTTTCACGCGGTTGTAAACGGCGCGGAGTTCCTGTTCGGAAAGCTTGGACGAGACGACTTCGGTCGGGATGACGTAAGCGCCGAGGCCTGCTTCCTTCAGGATATGCATCAGGTTGCCCTTGTTCTCGAAGAACAGGCGGGTGTTCTGCTCGTTGCTGGCGATGACCGTGGTGTTGAGCTTGCGGTCGGCAATATGCTTCGCCCAGCTGTCGGGGGGCGTGATAAAGGCGAAGACCGCGACCTTTTTGTCTTTCAGCAGCGTATCGGGGATCGCGCCCGCGATTTTCTCGGACATGCCGGGCGGGAACATATTGATATAGGCCGTGGTGTCGAAATCGAGGCCGTATTGGGTCACGTTTTTAAAGGCAGGCTTGTTCAGCTGCCCGCCCGCGATCACGGCCTTGCCGCCGACGCGGTTGAATTCGGACAGCAGGCGGCCTTGCGGAGGCGAGAAAGTGGGCATAAGGACGGTCACGCCGTCGGCCTCGAATTCCTTCGAGATACGGGCGAAGGCGGCGTCAAGCCCGGCCTTGGTTTTGGCAACGGCATTCCTGTCGGGCAGCGCGGTGGCGGGGCCGGAAAGGGAATTCAACAGGCGCAACTTCGGGCGGAAAGACATGGATGTGTCTCCTTCGTTACAAGCAGTTCAACAAGAGCAAAACTCTTCGCAGTAAAACCGGAACACGTTGCGGCATCCCGGCCGTTATCACAAAAAGATCCGCCGTTACTTAACCTGCCTGTAGGGAGACTATCCTTAAAGGGCGCCCCCATTAGACGGGGGCCGCGGGCCATTGGCACGTACGATAGAAAAACTATTAATCGATTCGCACTTTCTTATGCAAGAAAAAAAACAGGGTAAGCCCTTGACGGCGCAAGATGTCCACAGCTCCAGCCAGGCGAAAAAGTCAGGCGCGGGCAAGGAATTTGCCGCAGGCATCCGCGCAACGCCCCGCAACAGGGGCGTCGTAAGTTGCAAGTTATGCCTTTAAACAGCGGGTTTTTGTGATTTCAGTTTCAGCGGCGGCGAGATGCTGACGCGGCCCGAGGTGCCGTTGGTGGCGGCCTCCACCAGCTCGTCCAGCGCCTGTTTCTGCGGCGTGGGTTTTGGCGGCTCGACGTGCGCCGCGTCTTTCGGCGTCTTCACGGGCTCCCCGTTTGTCCACCACTCGCTCGATCCGTCGGGACGGACAATCGCGGGGCCGCCGTCGCGGTGCAGCAGGCCTTTTTTGAACCACATGCGCGTGCCGTCGGTGCGCTTGATGGCGGGATCGTCGCCGCGGCTGTGCAGTTTCTGGTCGCCGTCGAACCATTCCTCGGCGCCGTCCAGCCAGATGAGCGTGCCGGTGACGACGCCCTTTTTGCGCTGCACGACGACCATCGCGCCTTCGGCGTCGCGGCGCTTGCGCAGGCTGTCCATATAGGAGGAGGTGGCGCGGTCGGGTTTGTTTGCGTGGCGTTTGAAGAGGTCTTTGAACATGGCGTGGCGGCGGCTCCTGCCCGGAAACATCTATAAGGTATGCGGCATGGTAAAAACGCGCCCAGATTAACGCGTTATGTATAATAACGCAAGGGGGCTTTATTCTGCGGCATGGGCAAGGATTTGCCGGGCCGCTTCCTCGGGGGCGAGGCGGGTGATGTCGAGGGTGAGCTCCAGCGGCTCGCCGGTTTTCAGGACCTCCAGCCCCGCATAGCGGCGCGGGGCCTCCGGGTCGGTTTCCTTCATGCGGTGGCCGCGGGTGATGGCCGTGATGCGGCGGGTATGCTCGTCCACGTCGCTCACCAGCAGGCGCACGGGGATATAGCGGCCGCCCCGCTCCGCCGCGACCTGTTTCATGTTCTCCATGTGGCGGCGGTCGCCTTCGTCGCCCTCGGCCAGCGCATTGGTGAGGACGAAGCTGAATTCCTTCGGTGCAATGTTAACCATCGTATCGGCGACGGCGCGCCAGATCAGCGCGACGTTATCCCAGATGCGGGGGTCGAGCTTCGTGCGGCCGTCCTGCCGGATAAGGCTGAACAAGGGGTTATTGATAAGATGGTTGTCGACGAGCCGGACGGATCCCTCCGCCTGCTTCACGATTTCCTGCGCCACGGTCAGCTTGCCCGCGCCCGGAAAGCCGAGCAGGTGGATGAGGGTGTTTTCAACCCTCATGCCGCACCTTATTTCCGCACCAGTTCATAGAGCGCCACGGCGGCGGCGTTCGAGACGTTGAGGCTGGCAATCGCGCCCTGCGTCGGCAGTTTCGCCAGCGTGTCGCAGGTTTCGGAGACGAGACGGCGCAGGCCGTCGCCTTCCGCACCCAGCACCAGGGCGATCTTGCCGCCGCTGCCGGCCGCTTCGGCCACCGTCTGCTTGCCGCGTTCGTCGAGGCCGATGCAGAAGAAGCCTGCTTCTTTCAGCTGTTCCAGCGCGCGAGTCAGGTTGGTTTCGCGCACCAGCGGCACGTGTTCCACCGCGCCGGAGGCCGATTTGGCGAGCGTGCCGGTGACGTCGGGGGCGTGCAGTTTCTGCACGACGACGGCCGAAGCGCCGAAGGCCGCGGCCGAGCGCAGGATAGCGCCCACGTTATGCGGGTCGGTCACCTGGTCCAGCACCACGATGCGCGCGTTTTCGCCTGCGCCGATCAGGATGTCGGCAAGGAAGGTTTCCTCGAGCGGCTGGGTATCCAGCAGCACGCCCTGGTGGACCGCGTCGCGCGGCAGCAGGCGTTCGAGGTCGTAGGCCTCGACCAGCTGCGGCTCGGGCACCTTGATGCCCGTGTTGCGGGCGAGGTCATAGGCTTCCTGCACATGCGCGAGGCCGCTCTTGGTCACCAGCAGGCGCTGCATCAGGCGGCGCGGGTTCTGGAGCGCCGCGTTGACGGCATGCGCGCCGTAGAGGAACGCAGACGAGGGCGTGCCGAAGCTGCGGTCCGCCTTCAGCTTGCGCTGGGTGTCGAAAGCAGCCACGCGGCCTTCGCCGGGCGCGGTTTCGACCATCTCGTTGTTCTCGTCGAGCTCGAAACCGAGGCCTTCGTCGTCGCCGGAATCGTCGCTGAACGACTTTTTCGGGCGCGCGTCGAATTCGCTGCGGTCGAAATTGCGTTTGTAAGGCTTGTGCGTATCGCCGCGGAAGGGCTTTTTCTCGGCATCGCCATCGCGGCCTTTACCCTTGAAGCCGTCGCGGTCGCCAAAGGCTTTTTTCTTGAAAGGACGGTCGCCGCCCTCGGAGCGTGCGGGACGGTCAGAAGACCACTCGCGCTTTTTGAAAGGCCTGTCGCCGCCGCCTTTGAAATCGCGGCTGCCGCCGCCATCGCGGTCGCGGAAAGGTTTTTTGAAAGGACGATCGGATTTAAACCCGCGGCCTTCGCCGCCGCCCGAACGTTCGGGACGGTCAGAACTCCACTCGCGCTTTTTATAAGGACGGTCGCCACCCGCGCCGCCGTCACGGTCGCGGAAAGGTTTTTTGAAGGGACGGTCGCCGCTAGAGCGTTCCGGACGGTCTCCGAACGTCTTACGGGATTTATCGGTCCTGTAGCCGCCACGGTCGCCACCGGAGCGTTCGCCGCTCCACTCGCGCTTTTTATAAGGACGGTCGCCACCCGCGACGCCAACAAGGACGCGGAAAGGTTTATTGAAAGGACGATAGCCACAGGAACGTTCCTCACGGACAGAGCTCCACTAGAGCATTTTATAAGGACGGTCGGAGCCGCCCTCGCTGCGTTCACGGAAAGGCTTTTTAAAGCCGCCAGATTTGCCCTTGTAGCCGCCTTCGGAACGGGAGCCGCCCCTATCCCCTTCAAATTTCTTGCCAAATCCACCGCGCCCGCCGCTTTTAAAGCCGCCGCCTGCGCCGCCGCGGCCCTTGCCGCCGCCGCCAAATTTTTTTCCTTTGGACTGGAAATTCCGATCATTCTGTGACATAAAGCTATTTCTTTCCGTTGCCGTTTCTGGGGGCACCATAACCCAAGCGCGTGCCAAAGGGAAGAAAATACCGAAATTAAAAGCCAAATCAGGCTTTTAGCTGTGGAGGGGTGGCCGAGTGGTCAATGGCAGCAGACTGTAAATCTGCCCTCTTATGAGTTCGAAGGTTCAAATCCTTCCCCCTCCACCATTTTTTACCACTTAATAACTGGAAAACTTCACTCGACGATCGAGCCAAAGCCCGCTTGCACAGGGTCAAAACCGGCGGGAAAAACTGTCGCTTTGTCGTATGTGCAACCGGTTGTCGTCAGGCCTGATAAGTCCGCCCCTGTGAAATCCACACCCCGGAAAACTGTTTTTTCAAACCGGGAGCCCCCCAATTTAGCGTCACGGAAAACAGTCTTATTCACTTCGGCATTCTGGAGGTTAAGGCTGGCTGTCGCCCCAGTGAAATCAGCATCGCTGATTTTGCATTTGTTGCAAGACACAGCGCCCAGTACCGCAGACCGTGCATTGAGGCTCGTAAGGTCCAACCCGTTCCATTCCACGACGTCATAGGGACAGGGCCCCTTGCAGTATGGCCGCACGGAGATTCCTTCCAGGTCGGCAGGCGCAAGTGTCGTGTCCCTTCGGCACATGTAGGAGCCGGCCCGCAACATATGGCTTGCCTTTGGGCTGAAGCCGGGCGGAAAGATAGTCGAACAGTCATAAGTCGCCATATCAAGCCGCGCACCGGACAGGTCGGTATCTAGCAGGTTTGCGCCATTGAAACGCGCGCCCGTGAAATCAGCGCCCTTGACCTCCACATCCACCCATTCCGCGCCTTGTGCGCCTAGTTTTTTGAGCACAAGGCCGCCGAGATCCGCATTCGCGAGATATCCTCCCGCCCGTTCGAAAACCTTGCCTTCGACGTCGCCTTTCCGTCCAGCGCCTTTGGCGGCAGCAATGTATGCAGCCTGTCCGTATTCGCGGCAACGCGGGTAAAGCGCAGCCCTGTAATAACCCATTTGCAGGAGGGCGAGAGGCAGGTCTTGGAGCGCAGCCCTCAAGCGCACGCCATAGGACTGGCGGCTATCGTCCAGCATCTTGTTCCTGTGCGCGTCGTCCAGCTTCGCAATGACATCCGCAGGCAGCAATCCCGACAGAAGGGAAGCATCTTCGCTACAATTCTTGTCTTTGTCGAATACGTAGCGCCAGGCATCGTTGTGAATATCCACCATGCTACGCGGTCGCTGGCCCGGTGCCTGCCCGATAGTATAATCGGCAAGTCCCGACGATATAGCGGCGGCGGCGGCTTCGAAGAGCGCAAGATAATCATTTCCCTGCTTCAGCTCCGCCGCAAGTGTTTCGTACGAAATTGCCTCCTCGCGCGGGTATTTCGCCGCAGCCATTGTTTTTGCCGCGCCAGCCTCCGCCACGCCTTCGCGCGCGCCATACAAGGCGAGCTCGGATAATATCTGCGCATGAAACGGATTAGCGCCCATATCACGCTCGTAAAACACCATGCCACAGGATGAGAGGCGCGCCGCAGTGCCGTCAAATTCCGCCAGGAATAGCGCGGGTTCACCCTTTTTCAATCCGGCGCCCGCAAGGTCGCCGGCGTCAAAGCTGATGCCTTTTTTGCGCCAGCCCTTGTAAATTTTCGCGATATCGACTTTGTCGCCAGTATATTTCCCTTCCACCACCACCGGAAAAAAGCGCAGCGCATTTTTCGCACTGCTGCGCGCGGCGTCGCAGGGTTTTTGCCACACAGGGGGTAACAGTATTTCGGAAGCTGTAAAAGGACTGAGCGAATCCGCCAGCAACTGTTTCAGCCTTGCCGCTTCGGGGCGCAGTGAAAACCAGTCCAATAACCGCTCCGCGAAGGCTGCGTTCGCCTCCCTTCCGAGATCGGGAAGTATGCCATTCTCGAGCAGGAGGATGTAAACGCCCGGTTCCTGCCGTGGGTCATTCATGATAGGCTCGATGAAAAGGTTCTGGACCTGCTTGCTGCCGGCCGCATCGAAACCGGCCGACAGGATTATTTTCATGATGTCCGTCCTGTTGGCCTGCGCGGCCGACAGCAGCGCCAGGTCGGCAAGGGTTCCGCGTGCCTGGGTAAGAGGATTTTCCTTGTGCATTTGCAAGGCCCGGTCAAAATCGTTTTGCTGGACGGCAGAAAGAAAGGAAATCGACGCCGCCGACGCGGGAATGCCTTCCGGCGCCGTAACAAGCGCCAGCGATGCCCAGCCGCCAACGCTGATGCCAGTGACATTTTCGATCGGCTGCATGCTTTCAGGCGCCAACACCCGGGTCACGTAAGGATAGGGCGCAGCATCCGGGCTGCCGTTGTAGCTGCCGCCCCAGCACCAGAGGCCCCGGGCGGCACCGACGGCGCACCCCGCTTCGTGCAAGTCGATGTGTGCGATTCCACTCAGCAATACACCCGGCGCGGTTTCTTTGGGTTTCATCGAAAATTTTTCCTCTTTGCCCGCGTTTTCGGGTTTATTCTCCGTACACCAGACCGTACCGTCAGGTTCTTTAACAGCGCATATATAATTTTCTCCAGCGGCAACCTGGCGGAACTGGTCGTGCTCGCCCATGACCTTCCCGGGCCCTTCGCTCCGGGTCCAGCACCAACCGCTTTTGTCCTGCAACAAGGCGCAGAAGGCCCCGCCCAGCGAGAGCGCGGTTGCCGGTGAGGGAAGCTTAACCTGCTCGGGCGCGCTTGAGGTAGAAGTGCCGCTGGAAACATCCTGGCCATCGTTGGCCGGCCAGCACCACACCTCCCCCTGCGCTGTCAGCCCGCATTCCCTGTGATTGCCAGAGCGCAGCGCCACCATGCTCCCGAACAGCGCTGTATAACCGGCATTACCCGGATTTTCGACAATCCATCGGGGTAGATAAGGCCGCGCCTGCAACTGGAGCCTCTCGGTATCAAGCGGCCAGGCCCAGAATTTTCCCGCTTTATCTCGGCCGGTCATTTCGGCTGTGCCCGTGGATTCGATTGACTGTAATGGCGGCAGCCCTTGCACCTTGATGAACTTAACTTTGTCCCCGCCTTCAGTGAAGCGGAGGTTCCGGTCATGCGGGACACCCCAGCAAATCACATCGCCTTCACCGGTCAGCAGGCAGGGAAGTTTTGAATGAAGTGCGACCTGAGTTACAGCGCTGCCGCCAGACTCCTTTTCGAGCCGTTCTCCCCAAACCGGATGCTCGATATGGCTATATTCGGGCAGGTCCACCCCAAGTCGTTCTTTAGCCCCCCATATAGCTATCCGTTGCCTTTCAGCGGAGGTTGCCGCAGTGGGTTCAAGCAGCAACATCGCTGCAAAAAACAAAAGGCAGAGGACCAGGCGCATAAAACCCTCGCGTTACACACAATGACCCTGCCTTAGAAGCGTTTAAATAAAGTGAACAGGACGCAGCTGCCCAGTGAGCCTACCTGTTTGGAATGAATTGTTCTGTTCTCTCTCTCCAAAATAAACCCTTTAAATACAATGCATTGACCCGTGCCTTCATGCATTTTATTTGACATAAAGCAGAAAAAAGTTTACTTCTGGCTCTCTTGGACTGCACGGATCGCAAGACGGTGACTGGCCTCGCCCCCAAAATCAAAAAAAAACAACAGCAGGTCACCTATGCAGAAAACCACGCCCGCCGCCCTTCCCGCACCTGAAAAAAAATCAACTGATGAAGCCCCTGCAAAATCGCTTTCCGTACTCGCCAACAGCGGCGGCTGCGATGCCGATATCGCGGGGATTGTAGAGTCGAATTTAGTCTCCGAAGCGACCTTCCTTGCGATGGGCCTCGCCTACCTCAACCGCGGCGCGCGCAACCTTGAAGCGGCGCGCGATATGGGCGCCGAGCTGCGCAAGCAATACGAGAACACGGCCAAGCGCCACCGCAACGTGCGCCTGGCCGCGCTTACCGCCGAGACCGTGCTGATGGCCTATTACGGCTACGGCGCCATCGAGCATTACACCGGCATGAAGGAAGGCATCGGCGCCGCCGCGGCCAACAGCGCGATCAGCGGCGGCATTTCCGCCACGCGCGCGGGCGTGCAGTACGGCCTGATGAAACGCAGCGAGGAATGCTTCGAGGACGGCGAAAAATCGCGCGGCATGATGTTCATGGGCATCGGCCTTAGCCTTGCCGTCATAAACTCGCTTTTCGTCGCCATTGGCTTTGCCAACAAATACGTCGTACAGGAGCAGGGCCATGCCGCCGAGGCGCTGTCGAAACTGTCCGCCGAGGAAGCCAAGGTCCATGCGGCGAAAACCGCCGCGACCGAGCAGCTGAACCGCGAGATCGCCGAACTCGACAAGAAAATCGGCGCCATCCGTTCGGGTGCCTCCGATCCGCGCATCTCGGCGATCGAGGAGCAGTCCAAACGCCTTTCCGCCGAAGTCGACGGCATCCGCAACCACCCGAATTTCAACGACGGCAAGGAAACCGAATGGGACCGCGCCGCGCGCAGGGACATGGCGTCCAAGGAAGCCCAGATCGAAAAACTGGGGCAGGACAAGAATACGCTGCTGATGCAGGCCGGCACCAACCTGACGCCCGACCAGCAGCAAATGCTCGACGCCAACATGCGCCAGCGCCTTGCCCTGAACGAGCAGGTGAGAGACCTCGACAAGCGCTTCAAGCCGCAGCTCGACGACCTGGCGAATTCGCGCAAGCTCTTTGAAACGCGCCTCTCCAGCGTATCGAACAACGCCGAAGGTTTTGCAGCGCTTGGCAACATGACGATACTGATCGAATCCATGGCCAACGTGGCCGCCATCTCGGTCGCCAACTGGTACGCGGCGCAGGTCGGCCACAAGGAAGACGTCGTCCGCGGCATCCTGGCCGGCGACGCGCCCAAGGACCCCTGGGCGAAAAAGGGCGCGCAAAGCCCGGGCACCCCGACGCCGGAATTCAACAAGTCGGCCCCGGCGCAGCCCCCATCCGCCGAGCAGGTCTTTATGGGCTATGACTGCGGCGCCGGCGCGCTGGCGCATATGCGCAACGAGCAGCAGCTGAACGCGATGTCGAAAGTGCTTGGCAATGCCGAAGCGATGCGCTCGGAGCTGAGGGCGGAAGTCACCCGCCAGTACGGCAAGATGGTGAAGATGCTGCACGAAAACCGCGACACGCTGGCGGCCGACGAATACGCGGGCCGCCTGTCTGCGGTGGGGGGCGCCTATAAAAATGCGCTCGACGTGCTGGCCGACGACGAGATCCTGATTGAAATCAGCAAGATCATGACCGACAAGCCCGAAGCGCCCAAAAAACCGCTCACGGGCGAGGTGAACATTCCCGTCTTCGAAAACCCCGACGACCCTAAATATAAAACCCTGCCTTCGGGCCGGCAGTTCAAGACGCCCGACGGCCAGATCCGGGTGAAATTATGAGCGCCAGCTGGGACGAGACATCGAAGCCCGCCGGCGGCTGGGACGGCGTTTCCGCGCCCCTGACCCCCGCCAAGGAAGCGCCGCCGCCGGGCCCTTCACCGGAAGAGATCGCGCTTAAAAAGGCCGAAGCGAAAAAGCTGGCCGAAGAACGCGAAGCCGAACGCAAGGCCGAGGCCGCGCGGCAGGAGGAACTCCGCATCGCCGAGAAGAAAGCGGCGGATAAAAAAGTGCGCGAGGCGCGGCGCGAGGAACGTAACGCCCTCCGCCTGAAAACACTGCAGCGCGGCTTCCTGATCGACCAGTTTGCCGATACCTGCCGCCGCCTGCAAAACGCCGTCAGGCCGGTTGCCGTCATCGCAGGCATCGTCTGCGCCCTGGTTTTGGGTGCCGGCGTTACCTACAAGGTACTGACGACCGATTTCAACTGCCGCGCAGGCAGGGGCGATGATCACGGTGACGTGATACAGAAAAAAGGCCAGCCCGGCGCCGGCGACCCGAATGGAGGCGACCCGAACGGCGGCGCCGATGGAAACGGCCCCGACGGCCAGCCCAGGAAGCCGCCGCGCCCCGCGCCGGACGGAGACGGCACGCCTGACGATCCGAACGGCATCTGGGGCTGGACCAAGTACTTCAAGGACGGCAAGCCCGTCCAGCCAACGCAGTAAGGGGGCGGCGCCATGACATCAACAAAAACCATGCTGAAGGTTGCCTTCGCCACCGCCGCACTCTCGCTGGCCCCGCTCGCGCTCGCGCAGCCGCCCGCGCGCTCGGAGGGCCGCGTGCTGACTGCGGGCGAAAACGAGATGATCGCCATCTTTGGCAAGGAAGTGAACCCCGCGATCCTTAAACTGCACGCCGGCCCGCGCAAGGGCACCACGGCAGGCGAGGCCTTCGATCCGCGCACGATTGCGGTTTACGGCCATCCCTTCCTCTCGCTCGACTACAGCAAGGAAAAAGACCCTTTCAATTTCGGGCTTTTCTATCACGAATTCACGCACACATGGCAGTTCCAGACGGGTTGGACCTATACCAAGGGCCACTGTCCCGGCGGCTACCGTTACCGCCTCAAAGAAAACTCGACGTTCGAGGATTTTTGCAGTGAATCGCAGGCCGCGATCGTCGAGGATTATGCGCGCCGCTACCACATGCCGCAATCCGCGCCGTCGAACTGGTACGCCAGCACCTGCGGCAAGGACACCAAGGAACACGACGCCATGCTGCTGAAAGTCGTGGAAACGCGCTTCCCCAATGCGAAGGTGATGCGCGAAAAAATCGGCCGCGGCGAAGTGCTGCCCGATGCCATCGACCGCCCTAAGGACGCGCCCGCCTGCCCCCGGCAGGAACAGGACGATACGCCCGAAACGCAAAAAGGCCAGCCGGTCTATTTCTGCGAAACGCTTGCCTATGCTTTTTCGAACATCAAGGGGCTCGCGTTCAAGCAGGGCCTGCCCGCCTGGCCCGGCTTCGAGGCGAAACTCGACAAGAAAGCGCCGCTTTGCACCGTCGCCGTCTGGGGTTCGCCCATCTTGCATGTCAGCGGCGCCGATTTCGGCCCGAACGGCCAGATGAAGCAGGAATCGCTCGTCACCCTTGCCGGCGAAATCGTCAAATACACGCCGCAGGGCATTGTCGTCCCCGTACAGGACAACCTTTCGCAGCTTTTCGGCAACCTTGTCGACAAGCAGAAGACGGAAATCGCTGTGCTGCGCGCGATTGAATCGAAGGATACGGCGCGGCGCATCCTGCAGAACCTTGAAAACCAGCTGAAGGACGACCCCTCGCTGCCGCCCAACAGCCGCAGCTTCGTCGAGGAAAAAATCCGGGTTGTGAAAGAAGTATTGCAGAAAATGGGCCAGCCCCCCGCGCCCGACGGCGCGCAACCGAAAAAACCTGATCCCGTCGTAAAGCGCGGCAACGGCACCGGCGGCGGAAACAATGGCGGCGTCATGCCCGACGGCGGCCAGCCGCGCCCGCCCCAGCCCAAACCCGTGGAGAAAAGGCCGGAACCGGCAAAAATGTCGCCCGACAACAACATCAAGGACGTGCTCGATTCCGCCTTCGGCCGCAAGACGCCCGCGAAATTGCAAGGGCCCGCCGCATGAAGGTATGGGGCGCGGATAAGGTGAAACACGCGCTGCGCGAAACGCGCGAGGGTATCGTCGACATCGCAGGCGCAGTGGCGCCCTATGTGAAAAGCCCCGCGCTGCTGCTGGACAAAATGAAGGTGTGGAAGCAGCAACGGCAGGATATGGCCCTCGCGCTGCGTCTCAACCGCCAGCTGCGCAGGCAGTTCATAACCGCCTTCAACAAATCCGCTGCCAAAAAAATGAGCGTCGAAGTTAACGAGGGCATGAAACGTTATGCGTTTCGCAATACCGTGGTCTCCGCCCTGCTCCGCCCCTATGAAATCTTCGCGGCGCAGAATGCGCCCGTGAAAATCGGCGCCGCCATGGTGTTTTTCCGCGCGGCGCGCATGGCGCTGTATCCTGTTATGGGGGCATGGTCGGTTGCCGTGCCGCTGGCGGCCTTTATCGGCGCGCGCATGGCGGGCGTTTACAAGCACGCCGAAAACAAAAGGCAGGAAGCTGATTTCGCAGAGGCGGGTTTCGTCGTGCCCTGCGATTTCGGCGCCAGCGAGGGCCGCGCGCAGGTGCTGGGCCGCGACGTTCAGGACGGCCAGGCTTTCGGCTTTCCGGTCATGCACCGCGACAGGCCGGAATGGGTTGTCTCCTCATATCATGCAGCCGGCCGGACTCTCACCACGCCAGCGACGATGCACGCCGCCGCCTTCGAGGCGCTGCGGACAGGCCGCTACTTGCCCGATGTGGCGGCAGCATTCCCGGGCCAGGCCGCCGCGCAGAACTGCGCCTTTGCGCTCTCGGTGCTGATGCCCGCGCTGCCGGTCGATGGAATAATTGCCGCGGTTTCGCCGATGACGAAGGAAATCGTGGCCGTACCTGCGCCAGCCGTAAAAAAGGAAGGCCTCTCCGCCGCCTTCCACCGCGCCGCGAAGCCCTTCCGCGACGTCAGTGTGGCGGAGGCCGCGCTGTCGGTGCTGGAGCCTTTCTGTTTACAGGGCAAGGACACCGCCGCGTCGCTCGCCGCCTTGTCGGGCCGAGTCACGCTCGATGACATCCGTTCGCTCGTCCACCTGCAATCGGTCGGCATCGTGATGGGTGCTGTGGAGGCTGCCGAGGCTCTGCGCATGGCCCGCGACCCGCGCTTCGACGGCCTGTCCTTCCGCCAGATAGCGGAAGTCGCCCTGCTGCCACGCGACCAGTCCGCCGCCTTCGACGATTTGTGGAAAGACCGCGAATGTCGCGCGCATTTCGACTACGGCCAGCTGCGCGATATCGTCGAACACGCGCAGGGCTGGGGCGGCACCGCGCTGGGCCTCGCCCGTCACGGCTATGCCAGGACACTTTCGGGCGAACAGCTGATCGAGCTTGCACAGCCCGAAAACGAGCACTGGGCCCGCGTCTACCACGACCTCCGCTCCGCCCGTCCCGATGTCGAGGTTTCACACGAAACTTTCAAAGCCTCCGTTCAGGCGCAGGGC
>CAZNRN010000033.1:0-31818 GCA_964575605.1 uncultured Micavibrio sp. | reverse complement strand
AGCGCGGCAAGGGTGGTACGGGCAGTCATTCCATAGTCTCCTGAACAGGGTTGGGGCGGGGCTGGACACCGGCATGCTGCCGATCGACCCGATTTTCAGTCATATAAGGCCGTTTTTGCTGGATTAGCAAGGGGTTTTGCCGCTTTTCGCCCGTTGACTTGGCTGCAATCTGCTTTATATGTCAGGGGACATAAAAAAGGCTCCGTTTTACGGAATAACAAGACTGGAAGAGACATGTTCGCGGCACTCGCAAAAAAGATGTTCGGCACCAACAACGACCGCATCCTGAAAGGTTTCAGGGCGAAGGTCGCGCAGATCAACGCGCTCGAGCCGGAGATGCAGAAACTCGACGATGCCGAACTGGCCGCGCAAACGACGAAATTCCGCGAGATGCTGTCCGAGGGCAAGACCCTTGATGATATCCTGCCCGAAGCTTTCGCAACCTGCCGCGAGGCCTCGCGTCGCGTCATCGGACAGCGTCACTTCGACGTGCAGCTCATGGGCGGTATGGCTCTGCACGAGGGCTACATTCCCGAGATGCGCACCGGCGAAGGTAAAACGCTTACCGCAACTCTCGCCGTCTACCTGAACGCACTCGAAGGCAAGGGCGTGCACGTCGTGACGGTGAACGATTACCTCGCCCAGCGCGACGCGAACTGGATGAAGCCCATCTATGAATCCCTCGGTATGACGGTCGGTTTCATCCTGACCAACCTGACGGACGAAAAGCGCCGCGCCTCGTACCTGTGCGACATTACCTACGGCACCAACAACGAATTCGGCTTCGACTACCTGCGCGACAACATGAAGTTCTCCATCGACCAGATGGTGCAGCGCCCCTTCAACTTCGCCATCGTCGACGAGGTCGACTCCATCCTGATCGACGAAGCGCGCACGCCGCTTATCATCTCGGGCCCCTCGCAGGAAATGCCGGAGCACTACCTGACCGTCAACAAGGTCATCCCCCTGCTGAAAGAACCTCCGCCCAAGGAAGAAGGCGCGCAGCAGAAAAAACTGAAAGAGGAAGACCCGGGCGATTACGACCTCGACCTCAAGAATAAATCCGTCTCGCTCACCGACATGGGCTCGGAGCATGCCGAAGACATCATGCGCCAGATGGGCATCCTGAAAGAAGGCGGCCTGTACGATGCGCATAACATCACGCTCGTCCACCACCTCAACCAGGCCCTCCGCGCACACAAGTTGTTCCGCAAGGACGTGGATTACATCGTCACCAACCGCCAGGTCATCATCATCGACGAATTCACCGGCCGCGCGATGGAAGGCCGCCGTTTCTCGGACGGCCTGCACCAGGCGCTTGAAGCCAAAGAAGGCGTGCCGATCCAGAACGAGAACCAGACGCTGGCTTCCACGACCTTCCAGAACTACTTCCGCATGTACCCGAAGCTGGCCGGCATGACCGGCACGGCCATGACCGAGAAAGACGAGTTCGAGGCGATCTATAACCTGCGCGTTGTCGAGATCCCGACCAACCAGGCCATGGTGCGCGACGACCAGAACGACGAGATCTACCGCACCGCCGAGGAAAAATACGCCGCCATCGTCAAGGTGGTCGAAGGCTGCCGCGAGCGCCAGCAGCCCATCCTGGTCGGCACGACGTCGATCGAGAAATCGGAAACCCTGTCGCGCTACCTCAAGAAAAAAGGCATCGAGCACCAGGTGCTGAACGCCAAGTACCACGAGCAGGAAGCCTTCATCATCGCACAAGCCGGCCGCCCCGGTGCCGTCACTATCGCCACCAACATGGCAGGCCGCGGGACCGACATTAAACTGGGCGGCAACGTCGAGATGCGCCTGAAACAGGAAATCCCCGATGACGCCGACGAAGCGACAAGAAAACGCATGGAAGAAAAAATCCGCAAGGAGGTCGAAGAGGCCTTTGGCGCGGTGATCCGCGCGGGCGGCCTCTTCGTGCTGGGCTCCGAGCGCCATGAATCGCGCCGCATCGACAACCAGCTGCGCGGCCGCTCCGGCCGCCAGGGCGACCCCGGCGCGTCACGCTTCTTCATCTCGCTCGAAGACGACCTGATGCGCATCTTCGGTTCCGACATCATGGACAAGTTCCTGCAGAAGATGGGCATCAAGGAGGGACAGGCAATTGTCCACCCCTGGATCAACACCGCCATCGAACGCGCGCAGAAAAAAGTCGAAGCCCAGCACTTCGAGATGCGCAAGCATATCCTGAAATACGACAACGTAATGAACGACCAGCGCAAAGTTATCTACGAACAGCGCCGCGAGATCATGACTTCGCAGGACGTGGCCGAGATCATCCTCGACATGCGCCATGACGTCGTCGAGGCGCTCGTCGCCTCCGCCATCCCGCCCGGCACCTATGCCGAGCAGTGGGATGCGATGATGATCAAGGTCGAGGCGCACCGCCTGCTCAACCTCAACGTCCCGATCGAGGACTGGGTGAAGGAAGAAGGCGTCGACGACAAAGTCATAGAAGAGCGCCTGACCGAAGCAGCCAACCAGGCCTATGACAAGAAAATCAGGGACGCCATCGCCCATGGCATGCTGACCGAAGACAAGACGCGCGAGCTGGAAAAAGAAGTCCTGCTACGCATGCTCGACATGTCCTGGAAAGAACACCTGCACGGCCTGACATACCTGCAGCAGGGCATCCAGCTGCGCGGGATCGGCCAGCGCGACCCGCTGAACGAATACAAGCAGGAAGCCTTCGCCCTCTTCCAGCAGATGCTGGGCACTCTGCGCGAGCGCGTGACGGGCGTACTGTGCCGCGCCGAATTCCATGCCGACACGCCGCCCGTGCCGCAGCCGCGCGCCGTGCAGCGCCTGCAATATTCCCGCAGCGCCAGCGAGCCAAGGGAGGCGCAGGACACCACCCCCACGCCCTTCACGGGCCAGCAAAAGATCGACAGGGAAGATCCCAGCACCTGGGCGTCGACACGCCGGAACGACCCCTGCCCGTGCGGCAGCGGCAAGAAATACAAATACTGCCACGGCAGCAGCCAAGCGGCGGTATAAGGAACAGGAGGCTGGATGACATTTCCAAAAGAAGAAATCCAGCGCTGCCTTTTCCAGACCGTCGGCGTGCTATCCGACACCATCGGCCTGCGCGAGGCCTATGCCGCCGGCCACCAGGGCCGCGTGCAGCAGATCGCGCGCACGCTCGGCCAGTTGATGGGGCTTGATGAAGACACTGTCGACGGGCTTCGCATGGCGGCGACTCTGCATGATTTCGGCAACGTCCTTATCCCGCAGGAAATTCTCAACAAACCGGGTGCGTTGACCGACGACGAATGGGGCTATATCCGCCAGCACCCCACCTACGGCCACGAGATTTTAAAAAGCATCGAATTCCCCTGGCCGGTCGCGGAAATTATTTTACAGCACCACGAGCATATCGACGGCTCTGGCTATCCGCAGGGCCTGCGCGGCGACGATATTCTGCTCGAGGCGCGCATCCTTTGCGTTGCCAACGTGATGGACGCCATCACCCACGAACGCCCCTGGCGGCAGGCGCTGTCGGTCGAGGAAGCGCTCGACTGGATCCAAAAGAACAGCGGCACGCGCTACGACGCCACTACCGTCGACGTCGCGGTCGACCTTTACACCAAGCAAAAACACCGCCTCGACCCCACCTATTACGGGCGCGATTAAGCCTTCCAACCCCAATAAACGGCCGGAATTAACCCTTTATTCATTTTGCGTTAAGGGTTTGGTTACAGTGCTTTGTTATAGTGAAATCGTGCAAGAGGCGGATACGCCCGGCACGATAAAAAAGTCCAACAGGACAAACGGAATTCTAGGGTAATAAAAAGCAAGATTTAAAGTGTGTGTGCAAAACTTAAGGGGCCTGCTTAAAGCGCAGGCCCCTCATGTTTTTCACGGTATCTAAAAGCTTAGCGCTTGAATTGCAGCGGCGCTTTCACCTTGATGTCTTCTTTCAGGCCGTGGGGCAGTTCATCCGCCACATCGTTGCTTGCCTTCGAGAAGAGGCCGCCCAGCTTTTTCGACAGCGAGGGAGCGTGATCGTCGTTGGCGAAGTTGCGCTTGATCTTGAAATCGCTATTGGAGACAAGGCGGCTGCTGGCGGCAAGGCGCGCGAGGCCGACCGCTGCAATAGCAACCACTGCGCCGACGAGACGGCCTGCAACGCCGCCGCCGACAACGCCGGCCGCCGTCAGCGCGACAGCCGCGCCCGTGCCCATCGTCGCCGAGGTGGCACCCCAGACCAGCACGCCGCCCGCGATCGCGCCTGCGATCGGGCAGGCAACTGCCGCCAGAATACCAACCAGCGCTGCTGCGCCTGCTACGCCTCTTCCTAAACCCATGTTCTGTGCATCCTTCTGTATAAATCAGCTGTTTAATAACAAGGGGGTCTGCCTCCCCCGGACGGTGCAATTCGTAGCACGGGATTCGGCGATATGTCAAAAAAATTATGGGAAATAATTAAACAAGCTTTATCAGGCCAATACCTGTTTGACCGCATGCTGCCAGCCTTCATAAAGGGCTTCGCGCTCGGCCGAGGGCAGCTTAGGCGAGAATCGCTGCTCGCACTGCCAGGCTGCAGCAATATCATCCGTCGACTTGAAAACACCCGCTTTCAATCCGGCAAGATAGGCGGCACCCAGTGCCGTTGTCTCTATACAGGTGGGGCGCAGCACGGGCGTCGCGGTCATGTCGGCAATAAACTGGCAGACCCAGCTGTTCTTCACCAT
Source organism: uncultured Micavibrio sp. (assembly GCA_964575605.1). Lineage (GTDB taxonomy): Bacteria > Pseudomonadota > Alphaproteobacteria > Micavibrionales > UBA2020 > JAPWJZ01. The sequence continues at coordinate 27,109 of CAZNRN010000033.1, read as the reverse complement.
GCCGCCGTCGACGCGCACTTCGGTCATCGGGTATCCGGCGTCTTCGGCCATCGCACCCATCAAATCAGCCGTCTGGTAAGCCTGCGCCTCCAGCGCCGCGCGCACGATATGCGCAGATGTCGCCGCGCGCGTGAGGCCCGAGATGCAGGCGCGGGCGCGCGGGTTCCAGTAAGGCGCGCCGAGGCCGGTAAAGGCAGGCACCATGTAAACGCCGCCGTTATCCTTCACGCTCAGTGCGATTTTTTCGGTTTCCTGCGACGACTTGATGATGCCGAGCCCGTCGCGCAGCCACTGGATGGCCGCACCCGCCACGAAAATTGCGCCCTCGATCGCGTAATTGATTTTGCCGTCAAGGCGCGAGGCGACCGTGGTCAGCATTTTGTTTTTCGATGCCTTGTATTCCGGCCCGATGTTCATCAGCGCGAAGCAGCCCGTCCCATAGGTGATTTTCGCCATGCCGGGCTTGAAGCAGGCCTGCCCGAACAGCGCCGCCTGCTGGTCGCCGGCCATGCCGAAGACGGGGACTTCCTCGCCCAAAAACCCGCGCTGCGCGCGGCCGAAATCATGCGCATTGTCGCAGACTTCGGGCAGCAGCTGGCCGGGGATGCCCAGCAGGTTCATCAGCTCCACATCCCATTTCTGCTCGGTGATATTATAGAGCAGGGTGCGGGACGCATTGGTGATATCCGTCTTGTGCGACTTGCCGCCCGTGATGCGCCACAGGAGAAAACTATCAATGGTGCCGAAGGCCAGTTCGCCTTTCCCGGCGCGTTCGCGCGCGCCCTTGACGTTGTCGAGTATCCATTTGATTTTCGTGCCCGAGAAATAGGGGTCAAGCAGCAGGCCGGTCTTTTTGGCGAAGGTTTCTTCCTTGCCCTGCTTTTTCAGTTCGTCACAGATATCCGCCGTGCGGCGGTCCTGCCAGACGATGGCGTTATAAACCGGCTCCCCCGTCGCACGGTCCCAGACGACCGTGGTCTCGCGCTGGTTGGTTATGCCGATGGCAATGATGTTGGCGGGATGCACGCTGTGCTGCTGCAAGACGCCGCGGCAGACAAAGCCCGTATCCGCCCAGATATCCTCCGGGTTCTGCTCCACCCAGCCGTTATTGGGATAATGCAGCACCAGTTCCTTCTGCGCCATGCCGACAAGATGGCCTTTCTCGTCGAACAATATCGCGCGCGTGCTGGTGGTACCCTGGTCGATGGCGAGGATGAATTTGGCCATTATTCTTTACCTTTCTTCGAGGTAAGCTTCTTCAGCAACTTCTTGATTTTCTTCTCGGTGTCTTCGGACACATGCAGCCCCAGTTTGGAGCGGCGCCAGAGAACGTCTTCCAGCGTTTCAGCCCATTCGGCGTGGACGAGGTATTTGATTTCGTTTTCATACACGCCGTCGCCCATGTATTCGCCGAGGTCGGCGACGCGTTTTGCGCCGCGCAGGATGTCGCGCGCGCGGGAGCCGTAGGCGCGGCAGAGGCGCTGGGCTAATGCTTCCGGCAGCCAGTTGTATTCGCGGCGTAGCGTCTTCAGGAAGGTGCCGAAGTTGGCGGCATTGGCCTCTGCCCCCGGCAGCGGCGCGGTTTCGGTCCACTTCTTGCCGCCTCTGCCCAGTTTTTCGACCACCATGTCACCCGCCTGCTCCGACAGCTTGCGGAAGGTGGTGATTTTGCCGCCATAGACCGACAGGATCGGCACGCCGTGGTAATCCTCGAGGTCGAGGATATAATCGCGCGTGACGCTCGACGCATCCTTGTCCCCGTCGTCGACCAGCGGTCGCACGCCGCTATAGGTCCACTGCACGTCTTCAGGCTTTACGGGGTGACGCAGGAATTTGTTGACGGCGGCGCAGAGGTAGTCGACTTCGTCGACCGTGATGCGCACTTCCTCGATATCATCCTTGTATTCGATATCGGTGGTGCCGATAAGGGTGTATTTTTTCTCGTAGGGGATGACGAAGACGATGCGGCCGTCCTCGTTCTGCAATATATAGGCGTGTTCGCCCTGATATATGCGGTTGACGATGATATGGCTGCCCTTGACCCAGCGCACCTTGTACTTGCCGACTTCGTCGCCTGCGAGGCCGAGCGTCTTGCCGACCCAGGGGCCGGAGGCGTTGACGACCATACGGGCGGAAATTTTCACCTTTTCATCGGTGCGGTTGTCACGCAGCGTGGCGGTCCAGTGGTCCTGTTTCGGGTGTTTCGACAGGTTGGTGCATTCGGTGCGCGTATAAATCTCGGCGCCTTTTTCCTGCGCATCCTTGGCGCAGAGCACGACGAGGCGCGTATCCTCCACCCAGCAATCCGCATAGGTGAAGCCGCGGCGGTATTCCGATTTCAGCGGTTGCCCCAGCAGCGTACCGGGCAGCGAGCGGCTTTGCGACGCCGGCAAAATCTTGCGGCCGCCAAGGTGGTCATAGAGGAAAAGGCCGAGGCGTATCATCCACCACGGCCGCAGTTTCTTGTGGTGCGGCAAGACGAATGTTAATGGCCAGATGATATGCGGCGCGGATTTCAGCAGCACCTCGCGTTCCTGCAGCGCGTGACGCACCAGCTTGAATTCGTAATGCTCGAGGTAGCGCAACCCGCCGTGGATCAGCTTCGACGAGGCCGATGACGTCGCTGAGGCAAGGTCATCCTTCTCGCACAACAGCACCGACAGCCCGCGGCCCGCGAGGTCACGCGCAATGCCACAGCCATTCACGCCGCCGCCGATGACGAGTACATCCACTTCTTTTTGCTTGGTCACGAGAAATCGCCCTGTAACTACCTGATATAATTGCCGTATCGGGGCGATGAGGCAAGATTTTTCTGGGGAACGGCGCGGTTATGTATTCTCGTCGTCGTCCTCCCCCCTTTTCAGGCGCTCGGCACGGCGGTCGCGGGCGCGCTGCAGGGTTTTTTCGAGGCGGCCGGATCCGCGCGGCTTGGGTTTCGGTGGAAGGAAGCCATAATGGCCGTTGGAGGGTTCCAGATATTTTGTCTGCCCTCCCTTTAAAGCCAGCGCCAAGACATTCAGCAGCCCCTCGGGCGCGGTATTTTTTGTAACCTTCTGCGGCGCGGCGCGGGGGAGGATTATATCGAAGCGGGCGCCCTTCCCTGCTTTGGACGTCACCTTGATGCTGCCGCCCAGCTGCGTGACGATGCCGTGCACGACGGAAAGCCCAAGCCCAGCGCCCTGCGCCTTGGTGGAAAAGAACGGGTCGAATATCTTTTTACGGTCGCTTTCGCGGATGCCGATGCCGCTATCGATAAATGACATCAGAATTGATGTCTTGCCGCGCGCTGCCGCGGTGATTTTAAATGTTCCGCCGCCCGGCATGGCGTCGCGCGCATTCAGGGCAAGGTTAAGGGCGAGGAGCGCCAGCTGTTCCTGCGAGGCTTGCACGGCAAGGCGCGGGGGAATGCCGGTCGAAAGCCTGATATCCAGCCCCAGCAACGGTTGTATCACGGAGCCGAGCGCTACGAAGGCGGATTTTAATTCGATTGTTTCCGGTACGGCCACCTGGTGCCCTGAAAAAGCCAGCAGCTGCCGTGTCAGCGTTCCGCCGGTTTGCGCGGCGGTGATGATCTTTTTCATCTCGGGCTGAGGCGCGCCTTTGGCGAGCGCGCTTTGCGCCGCGCTGTCGATGACGGAGAGGATATTGTTCACGTCATGCGCCAGGCGCTGCGCCAGTGTGCCCAGCGCCTCCATCCTGTCCGATTTTTTAACAGCCCTTGCCATGGCCCATTACAGCAAGAAAAAAGGGCCCGGAGAAGGGGCCCTTTTTAGTTACGAAGATGTTATGCCTGCATACGGCGTTATGCAGCCTTGCACGCTTTTGGCGTTTTGAAGTTCTGCTCGGCGATGCGGTCTGCTGCCATGGCGGTGGTGATGCCTTCGGCTTCCGCGCGCTTGAAGATGTTGTCGGAGGTTGCGTCGATTTTCGCGACCTGCGCCAGCACCGCATCGCGGTCGAAAGCCTTGTTGCTGCTGCGCGCAAGGTGTTCGTAATAAACGCTGATCAGGCCGCCCGCGTTGATCACGTAATCGGGGGCGTAGAGGATGCCCGCGGTTTTCAGCATATCGGCATGGCGCATTTCGGCCAGCTGGTTATTGGCCGCACCCGCCACCACTTTCGCCTTCAGGCGCTTGATGGTGTCGTCGTTCAGCGTCGCGCCGAGCGCGCAGGGTGCGTAGATGTCAGCCTCGACGTCATAAATAGCCGCCAGCGCAACGGGGGTCGCGTTGAATTCCTTCACGGCCATATCGACCTTGTCGGCGGCCATGTCGGTGACGATCAGCTTCGCGCCTGCGGTGTGCAGGTGGCGGCAGAGGTTATAGCCCACGTTGCCGAGACCCTGGACAGCGACCGTGAGGCCGCGCAGGTGGTCCTGCTGCAGGCGGTGGCGCACGGCAGCCTTGAGGCCGGTGAAGACGCCCAGCGCCGTGGTCGGCGACGGGTCGCCCGAGCCGTGGTTGCCGCCTGCGATGCCGACGACGTTTTTCGTCTGGCTGGAGATATGGTTCATGTCGTCGGTGGTCGTGCCGACGTCTTCGGCGACGATGTAACGGCCGCCCATCGCCTCGACCGCGCGGCCCATGGCGCGCATCATGTCGGGGGTCTTGATTTTCTTGTCGCCGATGATGACGGATTTGCCGCCACCGAGCGGCAGGCCGGTGATAGCCGCCTTGTAGGTCATGCCGCGGGAAAGGCGGAGCACGTCGTTCAGCGCGAGGCCGTCGTTCTCGTAAGCCCACATGCGGCAGCCGCCGAGTGCGGGGCCGAGGTTGGTATTGTGGACAGCGATGATGGCTTTCAGGCCGCTCTGCTGGTCGTGGAAGAACGAAACCTGTTCGTGCTGGTCGAATTCCTTGTGGGTGAAGACGGACATGCTGGCAACTCCCTAAATTGCTGCGGTGCGGAAGGATTTTCCTTCGCTTGACCCCGCTTTCCCACATTCAAATGAGTCGTGTACACAAAAAAACGATACCGAAAATGAAATAGCAGAATAATTACGAAGCACCGCAGCAATTCTGGAATGAACTTGCGGTGCGGGCGGCGTTTTTAATGCAATATTTTTGCGCGTTGCAGCAAGGGAAGCTATCTGGGAGATGGCGGCGAAACACCAGGTTTCAGCAGCTTCTGCTCGTGCCCGTCAATCCGCAGCGAAATCGCCTCCAGCCTGTCGTGCATCGCCTTGTCCATCCCCGCCTCGTTCAGGCCGGCGGATATAACACTTCTTACGCTGCAGCCGTAATTGTCATGCACGTGAAGGTCGGCGCCCGCGCCCAGCAGTATCTCCACCGCTTTTTCGTCCGTCGCCTTGACCGCAATAATAAGCGCCTGCCCTATGGCGTAGGAATTGCGGCCCATGTCGAGGCCCGCGTGCGCAATATCCTTCATTTTATCGTATTCCTTGCGGTCGACCGTGTCGTTCAGCATGAAGCCGAAATAACGCTCCTCGTGCCGCACCAGCATCGTCAGGATTTTGTCGACCACCGGCAGTACCTCGGGTGAAGCCGTTTCGCGCAGGCCTTCGAGAATTGCGCGCGCGGTTCGACCCTTTGCATCCTTCACAAAGGGATCGGGGTCTGCATCAAGCACCAGCCGCACGGGTTTCAGCTCCATGCAGCGCACGGCATGCATCAGCAGCGTATTGTTGGTTGTATCCCTGTGGTCGACTTCATAGTCGCTGGCCAGTATATAGGCCAAGGCTTTCTCGTGCCGGCCGTGCAATGCTTCCATCGCGGCCGTTTGCCCGAAATTGTCGGTGGCGTTGATATCCGCACCGGCTTCGAGCAGGAGTTTCAGGTGCTGCACATTTCCGTTGGAGGCGCTGTAGACAACAGCAGGCTCGCCGTTTGCCTTGTTCCTGGCGTTCGGGTTACCGCCTGCCATCAACGCGAGGCCCAGCGTGCGCGTATCTTGCACAGCCGCCGCCTCCAGCACCATTTCGTCGAGCTCTTTCTGGTTGAAAGGCCCCTTGGCGGCATTCGGTTTGAATTTGTCAGTCAAATCAGCCATTAAAAATACGCCGTTTTGCCCTGTGGTTACGGTTAAGCGTATTGTATGACATTAATATGAAAAAATAGTGAACGCGGCGTTCAAGTATCAAGCTGCTGATTTTACTCTTTTTTCTTGCTCTTCGGCGTATAGTGCCGCGCGTTGCGGGCGATGATTTGTTCTTCCTTGAGTTTTTCGGGAGAAAACTCCGGCCCGCCTGCTTTCACGGGACGCGGGGGGAAGCGGCCCATGCTGATCATGCGGTCATACATCACCAAGGCGCCCGCCACGCCGACGTTGACGCAGAACTTCATCGGGATTTTTATCACATGGTCGCAGCGCTTCAGCATCGCGGGGGAGACGTTGTTCATCTCCGGCCCCAGCACATAGACGGCCTGCAGCGGATGGCGGAACGACGGCAGCTCCACCGCGTCCTCGAGGAATTCAATCGCCACCATCTGCGTATTGCGCGGCAGGATGATGTCGGCGGGTTTTTCGAAATTATAAAACGGAATATGGTCGAAAGCGCCCGAGGTATCGCTCTCCCGCATCGCATGCAGGTCGATATCGGTATTCACCGTAAAGAAAAAACTCGCCCCGAAAGCATGCGACGAGCGCAGCAGGCCGCCCACGTTCATGGGCTTGGATATGCCCTCAACACCGATACCGAAATAGCCGCGCATTTTATTACCCCTTCAAAAAGCGCTGAATCTAGCCCGTTTCAATAGCGTAATCCCAATGCCAGCACAATAACATTAAACCCGCTCCGGCAAAGTACCACGCGCCTTTTGGGACTTTTCTTGTAAGGAAACGTCCCAGTTTGAAACCACCAATCGCGCTAAGACATAGAACACTCCATACAAGCGCAAGACTAATTGCGGACTGAATAAATTGTTCAAGAGCGAAGACATATTTGCTGTTAGCCGGTCGAGCAAAAGCGGCCAGCACCGCGCACAACACATACGGGACACCGAAAAGGCATTGTAAAAGGCGTTTTTGCCATCCGGAAAATTCGGGCTTTACTGCTTTATAACAGCCGTAGATAAATCCTAAAAGTAACAGGGTGACAAAAGCAGTTTCGAGCACGCCAAATATTGGAAAAATCGGATCAATTAGATTGCGATCCATCTCCCTGTAAGTTATCGGGCCTTTCGTGTTCATCAATTCTTCAATTCGGCAAGATTTTTATAAAACGCCAGCGCTTCCGGATTGGCCAGCGCCTCGACGTTTTTTACCTCTCGGCCGTGGATGACGTCGCGGACGGCGAGTTCGGTGATTTTGCCGCTTTTGGTCCTCGGGATATCGGCAACCGCGATGATCTTGGCGGGGACGTGGCGGGGACTGGCTTGTTCGCGGATGGCTTTTTTAAGTCTTGCGGCCAGAGCGTCATCCAGAACCGCGCCGGGCTTCAGGACGACGAAGAGCACGACGCGCACGTCATTGTCCCAATCCTGCCCGACGGCGATGCTTTCCTTGATTTCGGGCTGCTGTTCGACGATGCGGTAGATTTCGGCCGTGCCGATGCGCACGCCGCCGGGGTTGAGGGTGGCGTCGGAGCGGCCATGTATGATCAGGCCGCGGTGGCTTGTCCACTCGCACCAGTCGCCATGGCACCAGATATCGGGGAAGCGTTCGAAATAGGCCTTGGAATATTTTGCGCCGTCGGCGTCGTTCCAGAAGCCCACGGGCATACAGGGGAAGGGCGTTTTGCAGACCAGTTCGCCTTTGCCCTCGGCCATCGGCACGCCTTTGTCATCGAAGACATCGACATCCATGCCGAGGCCGGGGCCTTGGATCTCGCCGCGATAGACGGGCGAAATGGGATTGCCCAGCACGAAGCAGGAGACGATATCGGTGCCGCCTGAGATGGAGGCCAGCTGCGCCTTGGGGAAGATAGCGTCGTAGACGTAATCGAAGCCTTCATGCGACAGCGGCGATCCGGTCGAGGTAATCATGCGCACGGTCGCGAGTTCCTTGCGGTCGGCCACGTTCACGTTGTTGGTGCGCAGCGCGTCGATATATTTCGCCGAAGTGCCGAAGAGCGTGCATTTGTATTTCGCCGCGTAATCGAACAGCGCATAGCCGTCGGGATAGAAGGGAGAGCCGTCGAATAACAGCAGCGTCGCTTCCGACGCCAGCGCCGTCACCAGCCAGTTCCACATCATCCAGCCGCAGGTGGTGAAATAGAAAACCTTGTCGCCCTTGCGAATGTCGCAGTGCAGGCGGTGTTCTTTCAGGTGTTGCAGCAGCGTGCCCCCTGCCCCGTGCACGATGCATTTCGGAATGCCCGTGGTGCCCGAAGAGAACATGATATAGAGCGGCAGGTTGAAATCGAAACGCTCGAAGCCGATGGTGGCGGGTTTGAAGGCGTCGCGGAAGGCGTTGAAGGACACAGTGCCCTCCACCTCCGCATTCACGGCGTAATTCACCACAACGGTTTTTTTCAGGGAGGGCAGTTTTGCCTTTACGTCTTTGATCTTGTCGCGGCAGTCGATGACCTTGCCATTGTAGTGATAACCATCGACGCAGAACATCACCTTCGGCTCGATCTGGCCGAAGCGGTCGAGCACGCCCTGCACGCCGAAATCGGGCGAGGCCGATGACCAGATGGCGCCAAGCGACGTCGCCGCCAGCATGGCGATAATGGTTTCGGGCATATTGGGCAGGTAGCCCGCGACGCGGTCGCCCTTTGTCACGCCTTCGGCTTTCAGCGCCTGGCGGATCTGGCTGACCTGATCATACAGCTGGTTATAAGTGAGCTGGCGTTCCAACTTGTCCTCGCCCTTGAAGACGATGGCGATGGTGTCGTCGCGGCGGCGCAGCAGGTTTTCGGCGAAGTTGATTTTGCTGTCGGGGAAGAAGCGGCCTTCCTGGAATTCCCTCCCCTGCTTAAACACGGTTTTGCCCTGATCGCCCGTGACATGGCAGAAATCCCAGACGTTAGCCCAGAACCAGTCCTTGTTGTCGACGCTCCAGCGCCAGAAATCCTCGTAGTTTTTAAAGGATTTTTTGGTGTCGCCCTCGACCTGTTTCATGAAACGGTAAAGCGCGGTTTCCGAAACGTCGGTGGGACTCCATTTAAGGGCGGGATCGGCGGCTGCGGGGGCGGCTTTGGCGAACATGGAAATATCCTTACAGGGTCTAAAATCCGTCTATGAATCGCAAAGTGGTGATGGCAGTATGAATAGCCGATTAACCCTTGGTTTACAATGGCATCCGTTCAAACGCCGGTCATAAACGACAACAATCCCGACCCACTGGGCCTGCTGATGCAAAAGGCGCAGGGCGGGGATGCCGCGGCCTACCGGACGCTGCTGAATACCGCGACCCCGCTTATCAAAAGCTACCTGCGCACACGGCTGTTTTCGCGTGAACATGCCGATGATATTGCACAGGAAATCCTGCTGGCCATCCATACCGTGCGGCATACCTATAACCCCGAACAGCCCTTTAAAAACTGGATGTACGGTATCGCGCGGCACAAGATGATCGATTACATGCGCAAGGCCGGCCGCCAAAATGCCAATGAAACCAACGACGTGGAATTTGAAACTTTTATGGCCGATGGTGCGAAGAACCCTGAAGAGGCTCTTTCTGCTAAACAGCTGCGGGGGAGCCTTGAAAAGCTGCCCGAAAAGCAGCGGCAGATACTGTGGCTGACCAAGGTCGAGGGGTTTTCGATGGCCGAGGCAGGCAGGAAACTGGATATGACCGAAACCGCGGCCAAGGTCGCCGCGCACCGCGCCTACAAGAAGCTGAAGGAGTTGCTGATTGACGACGGATACTGACAAGCTGATCGAGAGCCTGTCGCAGGACCTGAAGCCGGTGAAACGCCTGCCGCGTGCAGCCGTGCGCGCGGCAATATGGTCTGTCGCAACGCTTGTCTTCATCGGCATCGCCATCTGCACGCTCACCAAGGGCTTTCGTGCCGACCTTGCCGAGGTGGCGCGCAACCATCTTTATCTCTCGGAAACAGTGGCGATATTTATGGCAGGGGTGCTGGCCACATTGGCCGCCTTCCGTCTGTTCGTGCCGGATACGCAGGTGCGACCGCCTGTGAGGGCTGCAGTTGCCATTTCCACGCTGATCTGGCTAGGGCTTGTCGGCGGGCAACTGGCAAAGGCTGGCCTTGCGCCGCCCTCACCTGCGGGCGAACCCTGCCTCACTGACCTGTCGCTATTAATGGCTCTGCCGCTTGTTGCCGCAGTGGTTATGGCTATGCGTACCGCCTCCGTCTTTCCGGCGCTGGCGGGATATTGCGTGGTGCTGGCGGCAGGGTCTTTCGGGGCCCTTGGCATGCGGTTGCTCTGCCCCAACGACGATCCCGCGCACTTGCTGGCATGGCATTTTATGCCGGTCATGATCTTTGCGCTGTGCGGCCTGCCGCTCGGAATGATTCTGTTAAAAGGCCCCTTCGCAAAAAAATTTACGAAGTGATGCAACATTTTTTAACCTGCTTCGAATAGCATGTTGGCGGGCGGCATTTCGCCTCTCGTGTTATTAACAACCTGAAACTTACAAAGGGCCTCTACAATGAAAAAACAAGTCATCTCTGCAGCCGCTCTCGCCGCCGTCATCATGACCGCAGCAACCGTTGCTTCGGCCGAAGAAGCAAAAACCGAAAAATGCTATGGCGTGGTGAAAGCCGGCAAGAACGATTGCGCAGCGGCCGGCCATTCCTGTGCAGGCGCAGGGAAAGCCGATGGCGGCGCAGAATGGATCAACCTGCCCGAAGGCCTCTGCGGCAAACTGGTGAACGGCACGACCGAAGCACCCAAAGCCGAAGAAAAGAAGTAATCGTTACACAACGATAATCACGCCGCCGGAGCCAGAGGCCAAAAGCCCGCTCCGGCGGTTTCATGAAGGGATGCCATGGAAAAGCTGCTGAAAATTTCCGCCTTTAAACTGCACGTGCTGGAACACTGGCTGGCGCCGTTCGCGCTGCTCGCGGTCCGCCTGCATGTCGGGCTTATTTTCTGGCGCTCGGGCATGACGAAATACACCAGCAGCGACGGCGCGCTGTCGCTTTTCAAAACCGAATACATCCCGAACTGGGAAAAGAACCATATCAAGCACTGGCTGGGGGTGGATATCCCCTTCCCCGTGCCCTCCGCCGAATTCATGGCGCCGATGGCAATGTGCACGGAATTGGCCTGCGCGGTTCTGCTGATTATCGGGCTGGCCGGGCGCTTTGCGGCCTTCTGCATTTTCATGGTGACGTTAAGCGTGGAACTGTTCGTCTATCCTGACACGTCAGACCATATTAACTGGATGCTGATGCTGGCGTTGATTGCCTGCCTTGGCCCCGGCAAGGTTTCGGTTGATTATTTCATCCGCCGCGCCATTTTAAAGGACGGAAAACGCCTTGCAGAGGTTGCGGCATGACGGATTTGGGTAAGACAGGCATCGGGCTGCGCGAAGCGCATACGAAAGAGTTGATTGCAACCAGGCCCCCGGTCGGTTTCCTTGAAGGCCATGCCGAAAACTATTTCCGCATCGGCGGCATTCCGTTCGAGCAGCTGATGAAATGCCGTGAAAATTACCCCGTCAGCCTGCATGGTGTGGGGCTGTCGCTGGGGTCGGCGGACGGCCTGTCCGAAGGGCATCTTGAAAAACTTGCGGCACTTGTCGCCGCAGTCGATCCGGTTCTGGTATCCGAGCATGTTTCATGGAGCAGCGCCGACGGAAAATCCGTGCCCGACCTGCTGCCGCTCCCCATGACGAATGAAGCGCTGGGTATTATCTGCGCCAATGTCAGCCATGTGCAGGACGTCTTGAAACGCGCGATACTGGTCGAGAACCCCTCCTCCTATCTCGCCTTCACCCAGCCCGAGCTGGAAGAACCCGCCTTCCTGGCGGAAATCATCAAGCGCACCGGCTGCGGCCTGCTGCTGGATGTGAACAACATCCATGTCAGCGCACACAATATCGGGTTCGATGCGCAAATATATCTCGACAGCGTTCCGCAGGGTATTGTGAAGGAAATCCACCTTGCCGGTTACCAGGTAAACGATGTCGAGGGCGGCGAGATTTATATCGACGCGCATAACCAGGCGGTGCATGACCCCGTCTGGTCGCTCTACCGCGCCGCGCTGGCGCGCTTTGGCGATGTGCCGACGCTGATCGAATGGGACAACGACCTGCCGACCCTCGCAAGGCTGGTCGCCGAGGCGCAGAAAGCCGATGTGATGCGCGACGCCGCGCGGAAAGGCCGCCCCCATGCCCGCGTTGCCTGAATTACAGCAGGGGCTCATCGCCCGCCTGATCAATCGCGGCGGCGCGGAAGGATTGCCGGTGGCCGAGGGCGGCGCCTTTACGCCTGGACAGCGTTTTAATGTCTACACAAACAACACGCAGATGATTTTACGCGACCTGCTGAAAGCTGTTTTTCCAGTCACCACCCTGCTGCTCGGCGAAAAATTCATGGCCTTTGCGGCGCAGGAATTCATCGCGGCATATCCGCCCGACAGCGGCGACATGAACGGTTATGGCGCCGATTTTCCTGCCTATCTTTCCCGCCTGCCGAACCTGAACCAATTCGCCTATGTGCCCGATATCGCCCAGCTGGAATGGCTTGCGCATGAGGCCTATCTTTCCCCCCGACTGCCGCCGCTCACCGCGGAGCTGCTGGCAGCAGCGGAAGACCCCATGGCGCTCGAACTGAAACTCCAGCCGCACATCCATATCCTGCGCTCCGCTTGGCCGGTCGACAGGCTGTGGGAAGAAGTATCAGCCAAAGGCGCCGCGCTGCACGATTTCAGGATGCAGGCGGCAGAAACCTTTATCGCTATCTATCGCGAAGAAGACCGTATTGCGCTCTGGAGCATTACCGAGGGCGGTTATAAATTCCTCGAACACCTGCAGTCCTCCCCCTCCCTCGCGCTGGCGGCGGAAGCGGCCCTGCGCGCCGAAAGCGGCCTGCAGCTGGACCTTTTGCTCGCGACGCTGCTGCAGCACAAACTGCTGGCCGCCTAGGCCTTCACCTTGCCGCCGAAACGGCGCACCGTGGGGCATTTCAGCAATTCACTTTCAAGGCGCGCGGGATCGAAAGGCTTCGCGACAAAGGCGCGCGCCCCGCGCGTACGGGCGGCGACGGCATTGGAGGCCGTGCCCGCGCCCGTGACCATGATGATATAGGTGTCCTTGTCGTATTTCGTGATTTCATCAATCAGGTCGAGGCCCGAAGCACCCTGAAAATTGATATCTAGAAATATAACATCCGGTACATATTCCAGAAATGTGTCGACGACTTTTGCTGCATCATTAACGGTAATGCAATGGCCGTAGCCTTCGAGCTCTTCCTTGAGCAATTCGGCGATTTCCTTGTCGTCGTCGGCGATAAGGATAACGTTCTCCTGCCTTGCGGCACGCATGGCATAGAGCGTTGATTGCGGCGGTTTGCGGTTTTGCTCCTCCGCCTCGGTCGCGAAACGTATCTCCACACGCTGCAGCTGGTCGGTGGTCATACCGGATGCCGCAACCTCGCAGCTTTTGGGCGGCATGCGCGCTATAACCTCCTGCGTGAAAACATCGTTGCATTCCTTTGCCGGGCGTTCATGGCGGACAAAACAGAGCATGCGCGCTTTATCATGCACATAGATAACGCCTTCATGGCTCTCGATAACATCTTCCAGCTTTCGCCCCAGCAGCAGCACGTTATGCGTCGTCTTGCCCGTCAACACGACGTCGACCATCGACCAGTATTGTATATCGCTCTTGATGCCCGAGACGAAGCGCAGCAGTTCCTTGACGTGGGAGCGGTCGAGCAGGAGCATAGGAGTCGCCTATTGCGGGAAACGCGAAACTTTATACAATCTAAAGTTGCATATCCTTCCCGCGTTGTCAAAAAACGCCCTCCAGCGCCAGAATCAGAACCCGACTCAGCCCCGACTCGCCGTTGATTCCCCCTTCATCTTCCGCTTCGCTGGAAAAATAATCTTATGTAAAATATCTGAAATTTTGCCTCATTTTTGTGCATGGCAGCATATGCAAAAAGTGAGCATTTTATAAGGTTTTTTTGAACATATTACCTGGTAAAAAACACCTCATTTTTGCCCCTAAACAAAAACGAGAATGAATTTCAAGAAAGCGCCACATGAAACAAAATTATAAAATTTAATTATTTTAGGAAACTTACTTCCAAAAAGCCTCTCGATTTTTTCGCTTTCGTGCATTTTCTACTTGCATCGGGGGGCGTATTTTCTTATAACAGAGCTACACACCCTCTATTACCGCCGTTTGTCCGGAGGATCCTAACAGGTTCTCCGGACTTTTTTTTCCCCAAATTGCTAAACTGCCCGCATGACAATAACCCTTCCAGTGGCATCGCTGATTATTGCGGGTGTTTTCGGCACTTCCGTGCTTTCGGGCATTCTGGGCATGGCGGGCGGCATGGTCCTGATGGGCCTGCTGGCCTGGGTGCTGCCCGTGCAGCAGGCGATGATCTTGCATGCGGTGTCGCAGTTCACGGCGAACGGCAGCCGCGCCTTCTTTCACCGTAAACATATATACCGTAAAAGCCTGCCGTATTACTTCGCCGGCCTCGCCATCATGTTTGCGCTTTTCACCATGCTGCGCCTTGTGCCCGACAAGTTCGTGGTTTTCATTTTGCTGGGCGCGGGCCCCTTCACGACATTCCTGCTGCCGAAAGACATGAAACTGGATTTCACAAAGAAATGGCACGCGTTTACCTGCGGCGTGCTGGTCACCGGCTTCCAGCTGACCGGCGGCGTTTCGGGGCCGATGCTCGATATGTTTTTCCAGACACGCCACCTCACCCGCCATGAAACGGTTTCGACCAAGGCCTTTACTCAAGCGGTGTCGCATATCACCAAGTTCATCTACTTCGGGTTTGTCGCTTCGACGTTCTCGGCCGCTACTGAAGGATTGCCGCTCTGGCTTTGCCTGGCGGTTATACCAGCGGCCATTTCAGGCACCAGCGCATCCAAATTCATCCTCGACAAGCTCAGCGACAAGCACTTCTACGCCGCGACGCAGACTGCGCTGTTTACAATAGGCACAGTCTACCTCTTCAAGGCCGCAGCCTTGTGGATACAGACGCATCCCTAAAATTATTGCAGCACCGAAAGCGGAGCGTGGAAATCGACGCCGCGGTGCCAGACGATGGCGATGATGTAAGCAAGATGCGTCAGGTTGTGCATTTCCTGATCAACGCCGAAGGCCCACCAGTAAAAGTTATCCTTATACGTCCAGCCGTTCGAATTTGTGATCCAGCCTTTTGCCTTATCAATGCAGCCATGCACTGCAAGGTCTACAAAGCCCAGCCACCACAATTGCGGCTCGAAAAACGCGACGAGGATAAAGGTGAAGATGGAATGTATCGCCGCATGCGCGCCCAGCGCCTTGGCGCCGCCCATATTGAACGGCCCGCCTTTGACTTTCGCCATCCACGAGGTCTGCAGGAAGAAGTCGCAGACGACTTGCTTCGCCCTGAACGCCAGGTAGAGGATAAGGATGTCGACCAAAGTCATTGCTGTGATGCCCCGTATTGCAGCCTTGATATTGTAAGAAACTTCTCCGCACCATGGCCAGACGAAATTTGTTCCCGTAATGCGGTGCGCGGCAAATTAGCGCTTTCTTAACCCTCGCCGCCTTAAATATAATGTGGAGAACAGGGTGGTTGCTGCATGCAGAGCACGAACAAGAAGCAGTTTAAAAAAGGCGAAGTCCTTATCCGAGAGGGCGAAACCGGCAACTATGCCTATGTCATCGAGGCGGGTAACGTCGAAATCCTCGTGCAGCGCGAAGGCCGCCAGATACAGATCGGCACCCGCGGCCCCGGTTCACTGATCGGCGAGATGGCGATGATCGACGACAAGCCGCGCACCGCCACGGTGCGTGCGGTCGAAGATTGCGACGTGCTGGAAATCAGCCGCGAAGATTTCGCCCACCGCGTCGAGAGCGCCGACCCGGTGCTGAAAATGGTGATGCGCGTCATCACAACACGTTACAGGGATATGATCACGCGCACCGAAACGATTAAATTCGTGCCGTCAGAACCCTCGGCGCCTTCTGCCGAAAAAGACGAAAACGCCGACGAGTTCCACGATATCGCGCTTTCGGCAATCAAGATCCACAACGAGCTGAAACTGGCGCTGCAGCGCAACGAATTGATGCTGTTCTACCAGCCGATTATCGACCTGCAAAACATGAAAATTGCGGGCTTTGAAGCCTTGATGCGGTGGAAACATCCGACCAAAGGCATGATTTCGCCCGGTATCTTCATTCCTGTTGCTGAAGAAAGCGGGCTTATCCTCGACCTGTCGCGCTTCGCGCTGAACGTGGCCTGCGAAGCGGTGAAGAAACTGGAACAGGCGGCAAACCCCGCCATCAGCGGGCTGGAGCCCGTCTTCGTCGGCGTCAACTTCTCGGTCAAGGATTTTGCCGAGGGGGACCTCTTCGGACAAGTGACGGAAACGCTGGCAAAACAAGGCACGCGGCCCGAACAGATCCACCTTGAAATCACCGAAAGCCTGCTGATGGAAGCGCCGGAAGCCGCGAAGGCACAGCTGGAAAAATGCCGCGCCGCTGGGCTGAACGTATCAATTGACGATTTCGGCTCGGGCTATTCGTCGCTCAGCTACCTGCATTACTTCCCGATCGATACGCTTAAAATAGACCAGAGCTTTATCCGCGCCATGACCACCCATCCGCAAAGTCTTGTACTGGTGCGCTCCATCATCAACCTTGCCCGCAACCTCGGCATGAAGGTGATTGCCGAAGGTATCGAAAGCATGAAAGAGGCTTCAATCCTCAAAGGGCTGGGATGCGAATACGTGCAGGGCTACTGGTTCGCAAAGCCCATGCCGTTCGATGACGCCGTAAAATTCATCCAGAGCTGGCAGCCGCCCGCCATCGAAGACGCAAATAGCGCTGTAAATTCAAATACATAATATAGATATCATTTTATCTTTTCTTCATCATGGATTAAACCATTCCCGCTATAATTATAGAAGGGCCAAATACCTGTGTTTCGACGGGAAAATCATTCGTATCTGGCCGGGCAATGTGGGGGTTCGTCATGCCAGATAGCAAGGTTGCAGACCATACGTTGAAAGTAACGCCGGGCAAGCCGGTGATACTGCCGCCGGGGGAGAATGCAGCCAATGCGGAATTCACGCGCGACGGGCAAGACCTCTGCCTTACCACTCAGGGACATACCACCCGCATCGAAGGCTATTTCGCACATGACCCTTCGCCTGATGTCGTCACTGCCGACGGTGCTTCGCATTTCACGCCCAAGCTGATCGGCTCCTTCCTGCCGCCCCAACACCCCGGTGAATATGCCGAAGGGGCGACGCACACGGCAAGCGACGCAACAGGCGCTGTCGGCCGCATCACGAAACTCGATGGCGAAGCGACCATCATCCACCCCGACGGCACCAAGGTGAAAGCCGAAGTCGGCAGCATGGTCCACATGGGCGATGTCGTCACGACCGGCAAGCAGGGTTCGGTCAACATCCTCTTTGCCGACAACACAAGTTTCTCCATCAGCCGCAACGCCAAACTGGCAATCGACGAATTCACCTACAACCCCCAGGAACACGAGGGCACCTCGTATTTCTCGATGCTGCAGGGCGTGTTCGTCTACCAGAGCGGTGATATCGGCAAAGACGATCCTTCGAAAGTGAACATCAACACTCCCGTCGGCTCCATTGGTATCCGCGGCACCTTGGTCGCTGGCGAAATCAACCCCGCAGGGCAGGAAAGCAAGATCACCATCGTCGATGGCGCCGTCATTATCACCAACGGCGGCGGCGAACTGGTGCTGAACGATGCCTTTGAAACCGCGACGCTGACGGGCTTTGATGCTGCCGCCACGAATGCGGGCCAGCTGGACAGCAACAGTTTTGCGACAACCTATAGCGCTGTGGCGCCCGTCGCAACGTCGACATTCAGCGCTGTGAGCAACGGCACTTATTCGACTGTAACACCTGCACCTGCACCAGCGCCGCAGGAAGGGACGACGCAACAAACAACGCAACCTGGGCCGGGCGACGGCATGGTTACACAGCCTGCACCTGACGGTTCTGTCGCACCGACGCCACCGGGCGCGGTAATGCCGGCACCGACTGATGGTGCCCTGCCCCCACCTCCTGGCTCCCAGCTGGCTCCCGACGGGTCAGTGACGCCGCCGCCCGCGCCGCCGCAAGACGGCATGCTGCAGACTTTGCCGGGTACGCAACCTGTCCCGGGCATAACGCCGGTTGCAGGGACGGAAGGGGCGCTCCCCCCTCCGCCGACAGGGTCTACCTTTACCGATCCTGCTGGCTCAGCCTTCCCGTCACCCACAGGCAGCGGGTTCACGCAGACGACCACTTCGCCCACAGGCGTCGTTTCGACGACAACCACGACGCCCCCGCCTCCGCCTCCGCCGCCGCCCTCGACGGGCGGGACGGTCACTGGCGGCACCGCACCGCCGCCGCCTTCAGCGCAGTTCATCTTCGCGCCTGTTTATCTGAACAATACCCCGGGCGACACATCGGACGACGGCATCCCCGTTTTCGGCGTGGGGCTGAATGCATCTGTGGCAAACCCGGTCATGATTGGCCAACTGTTGCTGAATGATTTCCAGTCTGCCCCGACGGTGACCATCACAGGCACCAATTACAATGCAGGTACAGGCGTGTTTAGCGGGACAACCCTTGAATTCGCCTCCCCTACGCTGCTTGGCAATGCGGCCACAAACCAGTTAACGAGCCAACCCATCATGAGTTTCAATGCGGCAGGCCAACTGATGTTGACTGACCCGACCGGCCTTCTCACCAACCTCAACGGCCCGGGCTATTTCGATTTTTCTGTGACAGTTACTTCGCAGGATGCCCTGGGAAATACTATTACTCACCTCAACCAGAACGTTTTCGTGCAGGTTAAACAGGATGTCGGCACAGGGCCTTATACCATTTATGTTGGCGACCATAGCGCCGCGAGTGCAAATATAAACGACCCGGCACAAGTGCCGCGCGTCGACGCTATTGTTGACGGCACCGGGGACGACCTTCTCATCGCCGGCGAGGGCACGCAGGCCTCTCCGTTGTTCGGAAACATCCTGAGGAGCTCGAACGGCGGCCATGACGTATTGGTCGGCGGTAGTGGCAGAGACCTCCTCAAAACCGAGGGCGGCACGAACAGTAGCAAAATGTACGGCATGGGTGGTGATGACGAGATGCACTTCACCTCACTATCGTTTCTCCCGGATGCCTTTTCCAAAGTTGACGGCGGCGCAGGCATGGATACCCTTGTCGTTGGCCCGCTCGGCTTTACCGGCGGCCTTACTTTCGATTTCCGTGCCACCAATAACGTCGCCAACATAGAAAAACTTCTGCTCGAAGGCGGCACCACGATTGCTAACCACCTTGCGCTTGACGCCCGCGACGTGTTCGAAATGTCCGGCGCGAACCATGTGCTCAAGATCGGGATGGCGGGTAGCGGCCTGGCCACTTTTGATCTCGGCAATACCGGCTCGTTGCTCGATTTTACCTACAGCAGCGCCAACGCAGCGCAGAACACCGTCACATACACCGGCGTGTTCAATAGCCAGACGGTGACGCTGATCATCGAGCAGAACAACAGCCCGGTCGTAAACCTGGTTTGATTGTTATTTATCTTTGGCGACCCAGACCCCGCCCCAGTCTGCGGGAGGAGGGTTTTCGCGGTAGGCTATAATACGCTCCTTATAAAGCTTGTAGAGCATGAACAGCTCTGGCCGCTCGGTGGCGCAAGCGTCAGCGCGTTCTGCGGCCTTGTCCCACTCCTGCGCGCGATAGGCTGAAAGCATTTCATCGTGCAGGGCAACGAACGCCCGGAATTCCGGATTTTGAGCTTCAATTTCATCACCCAGCAATGCGTGTACACGCTCGGGCTCCCTGCGCCCCTTGACGGTGAGCAAATCAATCTCGATCGCGGCAAATTGCGGCGCGGCTTTGCGCACTGAATCAGAAATCATAATGGAAATGCCGTAGCCCTTGGTCTGCCCTTCGATACGGCTGGCGAGGTTGACAGTGTCGCCCAGCGCCGAATAGGCAAAACGTTGCTTCGATCCCATGTTGCCAACGGAAGCGGGGCCCGAGTTGATGCCGATGCCGGCTTTCAGTTCGCGGAACGGCTTGCCCGCTGCCTCCATCCGCGACTTGAGGTTATCGTTCACAGGCACCAGCGATTTCACCATCAGCAGCGCAGTGCGGCAGGCGTTTTCGGCGTGTTTTTCGTCGTCCAGCGGCGCGTTCCAGAAAGCCATCATCGCATCGCCCATATACTTATCGACCGTCCCGCGGTTATCCAGCACGGCTGATGTCATCGGGGTAAGGAAGTCGTTCATCATGCGGATAAGCTCGGCCGGCTCCATCGCCTCGGAAATCGTGGTGAAGTTGCGGATGTCGGTGAACATGACGGACAGGTTGCGCACTTCCCCGCCCAAGCGAAGCTTCTCGGGATTTTTCGCCAGTTCCGCGATCAGGACAGGCGACAGGTAATGCGAGAAGGCTTGCCTGATCATGCGCTTTTCAAGCTCCGTGCGCAGGTTGGAGAAAATCGACGAAACGATAAAAATCGCGATGATAACAACTGACGGATAAATAACATCTACCAGTTCGCCGTGCCGGAAGGCATAAACCCCACCGGCGACACCTGCGAAAATCAATCCGATCATGAAAATGGCAAGGGTGAACGGGCTGACAAAAGGGGCAAGGAATATAATCGTCAAACCGGCGAGAACTGTCGCGACAGCCTCTATGTTTAATGTGTCGCCGCGGACCAGGAATTGCTTGTTCAGTATCTGGTCGACGACTTCGGCGTGGATTTCAACCCCGGGCAGCAGGTTATCGAGCGGCGTGGAGCGAAGATCCAGCAGCCCGATCGAGGAGGTCCCGAGGAAAGCTATTTTTCCTTCAATCTTTTCCTTCGTACCCTTGACGTCTTTCAGAACATGCCAGGCGGGGACATATATTTCCGGCCTTTGGCCCGCGTAGTAGACGAGGAACCCGCCGTTCTTGTCGGTGGGAATGTTAAATGTCTGCTCCCCATTCAGGACCGAAACACTTGTGATGAAGTGGTAAGGCGGCCCTTCATCTTTGATTCGAAATCCGGAAGCTCCCTTCGCGACGCGGATGGTTTCCAGAGCCAAAGAGGCAAAAGGGGTAATATCGGTGCGGACCTCGCCATCCCTTGATACACCTATAAGCAAGGGTACGCGACGCACAAGACCATCCGTATCCGTTACCATGCTGAAACAACCGTTGCCTGCGGCGGGCTCCACCAGTTTCTTGAGGGACACCGCAAAGTTATCATAGGCGGGAAAAACGCGGGCGTATGACTTAGGGTTTCCGCCGATGCCGCTGCCTGTCAGTTCAGGCGCATTGCCAGTATCAGCGGATGCGCCTACGAACCCGGTTATGACGTTTCCCGCATCCTCAATCGCTTTTGCGAATACATCGTCATTATCCGGAAGGCGTTTCAGCTGCCTCGCCACTTGCCCCATCCCCTTAATATTGTCGAGACGGTCGGCGATCACTTGGGGCGACGTACGGTCCCGTTCGGCAAACGAAATATCGTAAGATATCGTTTTAACCCCCATCGCCGCGAGTTTTGTCGTCAGCTCGGCTACGACGGTGCGCGGCCAGGGCCACTGGCCGTATTGCTTGAGTGACTCTTCGTCGATATCGATGATTACCGTATTGCTTGTCCCCACACGGGGCATAAGCCTGTTATAGGAATCGAAACCGATCGCCCGGACGCGCTCCAGTATCTTGGAATCCGATTTCTGGATCATGTTCGCGCCCAGCAACATCATACCCAGAACAAGCAGTTGAAAAAAACGGTTGGTAAAAATGCGCGTCTGCATCTATTTCTCCGTAAAGGCGCGGTCGCGCGCGCGTAAAACGGGTTTCATCAGGTAGGTGAGAATAGTGCGCTTGGCCGTTATCACCTCGGTTTCCGCAACCATGCCGGGGGCGATGGGCAGTGGGCTATCTTTGGTACCCAGGTAACTTTCTGCGGTTCTGACGTCAATCTCGAACCAGGCCTCGCCTTTCGCATCTTCGACGGTATCCGCGCCGATACGTTCAAGTTTTCCCTGCAGCGTACCGTAAATCTGGGGGTCGTAGGCGGTGATGGAGACGCGAACGGGCTGCCCCGGCTTCAAAAAAGCAACATCTGCAGGCGCGATTTTGGCGCGGATCACCAAGTCATCGTGAAGTGGCACGACCTCGGCCAGCTTTTGCGCAGGCTGGATAACGCCACCGACTGTTTTCACATGCAATTTGTGCAAGATACCGTCCACCGGGGACTTCAGCTCGGTGCGCTTTACCTTGTCTTCCGCCGCCGTCAGGGTTTCCTTGATGGAGGCGATGCGCGCTTCGACATCGTTCAATTCGCCCAAGGCCTGCGATTTCAAGCCTTGCGTTTTTTCCGCCTCGCGGCGCTGCGCGGCCGACAGTTTCGCTTCCAAAGATTTTTGCGATTGCACGGCGATCGAGAGGTTGCCACTCACTTCGTTCAGTTCACGCTCCAGCTTGAGCGCCTCGATTTCAGGCTGCGCCTTTTTTTCGACCAGCCTGCGGGTAATCGCCAGTTCTTTCTGCAACGAACCGCGGCTTTGCGAGAGTTTTCCGAGGCTGGCTTTCACCTCGGCAATATTGGCCTCGGCTTCACGCACCTCGTCCTCGATGATGGCAAGGGCGGTTTTCAGCTCTTCCTGCCGTGCGGCATACAGTTTTTCTTCGGTCGCTGCGATGTCGGGATATTTTTTTGCAATCGTTTCATCCGCTTTATAGGGCTGCCCTGTCGATTCAGCCCGCAGGCGCGCCTGCTTCGCCTTTAGCCCCATCATCTGTGCTTCAATGCCACGGCCCTGTGTGGCGGCCTGTACATCGTCTACGCGCAGCAACACCTGCCCCTTCGTAACACGGTCGCCTTCCTGCGCGAGGATTTCGGTTAGGATGCCGGGGTCGAGGCTTTGGACGACCTGTATGTCTGACGAAGGCATGACCTGCCCGATGCCGCGCACGCGTTCGTCGACTTCGGAAACGGCCGCCCATATTGTCAGCCAGACAAAAAGCGCGAAGATGCTGAAAAGGAAAAATCCAGCCGCGCGGCTCGGCTTCAGGTTGGCGGCGGCCTCCAGCTCGGACATGAATTCAACATCTTCCCTGTCCATGTTTACCCCTGCACCATGATCTTGCCGCTGGCGAGGTTCGCAAGAACCTGGTCGCGCGGGCCGTCAGCCACGATGCGCCCGTTGTCCACCACCACAAGGCGCGTGACGAGGCGTAACAGGGACGGCTTGTGCGTCACGACAATCAGCGTTTTATCCTGCACGTAAGATTCGATCCCTTTCAGCACCTTTTCCTCGGTGCCGGAATCCATGGCGTTGGTGGGCTCGTCAAGGATAATCGTCGCAGCGCCGGTCATCAGCGTACGCGCCAGCGCGACGGCTTGGCGCTGGCCGCCGGAAAGCCCCTCGCCGCGCTCGCCCACGGGCGCGTCATAACCCATCGGGTGGCGGCGTGCAAAATCATGGACGCCTGCCATTTCGGCAATGGCCAGCACCTCCGCATCCGTGGCGGCGGGTCGTCCCATCACGATATTATCTCGTAACGTGCCGCTCATCAGCGCCGTATCCTGTCCCATGTAGGCGACGTTGCGGCGCAGGTCGGCAGGGTCAATCTGCCGCATATCGGTTTCATCGACCAGCAGCGTGCCGCGCGTTGGTTCGTAAAAATTCACAAGCAGTTTAACCAATGTACTTTTGCCTGACCCGATACGGCCGACAATCGCGATTTTTTCACCCGCTGCAACAGTGAGATTGATCGCCTGCAACACCGGGCGCGCCGTGCGGGGATAGGAAAACTCGATGTCCTTGAAGGTGAAGTTGCCGCGCAGCAAAGGCCGGTGCAGGAATTTCTTGTCCCGTGGACGCTCGACCGGCAGGCCCATGATAAGGTCCAGGTTGCGGTATGCCGATTTCATGTGATGGTATTTGTTGACCAGCCCGGCCACCTGCCCCATCGGGGTAATGGCACGGCCCGCCAACAGCACGCATGCGATTAAGGTGCCAGGCATCATCATCTTGTCCGCCACCAGGTACATGCCGGCGATAACGATCAGCGCCGAGGACATCTGCTGCACAAAACCCGAAAAATGCACGCTGAGGCCGGAATAGAGACGTGAAGCCTGCCCCGCCTCCGCCGCCTTGCCCGTGTAATTTGCGTGCGCAGCGCGCAGTTTTCCCTCGCCGCCAACGCCCCGGATAGTTTCAATATTGGCAATCGTTTCGACAAGTAACCCATGACGCTGTTCAGCGGTGCGCATGGCCTGGTGGACTTTACGGTGTACCGGCAACTGCAATATCCAGCCAACCAGTGCCGTGGCGATGTAAAGCGCAAGCAGCAAGAGCGCCACATAGGGCCCGCCGATCACCCAAATAACCGCGATAAAGAGCAGTGAGAAAGGGAAATCAACCAGCGCCGTCATCGTCGCGGAATTGAAAAATTCGCGCAGGGAATCGAATTCACGCAGCGTATTGGCGAACGACCCTACCGAGGCACCGCGTGCGCCCAGGCGCATATCCAGCACCTGGTCAAACAGCCTCTGCCCTGCGGAAACATCCGCACGGCGTCCTGCGATATCGATGAAATACCCGCGCAGCGCCTTGATAACGAAATCGAAAATAAATACCGACGTCACGCCGATGAACAGCACCCAGCCGGTTTCAAAGGCATTGTTGGGCAGCACACGGTTGTAGAAGTTCATGATAAAAATAGGGCTGGCCAGCGCAAAAACGTTGATCAGCAGCGCCGCCACCAGCACCCTTGCGTAGATGCCGCGGCTGTCGACGATGGAACCCCAAAACCAGTGATGTGACAGCGGCTGTCCGTCCTCCCCGCCCGCTGCGGGGCGCACGTAGATCATGAACCCCGTCGCTTCTTTTTCCAGCTCGCCCGCAGCCACGGATTTTTCCGCGCCCGTGTCGAAATCGAGCACCCGCAGGAAGCCGCTTTCG
The DNA here is from genome assembly GCA_964575605.1 of uncultured Micavibrio sp. Taxonomy (GTDB): domain Bacteria; phylum Pseudomonadota; class Alphaproteobacteria; order Micavibrionales; family UBA2020; genus JAPWJZ01. The sequence continues at coordinate 2,103 of CAZNRN010000033.1, read as the reverse complement.
CCCTGCCGCAGCACCAGCGCGGCGCGGCGGGATTTCAGCATCACGACAGCAGGAAAAACTTCGGCAGGCACGTCAGAGGGGCGGCGGCGCACGACACGGGCGCGCAATCCCGCCCGTTGCGCGGCATCGCAAAACAGCTTTGCAGTCAATCCCTGCGCGCCGACGGGAAGCCCCGCGACAAGCGCATCCGCCGAGCGCGCATGGCCGAAGTGGGATGTCAGGTAAACCAGCGCCTCGAGCAGGCTGTCGCGCGGGCGGGCTGTATTGAGCGCGGGCGGTGTATTTTGTGTTGCGGGCGCCGGCTCAGCCATGCTGCCCGCTCATTTCTTGTCCGGCGTCAGGCCGAAAGCCGTGCGCAGGCTGCCCATCGCGTCCAGCAGCTCGAAGCGCGACAACAGGCGGCGGTAAAACGCATCCGCACGGCCGGCCTTGGCCTCGAAAAGGCGCATCGTAGCGTTAACCAGCTGCAGGTTGGTCTGCTTCCCGCCCTCGAACTGCGCCTTGTAGTTTTCAAGAAGCTTGGTGGCGGCAGTCTCGCGGTCGTTCAACAGCTTGAATTGCTGGTCGACGATCGCCATCGAGGTAAATTTCTGGCGTACTCCATGCTCGACTTCGCGCCTTGCCTCGTCGTGGCGCGCCTGCGCCTCGCGCCTTGCATCAAGCTGCTTTTCGACGCGCGCGCCCAATCCGCCGCCGGTCGAAAAATTCCAGGACATTTTCAACATGCCCTGCACGTTTTCAAGCTCGCCGCCCAAATCTTCGTGCTGGTCCATAGCCGTCGCGCTGACTTCGGCGTCGAGGCGGGGATAATAACCACCCCGTTCCGCCTGCGCCTCGCGGCCAAGCGCACTCACCAACTTTTCGGCCGCCTGGATGCGCGGGTTGCCTTCAGTCGCGATTTGCGCCGCCTGGTCTATGGTCTGCGGAATATGCCTGTCCCATGTGGGCTGGCCAAAGTCCAGACGATCGACCGGCTTTTCGCCGACAGCCTGGATGTAATCAGCCTCCGCCTGCCTATAGGCTTCTTCATAGCCGAGACGAGTCGTGCGCGCGGCCATCAGGATTTCATCGGCCTGCAGAAGTTCGGATTCCTCCGCGGCGCCTTCGGTCAGCATCAGGTTGATATTTTCCTTGCGCGCCTCTATCTCGCGCAAGTAGCTCGTCGCGATATCCAGCAATTCCCGGGTGCGCATCAGGTTGAGGTGGGCACGGGCCGCCTGCAGCGCGACGTTGTCGGCGGCGTCCTTGATATCGTATTCGGCGGAAAGGTGGCGCTCCTTGGCGGCCTTGACGCGGTTGCTGGTGGTGAAGCCGTTAAAAATCGGCTGCGTGACTGAAACGCTGCCTTGCCCCTTCCACGATGATGCGCCGTCACCGCCCGTGGCCGCACGCGTGGTGTCGTTATTGTCGTAGGTGCGGCCGAACTGGCTGTTGATGCCCAGCACCGGCCAATAGGCCGATTTTTGCTCGCGCATGTTGTCCCATTCGCTTTCGGCCGCGGCGGTGCGGGCGACGACAGCTGGATGTGTCGAGAGTGCATGCGACACGCTGTCGGCAAGACTTGCGGCGAAAACGGCTTGCGGCAGGACGACCGCAGTCGTCATGCACAGCAGGAACGCAAAATTTTTGAATGACGGACGAATGGCAGCTGCCCCCTGAAAGAACCCTATATACCCGCTTCAAGAATGCCTTAATTGCAATTCTTACGCAAGAATTCAATGCCTTGGAGGTAAAACTTCACGCAAATTTGTGGCAAAGCCGCCATCTACGAAATATGTCAAAAAGATTACGTGAAGAACTTCAGGATATTGATTATCGTCTTGATGACCGTGACCACCACAACCTTGATGTTATGTCCATCATGGTCATTTCCGTGCCCGTTCCAGTGACCATTGCCATGGCCATTCGAGCCATGATCGTCATCATGACCGTGACCGTGACCGTTGCCGTAACCGTTACCATGGCCGTTTCCATTCCCGTGTCCGTCATGACCATTGTGGTGGCCGTTGCCGTGATCATTTCCATGCCCGTCATGGTCGCAACCGTCATCGGGCGTGGGGGTAGGCGTGGGCTCGGGTGTCGGGGTCGGGGTCGGCTCAGGTG
>CAZNRN010000032.1:0-32603 GCA_964575605.1 uncultured Micavibrio sp. | reverse complement strand
ACGGATGGCGCTTGCCGGTGATGATCATGTCGTCGTCGCGATCTAGGCGGCATTTGACAGGGCGTTTCGTCTTCCACGCCAGCAGCGCCGCGACGCAGGCAATCAGCGACGCCTGGCTTTCCTTGCCGCCGAAACCGCCGCCCATGCGGCGCACTTCGACAGTCACAAGGTGGTCGGGGATTTTAAGGACCTTGGCGATCAGGTGCTGCACTTCCGACGGATGCTGCGTCGACGACCAGCAATGCATTTCGCCGTTTTCAAGCGGCGTCGCCATGGCTATCTGGCCTTCGAGATAGAAATGGTCCTGTCCGCCGATATCGAGTGCACCTTTTAGCTTGTGCTTGCCCTTGGCAAGGCCGGCCTTGCTGTCGCCCTGCTGCATCACATAGGGGTCGCCGACGAATTTCTGTGCCTTGATGGCGTCGTGGGTGGTCAATATCGGCGTCAGTAGTTCGTATTCGATGACGGCCAGCTTGGCGGCCTTGTGCGCGATATCCATGCTTTCGGCCGCGATGCCGACAACCGATTGCCCGTGGTAAAGGACTTCTTCCTCGGCAAAGACCGGGTCGCCGCCAAAGACGGGGGCGGCGTCGTTCATTCCGGGGATATCCTTCGCCGTCATCACGGCATGGACGCCGGGGATGTGGCATTTGGACGCGTCGATCTTTTTTATTTTCGCATGGGCATGCGGGCTTTTGACGATATAGGCATGCAGGCAGCCGCGGGGTTCCAGGATATCATCGGTATAGGTCGCTTCGCCCGAGACATGCAGGTGGGCAGAGTCATGCGGCTTGGCCGCGCCCATGCCGCCGTCGATGTCCTTCGCTGTGACAATTTCCGCCTTATTCAGCATATCGGTAGACCTGCGTTGCGGTGTCGGGCTGCGTGGTTTCGATGTAGAAACGTTTCAGCAGGTTTTTTGCGGCGGTCGCGCGGTAGGCGTCGCTGGCGCGCATATCGGTCATGGGTTTGTAATCGGCCGCCAGCGCCTGCTGCGCGGCGCGCATCGTTTCACCGTTCCAGACGCCGCCCGTGAGTGCCTTTTCGGCATTGGCGGCGCGGTGCGGCGTACCCGCCATGCCGCCGTAAGCGATGCGTGCGTCCGCAATCTTTCCGTCCTTGATATCGATAGCGAAGGCGGCGCAGACGGCGGAGATATCCTGATCAAAACGCTTCGACAGCTTATAAACACGGAATTGCACGCTGGCCGGCTTTTTCGGCACGATGATTTTTTCGACGAATTCGCCGGGCTTGCGGTCCTGCTTTTTGTATTCGATGAAGAAATCTTCGAGGTTGAGTGTGCGGCTGCCTGATTTGGAACGCAGCACCAGCTTCGATTTCAGCACGATCAGCGGCGGCGGGCCGTCACCGATGGGCGAGCCGTTGGCGATATTGCCGCCTACCGTGCCCGCATTGCGGATATGCAGCGAAGCGAAGCGCTTCAGCATGTTTTCCATCGAGGGGTCATAGGCTGCCAGCGCATCGAATGCCTCGGTGTAAGAAACCGCGCCGCCAAGCTCCAGCCCTTCGGGCGTTTCTTTCAGTTGCTTCAGCTCGGCGACATTGCCGGTGTAAATGACAACCGGCAGGTCCATGTGGAATTTGGTGACCCAGAGGCCGACGTCGGTGCCGCCCGCAAGGATGGTCGCCTGCGGGTGTTGCGCATAGACCTCGGCCAGCTCGGCGGCAGTGACGGGCGCGAAGAACTTTGCACCCCCCGCTTCATAAGCAAACATTTTCTCGCGCTGAATGCCCGCGAGCGCTGTGGCATCGGAGGGCAGCTTGCGGTCGGTATCTTTATTCGCCATGCGCGCGGCGTCGAGGATGGGACGGTAGCCGGTGCAGCGGCAGAGGTTGCCGGCGATGGCGTCCTGTATCGCCTCGTCATCCGCGTTTTCGTTGTTGTTCATGAGGGTGGACAGCGCCATGACGAAACCGGGCGTGCAGAAACCGCATTGCGAGCCATGGCATTTCACCATCGCCTCCTGCACGGGGTTCAGCTTGCCGTTTTTCTTGAGGTGTTCGACCGTCACTACCTCGCGCCCGTCCATGGTAGGCAGGAAGGCAATGCAGGCGTTGATGCTCTGGTATTCGACCTTGCCGCCCGCCAGTTTCCCCACGGCGACGGTGCAGGCGCCGCAGTCGCCTTCGGCGCAGCCTTCCTTCGTGCCGGTCAGGTGCGCGCGCCAGCGTAAGTATTGCAGCAGCGTCATCGTCGGCGGCAGGTTTTCAACCTCCACCACCTTGCCGTTCAGGATGAATTTTATGCTATCGGGCATGCGACTTTCTGAAAACAAAACGATATCAAAAACATACCGTTTTTAGAGGCATGAGTCATCCTAAAATGTTAGGATGTTTTCCTCTGTTTTGCCCTTTTATTGAAAGGATTTTGATCCATGGACAAGTTCATCGAAGGCCTGCCGAAAGTTGAGCTGCACCTGCATATCGAGGGCAGCCTGGAACCGGGGCTCATGTTTTCGCTCGCCCAGCGCAACAGCATCAAAATCCCGTTCAAGTCTGTGGAAGAAGTCAAGCAGGCCTATAACTTCTCCAACCTGCAGGATTTCCTCGATATCTACTACCAGGGCATGAACGTGCTGCAGACGGAACAGGATTTCTACGACCTGACCATGGCCTACCTGAAAAAAGTCGCGGCGCAGAACGTGATGCATACCGAAATGTTCTTCGACCCGCAGGGCCATACCGAACGCGGCGTGAAATTCGAAACCGTCGTGAACGGCATCACGCGCGCGCTGGCAGACGGGGAGAAAAACCTGGGCGTGTCATCGAAACTCATCATGTGCTTCCTGCGCCACCTGTCGGAAGAGTCGGCGCTGAAGACGCTCGACGAAGCCCGCCCCTTCAAGGACAAGATTTTCGGGGTCGGCCTCGACAGTTCGGAAAAAGGCCATCCGCCGTCGAAATTCGAGCGTGTTTTCGCCAAGGCGCATAGCGAAGGTTACAAGGTCGTGGCGCATGCGGGCGAGGAAGGCCCGCCGGAATACGTCTGGGAAGCGCTTGATAAAATCAACGTCCACCGCGTGGACCACGGCAACCGTTCGCTGGAAGACGACAAGCTGGTGGAGCGCCTGGTGAAGGACGGGATGGCACTGACGGTCTGCCCCCTGTCGAACCTGAAACTCTGCGTGGTGAAGGATATCAAGAAGCACCCGCTGAAAAAGATGATCGACCTCGGTCTCAAAGTCACCATCAACTCCGACGACCCGTCATATTTCGGCGGCTATATGAACGAAAACTTCAAGGCCGTGACGGACGCGCTGGGGCTGACGAAACAGGAACTGGCCGACATCACGCGCAACAGCATCGAGGCAAGCTTCCTGGAGCGCGCGAAAAAAGACGCGCTGCTGAAACGCCTCGACGATTACATGAAAAAAGCAGCGAATGACCCGGCGCCACCTGCGGCCGGTGCTAAAGCGGGGCCGAAAGGTTAAAGGGCGGGAGGCCTGAAGGCCCGTTTCACGGCGCGCGCGCCGGCCGACAGCGCCGGCGGAATATCGTTCAGCGGCGTGTGGTAGACGACCACGTCGCGCACCTCGTTGCCTTTGTCCGGCAGGCGCGACAGGTCACCGTTATCCAGTGACAGCAGGGCACCATCGGTGATTTTTACCGCGCCGTTTTCGGGTTTCTTGTTCACCACCAGTACGACATCGGCGGTTTTCTTGCCGGTATCGACATCAATGTATTCACAGGCCAGCTTGATCAGCTGGCCGCCCTGCATTTCCTTGTGTTCCTTGATGTTCACATAGCAGTTTTCGACGCCGAGTTTTTCTTTCAGCCCGTTCAGCTCGGTGACGCGGGCGGAAATATCCAGCACATGGCCTGCGGGGCGCGCCTTTTTCAAATCGTCCCATTCCTGCGGCGTGCCCTGCCCCTTGAACGGGCCGTTCTGCGTCTCCTTGCAGTATTCATAGCCCATCTGCATGAAAACAGAATTACCGATGAAGGTTGAAATGGCGTAGTTGCGCACGCAGATATCCGCAACCGCGCGGTCAACATCAGCCTTGCCCTTCAGTGCTTTCTGGAACTTGCCGGCCAGCGTTTCGGGTGTGTCGTGGTTGTCCGGCGCTGCGGCGCCGCCGAATTTCGCCATCTTGCGCAGGCGCGGCGCTTCTTGCGTCGGCAGCCAGTCGTCGGTGAAGTTCCACCAGTAATTGCTGATCATGCCGAGGTCGAAGCCGGGGCGCTCTTTGCCGTTATTGTCGGTGATTTTAATTTCGGCCATTTTCTGGAGCGCTTTATCAGACCCGCCCAGCGTTTCGGCCATGACGCAGGCATCGGGGTTGCGAGACACCGCATGCGTGATAATCTCCTGCCACCAGTCAGGCGGCAGGCGGTAGGCGACGTCGCAGCGGAAATCTTCCATACCGCGGTCCATGTACCAGTCGACGACTTGCTTCCAGAAGCCTTTCTCGCCTCCCCTGCCGGTGATGAAGAATTCCTTCGCGGCGGGCGAGGCATAGTTGATCTGCGCGGTTTCCAGGTTAGGCTTGCCCTGCCAGTCGAGCGGTTCGAGCTTGTCGTTATAGGCGAATTTGAAGAAGTATTCGTGCTTCGCACCCGCCGCGTCGTTCCAGCTGATGCCGATGTTATTGTTCTTTTCGACATCGTCGTGGTCGCGCATCATCTTTTTAATCAGCTGCACCGTCTGGCCGCCCGGCAGGTTGTCCAGGATGGCCTTGATTTCCGCGCGTTCCTGCACCGCCACGGGATGGTCGGCGGCGACGTGATTGAAGACCAGGTCGGCCATCGGCACAACGGTGATGCCCTGCTTGGTAGCCTGCGCGCAGAAATGTTCGAGATGTTCGCGGTCGAGTTTCGCGATCGCGGCCTGCTCCTCGGCTGTATAATCCTCGCGGTCCTTGGTCATGCGGGTCGCGCTGAATTCGGCGTCTAGCCTGTCGTGGCCGCGGATGGCGTAGAGGCAGTGTTCGTTCGGGTGCCCCTCGCCGGTCGCTGCTTTGAGGCGCGTCGTTTCGAAGAAGGGGGAGAACCATACCGTGTCAAACTTCATCGATTCCGCGTGGTCGAGCAGCCACGAACGGCCATCGGGTGTATTCTTTCCCGACCATTTATCGATGGAGCCCACCAGACGCGGCGGCACATAATATATTTTCCGACCCGGCAATTTAGTTACTCAGATTATGTAATTGGTGCAATATAATACTAAATTTACACGCCCTGGCAATACTATAGAACACTTTACTGGCAAGCGATTGGGCTATAATGTTTTTCCGGTAATTTTATTGCGCTGCAACACGACTATATAAATAGGAGACTCGGCCATGACTGCATCGAAGGCACAGGGAAAAGAGTGGTGGCGCGGCGCGGTGCTGTACCAGATTTATCCGCGCAGTTTCTTCGACAGCAACGGCGACGGCATCGGCGACCTCAACGGCATCACGCAAAAACTGGATTACATCGCCTCGCTCGGCGTCGACGGCGTCTGGCTTTCGCCCTTCTTCACCTCGCCCATGGCGGATTTCGGTTATGACGTGGCCGATTACCGCGGCATCGACCCCATTTTCGGCACACTGGAAGACTGCGACCGCATGATCGCCGAAATGCACAAGCGCGGGCTGAAGCTCATCATCGATATCGTGCTGAACCATTCATCGGAAAAGCACAAATGGTTCATCGAAAGCCGCAAGGACAAGACGAATAAATATGCCGACTGGTACGTCTGGGCCGACCCGAAACCCGACGGCTCGCCGCCCAACAACTGGATTTCCGTCTTCGGCGGTTCGTCGTGGGAGTTCGACCCGCAGCGCGGGCAGTATTACTACCACCAGTTCCTGAAACAGCAGCCCGACCTGAACATTTTGAACCCCGAGGTCGAGGCTGAACTGCTGGACACCGCCAAATGGTGGCTGGATCGCGGCGTCGACGGTTTCCGCATGGATGCGCTGCCGCATTGCATCCACGACGCGCAGCTGCGCGACAACCCGCCGCGCCCCCTGCCGCCCTCCGATGGAAAAACCATCATCCATCCTTATTCGATGCAGTGGCACACCTATGATAAAAGCCAGCCGGAGATGATCCCCTTCCTCAAGAAGTTCAGGGCGCTGACCGACAAGTACGACGCGCGCATGATGGTGGCGGAGGTGAACGACGATAAAACCGTCGAAACCACCATTTCCTACACCAACGGCCCAGAAATGCTTCACACGGCCTATGACTTCTCGCTGCTGGTGCATAAATATGACCCCGCCTATGTGCGCCAGAAAGTGGAAGAATTCTTCTGCCGCCCGCATGATTCATGGCCGTCATGGGCGCTGTCGAACCATGACGCCATCCGCGTCGCAACACGCTGGGCAGTGAATGACAAGCCGAACCAGCAGCAGTCTAAAATGCTGCTGGCCATGCTGTCGTCGCTGCGCGGGTCGTCGTTTGTCTATCAGGGCGAGGAACTGGCACTGACCGAAGCGATTATCCCGCCCGAAAAGCGGCAGGACCCCGGCATCGGCTCGACCGGCGCGGGGCGCGACGGCTGCCGTACGCCCATGCCCTGGGACGGCGCAAAGAAAAACGCGGGCTTCACCGTCGCCAATGACGGCTGGCTGCCCGTGCCGCCGGAACATGCGAAGGCGAGCGTTGCCGCTCAGGAACGGGACCCGCAGTCGATGCTGACCTTCACCAAGAACTACCTGAAATGGCGCAAACAGCATCCCGCGCTGATCCGCGGCGACCTGAAATTCCACGATATGCACAAGGACTTGCTGGCCTTCACGCGCTCGGGCGAAGGCGAAAACATCTTCTGCGCCTTCAACTTCTCGCCCGATACCGTCACCATCCCGCTGGAGGGACAGGTGCTGGAAGGCCATGGCCTCGAATACACCACGCAGGGGCAGACGATTGCGCTGCCCGGTTTCGGCGGCGTATTCGTGAAAAAGGCGGCCTGAGTGCAGGGGTTTGACGAACTTGTCGATTCAACGCCTGAAAAACTTCTCAGGCGCGATATCAGGCAGGCGATTGCCGACCCGAAATTGCCCGATGCTGCGCCTGTGCTGTATGCGGCGGAGAATATCGAGGGCGCAAAGGCACTGCCCGAGGCGTCATACTTTTTAAAACCCGATGCGCAGCACGGGCTGCTCTACCTGCCCCATCCCTACCTTGTGCCGGGCGGCAGGTTTAACGAGATGTATGGCTGGGATACTGCCTTTCCGGTCTTCGCCTGGGCGGAAACGCACCCCGAAATGATGCGCCAGCAGGTCGAAAACCAGCTTTACCAGATCCGCATGTACGGCAAGGTGCTGAATGCCAACCGCACCTATTACCTCTCGCGCTCGCAACCGCCGCTGATCGCGGCCATGGTGCTGACGGTGGCGAAAGACGCCAAGCGTGAATGGCTGGAAAGGGCCTATGCCGACCTGAATACCTATTACACCTACTGGACGACGGGCGAGCGCGTTGCGCCGAACGGCCTGTCACGCTACTGGGACGAGGGCGATACGCCCGCGATCGAGGTCATCCAGGGCGAACCCGCCCATTACGAACACGCCATCGAATTCTTCCGGCAAGAACCGCACAAAAATTTTTATGACGGCCAGCTAACCCCGCTCTATTACCGCGCCGACCGCTCGATGCGCGCCTCTGGCCTCGACCCTACGGGACATTGGGGTTATGGCGCTTTGGAATGCATTTTCTATACGCCGGTCTGCCTCAATTCGTTGCTCTACCGTTATGAGACCGATATGGCCGATATTGCGGGGCTGCTGGGGCAGCCGCAGCAGGACTGGCTGGCCAAGGCCGACAAGCGCCTTGCGCTGATGAAACAATACCTGCTGGATACGCGCACCGGCATTTACCACGATTTCAATTTTGAAGCCAAAACGCGCAATACCGCGCCCTTCGCCACTTTCTTCCACGCGCTTTGGGCAGGTATCTACGATGACGATGCGGAAAACGCGGCCAAGGCCGTGCCCGCCGTGCTGGAACAGCTGGAAACCCCCTTCGGCGTGGCGACATCGACGCATGAAAGCGGCAGCCAGTGGGATTACCCGAACGGCTGGCCGCCGCTGCAGTATTTCGCCTTTGCGGGGCTGCAGCGCATCGGCATGGAGGCTGACGCCGCCCGCATCGCACGCAAGTTCCTGACGCTGGCGCAGAAGGTTTACAAGGAACGCCATGCGGTCTTCGAGAAATACAATGTGGCCGAGGGCAGCGCGGAAACAAAAACCGTGCACGGCTATAGCGAAAACGTGAGCGAGGCCGGCACCTTCCTGTGGACGGCGGCGGTGCTGAAAATGGCAAGGGACATGCTGGCATGAAACCGGAAGCCGTCGAAGCCGCGCGTGACCGTTTAAAGGGGCATATCACCCGCACGCCGCTGCTGCGCTCCCGCCTGCTCGACCGTTTTCTGGGCAGCGAGATTGTTTTTAAATACGAAGGCGCGCAGAAAGTCGGTGCCTTCAAGGCGCGCGGCGCGCTGAATACCCTGCTGGCGCTGAAGGAACACAAGGCGCTGCCGCAAAAGGTTATCGCCTATTCATCCGGCAACCATGCGCAAGCGGTAGCCTGGGCGGCGAAACAGCTGGGGCTGAAATCGCAGATTTTTATCCCGCAGGGCTCGTCCCGCGTCAAAATCGCCGCAACAAAGGCCTATGGCGCCGATGTTATCGTCACCAAAACACGGCAGGAGGCCGAACAGGGCGCAAAAGACGCCATGGGTGACGGCTGTTTCCTGCTGCCGCCCTACGACCATGACGATGTGATCGCAGGCCAGGGCACCGCCGCGCTCGAGGCCTGGGAGGACGAGGGAAAATTCGATGCCGTCTTCGCGCCCTGCGGCGGCGGCGGGTTGATCTCGGGCACCTTCCTCGCCACCCGCCTCTTTTCCGCCGAGGCTGAAGTGTACGCGGTCGAGCCCGTCATCGCCAACGACGCCGCACAGTCATTCGCCAGCGGCAAGATCGTGCGGTTCAACGACATGCCGAAAACCATCGCCGACGGCGTGCGCACGCTCAGCGTTTCCCCGCGCACCTTCCATTTTATCCAGCAGCTGGACGGTTTTTACCAGGTAACGGAGGAAGACATCCTCTACTGGAGCCAGTGGCTGATGCATCTGCTGAAGGTGACGGTCGAGCCGACCTCGGCGCTCGGCATGGCGGCGGCGCACCAGTGGCTTGGCGAAGGCAATAAAGGCAAGCGCGCGCTGGTTATCTTATCAGGCGCTAATATCGACAGCGATACCTATGGCAAAATCTGGGCGCAGGACCATCTGACCACCCTGCCCGCGCTTTAAGAAATTTTGGTTGCGCCTGTCAGGCGACGTTCTTGAGGCCTTCGAGGCCCGGATAGGGGTGGGTAATCACGAAAGTCGGGATGCGTTCGAGATATTCGCGGAAGCGGCCCTTGGACAGGTAACTTTCGCGGAAGCGCGAGGTTTTGAAATAATCCCCCAGCTGCGGCACGATGCCGCCCGCGATATACAACCCGCCGCCCGCGCCCATCGACAGGGCAAGGTTACCTGCCGCGACGCCGAGGAAATGGCAGAAAAGGTCGACCACTTCAGCGCAGGCCTTGCACGAACCGTCAATACCGGCCTTGGAAATTTCGGCGGGCGTGCGCTCGGGCAGGTTCAGACCGTCGACGCCGCAGACGGCGTTGTAAAGGTTCACCAGCCCCTTGCCCGAAATCACACGTTCGGCGGAAACATGGTGGTATTTGGTATTGCGCAGCCATTCGAACAGCGCGAATTCGCGCGGGGTGGCGCTGGGCATGGTCACATGGCCGCCCTCTGTCGGAATAACGACGGGCTTGCCGTCGGCAAAAACGATGCCCGCCACGCCGAGGCCTGTGCCGGGGCCGATGATGGCGATCGGCATGCCTTTGCGTACTTCGCCGCCGCCCACCTGGTATTTATCGGCGTCGGTCAGGTAGGGCACGGCATTGGCCAGCGCCGCGAAATCATTGATGACCTTCAGGCGTTTCAGGCCGATGCCCGTGCGCGTCTCGTCAATCGAGAAAGCCCAGACGTGGTTGGTCATGGCGACCTTGTCCGTGCCGTCCAGTGCGGTTGCGACGGCGAAGGCGCCTGCCTCGGGCTTGGCGTTGATACGCTTTAAATACTCGTTCGCGGCGTCGGCGGGCGATTTGTAATCGGCGCAGGGCAGCACTTCGATATTGCTGATCACGGCATTATCGTTGACCAGTGCGAAGCGGGCGTTGGTGCCGCCGATATCCGCGATAATCTTGCTCATGCTTTTGGCCTTTTGGTTTGCTGGCTCATGCCTTCGCCAGTGCCTCGTCAAGGTCGGCAATCAGGTCGTCGGCGCTTTCGATGCCGACGGACAGGCGGATGAGGCTGTCGCTGATGCCGAGCGCGGCGCGCTGTTCCTTGGGCACCGAGCCATGCGTCATAATGGCCGGATGCTCGATCAGGCTTTCGACGCCGCCCAGGCTTTCGGCCAGTGTAAAGACCTTGCAGGCAGATAACATACGCCGCGAAGCTTCGAGGTCGCCCTTCAAAATCGCCGTAATCATGCCGCCGAAGCCCGCCATCTGTTTCTTGGCAAGTTCATGCTGCGGGTGCGATTTCAGGCCGGGGTAATAGGTTTTTTCGACCTTCGGGTGCTTTTCCAGCCATTCGGCGATTTTCATCGCGCTCTGGCAGTGGCGTTCCATGCGCACGTCCAGCGTCTTCACGCCGCGCAGCGCAAGGAAGCTGTCGAAGGGACCAAGGATGCCGCCCGTCGCGTTCTGGATGAATTTCAGGCGGTCGGAGATATCCTTGTTGTCGTTCACCACCACCACGCCGCCGATCACGTCGCTGTGGCCGCCGATGTATTTGGTGGCCGAATGCACAACAAGGTCAACGCCCATGTTGATGGGTTTCTGTATCCAGGGCGTCGCAAAGGTATTGTCGACGACGGAGAGCAGGTTATGTTCTTTCGCCAGCTTGGCCAGCGCCGCGATATCCGCCAGCTTCAGCAGCGGGTTGGTCGGCGTTTCGATCCAGAGCATCTTCGTTTCAGCCGTGATGGCCTTTTTGACGTTACCGAGGTCGGACATATCGACATAGGAAACATTCAGGCCGCTGGACGGCTTGCGCACGCGCTCGAAGAGGCGGTAACTGCCACCGTAGAGGTCGTCCGACGCAACCATATGCGCGCCGGCCGGCAGCAGGTCGAGGATGGCGCACATGGCGGCGAGGCCCGAGCCGAAGGCGTATCCGGCGGAGCCGTCTTCCAAATCCGCAATCGCGCGCTCGAAAGCATGGCGCGTCGGGTTGTGGCCGCGGGCGTAGACGAAGCCCTTGTGCTCGCCCGGCGCCGATTGCGCATAGGTCGAGGTCTGGTAGATCGGCACGTTGACGGCGCCGGTCGTGGGGTCGTTCATCTGGCCGCCGTGGATGCAGCGGGTGGAAAAGGCGCTGTTCTTGTGGGCGGTCATGACGCGGCCTTGCCTTTCAGGTAGAGGTGGTTGAGCATATCGACGCGGGTGACAAGGCCCAGCAGGCGGCCGTTGTCGGTAATGACCACGATCGGGTGCTGCCGCATGAAGGCGGAGGCTTCGTCAATCGGCGTTTCTTTTGGCAGTTGCGGCGCGCCTTCGCGCATCACTTCACCGACCGTATTGGCGAGCGAAATAACCTTGCCGTCGCGGGTCAGACCGTCGAGCAGCATCTTTTCGTCGACAAGGCCCATGACTTTGCCGTCATCATCCAGCACCGGCAGCTGGGACACATCGGCGAAGCGCATGCGCTTGTAAGCGGTCTGCAGCGTGTCGGAGCCGCGCACCACCACAGTATCGCCCGCGTCATGGCGGCGGACGATCAGGTCTTCAACCGTGCCGGTGTTCTGGCGGGCCGTGAAGCCCTGCTCGGTCATCCAGAAATCGCTGAAGGTTTTGGACAGATACTTGTCGCCGCGGTCGCAGACGAGGCTGACGACGCGCTTCGGCGTTTTCTGCTCGCGGCAATAGCGTAGCGCAGCGGCGATCAGCGTACCCGACGACGGACCTGCCAAAATACCCTCGCTTTTCAGCAGCAGGCGCGTGGTGGCGAGGCTTTCCTCGTCCGGAATCGCATAGGCGATCCTGGCGAGGTTGATGTCGAGGATGCTGGGGATGAAATCTTCGCCGATGCCTTCCACCAGCCACGAGCCGGGCTTGGTCATCTTGCCCTCGTTCACCAGCGGCGCGAGGATGGAGCCGACGGGGTCCGCCAGCACCATTTGCGTGCGCGGGCTGACGCGCGCCATGAAGCGCCCGATGCCCGTCAGCGTACCGCCCGAGCCGACGCCGCAGACGATGGCGTCGACGTCATGCCCCATCTGTTCCCAGATTTCGGGCGCGGTGGAGATTTCATGCGCCAGCGTGTTGGCGGGGTTGCTGAACTGGTTGGAATAAAACGCGCCTTGCTCTTTCGCGATGCGCTCGGCGATGTCCTGGTAATATTCGGGGTGGCCCTTGGTCACGTCCGAACGGGTGGTGATGACCTGCGCGCCCAGCGCCTTGCAGTGGAAGATTTTCTCGCGCGACATTTTATCGGGTACGACGAGGATGACTTTATAGCCTTTCAGTACGCCAATCAGGGCGAGGCCCAGGCCGGTGTTGCCGGCCGTCGCCTCGACAATCGTGCCGCCCGGCTTCAGGAGGCCTTCGTTCTCCGCCGACTCGATCATTGTGCGCGCGATGCGGTCCTTGATCGAGCCGCCGGGGTTCTGGCATTCGAGCTTCAGGAACAGCCGGCAGGGGCCGGTATCGATGCGCGACACTTCGATCATAGGGGTATTGCCGATGATCGAGAGGACTCCGGGGGCGTTTTGTGCCATAGCCAACTTCCATAAAAAGTGAATGAAAACGGGGTGATGCTATCGGGTTTTATCCTGAAAGTAAACCAAGATAAAGCACGTGACTTCAAAGGCTTATTGGAGTAAGACTCGTTCATCATGAGCAAGGTGCACACATTGAAAACCGACGTGAATTCCGCCACATGGCAGACACTGCGGCTGGAAGCGGAAAAGCTGGCGGTGCAGGATATCGCGCTTGCCCCCTTGCTGCAGACCGTCATCCTGCAGGCGCGCACCCTGCCCGAAGCGCTGGGCCACCTGCTGTCGGAAAAACTGGCGGCCAAGCATTTGCCCGAAGGGTTGTTGCTGCAATTATTCGCCGAATTCTTTTCAGCTGTGCCCGATATCGCCGATACGCTGCAGCGTGACATGAACGCGATTGCGGGGCATGACCCTGCGGCGCGCGATACCGTCTGCCCTTTCCTGTTCTTCAAGGGTTTCCACGCGCTTGAAAGCTACCGCCTGGCCCATTACCTGTGGAGCGCGGACCGGCAGCATTTGGCACTTTACCTGCAAAACCGCATTTCCGACCTCTTCGGCGTCGATATCCACCCGGCCGCCCGCATCGGGCGCGGGGTGATGATGGACCATGCGACCGGCATCGTCATCGGCGAAACTGCCGTGGTCGAGGACGACGTCCTATTCTGGCACAGCGTGACGCTGGGCGGCCGCAGCCTGGCGCCGGGAGACCGCCATCCGAAAATCCGCAAAGGCGCGGTGCTGGGCGCGAACTCGACCTTGCTGGGCAACATCGAAATCGGCGCGGGCGCCAAGGTTGCGGCGGGCTCGGTCGTTGTGGCCGATGTGCCTGCCGGCGCCACCGTGGCGGGCGCGCCGGCGAAAATCCTTTAAAGAATAAAGATTATGTCCCGTTACGATATCGCGATAATCGGCGGCGGCTTTTCGGGTCTTGCAGTATTGGCGAACCTTGTCAAAACCCTGCCGCGCCCGCTGTCCATCGCCGTGATCTCGCGCGAGCCCGCGGGGGTTTTCGGCCCCGCCTATTCGACGCCGCGGCAGGAGCATTTACTGAACGTGCGGGCAAGCGCCATGGGGCTGTTCGCCGACGACCATGCGCATTTCCTGAAATGGGCGCAGGGTGCGGGGCATGACGTGAAACCGGGCGATTACCTGCCGCGCCCCCTGTACGGGCAATACCTTGCCGCCGTGCTGGCCGAGACGAAGGCGCTGGCGGCGGAGCGCAATATTCCGCTCGATTTCTTTCAGGGTGAAGTAGAAGACGTCGCGGATGAAGACGAATACCTCGAAATCCGCTCGGGCGGCGATATCATCCCTGCCCGTTACGTCGTGCTGGCCGTGGGAAATTCATTAAAAGCAAAAGAAGACAGCGTGCCCGGGCTGGTGGCCAATACCTGGCATTACGATTTTGCCGAGCTGAAGGGAAAATCCAAGGTTGCGATTATCGGCAGCGGGTTGACTGCCGCGGATGCCATTATCAGCATCCTGCGCAGCGGCTGGACAGGCAATATGACCTGTTTTTCCGGCACAGGATTGCTGCCCCGTGCTCACCTGCCCGAATACGACGCAACGCGCGTCCCCAAGGCCGACGGCGGCAGGTTTTTGAACCAGCGCCTTTCCACGATCATGCGCGAGCTGCGCAAAGATATCAAAGCGGGCGGCGTGGAATGGCAATACATCATCGACAGCCTGCGCCCGCTGACGCAGGATATCTGGCGTTCGCTGGGCGCGACGGACAAGAAACGGCTGGCCGAAAAATACTTCACGCTATGGAACGTGCACCGCCACCGTTATGCTTCACATATCGGCAAGGAAATCGACGCCGCGATTGCTTCGGGCCAGCTGACGCTTGAAAAGGCAAAATGCCGGGACGTTTCACCGGTGGAAGGCGGTGTCAGCATCGAGCTGATCAGCCGCACCGCGCCGCCGCGGCGCGAAACCTTTGATATCGCCTTCAACTGCGTCGGCGTTAATTATAAAATCGATAATAACCCGCTGCTGAAAAAAATGACGGAAAGCGGGTTGCTGAAACGCGCCACGAACCCCTATGGCGTCACGGCGTCGGATAATTTCGTGGCGGCGCGGAAACTGGGCGGAATGGTGCTGGTCTTCGGCACGCCGCTCTTTGGCCAGCTGTTCGAGACGACCGCCGTGCCCGAGCTGCGCATGCAGGCGGCGGCCGTCGCCAAAAGCATCACGTCAACCCTGCAATAATCGCCCGCAGCTGTTTCAGGTGCAGGCCTGTATGGGCGGCCAGCACCCAGTGCCACTGGTGCGCCATAAAGGGCCCGAACCAAGGGTGTGCGAATTTCGCGGTGCTTTTACGATCCTTAACGTCGCGGTCGATGTCGGTGGCAGCTGTCGCGCTGAAATCCCGGAACTGCGCCAGTATCTCCTGCGGCGTCGCGGCGCCCGCGGGTTTCACGCGGGCGGTATCCGCCTTGCCGTCGGGCACCACGCCCTTTGACAGGCTGATAATGATGGCCTTCATGTTTTTGCCGACAATCAGAAGATGTTCCAGCGTCATCGCGGCCGACCAGTAGCGCGAGCTGTCCTCCAGCCCCTGCTGCGGCGGCACGAGCACGCGTTTGGCCAGCTGCGCATCGTCCAGTTTTTCAACTGCGTCCAGTATCTTGCGGTTCAGCAGGTTGAAGCTGCGCGTATCGGCTTCCCAGTCGGATTTGGCAGCGATGAAGGGGCTGACATACCATTTCAGGTATAGTTTCTGGTAGAGCGGGATGCCGGCGCCCGGCTTGTCGAGCTTGGCGATGATGGCGGCGTCTTCAGCGGTCAGTCCGGTCATGGTGATTCTCCTTGTCCCTTCTTTTATCTTACCCCTTTGACAGTAACTTGTAAATTTATAGTCACTTGTTTTTTACAAGTAACTGGATTATCATGGATATATGGATGAAAAAGACCTGAAAAACTGCCCGGTCGCCAAGGCGCTGGGGATTGTAGGCGAGAAATGGTCGCTGCTGATCATCCGCGACCTGCTGTTGCTGGGCCGCGTCAAATTTCACGAATTCGAGCGGCGTATTGACGGCATCGCGCCCAATACCCTGTCGGCGCGGCTGAAATCGCTGGAGGAAAGCGGCATTATCGCAGCGGCGCTGTATGAACGCCACCCGCCCCGGCTGGAATATTTCCTGACCGACAAGGGCAAGGCGCTCGGGCCTATCGTCAAATCGCTGTATGTATGGGGAAAGAAATACGGATGATTACAAGCGCAGTGCGGGTTTCACCGCGGGCTTGCCGGTAAAGCCTTCGTCCACCGCATAACCCACGAAATCGGGGTTCAGGAAGCGTTTGTCGGCCTTGCCGTATTTCAGGGGCTGGCCGTCGAGCGTGACGACGAAGCCGCCTGCCGCGCGCAAAATCGCATCGCCCGCCGCTGTGTCCCATTCCGACGTGGGGCCAAGGCGCGGGTAGACATCCGCCTCCCCCGCCGCAATCACGCAGAATTTAAGCGAGCTGGAGCGGTTGACGGTGGTTTCGACCTTGCGGCCGCGCAGGAACTCTTCGATTTTTTCGGGGTCGCCGTGGCGTTTGGAGGCGACGACGGTCAGGCCGGATTCAGGGATGTTGCGCACAGCGAGACGCTGTTCGGCGCCGCCCTTCATTTGCGCAAAGGCCTTGCCGCCGCCCGCGAAATAGAGCGCGTCGGAAACAGGCGCGAAAATAACGCCCATCACAGGTTCGTGGTTGACCATCAAAGCGATATTGACGGTGAAGTCCCCGCCGCCGGTGATGAATTCCTTGGTGCCATCGAGCGGGTCGACAAGGAAATAGGTGCCGCCCGAAATATCGGGAATGCTGCCGGCCTCGACCGCTTCCTCGCCCACAATCGGGATGCCGGGTGCGATCTGTTTCAGCTGTTCGGTGATCAGCTTTTCCGCTTCCTGGTCGGCCAGCGTGACCGGCGAGCCGTCGGATTTATCCAGCACCTCCGCACCCTCGCGGTAATATTTCAGCTCGATCTCCCCTGCCGCGCGGGCAACGGGGATCAGCTTCCGCGCGAGGTCGAGGTAATCCATCATTGCTGGCGCGCCTTTACGGACTGGAGCGGCGTCACGTTTTCGACGGCCCGGATGTTGTCGACGATGTATTGCGTGATCATCTCGACGCAGGCGTCGATGCCGTGCGCCGTGGTGTCGACGGTCAGGTCGGCACTTTCAGGCGCTTCGTAGGGCGAGGTGATACCAGTGAATTCCTTGATTTCACCCTTGCGCGCCTTTTTATAAAGCCCCTTGGGGTCGCGCTTCTCGCAGGTTTCCAAATCCGCCTTCACGTAGATTTCGTGGAAGCGTTCGCCGGCCGCATCACGCGCCTTGCGGCGGTCGGCGCGGAAAGGCGAGATGAAGGCAGTAATGGCGATAAGGCCCGCGTCGGCCATCAGGTTCGCCACTTCGCCGACGCGGCGGATGTTTTCCATCCGCGCCTCGGGCGAGAAGCCCAGGTCGGCGCAAAGCCCTTTGCGCACGTTGTCGCCGTCCAGCACGTAGGTTTGCATGCCGCGGTTGAACAACGCATGTTCCACCCGCATGGCGAGCGTCGACTTGCCGGAGCCGGAAAGGCCCGTCAGCCAGATGACGGCGCCGCGGTGCCCGTTACGCGCGGAGCGCGCGGCGGGGGTGAGCAGGTGGTCGACGGCATGCAGGTTTTCCTGGGCCTTGTGCAGCAGGTTGCGCTGGTCGACCAGGCCTTCCGGCACGATCAGGCCGCCGCCGACGACATCATGGTTTTCGACCAGCACGAGACGGCCCATTTTCAAGGAATCCTTGTAGCTGTCGAGCGCCAGCATCTCGCGGCTGCGGAAGGTGACTTCGGCCATCTCGTTGGTTTCGACGGATTGTTTCTGGCTGCGCGACAGGTCATCGGTGTTGATCACGTGTTCGATGCTCTGCACCGTCACGGTCGCTTCGTATGTCGCCAGCTTCATCTTGTAGAGTTTGCCGGTTTTCAAGGGCGTTTTTCCCAGCCAGAAGATATTGGCGCGGAAGTTGTTGGAAATGACCGGCGCCTTGTCGGCATGGCTGGCGATATCGCCGCGCGCCACGAAAATGGGCTGGTCGAGGACGAGGCCAATGCTCTCGCCCGCCTGCGCCGAGAGGATTTCGTGCTTGGAATTCCACTTCTCGATGCTCACCACCTTGGCCTGGCGGTTGGAGGGGGAGAAGGTGAGCATATCGCCCTTGCGGATAACGCCGGATTCAATGCGGCCCGCAATGATGCGGGTTTCGTCCCAGCGGTAGACATCCTGCACGGGGAAGCGCAATGAACGGTCGACCGGCGCGGACACGGGCTCGAAGGTGTCGAGCGTTTCCATGACGGTCAGGCCCTTGTGCCAGGGCATGGATGCCGCTTTTTCGGCGATGTTTTCGCCGTTGCGCGCGGCGATGGGGATGATGGAATGCGGCGTGACGCCGATGCCGGCCAGATAGGCCTTGATCTCGCCCGTCACTTCGCGGAAGCGCGCCTCGGAATAATTGACGAGGTCCATTTTATTGATGACGACCAGTATCTGCTGCAGGCCCAGCAGGTGCAGCAGGTAGGCATGGCGCTTGGTCTGTTCGCGCACGCCTTCTTTCGCGTCCACCACCAGGATGGCGGCATCGGCGAAGGCAGCACCCGAGACCATGTTCTTCAAAAACTCGCGGTGGCCGGGGGCGTCGATGATGACGCAGTTGCGCTTTTTCGTCTTGAACCAGATTTGCGTCGTGTCGATGGTGATGGCCTGGTCGCGTTCCGCCTGGAAGGCGTCGAGCAGGAAGGACCATTCGAAGGGCACATTGCGGCGTTCGCAGACGGCTTTCAGCTCCTCGAGCTTGCCTTCCATGAAGCTGCCGGTGTCGTGCAGCAGGCGGCCGATCAGGGTCGATTTGCCATGGTCGACGTGGCCGACGATGACGACGCCCAGTTTTTGCAGTTTGTCGAAAGATGCGACGTTAGACATTTGTTTATCCTTACATATAGCCGCTGCGGCGCAGGCGCTCGAAGCTGTCTTCCGAATCGTGGTCCATGGTGCGGCCGGCGCGCTCCGAGGTCTTGGTCACCTCCAGCTCGGCGATGATTTCCTCGATGGTGGAGGCGTTGCTCTTGATCGGCGTGGTGATGTTCTTCTCGCCGAGCGAGCGGTAGCGCATGCCGTTCTGCGACAGGTAGAGCGGCACGATCGGGATGTTCTCGCGCAGCGTATAGCGCCAGATGTCGATTTCGCGCCAGTGCAGGATGGGGTGGATGCGCACGTGCGTGCCTTCGGGGAATTCGGTCTTGTACTGGTCCCAGAATTCGGCCGGCTGGTCCTTGTAATCCCAGGCGCCGTCGAAGCTGCGCGGGGAAAAGACGCGTTCTTTCGCGCGCATCGACTGTTCGTCGCGGCGGATGCCGACGATGATGCCCTTGTACTTGTGGTTGTTGATGAGGTTTTTCAGGCCTTCGGTCTTGCGGCTGGCGGCGCGGGTCGCGGGCGGCAGGGTCTGGTCCATCGCCTCTTCGGGCGGGCACATCTCGGCGTGGAAGTCGAAACCCCATTCCTTGATCAGCATGTCGCGGAAGTCATAGACCTCCTGCAGCTCCATCTGCGTGTCCAGCTGGATCATCGGGAAGGGTATCTTGCCGAAGAAGGCCTTGCGGATCATCCATAGCAGCGCGGTCGAATCCTTTCCGATCGACCACAGCATGCCGAGCGGCTTGATGCGGTTATACGCCTCGCGGAGGATGTAGATGGAACGGGATTCGAGATCGTCGAGATAGTCCTGCATAGGTAACCTGTTTGGTTATGAATACAGGAAGTAAATAGCAGCCGCGGTTAATAAATTCAACCAAAGCCACAATATGATAGCCAAAAAGAAGAAGGGGGATTATGAAAATCCCCCTTCCCTTATCCTTATTTCGTCCTGCTTACGGGTTGAAGCTGGAGCGGAAGGTCGGGCGGTTGGGCGTGCGCGCGGGCGCATCGCTCGGCGGCGTTGCCTTGACCGGGTTGTCGTTCTCGGCGACGCGCGGCGTTGCCTTCTCGTCCGCTTCGTCGAAGCCGAACTTGGAGGGGCGCGCCTTGGGACCGGTGAGGCCCTGCAGCGAGATGCCCTTCACGTCGTCCAGCGTGATGGTGGTGAGCGCCTTTTTCAGGTCGTCGGGCGAAATGCCGCTGTTCTTGTCCAGCTTGTGTTCGCTTTCCAGGCGCAGCGCCAGTTCTTTTTCCGCTTTCTCGACGAGGTTACGGACGGTGCGGCCGTTACCAAAGGCGTTTTTCGCGCGCTTGGCTTCTTCGTCCAGCATGTCCATCGCCAGCGCGCGGGCATCGGGCGCCATGGTGTAGCCGCGGTCCTGCAGCATGAAGTCCATGATCTTGCCGAGCTGCGGCATGGTGTAGTCGTCGAAGTTGATATAGGTCATGAAGCGCGATTTCAGGCCTTCGTTCGCGTCGATGAATTTCTTCATCGGCTCGGTGTAGCCTGCGACCACGACGATCAGGTCTTCGCGCATGTTCTCCATGGCGGCGACCAGCGTGTCGATGGCTTCGCGGCCGAAGTCTTTCGAGTCAGAGCCGGGGCCTGCCTCACGGGAAAGCGCGTAAGCCTCGTCGATGAAGAGGATGCCGCCCTTGGCCTTGTCGATCTGCTCCTTGGTTTTCAGCGCGGTCTGGCCGACGAAACCGGCGACCAGGTCTTCGCGTTTCACCTCGTGCACGTTCGGTTTCTCGATGAAGCCGAGCGCGTGGTAAACCTTGGCGACTTCGCGGGCGAAGGTGGTTTTACCGGTACCGGGGTTGCCGGTGAATACCATGTGGCGGGAGATAGGCTTGGTGTTCAGGCCCAGTTCCTGCTTCATGCGGTTGAAACGCGCGACGGCGATGTTCTGCTTGATGTCGCGCTTGGCGGTGTCGAGGCCGATCATGTTGTCGATGTTCTCGAGCGCCTTTTTCAGGGTGGCTTCGTCTTCGACGCCGGCGCCCTTGCTGTCTTTCAGGGCTTTCGGGGTCGCGGCAACGCCGGCGGCCATCAGGTTGTCGGGCAGCGCTTTCGCGGCCACCTGCGGCATGACGCCTTTGTCCCAGTCTTCTTTCTTGGGCCATACAACGGTAAAGACCTGGCCTGCTTTGCCATCGGTCATTTCGACAGCATATGTTGTCTGGCCGAAAGGCAGCGTGTTGGGCTTGTCGACGGGGCCGCCGAAAGCGGGCTTCTCGCCCTGCGTCGGACCGAAGCGGTTGATGAGGCGGCCATCCAGCGATTCAATCGCTGTGTTCAGCGCCTGGGCGGCTTTGCATTCACCCTTCTCGTCCAGTTTAATGCCATAGGCGTAACCTGTTTTCAGGTCGACGATAAGGTGTTTTGTCATTTCAGCCATGATAGCCCCCTATGCTGTGTTTCGAGCAACTTTGTTGCGCTGCAGTAAGTGTCCTGTTACGAATATTTCCCCTAGTGCCGTGAGAAAATAATTTAATTCAGTGAACGCGTGTTCCCAAACGGATTCTTCCCGTTGTTTTTCATAGACAGGAATTATTTTTCTTCATAACCCCCTTTCGCTGTTTAGATCAGTTCTCTAGAATGCCGCGGTCGATTCTATTTTTTCCAGCGCAGCGGGGCCTTGAAAACATATGTCTTTCACGCCTGAACTCGCTCTCCTCCTCGGTATCATTGGCGGCCTTGCAGCAGGTTTCCTCATCGCGAAGAAGTTTTATGGGAATGTGCATTCCGACCGCGACCAGCTGCTTGCCGACAAAATCCGCCTCGAGGCCGAGAAAAACGCCCTTTCCGACTCGATAGAGCGCAGCCGCCAGGACGTGGTGGAGATGGAAAAGAAGTTCACCCTGCAGTTCGAAAACCTCGCCAACCGCATTTTCGACGAAAAAACCAGCGCCTTCAAAAAACAGTCGCAGGAAAACCTCGGCACCCTGCTGAACCCGCTGAAGGAAAAACTGCAGGAGTTTCAGAAAAAGGTCGACGACAGTTTCGGCCAGCAGGCGAAGGAACAGTATTCGCTGAAGAACGAGATCAAGAACATCATCGCCGTGAACGAGAAGATGAGCGTACAGACCGAAAGCCTGACCAAGGCGCTGAAAGGCGACGTGAAGGCGCAGGGCAACTGGGGCGAGGTGATGCTGGAAAAAATCCTGGAAGAATCCGGCCTGCGCCGCAACCAGGATTATATACTGCAGGGCACCGACCTTGGCCTGAAAGACGCCGAGGGCCGCCAGCAGAAACCCGACGTCATCGTTAAACTGCCGGATGCAAAGCACATCATCGTCGACGCCAAGGTATCGTTGACGCATTACGAACGCTATTGCGGCGCGACCGAAGAAGCGCCGCGCGCCGTGGCGCTGAAGGAATTCCTGAATTCGCTGCGCGCGCATGTCACGGGGCTGGAACAGCGCCGTTACCAGGATACCGACAAACTGGGCGCGCCCGATTTCGTGCTGATGTTCCTGCCGATCGAAGGCGCCTATTCGCTGGCCGTGCAGGAAGACACCGGCCTGCATGCCTTCGCCTGGGAAAAACGCATCATCATCGTCACGCCCACAACGCTGTTCACTACGCTGCGCACCGTTGCGTCGCTCTGGCGCATCGAAATGCAGAACCGCAACACCGCCGAAATCGCGCGTCAGGGCGGCATGCTCTACGACAAGGTCGCTGGCTTCGTAAAAGACATGGAAGACCTTGGCAAGAAACTGTCACAGGCTTCCGACACCTACGACAAGGCCTTCAAGAACCTGACGACAGGCCCCGGCAACATCGTGAAAAAGACCGAAGACCTGAAAGCGCTTGGCGTCAAAACCACGAAATCCCTGCCCAAAACGGGCGACGAAGACGGGGACGACAGCAGCGTAACCCCCTTGAAACAGGCCGAAAACGGCTGATTTTCTTGACTTTTTATCCTGCCCGCCTTATTTAAAGGACAGGAGAAAACATGGCCGTATTACCGATATATGTCGCACCGCACCCCGTGCTGAAAAAGATCGCCGACCCTGTGCAGCAGGTGACGGACGAAACGCGTAAGCTGATGGACGACATGCTCGAAACCATGTACGCCGCGCCCGGCATCGGTTTGGCCGCGCCGCAGGTGGGGCATTCGCTCCGCATCCTCGTGCTCGACGTCGACCAGCCGAAAAACGACGACGAAGACGAAAACATCCCGCTGGAAAAGCGCAAGGGCAAGCCGCAGTTCTTCGTGAACCCCGAAATCACCTGGGAATCCGAGGAAACGAATATCTATGACGAAGGCTGCCTCTCCCTCCCCGGCCAGTATGCCGAGGTGGAGCGGCCGCTGCGCATCAAGGTGAAATTCCTCGACTATCACGGCAAGCAGCAGGAGATCGAGGCCGACGGCCTGCTGGCGACCTGTTTGCAGCATGAGATGGACCACCTGAACGGCATCCTTTTCGTCGACCACCTGTCGACGCTGAAACGCGATATCGTCATGCGTAAATTAAAGAAATGGACCAAGGAAAACGCCGAAGACCTCGCGGCGACGCACATCCTTTAAGCTTCCCCTTAAATCTGTTACAAACACCCCATGAGCAAGAAACTCCGCATCGCCTTCATGGGCACGCCTGATTTCGCCGTAGCGGCGCTCGACGCGCTGCATGCCGCCGGGCATGACATTGCCGCAGTCTATTCGCAGCCGCCGCGCCCCGCAGGCCGCGGGCATAAACTGCAGCCCTCGCCCGTGCAAAAGCGCGCGGAGGAACTGGGGTTAATGGTGCGCCATCCCAAAAGCCTGAAAAAGAGCGCCGAGGCGCGCGCCGAATTCGCGGCGCTGAACCTCGATATCGCCGTGGTCGCGGCCTATGGCCTGCTGCTGCCGAAGGAAGTTTTAGACGCGCCGAAGCACGGCTGCCTGAATATCCATGCATCCTTGCTGCCGCGCTGGCGCGGCGCTTCGCCCATCCAGCGCGCCATTATGGCGGGCGACAAGGCATCGGGTATCTGCATCATGCATATGGACGAAGGCCTTGATACCGGCGCGGTGCTGTCGAAAGGCGTTGTGCCGATTACGAACACCACCACCGCCCCTGAGCTGCATGACGCGCTGGCCGTCATGGGTGCGGAACTGATTACCGATACGCTGGAGCAGATCGTGGCGGGCAACAAACCCGCCCCCCAGCCGCAGCCAGCAGAAGGCGTCACCTATGCCCATCTGCTGACCAAAGACGACGGCCGCATCGACTGGACGAAATCCGCCGTTGAAACCGAGCGGCAGATCCGCGCCCTTACCCCCTGGCCGGGCGTCTGGTGCCTGCAGGGCGAACAACGCCTGAAAGTGCTGGAGGCCGAAATCGCGCCTAGCCGTGGCGGCAAGCCGGGGGAAATCCTCGACCGCCGCCTTGTCGTGGCCTGCGGCGAAGGCGCGCTGCTGATCAAGAAAGTCCAGCCGCAGGACCGCAAGGCCATGGACGGTCTGTCCTTCATGAACGGCACCCACCTGAGCATCGGCGACCTGTTAACTTAAGTACCCCAAGTTGACGGTTTCCGGCTCCCGCGTTACTGTATTCCATGCCCCACGCGCAGCAATACATTCAGGAACTGCGGGATATCCATGCCGAGATTTCGGGCGATGGGCAGTTCAGGCATGAGAGCGTCGTCTGCATCGACAAATTTGACCGCGAAATTCACTTCACGCCGCATGACCAGATCAACGAAAGGCTTGCCGAACTGATGGCCGTTTTCGCCTGGGAGCTGAAGGCCGCCCTCACCCACCGCGCGCTGGCCGCCACCTTGGCGAAATTCTATTACGGCTTTATCGCCATTCATCCTTTCAAGGACGCGAACCGCCGCACCGCCTTCGTTTTCCTGATTAACCGCGCGGAAGAGCGCGGGTACCATCTTTTCTCCATCAGCCTGTTGCGCAAAGTCCTGTTCGAGGGCAATGTGCGTCAGGAAATGGAAAAACTGACCGCGCTTTTCACCCAGATGCTGAAACCCGCTTAAGAGGCGACCATGGCAGACCGCAAGAAAATCATGCTCGGCAACACGCTCAACGAAGTGCTGAACTTCCGCGACCCGCGCATGACCGACGAAGCCTTTGCCCGCCGCCTTGTCGACGAACTGGTGAAGGACGACCTTGCCATACGTTTGGGTTCCACGCCTGAGTACGAAGCATCGGTGCGCGAGAACGCCCAGCAAAAAGTGAACGACGCCGTCAGGCGCCACGGCCGTGACCGCGACAGCGTGATCAGCGAGGCCTATAACGCCGCCGCCAATTCGCAGCCGCGGCAGCCGAACTTCCCCTTCCGCGATTCCGCCTTCCTCGCGGGCTCCACCTATTCGCGCAAGCACGGCGGATCGTGACCTTCCGCTGGAAACTCACCATCGAATATGACGGCACCCCCTTCTCCGGCTGGCAGCGGCAGGAGAATGCGTTTTCCGTCCAGCAATGCCTCGAAGAAGCGGTTTTAAAATTCTGCGGCGAAACCGTGACCGCCCATGTGGCGGGACGCACCGACGCCGGCGTTCATGCGCTGGGGCAGGTCGCCCATATCGATATCAAGAAAGACGCCGACGAAAAAACCGTGCGCGACGCGATCAACTTCCACATGCGCCCGCATCCGGCGGCGGTGGTGGAGGCATCCCGCGTCAACAGCGATTTCCACGCGCGTTTCGGGGCCGTGCACCGCGTCTATTGCTACAAAATCATCATGAACCGCCGGGCCGACACGGTGCTGCACCACAACCGCGCCTGGCATATCGGCTGGGACATGGATGTGGCCGCCATGAACAAGGCCGCAAAGCATCTGCACGGCCACCATGATTTCACCAGCTTCCGCGCCGCAGAATGCCAGGCGAAAACGCCGATGCGCACGATGAAGCGGCTGGAGATTGTCGAGAACAAGCATGAACCCGCCTTCGGCCGCCATATCGAGATATGGGCGGAGGCGCAGTCCTTCCTGCACCACCAGATCCGCAACATCGCAGGTACGCTGAAAATGGTCGGCGAAGGCAAATGGACGCCCGAACAGGTGAAGGAAATACTGGAAGCCAAAGACCGCACCAAGGCCGGCCCCATGGCTCCCGCCCATGGTCTCTATTTCGTGCGCGTCGATTACACCGGCGATTTCACCAAGGGGCTGGACGCGCTGCTTTAACGCCCGCCGCGTAACGCCGGCGAAAGCCAGGGTCTAAGGCAGTTGCAGCGCGATACTAATAGTGCAGGACACTTGGCCGTAGACTCCGACTTTCGCCGGGGTTGCATCCATAAACGAACACCTGCTCATCTAATCGCGCATTATGGCAATTATATATGGATAAATTTTATATCCATAAGGTTGACTCGGGGTTAGGGATGCGGTACCTCTCTACGGCTTATGCAAAAACAATCCATTTAACTGACCTGAATAGAGGGACCACGACCATGAAATTCAATCTCCGCGAAAAACTGCATCAGGCGCGCGAAGGCGCGACCGCGACCATCGCCATCGGCGTGCTGAAAGCCGACCAGGCCGCGCAGGACGCGATCGAGAAACTGGGCAAGCTGGGCGACAGCGCCCGCACCAAAGCGAACGAGATCGGCGCCGCCGCGACCCAGACCGCACAACAGGTCCGCACCAACGTCGAAACCAACGTTGACCGCGCCAAAGAAGCCGCCCGCCAGAAAACCCAAGCGGTGAAAAACAAAACCGTCCAGACGCTGGGCCAGATCGGCGAGAAGATCGAGCAGACGACGGCCGATGCCGCCAAAGCCACCAAAAAATTCGGCAAGCAGACCCGCGCGAAACTCGATTTCACCAAAAACGCCGAAAAGCCCGCAGCGCCCCAGAAAAAGCCCGCCGCGATGAAGGCCAAGAAAATCACCCCCAACAAAAAGGCGCCCAAGCGCTAATATTTAGAAGGATAAAACACAATGTCCCTTTTTGAAAAACTGCTGCGCGAAGGTTTCAAGGCCGCGGGCGAAGTGATCGACGAAGCCGCCAAGCAAGGCGCGAAAGCGGCCGGACGCGCCGCCGAAAAACGCGACGAGCTGAAACAAAAAGCCGGCGAAACGGCAGACCAGGCCGCCGAGGCCTTCCGCGCACGCCAGAAACAGGCGCGCGAGGAATTCCGCCAGGGCGTCGGCGAACTGCTGGACCTGGTCGGCGCTGTGTTCGACGAAATCGACCGCGAAGTGAACGGCAAACCCGCAGCTGAGGAAAAACCCGCCGCCACCGTCACGCCCGCGACCCCCGAGGCGGTTGCCGAGACCAAACCCGTGCTGAAAGCACCCTCGGTCTCCAAGCCTGCTGCAGAAGCGGCCGCACCTAAAACGGAAGCACCGAAGGTTGATGCGCCCAAGGCTGAAGCCCCGAAAGCCGCGAAGCCCCGCAAGCCCCGCGCGCCCCGCAAACCGGCTGCGAAGAAACAGCCCGGTGCCTAATTCGCAGGGTTATATTACATAAGCCGCCCTTTCCCATGAAAGGGCGGCTTTTTGTTTCAGGATTTTTGAAAATAAACCTATCCATAAACCTTGACGCAGCGCACCACGGTTGTTAACCTCTGAGTCCTTAAAAAACAGCACATATTTAATAGAGGAGATGCACAGATGGCATTCGACTGGAAAAAGAAACTCGAAGAAGGCAAAGAAGCAACCAAGAAAGCCTTCACCCAGGCCGTTGAAACCGGCAAAGACCTCGCCGAAAAAGGCGCGAAGAAAGCCAACGAGCTGAACGACAAGCTCGAAGAAGGCACGAACAAGCTGATCATCAAGGCCGAGGAAAAGATCCTCGCCGCCCGCCAGAAAAAAGAAGGCGAGCAAAAAGACGCGCCCGCTGCCGAAGCTCCGAAAGCTCCGGAAGCCCCCAAAGGCCCGACGCCGTAATCTTTACGGATTTCTAAAAAAGGCCGCCTGTCACAGGGCGGCCTTTTTTTATTCCGGCGTTTCCCCGGCCGGCGGAGGCGGCGGTTCGACCTTGATGCTCTCGACCGTGGCCAGTGCCTGTTTCAGCTGTTTTTCGTCCTGGTCGTTTTTCTGGTTCGAGAAGAAGGCGAAATAAATGCCTGCATTATCTGTCAGCCGCACGCCCTGCGTCAGGTAGAGGTATTGAGGTTTGGGCTTTTCCGTTTTGTCGGTCAAGCGCACGTAGACGCCGTCTTTTTTAAACCCGAAGCGCTGCGGCAACGCCCTGCCCTCCAGCGTCTTCGGCAGCAGGGGCGCGGCCTTGGCAATCACGAAATCCTCGAGCCCGCTGTCGCCCGTGTCGCGCAGTTTCATGCTGGCAAGGTCGCCCATGACCATGAAGAACTTGAAATTACCGCCCAAGGGCGTTTCGATTTCATAGGCCGTCGTGCCGCTGGCGGCATCATACTTGTCGCGCATCGGCCAGTCCTTGGGCGCCGAGAGCGTAATCATGCCGAGGTTTTCTGTCTTGAATCGGTGGGTGACAATCTCTGTATCATCGCCGCAGGCCGCAAGGCAGGCGAGCGAGAGGAGCAGCGCAGCGATGACGGCAGCCTGCTTCATAGGGTTATCCCGAAATCATCGCCATCGCGGCAGCCCTGTCGCCCGGCTTCATTTTCAAAAACGCGGCATGGGCCTTCTTGATGTCTGCGGGTTTGCCGCTGTCGGCGGCGGCCTTCATCGCGACGGTCACGGGGTCTTGCGCGCCCTTGATGAAGGAAAGCGCCTTCGCCAGTTTCGCGATGGTGTCGAGGTCGATGCCGGTGTCTTTATCCGCCATGGCTATTTCCACTTCACGGGCATGGGGTTGATATTGGCCGAGCCCATCTGGTGCCAGTAGGGATAGACGGGGGTTTTGGCACTGGCGGCGTCGAGCGTCGCCACCTGCGCGGGCGTCAGGTTCCAGCCGACGGCGGCGAGGTTTTGTTTCAATTGTTCTTCGTTACGCGCGCCGATGACGATATTCGACACACCCGGGCGCTGCAGCAGCCAGTTGAGCGCGACCTGCGCCACCGTCTTGCCGGTTTCCTTCGCCACAACGTCCAGCGCGTCGACGACGGTGTAGAGGTATTCGTCGTCAACCTCGGGCCCGTGGTCGGCGCCGCCCTGTGCGATGCGGCCTTCAGTCGGTTTCGCGCCGCGGCGGATTTTGCCGGTCAGGCGTCCCCAACCCAGCGGGCTCCAGACCATCGTGCCGATGCCCTGGTCAAGCGTCAGCGGCATAATTTCCCATTCGTAATCGCGGCCGATGAGGGAATAGTAGCCCTGATACGATACGTAACGCGACCAGCCGTATTTTTCGGAGGTGGCGAGCGATTTCATCGTATGCCAGCCCGAGAAGTTGGAGGCGCCGATGTAACGCACCTTGCCGCTTTTCACCAGCGTGTCGAGGGTGGAGAGGGTTTCTTCAACCGGCGTCTGGCCGTCGAAGCCATGCATGAAATACAGGTCGATATAATCGGTGCCAAGGCGCTTCAGGCTTTCGTCGCACTGCTTGATGAGGTGATGGCGCGACGACCCGCGGTCGTTCGCGCTGTCGCCCATGGGAAAGGTCGCCTTGGTCGAGATGATTGCTTTTTCGCGCCTGCCTTTCAGCGCGCCGCCCAGGATTTCCTCCGACGCGCCGCCGGAGTATATGTTTGCGGTGTCGAAAAAATTCACGCCGTGGTCAAAGCAGATGTCGAGCAGCCGCGTCGCTTCCTTGACATCGGTCGTGCCCCATTTGGCGAACAATTCACCCTTGCCGCCGAAAGTGCCGGTGCCGAGGCTGAGGACGGGGACGTGAAGGCCGGAGCGGCCAAGCTGACGGAATTCCATATTTTTTGCCCTTTATGCTGGAGAAACTGATGCCGCTAGAAATAGGCAAAGGCCTGCCGCCGTCAAGGAGCCTTTAGTGGAATTTCTGGCAATCGCCGCGTTCCAGCGACGACAGCTTGCGCTTGATGGTATCGCCAGCCTTTACGCCTTCCGGCTGTTCGGCGCCTTCGTCGATATCGAGGATTTCAACTTCCACCACGCGCAGCACCACAGGGTCACCCGCCTCGACCACTTCGGCAACCAGCATCTGCTGGCCGATCTGGTCGGGTTTGCCGCGTTTCTTGTTGGGCGGCGCCCAGAGCGGTTCGTTCCACATCAGCGTGTCGCCGGGTTTCGGATGTGTGCAGGGTTTCCAGGCCATTACTTCATATACCTCATTGGGCCGTCCAGCCGCCGTCGACGGGCAGCGAGATACCGGTCATCAGCTTTGCGGCGTCGCTGCACAGGTAGAGCGCGAGGTCGCCCAGCTGCTCGACCGTCACGAATTGCTGCGCCGGTTGTTTTTCCGACAGCAGCTGCACCGAGGCGTCCTCGACCGAGATATTTCCCGCCTTGGCGCGGTCGTCGATCTGCTTTTGCACCAACGGCGTCAACACCCAGCCGGGGCAGATGGCATTACATGTTATTCCATTTGTGGCGTTTTCCAGCGCAATGACTTTCGTCAGGCCGATAATGCCGTGCTTGGCCGCTACATAGGCCGCCTTTTCTTTCGACGCCACAAGGCCGTGGACGGAGGCGATATTGATGATGCGGCCGAAACCACGTTTCTGCATGCCGGGCAGCACGAATTTGCTGGCGTGGAAAGCGGCCGAGAGGTTGATGGCGATGATGTCGTCCCAGCGCTCCATCGAGAAATTCTCGACCCGCGCCGTGTGCTGGATGCCCGCGTTGTTGACGAGGATATCGACCTTGCCGAAGGTTTTTTCCGCGCCCTGCACCATGGCCTGGATCTGTTCGGGCTTGCGCATGTCGGCGTTGTGGTGGAAGACGCGCACGCCGAATTCCTTTTCGATGCCGGTGCGCACCTTTTCAATCTCGGCCGCGTCGCCGAGGCCGTTCAGCAAAATATCCGCGCCCGCCGCGGCGAGCTTGCGCGCGATGCCAAGCCCGATGCCGGAGGTGGAGCCGGTGACGATGGCGGCCATGCTGCGGAGTGTCATTTTTGGTTCCCTTAAAATACCGCGAAATTATTAGCCAGCTGCTAACCCCTTGTCACGGCTTAATTCACATTTTTTATGTAAACTATATTCGGACTCCCGCCTGAAAATGGCTGTGGTATAACTCCGCAGGAATACGGAATCACGATAATTGAGGGAATGGCTTGGCCTCGACCCGCCATAACATACTGATATTGAACGGCCCGAACCTGAACATGCTGGGGGTGCGGGAGCCTGAAGTCTATGGCTTCCAGAGCCTGGGCGACATCGAAAACGACTGCGAGGAATACGCAGGCGAACTGGGCTTCGATATCGATTTCCGCCAGAGCAACAATGAAGGCGAACTGGTTACCGCCATCCAGCAGGCGCGCGGCGCCTTTGCGGGCGTCATCATCAACGCGGGCGCCTATACCCATACCTCGATCGCCATCCACGACGCGCTGAAGGTGCTGGAGGTGCCGGTGATCGAGGTGCACCTGAGCAACCCGCAGGCACGCGAAAGCTTCCGCCATCATTCATACATCTCACCGCTTGCCAAGGGCACGATCTGCGGCTTCGGCGGCCATGGTTACATCCTGGCCCTGAACGCGCTGCGCTCGCTGCTCGACGAAGCATAATTTTTCAAGGACAAGGCAATGACCAATACCAAGAAAGTAGAAGAGAGGAACACTCCCATGCCCCCGATGACGATCGACCACGAGGCGATCAAGAAACTGGCCACGCTGCTGAACGAAACCGGCCTGACCGAGATCGAGATCACCGAGGGCGACAAGAGCCTGCGCGTGCAGAAGTCCGCAGCCCCCGTGCATGCGGTCGCAGCCGGCCCCGCGTTCAGCGCGCCTGCCGCAGGCCCCGCGCCCGTCGCAACCGTCACCGCCATTTCCGCCGATAACCATCCGGGCGCCCTGAAATCGCCGATGGTCGGCACCGTTTACCTGCAGTCGGAACCGGGCGCGCCCCGCTTCGTGACCAAGGGCGCGAAGGTGAAGGCAGGCGACACCATCTGCATCATCGAAGCGATGAAGGTGATGAACCCCATCAAGGCCGAAAAGGGCGGCACGATTGCCGATGTCCTCGTCGACGACGCGCAGCCGGTCGAATTCGGCCAGCCGCTCGTTGTCATCGAGTAAGCCCCGATGTTCAATAAAATCCTCATCGCCAACCGCGGCGAGATCGCGCTCCGCATCGTGCGCGCCTGCAAGGAAATGGGCATCGGCTCGGTCGTCGTGCATTCGACCGCCGATGCCAACGGCATGGCCGTGCGCATGGCGGATGAAAGCGTCTGCATCGGCCCGCCGCCGTCCCGCCAGAGCTACCTGAACATCGCCGCCATCCTGACCGCCGCGTCCCTGACCGGCGTGGATGCGGTGCATCCCGGCATCGGCTTTCTGGCCGAGAACGAGGAATTCGCGCGCATGGTGGAGGAACACGGCTTTACCTTCATCGGCCCCACGCCCGAACATATCGCCAGCATGGGCGACAAGGCGGTGGCGAAAGACACCGTCCGCAAGCTGGGCCTGCCGCTTATCCCGGGATCGCCCGGCGTGCTGAAAGACGCCGACGAGGGCCTGAAGATTGCCAAGGAAATCGGCTTCCCCGTCCTGATCAAGGCTGTCGCCGGCGGCGGCGGCAAGGGCATGAAGGTCGCGCGCTCCGAGGACGAATTCAAGCAGTGCTTCACCATGGCCTCGGCCGAGGCGAAAGCGGCCTTTGGCAACGGCGACATGTACATGGAAAAATACCTGTCGAACCCGCGCCACATCGAAGTGCAGATCTTAGGCGACGCGCACGGCAACGTCGTGCACCTGGGCGAGCGCGACTGCTCCATCCAGCGCCGCCACCAGAAGGTCATCGAGGAAGGCCCCTCGCCCATCCTGACGGCCGAGCAGCGCAAGTATGTCGGCGAACTGGCCGCATCGACCGCCCGCACGATGGGCTACCGCGGCGTCGGCACCATGGAGTTCCTGTT